>NZ_JAQOSP010000072.1 GCF_030068475.1 Roseofilum acuticapitatum BLCC-M154 | reverse complement strand
GCGCTTTGCGCTGTATCGGTGGACAGTAGGAAAAGATCCCCCCTTGCCCCCCTTAAAAAGGGGGGAATAGGAAAGTCCCCCTTTTTAAGGGGGATTTAGGGGGATCAAGATGTCCCACATAACAGCGAAAACTGCTGTATTGATGGGTGGGTGGCGAAAATCTGGGTGAAACCTGCCCCTACGGGATGATTGAATGAAAACGTTTTGATCCCCCCCAACCCCCCCTTAAAAAAGGGGGGGCAGCAGAAGTCCCCCTTTCTAAGGGGGATTTAGGGGGATCTCACATGGATATAATGGTTGAAAAAGGAGGACGGAAAAATGGATGAACAACGGATACGGGAATATGTGAACCTGCTGACGGAACTGTTGCAGTGCGAGCAGGGAGACGAGGGGCGGATTTTGCGCGAGAATCGAGGACTGGTGGATGAGGGGTTGTTGCAGGTGGGGAGGATGATGGCGCAGCAGTTGATGGAGAATGGACAGGAACAGATGGCGCTGGGATTGGTGCGGTTGTTGGAGCAGGTGTTTGGGGGAGAGAGTCGGGAACAGCGCCACACTCCAGAAGAGTACCATCCGTTTATCGTCCAATTAATGCAAGCGGAGGGGACAGGGAACTCGCAACAGACGCAAGCACTGCTGGCAAGCCATCAGCATCTGCTGGATGGAGCGTTTGCGGGGATGTTGCAGGAGGTGGCGAACCAAGTGATTGCAGCACAGCCAGAAGCAGAAACCGCGATGGTAGGGCTGGTGGGGAATATCAGTATTGAGATTAGTAATTTTCCTTTGGGAGATCTGCAAACGAATCAGGAGATTGCTATTTCTGGGTATCAGTGGATGTTGCATCACTTGGATGATAACCCGGAACAGTATGCTGCAACGCAAAATAATCTGGGGACTGCCTACTGGGAGCTGGCCTCAATTCGGGAGAAGGGGGAGAATTTAGACAAGGCGATCGCCGCTTGCAACAATGCCCTCAAGTTCCGCACACCGGACAAATGCCCCCAAGATTACGCCCAAACGCAAAATAATCTGGGGGTTGCCTACCAAGAGCTGGCCTCAATTCGGGAGAAGGGGAAGAATTTAGAGGAGGCGATCCAAGCTTATCGTCAGGCATTAACAATTCATCTTCCCCAAACCTTACCCTTAGATTGTCTCAACACTGCAAAAAATTTAAGCTATCTCGGCTTCACAGAAGGCGACTGGAACCTCGCCATTGAAGGCTATGCTACCGCGATCGAAGCCGTCGAACAAAGTCGCGCTTGGACAACCACAGACGATCGCCGCCAAGAATTGATGGCAAACTCTAGGGGAGTCTACGCCAATATCATCCAAGCCTATGTCAACCTGGAGCAATACGACCAAGCCTTGGAATATGCCGATCGCAGCCGCTCCAAACATCTGGTAGACTTAATGCACAGTAACGACCTCTATCAAGGGGGCGAGATTCCCGAAGCCGTGCAAGCCTTACTCCAGCGCTACGAAGCCTTGCAAACCGCAATCAACCAAAAACGCCAACGCTCACAAAACCCCGACAATGACAAAAGCTTTGATCAGTTTGTCCAGGATATCCAAGCCTTAGAAGCGGAAAAACAACAGGTTTGGCAAGCACTGCGCCGTCAAGATCCCGTTTTAGCCGGTTCTAAGGAAGTCGCTCCCCTGAGCTTCACCGAGATGCAGAACCTGCTCCCGGATGCTACCACCGCTCTGCTCAGTTTCTACACGAATGATGAGGAGACATTGATCTTTATTCTCTATCAGGATAAACCCACCCAATGCCACCGTTGCCCAGAACAAGGAATTGACAGCCTGCAAAATTGGTTAATCGAAAACTGGACAAGACCTTACGCCAACTATATCTATAAGGACAACCCCCAATGGCGCGATAACATGGTTGAACTCCTCCATCAACTCACCGAGCGCCTCAACCTGAATCACTTAATCCAAACCCATCTCCAAGGTATCGAAGAACTGATTATCGTTCCGCACCTGGTGCTGCATCAAATTCCCTTCGCAGCGCTTCCCCTGTCTGCACCCACTCCCCACCCGCACCCGCAGGCACTCCCAGAGGAGAGCAGAAAACCGGGAGGAACGCCCAAAACCCCCAAACGCAAACAAACCGCGACAGGCTACCTGGGCGATCAATTCCGCATTCGCCTGATTCCCTCTTGCCGCATTTTACAGTATTGCCAAGAGCGCCCAGCCCTAACGGAGCCAGCCCTGGGCATTGTCGCCGATGCCACCGAAGATTTACCCTTTACCCCCTTCGAGTGCCAAACCATTGCCCAAGCCCACAACGTACCCGCCTCTCGCTACCTGCGGGGCAAACAAGCCACAGTTGACCAGTATAAAACCTTGCTGCAAACCGTCGGTCGCCTGCACAGCAGCCACCACGCCAGGTATGACTGGGAAAACCCCCTCAATTCCCGGCTCCGCCTCGCCGATGGCGCTCTCACCCTGGGGTTGCTGCTCACTCCCGGCTGGCGGATACCCGATGTAGAAGAGATTTTTACCTCCTGCTGTGAAGTCAATTTTACCGCCGCCAACCCCTCCGATGACCCCCTGACCCTAGCGGCGGGTTTCCTCTGTGCTGGAGCCAGGGCAGTCATCACGACCCAGTGGGCAGTAGCTGACCTAGGAAGCGCCCTGTTAGCGATTTTATACGATCAAAAGCGAAATTCTGGTGTAAGCCGCTCCACCGCCCTCCAGCAAGCGCAACAGGATTTACGCAGTTTGACGGGTAAGGAGTTGGAGAAGCAGTACAAAACCCGACTTTTAGACTATCTGCAAGAGCGCTATGGGGACAATGAAACCCGGTTGAACGAGCTGAAGCGCCGTTTATCCCAGTCCTATGCTCTGGATACTCCGTTTGCCGATCCCTATTATTGGGCTGGGTTTGTGGTACAGGGACTCAATTAACAATGAATAATTAACAATTAACAATGAATAATTAACAATTAACAATGAATAATTAACAATGAATAATTAACAATTAACAATTCCCCCACTCCCCCAGTCCTCAGGTGCCCCCGGGTGGGCCCAGAGCTCGTAATG
>NZ_JAQOSP010000071.1 GCF_030068475.1 Roseofilum acuticapitatum BLCC-M154 | reverse complement strand
ATACTCGTGGCCCCGATGTATGGTTGCAAGCATTGTAAAAGTGTTAATATGTCAAGCATGGGCTGGGTATAGAGGTTGTAGTTGTGGTTGACAACAACCTTACTATACCCGGCTCTACCCTTTTTTGGCGAAGGTATTGTTCAAGAAACCGGGTTTCTTAATCGCTGCCGAAGCTGCATAAATTTGGGTAAAACCCGCCCCTACCAATCATTTTTAATTTTTAATTTTTAATTGATTCTTGACTTCTCCCCCATTTTCTGCTAACCTCCAAGGTATAATCAGGATATGTGTATGTCTATAGGGTAGTCGCCAGTCAGAACCCCTGTTTTTCAAAAAAAAATTGCGCCTCCGGCGGAGTAAGCAGAGGGCAAAAGAGCAAAGGGCAATTAAGTCCTGGGGGGGAGACGGACAACCCGCAGACCAAAGCTGCCGCTGCCCTGAATGTCGGGATCGAAGTTGAACCGAAACGCACAGCGACAGAACCTAGGAGAACTGTCCCAAGAACCACCGCGAATCACACGACGAACCATTTCTTTATCTCTAGATAACCATATACTCCCATCGACAGGAGCTGCATTATAATAATCTTCATGCCAATGGTCGTAGCACCATTCCCCCAAGTTGCCGTGCATATCGTAAAGCCCAAACCCATTCGGCGGAAACTTTCCTACCGGTGTGGTTTTCTGACGATACTCACCCTTGGGGGCATCAGCATAAGTATAATTCCCGGCATAATTGGCTAAGTCAGTCGTCAGGGTTTCGCCAAAATGAAAAGGGGTCGTCGTTCCGGCGCGGCAGCCATATTCCCATTGCGCCTCAGAGGGCAAACCATAGGATTTTCTCGTATACTGGGACAGCCTAGCGCAGAATTCCTCGCAATCATACCATGAAACTTCTTCTACTGGCAAGTTATCTCCCTTAAAACGAGACGGATTAGACTCTAAGTCCCGCTTCACTTTCCGAAACGACGCTACCCTGCGCCATTGCGCCTGAGTAATCAAGAATTTCCCCATATAAAACGGCTGCATCGTCACCGAATGCTGCGGCTTTTCACTATCCCTTCCTTCCCCTGGTGGCGAACCCATGAGGAAAGTTCCCCCCGGAATAGCCACCATATCTAAAGATATCCCTTCCCCCAAATCCTCCTGGAAATACTGCGCTTCCCTGTTTTCCCGCTTAATCACTTTTCCCCGTCGGTTCACCGTCAGCACTTCAAACCGAAATACTTGATGCTCGTCATGGCGAGTGGAGCGAAGCGGAATGGACTCGTCATGGCGAGTGGAGCGTAGCGGAATGAAGCCATCTCCCCCCGTCTCCGAATCTGGGCGTTTGCTTCGCTCCGCTCGCAATGACAACGGTTTAGCGATACCACTCTCCCACCACTGACGCACATCCTGCGCTCTCTCTGTTGGCTCCATCGGTAGGGCACTTTTCAACAACCCCAACCAAGGCTCCCCAATATCCTGCGGTTGCCAACCCTTATTCACCAACAACCGCGAGATAGCAGATGGGGGCAACTCTCCCGCTACCATCTCATGCAAAATCATCCCCAACTCAAAAATATCGCTAAACGCCCCAATCTCCCCATCCCCCATCACTTCCGGTGCAGTGTAGCCTTCCGTAAACAGCCTTGTACTTTTGCGCGTCACCGTCGCCAACACCTGTTTCGCTGCGCCAAAATCAATGAGCTTCACCACTCCATCTGAAGTCATCATCAGATTATCCGGCTTCAAGTCCAGATGATACATCTTTTGCTTATGGACTGCCGCTAACCCTGCCACCACCTGCGCCATCACCCCCTCGATTTCATCAGTCGATAACCGCTTTTGCTCTAGGATTTGCTTCAGGCTATTTCCTGGGATTAGCTCCATCACCAAATATCCCGTATCCCCCTCCTCAAACGAATCCTCCACCCTCACCACATTCGGATGATTGATTTGCGCCAACTTCTGCCCTTCCGCAAAAAATCGCTCTTTTCCTCGCTGAAACTCCTTCTCCTGCGTGCGCGGAACCGTAATTTTCCCCGTGGCTCCATGACGTACCACCTGTTCTTGAGGAAAATACTCCTTAATTGCCACAATTTTCTGCAACCGGCTATGACTCCCCCGATAGGTGATGCCAAACCCCCCTTGTCCAAGTCCATAATCTATCTCATATTTCCCCCCCTGCAATTTTGTCCCCGGCTTTAACAAGTTCCGGTGCAGGGAGGGCAAATGGACACCACAGTTGGGACAAATTTCAGTATTCAGGGGCAGTCCATCGGTATGACAGTTCAGACAGCGCATGGGTCAATTAAAAATGAAAAATTTTCATGTCGGCGACAGCCGAAAAAATTAAAAAGGATTGGGTTGTGGGTGGATTACCCCAGTTTCAGTATAACCTGCCCCGTGGAAAGAAACCAAATGTCCGTAGGGGCAGGTTTGTCCATATCCCCCAATTCCCACCCATAACTTTTGTAAACCTGCCCCCAACCGTTTGCGGGGGTGGGGGCGGGTTCAGGAAATTGATGGCTGGGTGTCCTAAATATTGGATAAACCCGCCCCTACAAATCATTGTTCATTTTTCATTGTTCATTGATAACTCATCTCCAGGGAGGGGTTCCGCATTAGGAATTTTATCTAAGATTTTGTCAAAACGGCTATAATCGGCTTGTTTTGCATAACTCTCCAGCAGGTGAACCGTCCTTTGGGCTTCTATTTTTTCAGTTATAGCACTTAAGAGCCAGCGATCCATCGAAACTTGGTTTTCTTCAGCCAAACGTTTAATTTCCTTCAATACTTCGTCGGGTAACTGTAGAAAATAACTATTCATCCGCCAATTTTCTCCTGTAATTTTAGGGACTGAACTAAACTTCCAGGTTTTACCACTTCTATTCCAAATAATTGGGCAGCAGGCAAAAAATCCTGAGTGTTGAATGTCACGATTGCTTGAGCTTGAGCATTAATCGCACATTCTAAAACCATTTCATCATCTGGGTCTGGTAACTGCGGCCGCCACTGAAAGTAAATGGGAACGGGTTGACAGACATCCGCAAGTACACTGAGAACAACGTCAACCTCTTCTGAAGAAATCCAAAAGTTCTGTAGATTTTCATCTCGCTTCAAGACTTCAGTATACTCTAAAAACAAGGCTTCAGAAACGGCAGGGATAACCAATCTTTGACGAAGGGCTTTCAGAAGAACAAAACTAGCCCCTCTACGCGATCGTAATGCAGCAACCCAAATATTAGTATCAAAGACATACATCATTACAATACAATTCAATTGGATATATCGGAAAAACCGTCGCGGGGGTGGGGCGGGTTTACAAAATCGATTGTTTGGCTGTCCTAAATCTGGGATTAACCCGCCCCTACAGATCATTGTTAATCGATAATATCTCGACTCATAGATAACACACCTCCGTTAAAATTCGTTCACCAATACGCGGTTTCAATCCCGTTTTCATCACCAAATCCACCTTCACTCCTAGCTCATCCGTTAGCTGGTTCTCCAGTTCACAAAATGTCAACAACCCCAAACGATAATCCGAGTGAAATTCTACCAAAATATCCAGATCGCTTTCAGCCGTTTGCTCCCCGCGAACATAGGAACCAAAGACTCCAATCTCCCGAATTTTATACTGTTTCTTCAAATCCGGTAAAGTTTCCTGCAATCGTTTGACAAGAGTATCCAGCGTTTCCGTATTCATAAATCCACTCCATCGAATTCAACTGCTTTATCTCAAATAACCGTAGGGGTGGGGCGGGTTTAGAGAATTGATTCTTAGGTGTCCTGAATTTGGGTAAAACCCGCCCCTACAGATCCTTGTCAATTGTTCATTGTTCATTAAACCGTTTCGGAAATTGTCTTACCCAACGCCCGCAACGTGCGCTTAAAATTCTCCGCACGCTTGCGAAAATCATCCCCTGTACCTAAATCAAACGCCATCCCCCGCACGCCTTCTAATAATTTCAAATAAACCTGACTTTGGGGATCTTGGGTGCGAATCACTAAATAACATTGTTGTATCCCCACTGCTTTAATCTTCGCCACCACTTGCTCCATACTCTGGGTTTCCAAATCAGGAATATGGGGTGGCGCATCCGTAATTAAAACAATCACCTTATTTCCGTCTGTTCCAAAGGGTTGATTCAGGGCTAACATCAGGGCATCTAAACTACTTTCCGGTGCATCTCCCCCTCCCGTTGCTCTCAGTTTAGACACTTGTTCGCGAAACTGTTTCGGCTGATTCGTAAACACTTCTCCCCCAAACGTCAACACCCGATGATCTTCCCGAATCAGTCTATCTCGAAATGCCACCAACCCCACGCGCACCCGCACTCCTTCCGACTCAATTAAATCGGCAAATTCACTAATGGTTTCTTTGATGCCTTCAATTTCCCCACCCATGCTCCCGGTGCAGTCGAGAACAAAGAGAATATCGGCTTTGCGTTTTTGGTCGAGTTGCTGCGCTCTCGTCATTAAACTGGCTGCTAAATTCAGGGTTACGCCCGTGGTTTTTGGAGCAGCCGATTCTACGGTTTTGCTAACTGTGGCGCTCGGAGAAGATGCCCCCGCAAATGCCCGCCCGCATTCCTGACAAAATTTAGCTTTATCTTCATTGGATGCCCCACATCCGTCACATTTTTTCATGAATTCACCCTCGCACAAAGACCTAATTTTATTCTACCATACCCAGAAACCCGGTTTCTTGAAGAAACCGGGTTTCTTAATTAATCGCTAAAGCAGAAGTGTAGAAAAACATCCCCCACTTTCAACCGATCGCCATGGCGTAATTTTTCCGGAGTTTCCCCCAATTTCTTCCCCCGCAAAAGCGTCCCATTCTTGCTGCCCTTATCCCGGACAAAATAGGTTTTATCTGTGCGGGAAAACTCTAAGTGTTGGCGACTGATACTGTTATCGGCTCCGGCAATTTCTGCTCGCCCTAAAATTAGGGTTTTCCCCGGTTGAATATTGACAAATGTCCGCGCATCCCGATTAGTAATCGACTCGACAATCAACAGGGGATACTCAAAATTGAGACCTGAAGGTAATTCCGGAACCTCAACCGAATAACCCCAAGCTTCTAAAATCTCATCAACCGCTTGATAGCGCTGTTCGGGGTCTATTTTTATCATTTTGGCTAAAATAGTTTTCGCATCCGGATGAAAGGCACAGCCAAAATCGCGTAATTCAATCCCATCGACTAAACCCGGATGCTTGTTCACATAATTGACAAAATCTTCTAATTTATTCCAGCCCTTATGCTGCCAAAAATGTTCCCCCATGGATAGCTCATATAGCAAATGCCCCAAGGCATAAATATCCACGCGAGCATCAGCTACATTGGAGCCATAAACCAACAACTCTGGAGCCGCATAGTGAGGCGTGCCTAAAAACTCCCCACTGGCTGTAATATCCTTACCCCGAAACTTAGAAATTCCGAAGTCAATGATCTTGACTTTTCCATCGGATTCGATTAAAATGTTAGCAGGTTTCAAATCTCGATGAATAATATTATAGCTATGGGCGGCACTCACGCCCTTGAGAATATCGGCAAAAATGGTTCTTTTTTGTCGGGCGGTTAGTCCTGCCCCGATAATGAATTGATCCAAGGATTTTCCGGGAGAATAGGCAAACAGAATTAAAAAGGTATGACTGTCCCACTCGCGCAACCCCAACACGGGCACAATATGGGGAGAAGGGATTTTTACTGAGGCTTCTAACCGCACCCGTTCCACCATAATACTGCCTTCTTTCAACCCCATAATAATCTTGAGAACATAGAGGGTATTGCTGGCACAGTCTTTCACTTTCCAAACGGAACCAAAGCCCCCTACGCCTAACAATTCCAATAACTCAACTCGTGCAATTCCACTAATATTAACCGGAATAATTCCACCCACCGTCACTGCCAAAGTATCCGTCATAACTCACCTCAATTTTTAATTTTTAATTTTTAATTTTTAATTGATCTGTTGTACGGTTGCTTGACTGATTGCCGAATCCCCAGATTGCCAGATAATCAGCGTCTGATTATCCGTCGATCCGGCTTTTTGCGCGGTGTCAATTAAGGCTTGGGCAGATTCAGGAAGGGAGGCAATGGTTAAGCAAGAGAGCAATTGTATCGTGTCAATAGGGCTACTAATGCCATCCGTACAGAGCAGGAGGCGATCGCCAGGTTCCAAACCGATCTCTATCAATGGATCTCCCGGTAATGTCTCTCGACCAAGATAAAATTCTAACTGATTGCGACCCTCATGATACTTACCCATCTCTGCCGTAATCATGCCCCCGCGCACCAAGGCAGCCGCCACGGTATGATCGAGGCTGAGTTGGTTTACGGTGCGATCGCCCCGTCGATAATGAAACAAGGGACTATCACCAACATTCGTCGCCACGGCTCGCTGTCCCCAAAGTAACACCGCAAC
Source organism: Roseofilum acuticapitatum BLCC-M154 (assembly GCF_030068475.1). Lineage (GTDB taxonomy): Bacteria > Cyanobacteriota > Cyanobacteriia > Cyanobacteriales > Desertifilaceae > Roseofilum > Roseofilum acuticapitatum. Next base: position 5,284 of record NZ_JAQOSP010000071.1, on the reverse strand, counting down.
CACCGTAGTTCCCGCTTTCCCCCATCGATTCGCCCTCGCCATCCGACGCACAAAATCATTCGCCTGCTCTAGCCCTTCCTGAAGCGCCCGACCCAGGGTTTCCATCCGCAGACTATCCATCTTCTCCTGATTCAAGGCAGGAGTCATACAAAGCTGTTCAAATAGCGACACCCCTAATCTGCGTAGTGCTTCCCGACTCACATCCTCACCTCTGGCATGTCCTCCCATGCCATCAGCAACGGCCAATACCCACACAGGAGTGCGACTATTGGGGGGGTTCAACTCCAGAGCTAAGAAGCTATCTTCATTATTCGGTCGTTGATTGACTTCCGAGCGAATGGTATAAAACTCGTTCATAATTGGGTAATCAGTAACTCATAAAATCCGATGCATTGGGAAAGAGAAGCGGGCATTTTGCCCGCATTCCTCCCAATTCATTATGAATGGGAAGCGTATAAGTCTTCTATACTTAAATGGGATTGAAGCACTGCACCATCCCTAAACCAAATAATGCGGTTAGTTAAGCGTGCCACATCGGGTTCATGAGTAACCATGACTACAGTCATCCCATCACGGTTGAGTTGGGTAAAGATATTCATCACTTCTTCCGTGGTTTTGGTGTCTAAAGCACCGGTTGGCTCATCTGCCAGCAAAACAACGGGACGATTAACAATCGCTCTGGCGATCGCCACCCGTTGCTGTTGTCCCCCAGAGAGTTGATTGGGTTTATTTTTCATCCGATTTTCTAGCCCCACTTTTATTAAGGCTTCCTCGGCTCTTTCTTGACGCTCTCTGCCTTTAACTCCCGCATAAACCATGGGTAACATCACATTTTCTAGGGCAGTTAATTGGGACAATAAATGAAATTGCTGAAACACAAATCCCAATTTTTGGTTGCGGATGCTGGCGAGTTCCTTCTTGGGTAACTGTGCCACATCCGTGCCATCTAAATAATATTTTCCGCTACTGGGGCGGTCTAAACAGCCGATAATATTCATGGCGGTGGATTTTCCAGAGCCAGAAGGCCCCATGATTGAGCAATATTCCCCCGATTGAATGGTTAAGCTGACATCGGCGATCGCCTGAACTTCCACATCTCCCATCTGATAAATCTTAGAGATATACTCCAAGCGAATAATATCTTTTTTGTCCAATTCCTGATTCATCCTTATTCCTCGGCTTCTATGCAATTCTGAAATTTTTAATTTTTAATTTTTAATTTTTAATTGATCAAGCACTACGCAAGGCAACAATGGGGTCAAGTTTAGCCGCTTGTTGAGCAGGAAATACACCAAAAAACAAGCCAATCGTTCCCGAAACACCAACCGCAGTGGTAATCGCCACTAGGGAAACTTCTGCATCCAGAGCCGTTAAACTACTAATCACCCAAATGCCACTAATTCCCAATCCTGTACCAATTAATCCGCCCATAACCGATAAAATAATTGCTTCGATCATAAACTGAATTAAGATATCTTGTTCCGATGCTCCGATCGCCTTTCTTAACCCGATTTCCTGGGTGCGCTCGGTCACCGAAACTAGCATAATATTCATAATCCCAATGCCACCGACGAGTAAAGAGATTCCAGAAATTGCCGCCAGCAAAAGGGTTAAGGCTCCGGTAATGCTCCCTAAAATATCCATTAATTCCTTTTGGGAACGCACGGTAAAATCGTCTTCATCGGTAATTTTATGGCGAAAACGGAGCAAGTTTTCAATCTGGAACTTAGCCGCATTCATCCGATCGTCGGACTCAATGGAAATCGAAATTAAACTCACTTGCGTCCCGTAGGGGGAAGTATTCCCACTCACTCGGTTAGTCATGGTACTGAGGGGAATATAGGCCGCCATATCCATGTTATCTCCAAAGGATGAACCTTTGGGTTGCATTACCCCAATGACGCGAAAACTAATTGATTTTAAGCGTAGGGTTTCCCCCACAGGATTACGATTGCCAAATAAGCTTTTGGCTAACTCCGATCCAATGGCTACTACGGTTTCTCTACGCTTGACATCTAATTCATTTAAAAAGCGACCGTTAGCTACCTCTAAACTGCGTACTGTGAGTAATTCTGGCGTACTTCCAGTAATGGAAATGGCCACATTATTACCTCGATAACTCACCGTTTCCCTTACCGTTAACATGGGAGCAACCGCTTCTACTGACGGCACTTGTTGCTCAATTGCTTCTGCATCCTCTAGGACTAAGGTTTGGGGAGGGACAATGCTCCTTCTCTGAGCATTGGGATTTCCCGGTAGGACAAATAAAACATTAGGCCCTAAAGACCCCACTTGGTTAGTGACATAGTTTTGGGTTCCTTCACCAATGCCAATCATGGCAATAACAGAAGAGTTACCGATAATAATGCCCAACATGGTTAAGGTGCTTCTGATTTTATTCCCTAATAGGGTTTTACCGGCAATTTTAATGCTCTCTAGAATATCCATAAGGGTCTATTTGATCTCACGATTAACAATTTCATCTAAGGTTTTACCGTCGGGTAATTCCACAAAGACGGGTTGACCCGGTTTAATTCCTTCTAAAATTTGGATCTGATTGCCTAGGAGGGGGCCAATGGTGACGGGTTGAAATTTGGGTAGCTCACTGTCCCCAGGGACTAATACGCCGGTTTGTCCCTGATGGGTAATAATGGCAACAGTGGGCACGACTAAGGCGTTGGTCAGTTCATCCCCCACAAACGATAAATCAACATTCATCCCCGACTGAAGCAAATCTAAGCCGGTTTGAATTTCTACCCGCACTTGAAAAAGGGTAACCTCCTGTTCCTTGATGGCTTCGGGAGCAATCAGATGAACACGACCTTCAAAGGTGCGATCGGGATAGGCATCGGCAACAATTTCTACTTTTTGATTGGGGTAAATTTGGCTAATGTCGGCTTCGGGAACTTTGGCGAGAACTTCTAAGCCTTGTGCCAAAGCGACAATTGAGGTAGAGGTGGCCGAGTCTGCTGAAGAGGCGGCGGTGACTGGGGTGACAAAGGCTCCGGGGTCAGCATATTTCTGCACAATTAACCCGGAAAAAGGGGCTTTGACTTCCGTATCTTCGAGTTGAACTTGGTAATATTCTAGATTCCCTTTTGCTTCTGCTAAGTCTGCTTCCGCTTTAGCAATATCTTCGATGCGGGTTCCATTCACTAGGCGGTCTAGAGCGGCTTGGGATTCGGCAACTGCGGCTTGGGCTTCAGCAATATCTTCTATTCTAGAGCCATTTTGCAGGCGCTCTAGGCTGCGCCTGGCTCCGATCGCCCCGGCTTCGGTTTGCTCTAAATAAGCTTGGGCGCGGCGTTTTTCATCCAGTCGTTGATCGAGTTCATCCGTAGAAATTGCGCCCTCATCAGCGAGGCGTTGATTGCGTTCTGCGCGTTCTTGGGCTAAGTCTAGACGAGATTGGGCTTCCGCTACCAGAGCTTGGGCGCGGTTGAGGGAGGCTTGGGCTTCGGCGATCTCCTCTGGACGGCTACCGGCTTGCAGTTCGGCTAAGTTGGCTTGAGCGCGTCTGAGTCTGGCTTGAGCTTCGGCAATGTCTTCGGAGCGGTTTCCGGCGATCGCCTTATCGAGTTCCGCTTGGGTACGGGTTAATCTGGCTGTGGCTTGTCGCAATTGAGCTTCAAGTTCCTCTCTTTCCATCAGGGCGATCCGTTGTCCTTTTTCTACGCGATCGCCTTGTTCCACATAGAGTTCGGCTAATCTCCCTTGCACTTTGGGACTGACATTCACCCGGCGAACCGGTTGTACCACACCACTGGCATTGATGCGAATGGTGAGGGTAGAGGCTTCGGCAGGAACAGTTAAGGAGGCGATCTGCTCTGCTTGAGACGGCGATCGACTCGTATTGAGGTACACAATCCCAGTCCCGCCAATACCAGCAACAGCAACCAGTCCCAAAAGCCAAGGGAGAGGCTTTTCAAGTTTGGGGTGGATGAGCGGCAATTGCATGATGTCAATCTTCCTTAAAAATCAGTACAAGTAAGTGCTGTCTGTTGAACAGGCATGAACCCATACTTTTAGGGTAGACTGGTTTTCTGTACTTGTGGGGAGATAGGCCAGAGATTTCCTAAACTGGCTCATGGGCAATTAATATCAAATCTATTTATGTACGCTTGAGATGAATCGGGATGACAGGATTTGAACCAAAAACCCCTAAGAGAGCTTACGCTATAGCGTAAGCTGTAACCCTTGCCTCACATATGTTTCACACTTTGAACCTTGAAAATGTGTGAAAAGTGTGTGAAACATGAACACCTACATAAAGCAGGCATGGTCATTAGTTAATGAGTATTTCCACTCTAACGCCATTGACTCATCCAAATTGGTAGACCATGAGTTGATCCGTGCCTACCTTAAGGCTTGTCAAAAGTCAACCCCTAAAGGTATTCGGATTACGAATACCAGGAATAGGCTTAACCTCCGGTTTAAGACTGCTACCAAATCCGGTAACTCTGATATTGCTTGCAATGAAGACTTTACCCGTGATGGTTGCGTTAATGCCCTAGCCAAGTCTCTGGCAGTCTCTGACAAGCTCAAAGAGCTTGAATCAGAGTCTGAATTCTGGGAATGGTACGAAGTCGAAATCAAGGGAGTTAAAACCCTTGAGAATGACATCATCACCATTGGTGAAGCGATAGAGCTGGTGAAGTCTAACTACTTGTCGGGTTACGACAAGTGCGGACGTAATAGGGCTGATAAGAAGTTAAGGGTTAACACCTTGGCAATCTATAGCAAGACTTATGGGAATCACTACCAAAAGCTCAACCCAGAGCTTAAGCTGACTGCTGAGAATCTCATCTCTGGGATTAAGAGCAATTGGGGACAGTTGATTATTAATACGTCTGGTTCTCAAACTCTTTGCTCTAAAGGCTTCAAAAACGCTTATGTTGCCTGTTGCAAGCTGTTGCGTGATACTCGGTTAATTGCTGAACTCGATAAGGTTCAATCCCACTTTGGGGTTATTCGTGTTGTCGAGAAGACTGAAGGACAAACCATCGACCTTGAGACATTTCTAGACTTTAGGGCTAGGGTACTTGGGCTTAATGGCTATGATCTGACCAAAGCTCAATGGAGAGCCATAGATTCTCGTCGTTCATGGTTCAAAGCCTTGAGCTTCAACTTACTCTATGGTTTCCGTTGTTCTGAGTTTAAGGCTATCCTGAACCTTGACAAGCCTATTACGCTTGGGAAACGAGTAGTCAAGGCACTTCATGACCCCACTAATACCGAGAATATCGTGATTATTGGTGACGGGTTTTGGGTCACCGATACCAGT
>NZ_JAQOSP010000070.1 GCF_030068475.1 Roseofilum acuticapitatum BLCC-M154 | reverse complement strand
CGGACTTGATATTACTTCGTAGAGAAACCCGGTTTCTGGCAGAAACCGGGTTTCTAGTCCCCATCGGGAACTTGTAATATCAAGTTCGCTTAAATATCCTAATTAAAAATCCAGGGAGCAAGATGCTCCCACTCCAGTCATATCAAAGAATTCGAGGAGTGCGGGCATCTTGCCCGCTTCTTAACCAATTTTCATGTCCGCTTGCGGAAACCGGACTTGATATAATCCAATCCACTCGGCAAAATGGCGATGATACAACCGATACACCGGTTCCCCCGCTCCTTCCTCCACGATTAAAAACGGTCTCCATTCCTCTAAGATGGTCTCGATGTCGTACTCATCTGCATCAAGAGCCATCCCTAGAGCTTCCGCAGAGCAGGCATCTGAGGCAGTGGCGAGGTGCTGGAGGAGCGCCGGTTTCAGGCTCGATGAGGTCAAGTTCATCTGCGTCAGGTGCTGTTCATAGTAGGTGACTAAGCCCGGTGGAGGGGGTTGGAAGGGGTGGGAGATTTGCGGAAGAGCGGGTAAAATTTGGCTCAGAAACATGAAATTGTTTTCGCTGCTCTTCACCAGGTCGTCGTGGAGTTGGGGGTTATTGGGGAGAGAATGAGTATCAAAATAAGCATCGATATAGGCGCAGATTGCCTGGCGGGTGCTGTCGGCATCGTCGAGGAGATGCAGGCGCTGCTGGGGGGATTCCGTTAAAATGCCCGATTGACTGGGGAGGAAGGGACGACGGGCCAGGAGGACATACACCCGATGGGGGAGATAGCGGGGCAGATAAAAAAGGTTCGTGCCGGGGGGTTGGTGGCGCAGGTCAATTAGGTCACAGCCGTCTAGGGCCAGGATGAGCTTGTCCTGGGGGGGGAGATGGTCGCTGAGGGTTTGCAGCAGGTGGGCAAACTGGCTACTGTCGGCCCTGGGAGAGTCTGGCACGGGGATGCCGTGGGTGCGGGCAATTTGGGCCAGTTGGGTGCAGAGGGTATGCAGAAAGGTGTCGGCTTGGGCTTTTCCTGGGAGTTGGGCGCTGTAGTAGATGACCAGGGGACGGGTGGTGGCCATGTGGGCCAGGAGGGCGGTTTTACCGGTTCCGGGGGGGCCGATGAGGGTGAAGTAGCCCCGTGGGTGGCGGGTACAAAACCGCTCAAAGGCAGCCGAGACCTGGGGACGGGGCTGGAACTGGTTCAGCACCTGCCGCAGATGGGCGTGAAATTCCCTAGGGGTAGCCGCGAGCAGGGAAGCGGTGTTCATCGGTTTGGCTCCAGTCCCACCAGGCGCAGGAAATGGAGGCGACCGGATGATTCACCAGCGATGAGGGTTTGGCCATCTGGGGAAATGGCGCAGCAAGTGATAGGCATGTCTCCAGGAAAGTTGGCTATCACTTCCCCCCTGTGCAAATTCCACACTTTCACAGTCTTGTCGGTTGAACCGGAAATCACCCGCTCCCCATCGGGGGTCACCGCTACGGCAGTAACCGAGAGGCTATGACCGGAGAAGGTCTGTTCTAATTCCCCACTGGGTAAATTCCACACTTTTAGGGTGTTGTCGGCTGAACCGGAAATCACCCGCTTCCCGTCGGGGGTCACGGCTACAGCATTAACCCAGACGCTATGACTGGAGAAGGTCTGTTCTAATTCCCCACTGTGCAAATTCCACACTTTTAGGGTCTTGTCCCATGAACCAGAAATCACTCGCTCCCCATCGGGGGTCACGGCTAGGGCTCTAACCCAGCCGCTATGACCGGAGAAGGTCTGTTCTAATTCCCCACTGTGCAAATTCCACACTTTTAGGGTCTTGTCGTGTGAACCGGAAATCACACGCTCCCCATCGGGGGTCACCGCTAGGGCAGTAACCGAGCGGCTATGACCGGAGAAGGTCTGTTCTAATTCCCCCCTGGGCAAATTCCATACTTTTAGGGTGTTGTCCCTTGAACCGGAAATCACCCGCTCCCCATCGGGGGTCACCGCTACGGCAGTAACCGAGAGGCTATGACCGGAGAAGGTCTGTTCTAATTCCCCCCTGGGCAAATTCCACACTTTTAGGGTGTTGTCGGCTGAACCGGAAATCACCCGCTCCCCATCGGGGGTCACCGCTACGGCATTAACCAGGGCGCTATGACCTTCGAGAGTGCGGAGGAGCGCCCCCCCTGGAGCGGTTAAACTGGGGGTCAAGGGACGCAGACCGGGGGTTTGGCTCTGGTTGGCCCGGGCCAGTAGCTGTTGAATCTCTGGATGTTGGAATCCCAGCATCCGTCCCAGGAGTTGCCCCACCAGTTGGCGGCTATCCTGCCGCAACACATGGGCCGACAGCCGCAGCGCTCCTTGCACCAGTTGCAGCGCTTTGGCGTTGTCTGTCTCTGCATCGATTAAGTCATAATCCTCAATCAGGGCCTGCACGCCGAATTCTGGATGGTTAATCTTGGCTTCGATGAATTCAAAATCGGTGAGCAGTTGCCGATACTCTGCTAACTGCCCAGACTTGACCAAGCTGTAAGGATAGGTTCCCAGATAGGCACATTCGAGAACCGCCCATTCACTCTGATTATCCATGGTTCAACCTACCGATTTTTTGTTCTGGCGGTACTCCTTAAAATATTCAGCCATACGCCGATTCACTTCTTGAAATAACCGGCGCTCCCGGTCTAATTCTCGCTTGCTGTCTAGAAAATCAAGAAAACTGGTGTGATAGATTTTGTAGCATTTAGCTCCCTGAAACAGCAGCGATGATACATACTCAACCCATGTCTCTTCTAAAAGATCTTCTACATCATACTTGTCTTGTTCGGCAATATCGGCGATTATCTTGCTGGTAACTGGTGTTTTCATTTCCTTCAAGATAAACAGAATAATCACCATAAATTCTTGCGGTGCATACTGCATCCCCATCCGTTCCCAATGCTGTTGATAATACTTGTCTAAGCCTTGGGGTAAATCAGCCAACTGCAAATCATTATATTGTCCCTCGGCAATGGCTGGTAATAGATAGCGCAGATACATAAAGTTATTTTCACTTTTGTCGGCTACCTGCTCCACAAAATGATCTGGGGTAAGCTCGCACTCCTTCATCCAACGCTCCAAACCCTTCTGATATTTTGGGTCTTGCAAAATTAGGCGAATATAGGCTTTAATATCAATCTCACTTAACTTCATATACTTTTCTTCCCTCAAGTCCAACTCAGAAAAAGGAACCCCAGGGGACAGATTCAACCGCTTTGTCGTCAAGGTATAGGGTCGCCGAGTCAAGAAAATATAAACCCGCTCCGGCAGCGTCATGGGTAAATATAAGAGGTTGCTTCCTGACTCTTGATTCACTTCATCTAAGGCATCAATCACTAAAATCAGTTGCTCTCCTGCGGGTAGCTTCTGACTGGCTTTTTCCAGCAATGCGGGTAAATTGTCCGCTTCTGCATTTTCCAAACTATACCGGCCAATTAACTGCTCGCGAATCCTCCTGAGAAATAAATCTGGGGTATTTCTGTTTTCGCTCAAAACATTAAAATAATGGGGATATTTGCGGTCAGATACCAATTTTGCAGATAGGGCAGTTTTCCCCATCCCCGCATCGCCAATGACGGTAAAGTAGCCTTTGGGGTTGTCTTGAATAAACTGGTCAAATGCGTCAAAGACAAACTCGCGCCCGCAAAATCGTTCAATTTTTTCTTGAATGAGCGCCTTAAATTCATCGGAGTACAACCCATCGGGTTTGGGAGGAACGATAGAACCGCCGCTCTCGCGATATTGTTGTCTGAGAAATTTATGCAAGCGGTCAGATCTTCCTCTGGTTTGACAATTGGCTAAATCTTCACAGCTACCTGCAAAATTATCGCAAACTTTCTTCATTCTTGCTTTAACTGTTGCTAGAGAAATCTGCAATTTTGCCGCAACTGTATCTTCATCTAAACATTCATCTTCCTTGGGAAATTTTGCTAATAAAGTTTCTTCTTCTTTAGGCGATAACCCGCGCTTTCCAGAGATGTCTTTGATAAAGTCTTGCCAAGTCATTGTCATAGGGCTGTTCTCCGCGATGTTGTCATATCAAGTCCGATTGTTCATGTCCGCGAAGCGGAAATACTATGATTAAAAATTTAGGGAGCGAGACGCTCCCACTCCAGTAATATCAAGGGATTAGAGGAGTGCGGGCATCTTGCCCGCTTTTTCACAAGGGATGAGAGGAGTGCGGGCATCTTGCCCGCTTTTTCACCCTTTATCCGGACTTGATATCAGAAGCCGGGTTTCTTGGAGAAGCCCGGCTTCTATCCCCAGGTCTATGTTACTATAAAAACAGCGCCACTGCTCTAATTTTAGACTATATTTAGGTAAGGTGGGCATTGCCTACCCTACGGATGATTGGCTCTGATTTTAGACTTTGTTTAGACTTTTTAGACTTTAGTTAGACCTGGAATAGACTTTAGACTTTGCTGCTACTTTACCCTAAAAAATTAGACCTTTTTCAAGACTTGGCTTAGACCTATTCTCAATCCTGGTGTGACAGACTTGAAGAGTAAAGAAATTGAGGATAAGGCGATGAGCGTTTTGAATTCCAAGCCTGAAGAAAAACCGGAAAACCAGGGTGAAAGTTGCCAGCACAATAAGCATAAATGGTGCATTACTTTGGGGGTTATTTTGCTGATTGAATTGCCCCAAGTCGCTGCGGCTTGGGTAACTCTGGCAGACCGGATGGCTTGGCAGTTGCCGAACCTGGAGCATCCTCCAGTGGTCGAGGTTAAAAAGTCTGGTGATTTTACTGACTAAGTTCCTGCATTTTCGCTTCGGCAAATTGCCGGAGCGATCGCGCTTCCTCAGTAGCTGTTGTACCCGATTTTACTCGATCTAAGTCATAAATAATCCTTTGCAGACCACTAACCAATACTCCTTTATTGGTCGTAGAAGTCGCTAACTGTTGCCAAGTCGTAATTTGACTCTTAGCCTGATTCAGAGCTTGCATAGAATTTTGTTCATTTTCTAGACGAATCCGCGCCATAGCCGCATTTTTGCGATATTCAGCTAGTTTTTTCTGGGCTTCCACATAGGCTGGGTTATCATCGGTGACTCGTTCCAACTGCTGACTGCCCTGATCCCATAACCGGATAATTTCTTGCCATTGAGCTTCAGGATGGGGTGGATTTTGGGACATTTGGGCCGCTGCCATGCCATACTGAGCAGCCGCTTGGATGAGGGTATCGGTTTTCTGGGTTCCGGCACTGCGTCCAGAGACGTTTTGAAAATCGCGCTCATAGGCTTTAATCTGAGGCTCAGACATGCGTCCGGCAACAGTTTGGGGAGGAATCTGAGCGAGTTTATCGAGTCCGGTTTGCCAGAGGGAGATGGCTTCCTGTTTATCGCTTTCGGAGTTAGCCTGTTGATATTGACCTTTTGCTGCTTCGATTTGGCTCTGTCCTTCTTGCAAAAGGGTTAAGGCATTATTTTCCTGGAAAACCTTGGCTTCCATGCGGGCAACCTGTTTGCGAGCGACCTGATATTCATCTAGGGTAAACTGCCAACTACAACTAAACAGGGTACAGTAGCGCTGGGGATAATAGCCTAAAAACCACACGGGTAAACCATCCAGGTGTTTTTGCGCTAGGGCAACTTTTTCGGCTCCTAACTCGATATCGGCGGCACTGGTGGCTTGGTTAATGAGCTGATCGGATTTTTCTACATTGGCGATCGCTCCCCGATAATCATAATCCATTTTCATATAACTGGGCAGCAGCACCAAGGGTATGGTTTTCGCTACTGGCCAGCGAATCATCGGGTAAGGGAGATTCAAGATGTATACTAAACCCGCGCATCCGGCCAAACCGACAACCCCCCAAGATAAATATCCCCAGATTCCTGAAGAGGGTTGATTCGCTTTTGCCGCTTGCTGAATCGCTTTATTAGAGAACTCTGGGATCAGATCCTGAATCGTTTCCTGTAGCTGTTGTGCCGAAACTGGATCGCCTGTTTGTTGCCGTAATCGCTCCAGTCGTTTGAGGACTAATATTTTTTGAGGAGCATTTAGGGGATCGTTGCCTACACAGCGCTCAAGTTCCCGCACAAGAATAGTATATGCCTTATGATTGAGACGGGCCATAAAATAATTTGTAAGTGTCTGATTACTATTATGCCTGAATTATTATCCAGAAATCTTGCGTTATTTTACGCAAATACAGCAGTTTTCGCTGCTATGCGGTACATTTCGATCCCCCTAAATCCCCCTTAAAAAGGGGGACTTTTACTGCCCCCCTTTTTAAGGGGGGTTGGGGGGATCTTTTCCGACTCTACCTCATTACCGCGCGAAGCGCTGTATCTGGAAGTAAGACTGCTCATAATTGCGTATAATTAACTAAGGAGTTCCCTCGAACATCCGGCTTAATCCATTGTGTCCCACTCTAGGAGTTATGCTATTCGTATTTCTCCTGTGCAATCCTTGGCCATCATTAGGGTATGTTGAAGCTCTTCCGTTTACTCCAATCTACTGAGACCTCGTTTCGCCGTATTTTAATGGGGCGGATTTTGCTAATGACTATTCCGGTTCTCTGTTTGCTTCAATATGCCACTTACCGTAAGGCCCGTTCGAGTTTATTAGAAACGGCTCGGTATAATATCATTGAAAGTGCCATTGAAAAAGGCGATCGCCTCGATCTGAGTATTAATGCCCTGACCCAGCAAGTAAAAACAGCTAGTGAAAGCGGGATTTTGCAATCAGGGAACCCATCACAACTCAATGCTTACCTGAAGACTATCAGTCAGCGTTTTTCCGGTTCTGTAAGGTGTGTACAACTGCAATCTCCAACGAATGATAAGATGATTTCTAGTACCTGTGGAGAAGCGGCGATCGCCAACTTTAAGACTGAAAAAATAACCCAAAAACCTTATCCACAATTTGCCCACGAGGTAAAAGTAGAACTCCTTTTAGATGATTCCCCATCTACTCTGTATAACTATGGTAAAGATCAACTCCATTTTTTAATCAGTTCGCCAGTTTATAATTTGTCGGGAGAATTTAAATTCAATCTAGTGGTTGAAGCGACTATTCCCCTTCAACAAACGCAAGAGCGCAAATCCTTATCCGGCTATACGGTAATTATTAATCAGGAAGGGACAATTATTGCCCATATCGATAGCACAAGAATTGGCACTAATATTCGTGACGAGACCGATAAAAATCTGAAATCTCGGTTAGAAGCTATCATCCGAGCTGCTACCTCTGGTCAAAGTAACTTTCTGCATTTATCGGCCTTCGATCAAAGTGGTAAAGAAGCGATCGCGGGATATACGGCTATTTCCAATCCCACCACAACGGGATTAAGCAATGAAAAATGGGTGGTTTTAGCCGTAACTCCTCTGAATAATGCGCTCTATGGTCTTCAGGAAATTCGACAAACCTTAATTAATTTAGTTTTGGGCTTGATTGCAGCCAATTTAGTGGCAACTTTGATTTTAGCTCGCTCTTTAGTCACCCCAGTTGAACAATTAGGAAAGTATGCTCAAAGTGTAGAATGCAGTGTTTCTCCAGAACCGATTCCTCAGAAGTTCCAAATTCATGAGCTTAATCAACTGGCTAAAGCGCTCAATAGTATGGTGGAGCGCTTAATTAGTTGGGCAGAAGAGTTGGAAGTGGCTTGGCAAGAAGCGAAAAGTTCTAATCAGCTTAAAAGTGAGTTTTTAACCAGCATTTCCCATGAATTAAGAACCCCTCTAAATGCGATCATTGGTTCGGTTCGATTGGTCAAAGATGGATTCTGTGACGATCGGGAGGAAGAGTTAGAGTTTTTGCAGCAAGTCGATAATGCTGCCCTGCATCTACTTTCAATTATTAATGATATTTTGGATTTATCGAAGATTGAAGCCGGTAAACTCTCTTTGGAGTTAGTACCAGTGGATTTAAATCATATCCTGAGAGAAGTCATTGATATTGAAGTGGGCCCTATTCAATCGAAAGGATTATCTTTAAGTCACGAAAGTCTAGCTGAACCGATTCCGATTTATGTGGATACAGATAAATTCAAGCAAGTGTTACTGAATGTTATTGGCAACGCTATTAAGTTTACCGAAAAAGGAGGAATTACTATTATTGTAGATAGAGTTAAGCCAGATTTAGAGTCTAAGGCTCAGAGTAATTCTGCTGTGCTATCTCAAGTTAGAATTTCTGTAAAAGATACGGGAATTGGAGTCGATCCTTCTTCACAATCAAAGCTGTTTCAACCGTTTGTTATGGCTGATGGAACTCGGACTCGGAAGTTTGAGGGGACGGGTTTGGGATTGGCAATTTCTCGAAATTTAATAGGGATGATGGACGGTCAGATTACTTTGTATAGTGAGGGTGAAGGAAAGGGGACAACGGTGGAAATTATTTTGCCTTTAATTGATGTGAAACAGTTGGAGCGATCGCAAGCTTTGAAAACTGAAGTTTAGGATTTGACGACGATCAGGACGGCGATCGCCAGCAAAAAATAGCCAAAGCCTTTCTCTAGTTGCTTTCCAGGAACAAACTGGGTTAAATATGACCCCAAGAGAATTCCCATACTTGCAGCTAGGATAAAGGAGAATACTAAGGGTAAATTAATCGGGATCTGACTGCTGAGATACCCCCAAAATCCAGTCATCGATTGAAAAGCAATCACCAACAGGGATGTACCGATCGCCTGTTTCATGGGAATCTGACCCAGTAACACCAAGGCCGGAATCACTAAAAAACCGCCCCCAACTCCCACAAATCCGGTCACTAATCCGATGCTCAAACCGGCCAAGGGAATCAGGAGAAACCGCTGCCAACCCTGAGAAACTGGGGCAGTCTTTTCTGTCTCTTCCCTCTTTTTCTTCCCACTCCTCTGAATCATTAAAACACTGGCTGTGACCATCATGGCCACAAACCCCATCAGTTGTACGGTGGGGTTAATCATCGGTAGAGTGGCAATTTTAGCGCCAAAAAAAGAACCCACCATAGCTGGAGGGGCAAACATCACTGCTGCTTGCAGGTTCACATTCCCCGATCGCCAATGGGAGATAACTCCCACCAAGCTCACACTGCCCACAATCGCTAAAGTCATGGCGATCGCCGATTGAGTCGGTTCTCCCATCACATACATTAACACCGGCAGAGCCAACACCGAACCGCCACCGCCAATTAGGCCCAAGCTCAAGCCGATACAAACGGCCAAAGCATGGCCTATCAGATTCACTACCATCTGATTTTCCTCATATTCCCCACATTTTGATCCCCCTAAATCCCCCTTAAAAAAGGGGACTTTTTCCTTCCCCCCTTTTCAAGGGGGGCTAGGGGGGGATCGAGATCACTTCAAAATAGAAAAAACCGCCGTATTACTCATCACTCATCCTCGCTGATTGTACGGTAATTTCCCCAACAACTCAGCCATCATACAGGTATTACTAATCCCGGCAAACATCAATCCCGCGCCTACAAAACCGCTCAAAAATAGGAACCCAGGAGCCACAAAAACGCCCAATAAAGTCCCCGTCAAAACCAAAGAACCCGCCACAATTTGCACCTGACGCATAATGCTAATTGGAGCCTTGGGATTCACGTGGGTAGGATAGCCTTGCCGTTTCCAGTCCTCGATCCCTTCTCCCAAGTGAGCGACCTGTTCAAATCCCGCTAAAAAGAGCTTTTGGGCGGCCGTAGCGGAACGATTTCCGGTTTGGCAATAGAGAATAAAGGGTTTAGTCGGATCGGGAAGAACATCATCCGGATTAAATCGAGATAAGGGTCGAGAAATAGCCCCTGGAATCCGTTCTCCAGCATATTCACTCGGTTCGCGAACATCAATGAACTGAATCTCATTTTTTTCCCACAATTCTTGTACTGAAGAACTGTCGATCGCTTGGAGTTTGTCTTGCAGATTGTGATGGCTTGCCATAGTTGATAAAAGTTTGATCGGGAAATAAGAAAATACAGTAGTGATTAAGCTAAGACGGGCACTTTGCCACATCTTTGATTAGCGGGAACCGCTTCAGCAATTTTTTTCGGGTTGGGTAAATTTAAGCCCCTCATGAGGGCGATAAAGCTCTCACGGGTTTGACCCGCTAAACGAGGATTAAATTCTTTTTCTTCGCCAATGGTGGAAACCATACAGCCTTTATAATCATGACCGGGATAGACTTCGGTCTGATTAGGCAGCGTAAATAGCCGTTGAGTAATGGCATCATAGAGCAAACCGGGATCGCCGCTTTGGAAATCTGTACGACCACAACCGCGAATCAGCAAAGAATCGCCTGTAAGCAGCTTTTGTCCATTCACCAGATAGGCCACATGGCTATCGGTATGACCGGGAGTGGCGATCGCCTGAATCTCAATTTCTCCCACTTGCAACACTTCTCCATCAGCGATAAAGCGATCGGCACATTTTGCTCCTGCATGTTGGGGCACAATTGAAGTACAGCCCGTCGCTTCCCGGAGCTGGCCGCTACCCGTAATATGGTCAGCATGAATATGGGTTTCTAGACAATAGCGGAGACTTAACCCCAATTCCTGTAAAAGTTTCAATTCACGACCCACTTGCTCTAGCACCGGATCGACTAAGATGGCTTCTTGGGTATTCAGGTCAGCCAAGAGATAAGTATACGTGCTGGTTTCTGGATCGAACAATTGACGAAATAACATCCAACTCTCCTTGATTCACGCTTGATCAAAATTATATCACTATTTAGAGATTTAGCAACCTAAAAAACTAGGGTAAGAAGATTGACTCACCCCTTCCTGAAGTTGCTCATCCCTGCATCAATTCATGCTAGAATCAGCCAGAATTTCTAATCACAACCTTGACTGATTTCTCAACTGAATCTCACTCTGCTGTAGATTCCACTTACATTCAGAGGTGTATCGAATTAGCTTGGCAAGCCCTTGGCCAAACGGCTCCCAACCCATTGGTGGGGGCAGTAGTGGTGGCGGAGAATCAAATTGTGGGTGAGGGCTTCCATCCCCGTGCTGGAGAGCCTCATGCCGAAGTTTTTGCCCTACAGGAAGCGGGCGATCGCGCCCAAGGTGCAACGGTCTATGTCAATTTAGAGCCTTGTAACCATTATGGCCGCACTCCTCCCTGTACAGAAGCCCTGATCGCTGCCAGAGTCCGGCGCGTAGTGGTCGGTATGGTAGACCCCGATCCTAGGGTGTCTGGGGGGGGAATTCAACGGCTCAGAGACGCAGGAATCGAGGTACAGGTAGGCATTGAAGAGCCAGCTTGTCAGCGCCTCAATGAAGCCTTTATTCATCGTATCCGCCATCAACGGCCTTGGGGAATTTTCAAGTATGCCATGACCTTAGATGGAAAAATTGCTACAACCACAGGTCATAGTGCTTGGGTGACTGGAGAAGACTCTAGGCGGTGGGTGCATCAGTTGCGAGGAGCCTGTGATGCGGTGATTGTGGGAGGGAATACCCTGCGTAAAGATAATCCCCAATTAACCACCCATGGAGTAGTGGATCGTAATCCGGTGCGGATGGTGATGAGTCGTTCCTTAAATTTACCCGAATCTGCCCAATTGTGGGAACCGGTTGCGCCAACGGTGGTATTAACGGAAGAAGGTGCTAATCCTGAAGTTCAGAAACAGCTCCGTAATCGGGGGGTGGAGGTGGTGGAATTTCCCCAACTGACTCCGAGAGCAGCCATGGAGTATGGATATCAACGGGGTTTTTTGTCGGTTTTGTGGGAATGTGGAGGACGACTAGGAGCGGAGGCGATCGCCTCTGGAATGGTACAAAAAGTTTATGCCTTTATTGCACCTAAGATTATTGGGGGCGATCGCGCTCCCTCTCCTGTGGGAGACTTAGGATTAAGCCAAATGACCCAAGCCTTGAACCTGAGCGAGGTTCACTATCAATCTTTAGGCAACGATATATTAATCGAGGGTTATTTAGTCAACGGCGATCCCTATCGATGAGTTCAATATGCTCGAATTAGTGATTGGTAGCTTATTTTTCAGTAGCTTGGGATGTCAATTGTTGATGATGAGCAACAGCATTCATCGCAGTCAACGAGAAGCCCAGAAACGCCATGAGGAGGAGGAAGAAGTTTTGACCCATTACGAACCCAAAGAACACTTTGGTACAGAAGGAGAACCGAATCAGAATGGTTCAGCCAAAGCCAAGGGATGGGAATTTAAGATTGTGCGAGCCAGTAGTGATTTATTTCGCAATCCGACAGTATTTCATCATCTCTGTCGTGAAGAAGCCCAAGCGGGTTGGATTTTCTTAGAAAAACTCGACGATCGCCGGATCAGATTTCGGCGAGCGATCGCCACTCGCCAAAAAATTCGCCCCGAAACCCTCCCCTTTGATCCCTACCGATGTCACTACGGATCGTCGGGTAACTCTAAACTGTGGTGGGCAACCCTCGTCTTTCTGATTGCCCTAATTATTCCTGCTTATGCTGGCTACCGAGTGATGTCTCAATATCTGGGTGAATCTCCCCCACCAGAGAATGCCCCCCTACCCCAATTTTTGCCTAAATGAAAATTCCTGTTTCTCTTAGCTCTGCTATAGTAGAATCGTTATTCATCCAGGGTCTAAGTCGGTATAGACTGACATAAAAATTTAACCCTTGATGTCCTAGTCTTGGATTCACTCTCTTTCAACGTAGAAATCATGAAGAACATCCTCAAAACGATCGCCGCTTCAGTCTTAGCGACTGTCGCTGTTACTGCTTCTCCCTTAGCTCTAAAAGCTCAAGAGCGTCCTAGTATTCAAGTAGACTACTATCGGAAAAATGCCTTTCAAGAACTCTATGGTGGCAGTTATGTTGGCCCTAGGGAATATGTAACCACAGCGCCCACGGGCAAAGTGCTACCTTTACGGTTCAGCTTACCGATTGAAACCGCAATTTTCCAAGATAGCAGCATCACCTCTAATACCCCAATTACGGATGCTTTTGGCGTAACCGCAGATACCAATGAACTGATTCGCTGGGCAGAAACTATCGGTGAATGTTTGCAAGAAAAACCCAAACTTGTACGGGTGTTAACTGGAAATATCATCTACATCAATGATGTTGAAGGTTCCATCGTTGAAAATGCTAACGGTGTTTTAGTTTGTCCCCGATAAGGGACAACTGTACCGCTTGCTTTGCTCCTCCCACCTTCAACCCCAAACCCACCTCTAACTGAAGCTGAAGCCAAGGGTTACAAAATTTGTGATAAAAACTTCTGTGTTCGTTCCTCCTTGGGGTTGTTAAAAAACTCATCCGGGGTTGCTTCTTCGACTAAAACCCCATCAGCCATTAGCACCACCCGATCCGCAACTTCACGAGCAAATCCGACTTCATGGGTGACACAAACCATGGTCATCCCACTTTGGGCGAGCGATCGCATGGTATCGAGTACCTCCCGCACCATTTCCGGATCGAGAGCAGAAGTCGGTTCATCAAAGAGCATGATTTTCGGTTGCATCGCCAAAGCGCGGGCGATCGCCACCCGTTGCTGTTGTCCTCCCGATAACTGTCCCGGAAATTTCTTCGCCTGCTCCAAAATTCCCACTTTCTCTAACAACTGTAGAGCAATTTCTTCCGCTTTTTCCTTCTTCCAACGGCGCACCCAAATGGGGGCTAAGGTCACATTTTGCAGAACGGTTAAATGGGGAAACAAATTAAACTGTTGAAACACCATCCCCACTTCCCGACGCACCGCATCAATATTCTTGAGATCGTGGGATAATTCAATGCCATCAATAATAATTTTGCCCTTTTGATACTCTTCCAGAGCATTAAAGGTGCGAATAAAGGTAGATTTTCCGGAGCCACTCGGCCCCATCACAACCACCACTTCGCCTTTGGTAACTTCTAAGCTCACCCCTCGCAAGACATGAAACTTATTACTGGCATACCATTTATGGACTTCTTGGGCGATGATGGCGGGTTCGGTGTCCACAGGAACTTGATTATTTTCAGTTTTGGTTAAGCGATCGGAATGGGTCATGGTAATAGGGAATAGGGAATAGGGAATGGGGAATAGGGCGGGTTTAGTGAGGTTATCTGTGAGTTTGTTTCCTAGATTTGGGAGAACCCGCCCCTACAAAATCACACCAGTTTGCTCTGCTATGGGGTAGATCTCGATCCCCCTAAATCCCCCCTTCGGCAAGCTCAGGGCAAGCCTTAGAAAGGGGGACTTTCTTGATTCCCCCCCTTTTTTTAAGGGGGGCTAGGGGGGATCTTAAATATGCCTCATAAGAGGGCAAAATTCTGTATCAACACTCCTAGCGGTGTTCTGTATTGAGTTTACCTTCTACCCATCGGCTAACCGAAGACATGGCATAACAGAATACCCAAAAGAGAACACCAATAAATAGATACACCTCTGAAAAGCGCCCCAAAAACTGAGGATTCGCCAAAATAGAATTACTAATTCCTAACAATTCTACCAAGCCGGTAATCGCCAACAGAGTCGTATCCTGGAAGAGGCTAATAAATTGGCCGACGATCGCCGGAATCACGGCTTTCAGGCTCTGGGGTAGGACAATCAGAATCAGGGTTAACGGGGTACTTAAACCTAGGGCCCGTGAGGCTTCAGCTTGTCCCTTGGGAATCGATTGTAAACCCCCTCGCACATTTTCCGCTAGGTAGGCGGAACTAAACAAGGTTAAGCCCACGATCGCCCGAATCACTCGATCCGGACGGATTCCTTCCGGGAGAAACAGGGGAATCATCACCTGGCCCATAAATAAAATGGTAATCAGAGGAACGCCCCGAATCAGTTCAATATAAGCAATACTCAGGCCTTTGACCACGGGCAAGGTGCTGCGTCTTCCTAAAGCGGCAATTAAACCAATGGGAAAGCTGAGGGTAATGCCGACTACGGCCGTCAGCACGGTGAGCAGTAGGCCCTGCCATTCATTGGTTCCCACGGGGGTTAAACCGAGTCCTCCGCCAATCAGCCATAGTCCGATTAAGAATACACCAAACCAGCCAAAGGACACCCATTTTCCTAATTCTGGTTGGACATTGCCCACCTGTTGGCCGATCCAGGCACTTCCGGCGATCGCCACCAGGCAACCCACCAATAAAACACGATAGAGGATGGGGGTCGGCGTGATAAAACAGCCTAGGGCAGCAATTCCCAAGCCGATGAGGATATTACGGCTAAAGAGGGTGAGCGATCGGGCAATTACCCCCCAAGATAAGCCCGCAAAGACACTAATGAGGGCGGCTAAAATCCACAAACGCCAATATTCTTCACTGGGATAGCGGCCCACCACAAATAGGGGCAGATTTCGGGGGATAACATCCCACTGAGCGAGGGTGAATGACCAGGAGAGAAAACTATAGCCCAGGGAGATCAATACCCCTAGGATAATCACTGTGATTAAACCGTTATACCAGGGACTGAGGAGATTATTTTTAACCCAGTTCATCGGAGTATCTCGCATCTCCGGTGGCGGAGCCATATCGGTTGTGTTACTCGGTAAAGAAGTCATTTCAGCTAACTAATTTTTAATTTTTAATTTTTAATTTTTAATTGAATTACCTCTCTTGTAGTTGCACCAAGCGGTTGAGTTGGTTCATGCCTAGAGAAATGAGCAAATTCATGAGCAAATAGGTGGCCATGATAATTAACATTACTTCTACGGGTCGCCCGCTTTGGTTGTAGGTGGTGTTGGCTACGTTGTAAATTTCCGCGTAGGCGATCGCCGCGCCCAAGCTGGAGTTTTTCGCCAAGTTCATATACTGACTACTTAAGGGGGGAATAATCACCCGTAGGGCTTGGGGAAATACGACCAGACGCATCAACAAGCCCGAATGCAAACCGAGGGCGCTGGCGGCTTCCCACTGACCCTTGGGTACAGCTTGAATCCCGGCGCGGACGATTTCGGCAATAAATGCACCAGTATAAAAAACCAATCCGGTGAGCAAAGCTGAGAATTCTCCCGTAAGGCGTAACCCTCCGGTAATCTGACCGCGTTCAATTTCTGTGGGTTTTTCCCATCCAAAGGCAACCGTAATAATGAGGAGAGCGGCGATCGCCATTATCCACAGCGCGATCAACTGAGGTTGTCCAGAGCTACCCCGCTCCACCATTTCCTTGATGCGGATTTTCCAAACCACTACCGCAGCGATCGCCAGTCCCAGCAATAGGGCACACCAAATCGCCAGAGGCCAACCCACTTTTGGCCAAGGGAGAAATACACCCCGGTTACTCAAGAAAGCCAACCCCATTACCTCTAGCCGTTCTGTGGGTCTCGGTAACTTAGAAAAAACGGCCCGATACCAAAAGAATAATTGTAAGAGCAGGGGGATATTGCGGATTAGCTCTACATAGACTTCACTCCCTTTGCGAAGTAACCAATTATTAGAAAAACTAGCAATTCCCACGGTAATTCCCACCAAAGTCGTGAGGATAATTCCCGCAATAATCACCCGCAGGGTATTGACTAAACCCGCTAATAAGACCCGCCCATAGCTATCTCTGGCAGGATCGTAGGGAATGAGACTTTCTCCAATGGCAAAAGAAGCCTGAGTATCTAAAAAGCTAAAGCCAAACTCTATGCCCGCTTGTTTGAGGTTATTGGAGACATTATAGGTTAACAAACTAATTACAGAAATGACGATCGCGATCGCCAAAACTTGCAGCGCGACTCGCCAAAATCGCTCATCACGCCACAAGGGAATCGTCTGCTCATGGGTCATAACAACAATAGATTCAACTGGAGAACTTAAGATCCATCACCCATGATTCCATCACGGGTGACAGATGACTGTTTACAGATAACTTAAATTTAACGGAAAGGAGGAGAATATAGGAGACCGCCACGACTCCAGAGGTCATTTTGCCCCCTAGGTAACTTAAATTGGGACTCTTGCCCTAAATTGCGCTCGTAAACTTCTCCATAATTGCCGACCGCAGAAATGACATTCACCATAAAATCATTATCTAGGCCTAAACCTTGGCCTAAATCTCCTTCAACCCCCAAGAAGCGGCGCATAGTGGGATCTTCTCTCCCCTTCATTTCTTCCACATTCGCTTGGGTGATACCGAGTTCTTCGGCTTCAATTAAACCATAGGTGACCCACTTGACCACATCAAACCATGCAGAATCATTATTAATCGTCACCGGCCCCAGGGGTTCTTTGGACATGGTGACATCCAACAAGATATGATCGTCGGGGTTCAGTAAGGTACTGCGCCGAGCAATAAGCTGGGATTTATCAGAAGTCATCCCTTCACAGCGCTCTTCTGCATAGGCTGCATAGGCTGGGTCAGCTTGTTGGAAAGTAACCGTTTCAAAGGTCACTCCGGCTTTCCGCATATTATCGGTTAGGTTCAACTCGGTGGTGGTTCCGGCTTCTACACAAACCGCTTTCCCTTCAAAATCGGCTAGGGAGGTAATCCCGCTATTTTGACGCACCATCATCCCTTGCCCGTCATAGAAGGTGGTGGGAGCGAATTCCAGACCAACTGTGGTATCTCGGCTTGTTGTCCAAGTGGTATTGCGCGAGAGCATGTCTACTTCACCACCCGATAGGGCAGTAAACCGTTCTGTAGAATCTAGGTTACGGTATTCTACAGCTTCGGCATCGCCTAAAACAGCAGCAGCAACAGCTTTACAGATATCGACATCAATGCCTGAATATTCTCCGGTTTCATTCACAAAGCTAAATCCAGGAATACCACCATCTACTCCACAGATTAGGGTTCCACGATTCTTGACCACATCCAACCGGCTTTGGGCAGTATCCGAGGGTGCGGTGGTACAAGCTCCCAGGGGGAGTGCCAGCAACAGGACTGATATGAATAAAGATTGCCATTTAGCCATATGCAACAGGGTTTCTCCTCACTGATGGACAGGAATGTTGAGGCAGATACTTGCAGTAGTGCCTTCAAGATTCTTTAACTTTTGTTTTCATGATATTAACAGTATCTGCTCGATCTGGTATCCGCAGGAGAAATTTTTTCGTGTTCCAGAACACATCGTTTGGGCGATCGCCTCTTAGGGCACAGCTAAAGATTCTGCCTGATGCGTGAAGCGCTGCAAACAGGAGAGTCTTTTGACTTGGAGATGGGCAATCATCGCTTATGGCAGTAATTCTGGTGATAAGCGCTGTTGAGCTAAATCCCGGATCAGGGAAGATCGAGATTCAATATAGTGAGAGAGTAAATCGGCTTCTTCTCCATTGAGCGATCGTTCTTGAGCCAGATTACCTAACAGCCACTGAACCAGACTTGGATCATCGAGTCTAAGCAATCGTTGGGGTTGAGTTGTTTCAATCAAAGACCACAGTTGACGTAGCAGATGGGGAGTCATAACGATCCCTCCTTAAGGATTTCTTTATAATCATATCTACTTTAAATATAGAATTCACGGATTTGATACAAGATCCCATCAAAGGTAGTGAACCTTAACAAAATGATTCATAACTTGACATTCCCATGAGTCTGGAGGTTTGACTGTTAAGATCTCGTTTACAAAACATAGCTGTGTAACCCTGGCAGATAGAACCTGTTTGAGATCTATTGATAGAGAATTGTTAATAATGGACAATACCCCTCTTGTTAATTAGAGGAAAACCGGATGGAATGAGACCAATGAGTAATGTATCCCCCTACTGGATGTGGGTGAGAGTGAATGCGTTTGGCACAGGGCAACGGGTTGAAGACCAAATAGCCCATGATTTTTTTCAGGATCGGTTTTCAGATCTGCTGTCACAAACTCCTTTTCCTCATCCAAAAATCCAAGAGCAACTCCAGCAATGGAATCTGGCTTCAGATCCCTCTGTAAGCCCGGCAGAGCGGTGTTTGCGCTGTTTTATTTCTAATCAGATCAAACAGATTTGTGTGGACTTGGAGCAGCGTTTTGGGGCGACTCATGATTTTACCCATCAGGAACTGCTACCGTTTGTGTTGTCAGATTCTCCGAGTCCGGTTTTCCAGGGTTCCCATCCCGGTTTGGTCGATCGCATTTTAGAAACCTTTGATCCGAGTAAAAGCACACTTTCGGCTTGGAGTACGAGGTTGTTTAAGAGCGATCGCCTCGTGAAGCGTTTTCTGCTCGATCATGGCATTGAACAGGTGACGGATTGGTTAATTCTCAACCGCACTTCTTTAGGGAAACTGACGGCAGTTTTGCAGCAACAACAGGCAACGGAGCAGGAGATCGAAGAAGCGACGGAGCTATTGGAGCAGTATCACCAAGTCTATCGCCAAGACTTGTTGCAACATCGCTCTGAGGGGACAAAGCGTCGGTTTCCAGAGCCGACTGAGGATCAACTTCGGGTAATTGCCGATGGGGTAAAGGATTCTCCGAGACAAGTCTTAAAACAGCTCAAATATTTGGCAGGGGTGATGCGGGTGGCGCGTATTCAAGCTAGGGGGGGGAGTTTACCGCCTTCTGTGCAACCGCCAGCTATAGAATTAACTCCTGCTGTCGATCCTCCAGAGCAGTTAGAATTTTTAGATCAATATTATCAAGAATTCCAACAGGCTTTGCAAGGGGCGATCTCTCAAGTGATCAAAGCTCGCTTACAAAGCTATGAAACTGGGAAAACCGAAAAGCAAAGGCAAAAAGCCAAAGAAAAACAAGCGCTCTTTCTGAAAGGGTTGTACTTATTCCACTGTCAGGGAATTTCTATGGGTGAGATTGCCCAACAATTGGAATTAGGAGATCAACCAAGAGTCAGTCGCCTGCTTCAGCTTAAACGACTGCGGGCAGATATTGGTCGATGGACTTTACAGTTACTCGGCGATCGGGTTTTAAATCTGGCTCAAGCTTATGTTGATGCGGAACAATTATCGCAAGTGGCGGCTAAAATTTACGCCATTTTAGATGAAGAAGTGCAATCGACTTTAGAGGAAGCGATCCGAGAAGCCAGTTGTAACCAGCGTCCTGTGGTTCCCAGTCAACTTACCCAGTCTATTTGTCACTATGTTAAAACCCAACTGGAGTGAATTATGACTATTTCTACTCTTTCTCCCCTGGAATTTGCTGATGATTGGGTTGAATTTTCCCCAATTTTAGAATCGTTTGTGTTGACTGAAGGGGACTATGAAGCGGCTCAACCCTTTGCTGATAACTGGTCAAATTATACCCAGGCTTTGGTGATATTGGGCTTTTATGGTTGGTTGGGCGATCGCGAACCTACCTTAGCCTTAGATACTGATCCATTGGGCGTGCTAAATTCTCTCTATAGTCAACATCTTAACGGAGTATTTCATCTACCCGTGAATGGCTTTAAGGTCTGTATTTTGCCCAGTTTATCATGGAGCGATGACCAGATCGCCGTTCCTAGAGTGGGGCTTGAACTATCGGAATTTACGGATCAACTGTATATTGTTGTTGGCTTGGATGAGGATTTAGGGGCGATCGCCATTCGTGGATTTCTCACCTTCCCTGAACTAAGGGCTTTAACCGCTCAAATTTCCCCTAGTCGAGATTGGAATTATTATCTCAATATCGATCAATTCCATCCTCATCTTGACGACCTCCTATTAACCCTACAATGTTTAAATCCAGAAGCCATTAAAACCCCAGAAAAAAATCTGAACATCCCCAGCTTACAACCCTATCAACAAAGCTTACAAGAGCGTCTTCCTCTCGTTGAAAATCGTCCCCTCTGGCAAATTTTAACCTGGGAAGAAAGTCAAGCGATCTGGCTCTATCCCGAATTATGGCAATGGTTAGACCCTCAACCCAAAGCAGAACAGGAAACCCTAAAAAAGCATCTAGCTGACCTTCTCAACCTCCTAATTCAGCCCGCCATCGATCTCACGAAATGGCTACAAAATGAAGTAGAAGACTTACAAAATCGGACAAATGAGGGGGGATGGCAACTGATTCCAGCCAGTGCATTCCGTCGCCATCTCCCCCTCTCTCCAGCCACAGATTTAAGCAGCTTACTCACCCAAATTTATCAAGAAACAGGTGTGAGTGTGCCTTCAGATGCCGGTCGTGCTTATCGGGATTTAGATTTAGGTTTAGGAGTCAGACTGTATGCCATTACTTGGTGCTTATCTTATGAAGATAGCTGGACTTTATTATTGATTTTGGGCAGCAGTTCTGGACAAGCCTTAAACTCTGATATAGGTTGGCGAATTAGCGACCAAACCGGTATTTTAATCGAAGAGAAGCTCAACTTCAATCACAGAAGTGCCTATTTGTTTACCCAATTGATTGGAACCTATGATGAGAAATTTGTGGTAACCTTATTCTCAACAGACAAAACCCCCATCAGCTTACCCCCCTTTGCTTTTCCTTGGGGGAAGATTAATCCAGGGTTGAGTTCTAGGTAATCATTGTAAATTGAATCCATGTTTTCCCAAGTCTATAAACTACGAGTCCGACAAGTCAATGAAGTTTGTGACTTTGAACTGACTTGGGGAGAAGGACAAACCCTATGGACGGAATTACCTTATCCGGCTAATCTATCCCAGAGTTATGAGCGATGGAAAGAAACTTATTTGCAGTTTTATCGGCAATTGCGAGGCAAGGTTTTTAAGCGGGGACAGGTGTCTAAACCGTCGGAAGATTGGCGCTCTTTATTGGTGCAAGCGGAAGCGGAATTACTGGATCAATTTCATTATTGGTTGCTTTCTCCAGAATTAGTCGCCATTCGCCGACAGTTGGCAACCATGGCGGTTAAGAGTTCTAAACCTCTGATGGTATGCTTGACTTGTACGCCCCTAGACTTGGCGAGGTTGCCTTGGGAAACTTGGGAAATTGGTACGGATTTAGGGGCGGCAAATTCTATTTGTTTGGTGCGAACTCCGGGAAATATTGCCCATGAACCGGTTTATCCTCGGCGCAGGAAAGCGAGGGTATTGGCGATTTTAGGCGATGATACGGGATTGGAGTTTCAAGGCGATCGCACGGCGGTTACTTCCCTGTCTCGACTGGCTACGGTGGAATTTGTGGGATGGACGGGAAAAGAGGATATCCAGCAACTTAAACATGATATTTGTCAGGCGATCGCCGATCCCCGTGGATGGGATGTTCTCTTTTTTGCTGGACATAGTAACGAAACTGCCTTAACTGGGGGAGAATTGGCGATCGCCCCAGGGGTTTCCCTCTCCATTCATGACATCAGCGAATCCCTACATCTGGCAAAAACCAGAGGCTTACAATTTGCCATTTTTAACTCCTGTAGCGGCTTGGCGATCGCCCAATCCCTGATCAACCTCGGCTTAAATCAAGTCGCCGTCATGCGCGAACCCATTCACAACCGCGTCGCCCAAGAATTCCTAATCCAATTTATCAAACGCCTCACCGAATTTGACACCGTTTATCAAGCCCTGGTGCAAGCCTGTCACTATCTCAAACAACAGGAAAAACGCCTCACCTATCCCAGCGCCTACCTCATTCCTTCCCTCTTCACCCACCCAGAAGCAGAACTCTTTCACATTCAACCCTTTGGCTGGCGAGAACATCTCAAACAATGGATACCCAACCGTTGGGAAACCGCTACCTTAGCCACCCTTACCACCCTGAGTTGTCTCTTTCCCCTACAAACTTGGCTCCTGAATCAGCGCGTCGGGATACAAGCTCGCTATCGCCACCTCACCCAACAAATTGAAACCACTCCCACCCCATCCGTGGTGATGCTGCAAATCGACAATGAATCGATCGCCAAAGCGGGAATTTCTAGCCCAGTGCCCATGAATCGCACCTATCTCGCCCAACTCATTGGGCGACTGACAGAACTTAATGTCAGCGTTATTGGTATAGATTATCTCCTCGATCGCCCCCATCAAAATCTAGACAACGGCAGCAGCGACACCATCCTTACTCAAACCCTCAAAACCGCCGTTGAAAATCACCACACCTGGCTAATCTTCGTCAGTAAACGGGATCTGCGCCAGGGATGGATCGGTGTTTTACCCGAAATAGCCGATCCCAATTGGAGTCTGCAAGGACGGATGAACTTCTTCAAACAGGGATACATGCAATTGCATATTCCCCAAACTCCTGCAATTCCCTTACCCTTTTCCCATCTCCTTGCCCTGTCTCATTATTTCACCACTCACCCAGAGGGCAATCCTCTCCAACCCAATCTCAACAGCACCGAAGACTTAAAGCAACAAATTCTCTCCTATCTTTCCCAATCTCCCCATCCCCTCCCCGCAACTGCCCAAACTTCTCCCATCACTGCATTTTCTTACCTACTCAAACAAATGTGGTTGCATCCGATTATTGATTACTCCCTTCCCCCTTCCCAAGTCTATTACTGTCTTACCGCTTGGCAGTTTTTAGCAGAATCGGGATATGGGCAAAATGGGGATAGCCATGCTTGTCATGCTCCCCCTAATCCGCAAACCCTGACTCACTCCATCGTCATTATTGCTCCAGGAGGCTATGATGAAGCCGGAACTACCCCCGGTGGTGATAATCTTACTCCTCCTCCGGCTGCTTTTGAATATTGGACAAAACAGAATTTGCTCACAGGGGGAGAAATCCATGGGTATATGCTCGATCATCTCCTTAAGAATAGGCTAGTGGTTCCCCTTCCGGATCTGTGGATAACTTTGGTTGCTGCTCTGTTGGCAAAAGGACTAACATTAATGGTGGGGTTAACTCGTTCTGCGGTTCGTCAAACGGCGATCGCCCTCTCCATCGGAACAATAGTTTACAGCCTACTGTCACTACAAGCCTATATTTCCATGGCCATCCTCTTACCCTGGTTTTTTCCTACAATCATGGTATGGGGGTTTGTACTCTCACAGACTATCCACAACCGAGAATAAGGGATACTCGTAATGGCTAAAACGGTGCAATATGCTCGCATGGGTTTACTGAGCTTAATTGGGGCTGGACTCATGGTAACCCATGCCATGACTAGCTTTGCCCAAACCCCAGAGATTACGGAAAAGCTGCGTAACCTGATTGAATTGAAACCTCCAGCCGATGAGGGGGACGGGGGATCGCGGGGAAGTGCCAGTAGTGGAGTTGAGTTAATTTGTGCTATTTCACCTACCCGTGAGAGCGATCTCGATACCTTGACTTGGTTAGAACCCGAAGTGATTTGGAGCGATCGCCCCCTATTTCTGTGGCATCCTAAAATAGATGATCTTGTCATCCAATCGATTCAAGTTTTACGAGAGGATACTGAAGAAATGATCTGGGAATCTGCTGTTGCGGGCGATCGCAACTTCATCTTATATCCCCCAGATGCTCCCCCCTTACAGCCAGGAGTTGCCTATACTTGGCAACTGGTAACGGATCGTCCCTATATGCAAGCCACCTTTCAAATTTTAGACGGCGCAGAACGTTCATCTATTGATAACCAAATGCAAGCTATTTCTACCCAACTGACTCGCGAAGGGGTAACGCCTGCTGATATTGCCCTCAATCAAGCCCTTTACCTCGGAGAACAAGAGTTAGTCTCTGATATGCTGCACTATATCTATTCAGTCCCTAATCCTTCCGAATCTGTTCAATCTCTTCAAAATAGTATTGTTACTCAATTTTGTCCCTCAGACTCTTAGGTTTATAAGAATCAGTGACTTCATTTACTCTTCATTCTCTACTAACGAAACTTCTGGAGGTAGAGGTACAGTTAATTGTAAATATACACCGATCTTGATTTGATTATTTTCAAATTTGATATTCGTCACATTGACCTGACTAGAATCAGGATAGTCCTGCTGGAGGTTAGTCTGAGATCCCGCTCCTTCTTTGTACCCTGCTTCCTCCATCCATTGACTAATCGTTCTCCAATTGTCTATTTTCTCAGTACCTTTACCCACAAAATTCTTAACATACTTATAAATCGTAGCGCATAGATCCGTTTCCACCCCCTTCGAGTTCTTTTGTAGCTTTTCAGCCATTTCCGCAGGACTATAGCCACAAAGTAACCCCCGTAAGTGCAGCTTCTCAACGGGGGTTAGCGGTTTTCCCTTAACCGCCGCTAAATCCGAGTACAGCGTTTTCAAGTCCCAGGAGTTAGCAGCTTCAGTAAATTGCTCGTCAGCAGGTGGCATAGTCTCAGTACCCTGTAAATTCCTGACGGAATTCTAACATAAATCCTGACGCACATCAGCCAAATCCTGAGATCGGTCAGGGTATTATTAAGGAAAATCAAATACAGTAACCAGATTCAGTCTAGGTCAGGCCGCCTAGTGCGCTTGATAAGGGCAGTTTAAAGGAGAACTGTAGAATGTCAATACCTGAAGATAAGTATAAGCGATTAAAACTAATCCCGAACTGGAGCCAAGAAAAACTGGCCCAGGCGAAGGTAGCTGTCTTCGGCTGTGGCGCACTGGGTAATGAGGTTTTGAAGAACTTGGCGCTGCTGGGAGTTGGTCATATTTGGGTTGTGGACTACGATACTATCGAAATTCATAATTTGACGCGATCTGTTTTATTTCGCGAATCAGACATAGGCAGACATAAAGCGGAGGTGGTAGCCGAACGAGTTAAAGAACTTAACCCAGATACCCAAGTATATTCTATTCTTGGCAAGTTAGAGTTTGCCTTTGGCCGTGGCTTGCTCCGGGAAATGGATGTATGCTTTGGCTGCGTAGACAGTTTTGGGGCAAGAAGAACTCTAAATGAAAGATCCTATTTTGCA
Organism: Roseofilum acuticapitatum BLCC-M154; assembly: GCF_030068475.1. Taxonomy (GTDB): domain Bacteria; phylum Cyanobacteriota; class Cyanobacteriia; order Cyanobacteriales; family Desertifilaceae; genus Roseofilum; species Roseofilum acuticapitatum. The sequence goes on along the minus strand of NZ_JAQOSP010000070.1, from coordinate 12,506 downwards.
GGAACTCCTTGGATCGATGGTGGGATAGATTATGCAATGGGCAACGTTGCTTTTTTCAATCCACGAGTGCCTGAGACTGCTTGCTACCGTTGTAAAATGAATAGCACTCATTGGGAGCAAATTAATGAAAGGCGTTCTTGTCCAGATGGGTATTTGAAAGATGACTATAAAGAGCCAGTAATTGCTACAAGCATTATGACATCCTCTGTTATTGCAGCTTACCAAGTAGAAATAGCTGTACAAGTTATCCTGGGAGAGCAAAAGTTCCAACCTGGAACACAATTATTTCTGCCGGTTAGCTTTCCAATGGGTTTTAAGGTTGGTAAGTTTAAGTTAAATGAAGAATGCCCAGACCATGAATTAATAAACGATTGTAAAAATTTTTCTCCTCATTCAGCCAGCTTAGATAACACGGCAAGTCAAGTAGCCGCTATGTTAGGGCTGAATGATCAGTGGGAATTACAACTTCCTTTCGATTTTGTCTTTAAATTGACTTGTCCGCAATGTGGGCATATTGAACTAATTGCAATGCCTGTACAGGAAGTTAAATATAGTCAATCTTGGTGTCCAAAGTGTAATTATGATTATAGAACACCGACAAAGAATTTCAAAATCTATAAGGATTCTGAAGAAGCTGGATTTCCCTTGCGATATTTTTGGATGGCGGATAAAGAGATCGTTCAATTTAAACAGAATGGTCAACTTACCTTTGTAGAATTAACAGATCAGACTTTGAACTAAGGAGATTTTTATTATGGCAATTGCAGAAATCACTGTACTTGTTAAGTATCCCAATGCGGGAAAAGAGGAAGAAGCTACTGTGCCCTTAGATTTGCAATTGGGAGAGTTTCGTAAAGAATGCCATGAGATTTTCGGTGTTCCCAAAACTCGCAACAGTACACTCATATTAGAAAAAACGGGTGAAATCCAGAGTGATAATGAGACATTTGGAAGCGCAAGTATTCCGAAGAATGCAGTTTTTTCATTTGTACCAGAGGTAGGGGGAGCCTGAATATGTCAGTTCGTGATAGAAGATTAGAAAGTGATTATCAAGGGTTATTAAGACTGTGTGTCTCCAATAAAAATATTAAGCTTTTGGAGTATATACCTGAGCCTCGAAAATATGTCATTCAGATATCTGATGTTGTAGGGGTAAAATCGATTAATTCTAATGATTCTCCAATTTATACCACCCAGCATATTTTGGAAATTTCAAACTTTACCAACAGATATCCAGAGCCAGTGAGAGAAGGTATCCCCACAGTAACCTTCAAAACTCCAATTTTTCACCCGAATGTAGGTTCAGGTGGATGGACTTGTATTTATGGGAACAATATGACTGAAAATCAACCTCTTAATGTTTTGGTTTTGAGATTAATCACAATGATTCAGTATGCAAATACTGATTTTGGAGATGAAGCTAATCGCTCTGCTAAGAATTGGTACAATAGGAATAAATCTAAAGGTTGGTTTCCTTTAAAAAAACAATCCCCTAACCAACCTACGGAACATAGAAAAGTTAAGTGGCATAAAAAGCAATGACTAAAGTCCGATGGCATAAGCGGTCTCAGAGACAAGAGATCGCAAACCGAAGCCAAAATAATGTTTCTTTCTCCTGTTTGGAATCAAGCCAATATCAATCTTTTTTACATGAAAATCTTCAGCTTTATGTATCTGAATCTGCTATCCATAAGCTAACAACTCACTTATCAGAAGATACCAGCAAAGAAACGGGAGGTATTTTAGTAGGAAATGTATCAAATACAAGCAATATCCATAACACAGTAATAACTGGGGCGATTGCAGCACCTACGACAATAGGAAATTGCTCAACATTTCGTTTTACTCCTCATTGTTGGCCAGCAATCCTTAAAGAACAAGAAGAGTCTTATCCCCAAACACAGATTGTGGGTTGGTATCATTCTCATCCTAATTTTGGTGTCTTTCTATCAGGCGTTGATTTAAAGACTCAAGAAGACTGTTTTAACCAACCTTGGCATATTGCTGTTGTCTACGATCCAATTCGAGATGAGATCGGATTTTTTTGTGGATCTAAAGGTCAACCAATGAGTTCGTGCAAGACTTTAGAACCTCAAGCTAAAGCATCTGAGTCTGAAACACTCAAGCCTGATCAAAATAAACCATCTTTATCTGAAGACAACCCAGTAGTAAAACAAACTAATGAAAACACTTCTCATAATACCAGTAAAGAATCATCACTACATGACAGATTAGGCTGTTGTTTAAGTATTTTAAAGATCACATTTTTTTTATTTTATAAAAATTAATTATAATGTCTTGGCAAAACTCACTTGAAAATTTAGGATGGGCTTTTAGAAACCTCTTTGGTGGTCGTGAGACAATTATTGGGCCTAATGAGGTTGTACCCCCTACAGATATACACCTGAGAGACTTAAGAGATTATTCAGGAACAGCTACACTTAATGAAATTACTGATGTTCTTCAGTCACAAGGTTCTAATTCTAATAATTATCGAATTCTTAAACATCCAGATAGATATGCATCTCCACCTGTTATCAATATTGGAAAATTTTTAAAAATAGCCGGAGGAAAAGTCAAGTCAAATCAAGAGATTTGGCTGCAAGAAAAATCTATTTACAAAAATTTAGCGCTTATTGGGCCACCTGGGTCAGGCAAAACAGAAGGGTTTATTATTCCAGGTATTAAATCTGCTATTGATGCAGGCTTGTCTAATATCGTAATTGATGTTAAGGGAGGTTCCCTAATCGACAAACTGGGACATTATGCGGAACAAAAAGGTGTACGGGTTATTTATTGGAGTACCCTTCCCCAAGAAGTTAGCCGCAGCCATAGTATCAACTTACTCGACAATATAAACTCTATACAAGATGCTCAAGTTTTAGCTAAATCCTTGTATGGCAATACTGAGCATTTAGGGGACAATCGGCAGTTTTCCATGAGAGATATCTCTTGGATGGCGCAGTGGATAATGTTGATTAAGCAGATTTTTGGTGATGCTGCAAACCTCACTCATATTTATCAAATTGCAGAAAACCCTGTTGAAACTCTAAATCAGCTTTTAGGGTTTTGTCAGGATGCTAGATTACAAGCATCGATTCAATCTCAATTAAGATTAATTCAAGAAAGTGAAAATGGAGCCAATGCTTTTACTTGGGGGATTCAAGATGCGATAAACTTTTTTGGTTGGCCTAACTTTGAACAAGTGACAGGGCACAGCGATATTTTACTGCGTGATATTCAGCGACAGCCAACTTTATTAGTCATTGGTGCTGAGTTAGCAGGACGTGATATTTCTCAAAAGATATCATCTGCTTTGATTGATATTTTAATGACTATTTTTTACGAACGATGGACACAAAATGGTAGCGATCAAGGAATTGTTTTTTGGATTGATGAGTTTCCTAGAATTCAGGAACAGGTCAATATTGCCGAGTTTACTAGCGTAGCACGTTCAGCTAGAGGAAGTATTGTTATTGCTGCTCAAAGTTTGGAGCAAATTAACCCAGAATATCGAGAGCAGGTCATGGAAAATTTCGATACTGTTGTTCTTTGTAGGGGGGTAGGTTCTGGCGCGGCTGATTGGCTGAGTCATCGTTTGGGAAATCGCAACCAAAATTTGAGAAGACGGAGGTATCACGAAGCCAATTCACAAGATAATTATCCTTGGTTCAGGACTCATGCTGAGGGAGAACGTTATGAAAATTGGCGTGAATCTGCACCTGTACTAGATAGCAGGGAGATACAATATCCTGTAGGAAATGAGCATATAGCCGTCGTTCATTCTAGAACTGCTTGTCGCAAACCTTTTTTAGTTGACTATCAGAGAGTAATAGAGCCTTACAGTATATGGCAGCCTTCTCAGGTTTCAAGAGCTAGATGGAGTGGTATTAGCTCACAAACTAACAGTAATTTGACTCCAACCGAACAAAGAGTTGTTTGGCATAATAGAAGGCAGCAACCAGAAAATTCTACAGATTTAAGTTCCCAAGTAAATCACTCTAGAATTAGATGGAGGAGATAATTTTATGGTGGGAAGACAGGGGCCAATTAATAAAGAAAAAGGGAGTTTTTTTGAACTGCTTGTCGAGAATTTACTGTGGCAAGCCGATGTTGACATTTCTGATCGCTCAGAACGTCGTTATACTGACGATTTTCACAAAGACACAGAAATAGATCGTATAATTTCTGACAGAGGAGGATCGGAATTTGCAATTTTAGAAATTAAATCAGGTCAATTTAATGATGCTGAACAAGCAAGAAGGTTAGTAAGTTTAGCAAAACAAGAAAGACTAAAACTTATTTTTGCTACACCTGATGGAACAACGAGTAAGTTTAGCAAGTCGGTTTTAGCTGAATTAAATAAGTCGCAAATTTTTATAATCAATCCTAACGAAATAAATGAGGTACATAAAGTTATTTCACAAGGAATAAATTATGGTCTTCCAACTGGTCTGTTAGACCCAGATAATTCATATTGTAAAAATACAAACTCTAAATCATCAAAGGTTAAGTGGACAAAACAAACTCAGCGAGAACAAGTTCAAAATAAAAAAAATGACCCACAGTCAATAAAATGGGGGAAACAAAACGAGATCGCTAATAGTAAATCTATTATTTCAGAAAATAGTGCCGTTACTAAAAAAAAGAGAGTGACAAGAAAAATGACAAGATAGTTTTTTTGTTTTGATTGCTTTTCTTATTTTTATCAGATTTCTTCTATGGAAACATTTAATGCTGATCGTACAAGATGCGCTTGGGATTCGAGTTCATTTCAACCTGGTGATGAAGGGATGAAGTGTACTAGCTGCGGCGCAATTATGAAATTAGAAAGTTGGCAAGAGATGCAGTTTTGCCGAAATTGCCAGGGACGGCAGGCTATTCATGTTCGAGCTGTATCTTCTAATAGAAGTAATACTACTCTTCAGATAGTTCCAAGTATGGAAACATTTAATGCTGATCGTACAACTTGTGCTTGGGATTCGAGTTCATTCCAACCTGGTGATGAAGGGATGAAGTGTACTAGCTGCGGTGCAATTATGAAATTAGAAAGTTGGCAAGAGATGCAGTTTTGCCGAAATTGCCAGGGACGGCAGGCTGTTCGTGCGCGAGCTGTATCTTCTAATAGAAGTAATACTACTCTTCGGATAGTTTCAAGACAGAATCATCCGATTCAAGGATTAACTGATAGTAATAATCGACGTAATACAAGGTATTCTACTATCAGAATGCAACCTGAAAGGAATGCAAGAATCAATACTCAGTTATCAACTGATCGTAATAATCGACGTAACACAACATATTCTACTAATCGGTTTTTAGGTTTTTTTCATTATTTCAGAAGACTGGGTTGTTTTTGGACTATAACATTAATTACTTTAATAACTGTATTTGGATATTATAGTCATAATCACATATCGATATATCTAATATCTGTATTTTCTGATCCCTATGTTAAAGGTATTGAAATTGCACAAGAGGCTGTTAGAGCAGGCCAAGAAGCACAAACCTCTGAAGAATGGAATGACATTGCTTCAATGTGGAAAAAGTCTTCTAGATTGATGTCTTTTGTTTCGCCTGAGAACAAAAACTTCAAAGCTGCTCAAGAAAGGGTTGAAACTTATACAGAATATACGGAGATTGCTTTGCAGAAATCTGAAGAAGTTAATGTTTCCAATCGCCTTGAGAAATTATTAGCTAAAGGACGATGGCAAGCAGCAGATCGAGAAACATCACAAATTTTGATTGATAAAGCTGGAAAACTTTGGCCCTTTGGTAAGAAATTGCCGAATTCTAGTTTTGCTCATCTTCCTTGCCCTACTATTCGTAAGATAGACCAATTATGGAGATTTTATTCTAAAGGTAAATTTGGGTGGAGTGTTCAGTATAAAATATGGAAAAATTTCCCTGCAATGAAAGGTACACCATACACGCACAATCAAAGATATAAAAACTTTAAAGATAAATATAAAAAATTCAAAAATTATTTAAACTGGCATATAGAAGGTTCTTATTTTATATCGGATAAGCATTATGAAAATATGAATTTTAGCTTTTCGGCTCCAAAAGGATATTTACCAACACCTTGTTCGACAGGATATAAAGATACCAAAGCTTGCAAGATGGAAATGTCTTTACATTGTCCACCTGGTGGTTATTTGGGCGGTTGTATTGACAAAGTTGGGCCAGTAAGAATGGAGGATTTTTATCAAGAAGTGATAGATCGATGTGGACTGTAAAAGTAAGTTTAATACTTGTAAATATAGAGGCTTTACACTTATACTCGACGATAATAACAATTATTTAATAGATGATATTGGCGACTATACTGTTATTCCCTGCTCTTAAACACTAGAGAAGAGATTATTTCGGAAATTGATCCTTAAGACTCGCCAAAGCTGACCAACGGGCATCTACACCAGCATCCGCACTTTCAGCCGCTTCCTCGTTCACCTCAATTCCCGGACAATTTTTATCACATAACTGCCGATGGGGAAGCCGTAGACAAAGCTGCTCATAGAGCCAAGTTTCCGGGTCAAAATGGCCTTGGGGCGAGAGGGTTTCCACCAAATCCTCTAAGGGCACTTCCCGCTCCAAGGGCAGATTATCATTGAGGGTATCCGCATTGGGATCGAGCCAAATCAACTCCTTTGCCTTCGCCCGCAGTCGATGATTATACTGTTGCAGACAGCGATCGCACTTCAGAGTTATGATAGTCTCGGCGATCGCCTTCACCTCCAGATAACTCCCTTGGTGAATCATCTTCATCCAGCCCTGAACCGGCATCAAAGAATCCAAACCCTCCAAATACTGATCCACCTCAATCCTCAGTCTTCCCTCCGGGCACTTCAACAACCCAGGAATATAGATCATCTGCATCATCCACCTCCTTCTTGGGAGCGCTGTCGCACAATCAGCCGTCGGTGAGGCTCCTTACCCACACTCTCCGTTTCCAGATCCTCACAAGATTGCAGAAACTGATGCACCTCCCTCCTCTCCGCCGACGACAGCGCCTTCATCTCAAACTCAACTGCCGTTTGCCGCACCGTATAAGCCGCCATCTCAGCCATTCGCTGCACTTCCTGCTGTCGCTGATGACGATAGCCATTCAACTCCAGAGTAAACGACCCCTGTTCCTCCCGGTCTTGTCCCAAATTCAGAATCGCATTAATCAGATACTGAATCGCATCCAAACTTTCCCCACCCGTACCCACCAACTGTTCAATCTGGGAGGCACTCAAGGGCGAAGCGTCAATCGTTAACCAAGACGTTTCCTGACCTGACCATCCTTCAATCACCTCCACCCTCACCGCAGTAGCTAGTCCCATCTTTTTCAATAGGTCTTCTAGCCACTGCTGGCCCCGCTTTTGCATGGTTTCCTTCATTACTGCTGCCGAACAAGTGCCTATTTCTTCTTAGATTCTGGTTTAGTCTTCTTTTTAGATCGTTTTTCAAAAGGCAAATCCGTGCGACTCTCGGAGAGTGTACCCCCATTACTCACGCTCAGGCCTTTTTCCTCAACCAACTTCTGGAGATTCTCCGGCAACGGTTCCTTAGACAAAATAAAGGTTTGGGCCGTTTGGAAAATATTGGCAATCACCATATACATCAAAACTCCAGCCGGTAAGGGAAAGAATAAAAACATCCCCGTAAAGATCACTGGCGTAATTTTATTAATCGTTTGTTGCTGGGAATTGGCATCATTACTGCTTCCACCTTGGCCAGACAGCACCTGGTTCAGATACAAACTGACTCCAAAGAACAGTACCATCCCCAAGATATCGAAGTTAATGTTGCCATTTTCATCAAAAGCACCGACTCGTCCCAGCGCTTTAATAAATAAAAATCCTTTCTCTGCTGCTAATCCCGGAACTGTACCTTGAAGGCTCACTTCTCCTGGTTCTAAAGCTACCAGCGTACCATCAGGATTAACCTTAACCAGCTCTTCCCCCTTGGTTACTGTCCAAGTCGGTTGCAGCTTTTGCACCTGATCGGGATACTGAGCAACTAATTCTTTAACTGTTTGCCCTTCGACCGTTTGCAAATTAATTTGAGTTTTCTCGCCCACGCCAATCTTATTGCCTCCGGGCAAAATCGCCGCTACCTTAGCATGAACCCCATCTTCGATATAGATATTCTGAGGTTTAGTGGCATAAATTTGGGGTTGAATTCGCTCAATCTGTTCTTGGGGAAAGATCTGTACATCCACCGTGTAGTTCACATCTGCAAACGGCGATCCTCGCAACGTGGCAAACAGGGCAAAGAGTACCGGCATTTGAACTAGCACGGGCAAACATCCGGCTAAGGGATTGCCCACTTCTTTGAAGAGCTTCGCCATCTCTTCCTGTTGTTTTTCAGGATTATCTTTATACCGATTGCGAATTTCTTCTTGTCGCTTCTGCATGTAGGGTTGCACTACACGAGTGCGCCGCATACTGCGAATCGATCCGGCACTCAGGGGATATAGAGCAAACCGAATCACTAAGGTTAGGGCGACGATCGCCAAACCATAGCTCGGTACGATCCCGTAGAAGAAATCCAGGATCGGTAGCATAACGTTGCTGGAGAGAAAACCAATACCAAAGTCCATTCGTCGTGAGTTAACCTTTTGCGCTGAGGAACTGCCTCTTCAGTGTATCTGATTGTCGGAGGCTTGATCTGATCGATTTTCACCGAGAACAGCGAAGGAGCCAAAATTGAATAGCTTTTACTGTCCTCGGATGAATATAAGGATTAGGCGTTAACCTTGCTCCCAGAGCCACTTTTGGTTTGACCCTTTCTGGAGATTTTTTCATTGATATAGTCATAAAGTTCCCGAAATCGGGGGAGCGATCGCATTTCTAGACGGCTACCATCCTTGAGGGTGATCACCATATCCCCCCAAGCTCCCAACCCCCTAGGAACGACGACCACTTGGGCCATTTCCGAGTAAATTACATCGGTACGGTTGCGTCCCATCCATCCTCCAGTGGTCGAAATCCGACGACTGGTAATCCGATAGCGAGACCAAATTGCTCGAATCACTGAGCCAATGGTTAAAGGGAGTCCAATGATCGTAAAACCAATCAAAATATTGAAGATCAAATCTCCAACATGGGGGCCACCCTCATAGATCGCATCTTCTTTAATTCCCATTGAGTACCTCTGCCTGTACCAATAACTGCTCTAATTCTCGCAGAAATTGGTCAGAATTGCAGGATTGGACATTTGGACGCACAATCAATACCAATTGCCATCCCCTCTGAATTTTAGGGAGAAGTTGGCGCAGTTTGGCTCGCATTTGCCGTTTAATCCGATTTCGATAAACGGCCCGTTTATCGACTTTTTTGCCAATTACAATCCCGATTTGGGTGGGATGACTGGGACGGTGGGGGATTTGAGAATGGGGAATTTTTGGCCCTAAAGCTCTTAGGGTCAAGTGGGCCGTTTCATGTCGGACTCCTTGACGATAGACTCCAACAAAATGTCGTCGATTTCTAAGTCGGTTCGCTTTGGCGAGCATGGTATAGCGATTTAAGCTGGTAACGGGTAATCGGTCATTTCTCCCCATTCACCCATTAGCCGTAACTCTTAAACGGTTAACCGATGACGACCTTTTTTACGACGAGCGCGAATGACTCGGCGGCCGGTATTACTCCGCATCCGGGCCCGAAACCCGGATGTTCTTTTTTGTTTGCGGTTGGTTCCTTCTAAGGTGCGTTTACTCATAGAATTGTTTTCCCTAAATGGTTAGCCGATCGAATAAAAATGCCACGATCGCTTATTGTACCATCGATCGCGCTCTCGATCTCCCTTAATTTGGCTCAGAAATGGGGAAATTAGGGACTGATCTGGAATTCCCATGTACCGATATAGCGGGGTAAGGGCACTTCTCCAGGGGTCAAGATCAGACACTTAAACCGATATGTGCCAAATCCGGGGTTTTTCACGTTGGAAAAGACTAATTCTAATCCTGCGGTTCCTGCGGGGATGGGATTTTCTGGATAAATCTCCACCAGTTTATTTTCCTGATCCCAAATCACTTCTTCTAGGGGTTGAGCTTCTCCTTTGATCCGCACTTCTATTTGATCGGGGTCTAGTTTGCCTGTATAGTTAGCGGGACTTTCAGCGTAGGAAATGGTGAAGGACTGCACGGCTTCGGTGAGTTTCTTGGCAGGAATCCGGAACCGATAGCGATCCCATTTATTGGCAATGCCACGATAGTCGAAATAGTAATCTAGGGTATTCTCCCGTCCAGGGCCGCCAAAGATGGTTAGTCCGGGTAAACCATTGGCGAGGGTTAGGGTGGGGATGGCAGCCACTAGACCGGTGGCGATCGCCGCAGCTAATAGGGGAAGTTTGATCGACTTTAAGGTTTTGACCATAGGAAAACGACTTAATCCACTCATATTGATTTAGACACCGTTACTAAACTTTACCAAAAGAAACGACCAGATTGACAAAAGTCACCTCTTTAGGGCCCTAATCCGGACGCAAGGGGGGATGCAAAAGTGCCAAAAATACCTAATTCATAAAACAAGTTAAAGATCCTCCTGGGTTTCCGGGGATCGGCTTACGATCCATAAAAACCAAAGACAATCATTCAAGTCCAGTCGGTGCTATCCATCCAGCCTGCGTGCTAGTTCACCAATAGCTCATCGATACACTATACGAAGAGGAATATCCATGAAAATAGGAGTGGCTAAAGAAGTTGAATATCGAGAACGCCGAGTTGCTCTAATTCCCGATGCGATCGCCAAATTAACCAAACAGGGGTTAGAAATTTGGGTCGAATCTGGCCTGGGCGAATCCTCCTTTTTTGCGGATTCTGCCTATGAGGAAGCCGGAGCGCAAGTTATTTCGGATAAAGAGAAATTATGGAAGGAAGTGGATGTACTCTTGAAAGTTGGCTCTCCGATAGAAGAGGAACTGGCGCTACTGACTCCGGGAAAGGTGTTAATTAGCTTTTTGAATCCCTTGGCCCAACCGGAAATGATGCAAAAGTTGGCTGATGCTCAGGTCACGGCTTTGAGTATGGAACTGATTCCCCGTACCAGTCGCGCCCAAAGTATGGATGCTTTATCCTCTCAAGCGGGGGTGGCTGGCTATAAGGCAGTGTTGATCGCGGCTGCGGCTTTGCCTAAGTTCTTTCCCATGTTAACGACGGCTGCGGGAACGATTCGACCGGCGAAAGTGTTTGTGATCGGAGCGGGAGTAGCGGGTCTACAGGCGATCGCCACTGCCAGACGACTCGGAGCAGTCGTAGAAGCCTTTGACATCCGTCCCGCAGTTAAGGAAGAAGTGCAAAGCTTGGGGGCGAAATTCGTAGAAGTCCAACTCAATGAAGAAACCGTAGCTGAAGGAGGCTATGCGCGGGAAATTTCCGAAGACTCCAAACGGCGCTCCCAAGAATTAGTCGCCGAGCATGTGAAAACGGCCGATGTGGTGATTACGACGGCTCAAGTACCCGGTAAAAAAGCGCCCCGGTTGGTGACTAAAGAAATGGTGGCGCAAATGAAACCGGGTTCGGTGGTGGTCGATTTAGCGGCTGAACAAGGGGGGAACTGTGAAGTGAGCGAAGCGGGCAAAGATGTGGTCTATGAAGGAGTCACGGTCATTGGCCCGATCAATCTGCCCGCGTCGATGGCGGTTCATGCCTCCCAAATGTACGCCAAAAATATCTCGACTCTGCTGAATTATTTGGTGAAAGAAGGGGAGTTGAATCTCGATTTTGAAGACGATATTATTAGCGGCACTTGTGTTACCCATGCTGGAGAAGTCCGCAATAAACGAGTGAAAGATGCGATCGCTAGTGAACAGTCTGCTGTAGCCAGTTAAATGCCCTCTCCCTATATCCCTCTCCCACGGGAGAGGGACTTTACTCCCCTTCTTAAACTTGTGGGAAATGCCCTCTCCCTATATCCCTCTCCCACGGGAGAGGGACTTTACTCCCCTTCTCCCGTGGGAGAAGGGGCTGGGGGATGAGGGCAACCGTTAACCTCATTACTCATTACTCAAATCATGACAGAATCATTAATCGGCGCTTTATTTGTCTTTGTGCTGGCCAGTTTTGCGGGCTTTGAAGTGATTAACAAAGTTCCGCCGACTCTGCACACCCCTTTGATGTCTGGGGCGAATGCTATTTCTGGTATTGCCTTAATTGGGGCCTTAATTGTGGCGGGCGATCGCACCCTCAGCATTAGCGTAATCCTCGGTCTGATTGCCGTTGTCTGCGCCACCATCAACGTGGTGGGCGGCTTTTTGGTCACCGATCGCATGTTGCAAATGTTCAAGAAGAAAGAAGCCTGATCGAGATCCCCCTAAATCCCCCTTAATAAGGGGGACTTTCTCGATCGCACTTTAAAAAGTGGGACTTTTTCGATCCAATTCCCCCCTTATTAAGCAGGGGGTTTTCATTTTCACAAATTATACCACAACAAAAGCAAAATCTTTGCTTCTCAAAACCGTTTTTTTGGCCCGGTTCAATTCTCTGTCAGCCAAGAATCTCCTGAACCCCAACTTTTTCT
>NZ_JAQOSP010000069.1 GCF_030068475.1 Roseofilum acuticapitatum BLCC-M154 | reverse complement strand
ATGAAAATTTGTTAAGAAGCGGGCAAGATGCCCGCACTCCTCGAATTCTTTGATCTGACTGGAGTGGGAGCATCTTGCTCCCTGGATTTTTAATTAGGGTATTTCCGCTTCGCGGACATGAATAAGCGAACTTGATATGATGGGGTGGAGCGGGTTTACAGGATTGATGGTAGGTTTCCTAGTTCTGGGTATAACCCGCCCCTACTTGAACTGACTAGATTAATACAGAATATCAGGTGAGATTATCCGGATCGAGACCCAGTTGTTGCAGGCGTTCTCTTAATTGTTGAATCTTCTGATTTTGTTCCTCAACAACGGTTTCGGCTAGGTTTGCCCTCTCTCGTTCGCGCTCGCGATCGGACTCAGCCAGATTTGCCCGTTCGCGTTCGCGCTCGGCTCTCTCTTGCTCTAACAAAGCCACTTCTTCGGGTAACAAGACCAAATTGCCCTCTGAATCGTAAAAACGCAACCAAGGGGCATTTTCTTTCATCAATTCCCCTTGCCAAGTGCCCAACCATAATTCTAAACTTGCACACCATAACCACCCTTGCTCATTAGGGCTAATTTCCTCATACTTGCGGTTAGTGCCCAAACGCCATCCCTGTAATGAGTTCGAGTTAAAGGGATTGTAGACAAAATAATCACTGGTTTTAAAAGTTTGTTCGTATAACTTTTTCTTTTCATTGAGATCCTGTTGGGCGGTTGAAGGCGACATCAATTCGACGATGACATCAGGATAGCGTCCTTTCTCTTCCCACACGATCCAACTGCGGCGTTCTAGGGTTCCATCTACATTTAAGACGACAAAAAAATCCGGCCCGCGAAAGTCTTTGTTTTTGACTTGTGCGCTACTGTAGTAGACAAACATATTGCCACTACTATAGTAATCATTGCGTCCTTGATAAGCCTGGTGCAAAGAGGCAATCAAGACATTCATGCCGATGCGATGGCGATTGCTTTCCAAGGGTTCTCCGTCGTCATAGGGTAAATCGGTGGGAGGAAGAGGAATGGCTTCTTCTTCAAGGGTTTCGGTTTGAGGTTGTTGTTCATCTATTAATTGAACCGACATTGTTTTTTTCCTCAATACTGAATTTATTGTAGTATAGCACTATGCCTGGAGATCGCCCTTTTCCCAGCCTCTAATTTTTGCTAGGGTATAAGGAAGGCGGCCGAGGACTATAGCTTCGTGCGGTAATGGGTAATGGGAAAACCATTAAGAGGTAAACAAAGATGGCTATTCCGGATCGGAAACTGATGGAAGCGGTGGAAAATCTGGGTTATCGGGTAACGGTAGGTGATGTTGCTGCTCGTACAGGATTGAATGTGGAGCAAGCGCAACAAGGACTCTTAGCTCTGGCTGCGGATGCGGGGGGACATCTTCAGGTGGCGGAGTCTGGGGATATTGCTTATCAGTTTCCGAGGAATTTTCGCACGATTTTACAGAGTAAGTTTTGGCGCTTGCGTTGGCAAAAGACGATGCAACAGATTGGGCGAATTTTGTTTTATCTGGTGCGGATTTCTTTTGGAGTTTTGCTGATTTTGTCTTTGGTTTTGATTTTGGTGGCGATCGCCGTCATCGTTATTAGCGTGCAATCTTCCCAAGACGGAGATGGCGATCGCGGGGGGAGTGGGCGATCGCTGCGTTTCTTTTGGTTTCCCCTAAATGTAGCCGATTGGTTTTGGTTCTTTTCTCCGGATTATTCTAGTCAGCCCCGTCGTCAATCCTCGGCTTCAGAGATGAACTTTTTAGAAGCGATTTTTTCCTTTTTGTTTGGGGATGGTAACCCCAATGCCCATTTAGAACAACGCCGTTGGCAGGCGATCGCCGCAACTATCCGTTCTCGTCATGGCGCTGTAGTGGCGGAACAACTTGCGCCCTATTTGGATGATTTAGGTAAAGGCTATGATTTGGAATATGAGAATTATTTGTTACCAGTGTTGGTGCGCTTCAATGGCCGTCCAGAAGTAACTCCAGAAGGGGGCATTGTTTACCAGTTTCCCGATTTACAAATTACGGCTACTGAGGAAGAAGAGGAAGAACAACAGGTTTCTTATCTGAAAGAGAAGAAATGGCGCTTTAGTAGGGCGAGTTCGAGTCAAATTATGTGGGCAATTGGCTTAGGAGCAGCGAATTTAATTGGTGCGTTAGTGTTAGGCAGCTTATTATCCGATGGCACAGTTGCCGCTCAAGTGGGGGGATTTGTGGCTTTTGTTGAGTCGATTTACGGGATTTTGTTAGCCTATGGTGTGGGATTTTTAGCCATTCCCCTGGGTCGCTATTTGTGGCTCGGACAGGCGAATCAGAAGATAGAACAACGCAACCAAATGCGCCGCGATCGCCGTTCTCTGCTCCGTCATCCTAACGCAGAAGTGCAGCAGAAACTCGACTATGCTAAAGGTCTGGCTAAAAAACAGGCGATCGCCCCCGATAATCTCACTTACACCACCGAAACCGATATCCTAGAGCAAGAGATTGACCGACTCGGAAACGGCGATCGCCAAAGTTAAGAATAACTAAGCGATTGAAAAATTTTCAGAACTTGAGGAATATTATCTGGATCAATATTTTGATCACTATTTTGGGCGCTAAAATGTAAGCACTGCATTCCAATCATGATGAGCTATGCTTACTGTCTCCCGTTCAGTCGCCATACCACTAGCCACCAATGCTGATGGTTCGATCTTAATTGCCAATACTCGTGTGACACTTGATACGGTTATTGCTTGCTTCAAACAAGGTTTCTCGTCTGAGGAAATTGTATCTCGCTATCCATCACTCAAATTGTCCGATGTGTATAGCACTATTGCTTTTTATCTGAACTATCAGCAAGAGGTTGAGGAATATCTGCAACAGCGTCAAACTCTAGCACAGGAAATCCGTAAGCAGAATCAGTTACGGTTTGACTCTCAGAACTTACGCGCTCGTCTACTTGCACGTCAAGCGACAAAATAGCGATGCTAAAGTTACTTGCAGATGAAAACTTTGACAATGCGATCATTAGAGGGTTATTGAGACGTAATTGTAATATTGATGTTGTGCGAGTACAGGATGTGGGACTATCAGGTATCGACGATCCAACAATTCTTGAATGGGCAGCGGATAGAGATAGAGTGCTACTAACCCATGATGTTGCAACAATTACCCGCTACGCTTATGAACGAATCGAGCAAAACTTGCCAATGGCTGGTGTGATAGAGATTCCAATGGGCGCAAGTATTGGGCAAGCGATCGAGGATATTTTACTTTTGCTCGAATGCAGTATAGAGGACGAAATCGCGGGACAAATTCACTACCTACCTTTTTAGATATATTGCCTAAAGCCGCATCACTACATCGTTATGCCGAAACCGAGAAGAAAGTTTGAAGATTTATGACAATTTTGGCGATCGCGCATAAAATAGCCGTCGTTTTTCTGAGATCCCTATAGAAGCACTCATTAATGAGGTAAATGTTATGAGTCAAGAATTTATTAACCGAGTTGTAGAGTTAACCAACTTCCAGCGCAGTCAATTTGGTTTACCTCCTTTGGTTCTCAATGCACAGTTAACCCAAGCTGCTCAAGTCCATACTCAAAATATGGCCTTTCAGGACTTTTTTAGTCATACGGGTTTAGATGGTAGTTCTGTTGGCGATCGTATCAACGCTACTGGATATCAAGCCTCTACCTGGGCAGAAAATATCGGTACTGGATATCAAACTCCAGAACAAGTGGTTGATGGTTGGATGAATAGTCCCGGACATCGAGCCAATATCCTCAATGCCAATGTGCAAGAAATCGGAGTGGGTTACTTTTTTCTAGCGAATGATACGGGCAATGTTAACTATAATTACTACTGGACACAAGTCTTTGGCGATCCTCTCAGTGGTGTGGTAACCCCCGCTCCAACCCCTACCCCGGTTAATCCCGCGAGTCCCTTTACCCTGGGAACTGATGCCAATGACCAAATCGTGGGAACGGCAGGTAATGATACCATCTTCGCCCTAGGGGGAGATGATATTGCCACGGGGAATAGTGGTAATGATTATGTGAATGGCAACCTAGGCAATGACCAAGTTGCCGGAGATGGGGGTAATGATTCTGTGCGTGGGGGACAGGGATTTGATTTTGTCACGGGAGGAGAAGGGAATGATTTTGTGTTCGGCGATCGCCAAAACGATCAAGTCTTCGGCGATAATGGCGATGATATCCTCTACGGCGGCCAAAACGAAGATTATCTCGATGGTGGAGCCGGTAACGATATCCTCTATGGAGATCTGGGTTCAGATGTGATGATTGGAGGCGCAGGAAATGATATCTTTGTGCTTCGTACCGGTGCTACCGATTTAATCTTTTACAATGATTCAGAAGATTATATTGGCTTAGGCGAAGGGCTATCATTTAATAGTTTAACCTTCAATTCTGGCAGTGGAGAATTAGCCAACGCCACCCTAATTTACCTCGCTGGAACTACGGATATTTTAGCCATTCTCCCCAATATTGCACCCAATCAACTCGATCCCGGAGATTTTGTTGCCGTCTGATCGAATTGGCTTAAGAGAAACTGGGGTTCTCTAAAAACCTTGGTTTCTCAATTACAGCCGTTGTACTGGGGAAATGGCAGCTTCTGGAGAGTCTACACGATAGAGGAGATCGGGAGAAAAAAAGTGAGCTAAAGTTGGCGATCGCCCAATCGCTTCAAAAAAGATTGTCGAGCAGCTAAAATATCGGGAATCTGCATACACTCTGCTAGTACCGACAAATCGAGATCGGGTAAAAATTGACTCTCTTGGGCGCGATCGTATCCGCTCAAATCCGATCGCAGCAGGTAGAGCGACAGGCGATCGTTTTGCCAAAACCAAACCTCTGGGATACGAAATCTCCGATACTTCTCTAGCTTATCAATACCACCACTGGTGAAGACGACTTCAATGGCTAAATCCGGATAGGGTTTATCCTCTCCAAAACAATAGGATTCATCGGGACTAAATGAAGCACCTCGTTCTTCGGCTTCGCAGGTGGCATTGCCTGCGGGGAAAAAAGGAATCCCCATCTCAAAGAAATAGACTTCTAATAAAATCGCAATTAATTTCTTAATCCGTTCGTGTTTTCGGCTCGTGGTCATAAACTGAATATAGCCATCGACATAACGAACCTTTAAACCAGAGATCTCTTCTACCCAGATTTGCATAGTTTTGAATTGCTGCCAACTGTGACATCCAGGAAGGATAAGCTGTTGTTCGCCAGTTGTCTCTACAATAGATGACATCATGACCTGTGTCCTGAGATAAACTTTGTTCTCGATCCAATCATAATGTGGATCGCCAAGATATTGCCCTCTCCCTTTTATGCCCGCAGGAAAATCCCTCTCCCACAGGAGAAGCGCCACCCTGAGCGGAGCCGAAGGGGGGTTGGGGGATGAGGGTAACTTTTGAAAATGCTATATTTCCCACAATCATGAATGCACCTTTTTTTCCCCAAGTTTCGGTTATTGTGCCGGTGTATAACGGTGAGGAGGATTTACCGGAGTTGTTAGAGGGGTTTCGGCAGCAGACTTATCCGAGCGATCGCCTAGAATACTTAATTGTAGACAATGGTAGCCGCGATCGCACTCCTGAAATTCTCCAAGCTGCCGACTTACCCAACCTCAAACCCCTCAGCCAAACCCAGATCCAAAGTTCCTATGCAGCGCGAAACCTGGGCATCAAAACCGCTCAGTACGACATTCTCGCCTTCACCGATGCCGACTGTCGCCCCCAACCGCAATGGTTAGAAAACCTGGTTCAACCCTTTGCCAAGCCAGAAATTGGGTTATCTATTGGCGAAATTATCGCTCTTTCTGGTAACACTCTACTGGAACAACACGCCGATCGCCAAGAAACCCTCTCTCAAAAACATACCCTCGCTAACACCTTCTGTCCCTATGGACAAACCGCCAACTTAGCCGTGCGTCGCTCTATTTTCCAGCAAGTGGGGTTATTTCGCCCCTATCTCACCACCGGAGGAGATGCAGATATGTGCTGGCGCATTTTGCGCGAAACTGACTGCAAATACGAGTTTGTCCCCGATGCAACCGTCAAACATCGCCACCGTCGCACCCTGAAGGAACTGCAAAAACAATGGTATCGCTACGGAGAGTCCAACCGCTATCTGCATCAACTCCATGGGGTAGACTTGATGCGCTCCCTGACTTTGAAAGAAACCCTCTATCGGATGATGCGCTGGATGCTTAAAGAAGTCCCCCTCACCAGCACCAAAATGCTCTTAGGGAGGGCTGATATTGTAGACTTAGTGAATACTCCTTTGGGGTTGTATATGTTCCAAGCCAGAACCCAAGGGCAACGGTTCTCTGATCTGCCAGACAATGCCCGCTATATTGAACCCCTCTCCTCCAACTCCTAAACCATGCGTTCATATACTCTATTAGCGTGCGCGAAGATTAATTTATATCTGGAGATTGTCGGCGATCGCGCCGATGGCTATCATGAATTAGCGATGATCATGCAAAGTGTGGATTTGTGCGATCGCATTCAGATCGAACCCTCCGGTACAGATAGCATTCGCGTCACTTGCAACCATCCCGATGTTCCCTGCGACTCCAGCAATTTAGCCTATCGTGCGGCAGAGTTAATGCGCTCCGAATTTCCCGATACCTTTGCAAAATATGGGGGTGTAAATATTCGCATTGATAAACGGATTCCCGTAGCGGCTGGGTTAGCCGGAGGGTCGAGTAATGCGGCAGCCGTATTAGTGGGTCTGGACTTATTATGGAAATTGGGATTAACTCAGGGAGAATGCGAGCGGTTAGGGGCCCTTTTGGGGTCGGATGTGCCTTTTTGTATCCGAGGGGGAACGGCTTTAGCCACGGGACGGGGGGAAAAGTTATCTCCCTTACCCGATCTGGATCAACTCTATGTGGTTTTAGCGAAGTATGAAAGTGTAAAGGTTTCCACCGCTTGGGCCTATCAAACCTATCGCAGTACCTATGAAGAGTCCTATATTCGTGACCCGGAACATATTGAAGCCTATGGTCAAAAAGTCCATTCTGGGCCGATGGTAAGGGCGATCGCCAGCAAAAATCATGCCACCATTACCGAAGAATTACGGAATGATTTTGAAAAAATTGTTTTACCCGAATATCCCCAACTGGTGACGCTCAAACACCGGTTTATGGAAGCAGGAGCCATGGGTACATTGATGTCTGGCTCCGGGTCTACGGTCTTTGCCCTTACGGAGTCAAAATCGGAAGCAGATCGAATTAAAAATTACATTGAACAAGAATTGCATCATCCCGATCTCAAGTTGTGGGTAGCTCAGTTTTCCCCCACAGGCATTAAAGTGAGTGAATAGTAACCATGAATGAAAACCCAAAACCCCCTATTTCCAGCAATGTTACCCCAGTGCGCTGTTTAACCGGCGCTCTCATGAGTGGGGCGATCGCCTCCTTTCTCTATTTCCTCTCCCTGTCCATTATCCAGACCTTTGCCAATAAGCCCCTCGCCACTAAGAATGCGATCGCCCTAAACATCGGCGCAGCCGTCCGCACCCTCGTCATGGGAATGGGATTATTAGCGACTGGCGTATTTGCCCTGACTACAGTAGGATTATTAGCCCTAGCGATTCAACTCACTTTTCGCAAAAGCAGTGCCCATTAATTCCCGTTTGGATGAAACAGAAACTATTATCTACTCTCATTACTACTATTAGTCTATTTGCCTTCAACTGCGGATTGAGCAGCGTTACCATTGCCCAAGAAACCAATCCCCCCGTCTTAAAAGTCGGGACAAAAGCCCTTGAACCCTTCGTCTTTCTAGAATCCGACGGCAATCCCTTTGGCTATAGCATAGAACTTTGGGATACCCTCGCTCAAGATCTCAACCTAGACTATGAATGGGTTATTTTTAATTCCGTTGGCGAAGTTTTAGCAGCCGTAGAAACTGGAGAAGTCGATCTGGCGATCGCCGCATTCACCATTACCGCCAACCGAGAAGAAACCCTAGACTTCTCCCATCCCTACTATCCCACAGGCTTACAAGCCATGGTCAGGGATTATCGCCAACGTCCCCTACTCATTCTATGGTCTTATATCAGCTCTCCAGAAGCCCTAAAAGCGATCGGCATCTTACTCGGAATTTCCATTATTTCAGCTCATCTCGTCTGGTTTTTTGAACGTCGCAACAACCCAGAGATGTTTCCCAAATCCTATCTAAGGGGAATTTGGGAAGCCCTTTGGTGGTCATTCGTCACCGCCACAACCGTCGGCTATGGAGACAAAAGCCCCGTAGGATTTGTCGGGCGCTTAGTCGCCATTTTTTGGATGTTTCTTAGTCTATTTGTCGTCGGATACTTCACCTCTTCTCTCACTGCCCAGCGTCTAAGAGCCGCCTCCACCCTTCAAGACTTATACGGGAATCCCATTGGCGCTGTCAGAGAAACAACCGCCGCTGAATTTGTGCGCCAACAACCCATGAAAATGGTTCCCTTTACCTCCTACGAACAAGGCTATCAAGCCCTCAGAGAAGGCAAAATTCAGGGCTTTGTCGCCGATGCCCCCACCTTGCGCTACCATACCTCCAACAACCCTGAATTCCGTCTGCTGCTCCCACTTTTGACGCAAGAATACTATGGAATTGTATTTCCCCAAGAAAGCCCCCTGACAGAACCAATCAATATTCACCTGCTGCAACTCAAAGAACAAGATTGGCTTAATTCTCTCAACCAAAAATGGTTCTCCCAACCCCAATAACCCTATCCTTCTTCCTGTCCTCTGTGCCTCTGTGGTTCTATTCAATCTTGCAGTCTGGATGCAATCTCCTCCAACGATAACCCTTGAGGTTCAGAAACAGTACAAACCGAGCTATTACCATAACTATACTGAGGGTCATGAATCATAGCCAGAGTTTGATAAATATGGGAACGATTAATCTCATCCGGTAAAGTCAAACCAAACTCCTTCAAACAATCCGCTAATTTGAATTGATAGAAAAAGATTCTTTCCCCTTTTGGTCGCTCAAAAAATCCCCAGTTGAGCGCCATTCCTACTGCGGCTCGATAAGGATCATTTTTCAACTCCCCTAGATTCCGGGGTAAATCTTCAGGATTAATCTGACTTCCAGGAGTTCCCAGATAAGTATAATTATTCTCTTGCATAGCTGACCAAAAATCCAGTTTATTGCGCCAATCTTGGATAATTTCAATATTGACCTGAATATTCGGATCGCCCTGATAATACTCCCAAATTGAACTCATAGTATGATGGGAATCGACCATATAAAACTGATTACCTGGGCCTAAAACAACGGGGACAGTTCGCTCATTTACATACTCTTCAACACTGGTATATTGACTCGATTCTCCTCGTTCAATGACCTTTAAAGAAGCCACTTGATATTGCACTTGATAGTCACCGACAACCGGTTGTGTGGGATGCAAATCACCGATCGCAATCTGACATTCTAGGGGGCTTCTCAGTTGAGGGGGACGGGAGGGACAAGGAGCAATTTTAGCATCTGCGGAAGGAGGGATAAGAAGGGATAAACCGATTACGGTTAGGGTAAGACACAAAAGCCAAATTTTTTTCACAGTTAAACTTGCCCAGTCAGGGATACTTATACAGGGTAACGGTGATACGCTCATCCGTCAAACTACAGCGCTTTGCGCTGTGATGGGGGGATGGGGAGATAGGGGGAAAAATAACAGAAACTCATGACTTAAATTTCGCTGGATTCTTCTACATTTAAGGTATCTTGGTAGGGCAGTTCTTCCCAGAGAACACGATAAATTTGTAGGGGATCTTTTTTGCCTTTGACTTGTACAAGAGGTAAACGTTCTACAGGGATTTTATTAGGATTTAGTTTAGCAAAAGTGCTGGCAGAAATCAGAATTTCATTGGCTTTTGCTTCACTACAAATACGACTGGCTACATTCATGGTATCGCCAATATGGGCATATTGAATCAGGCGTTCTGTGCCAATATTTCCAGAAGCAACTCGTCCTGTATTTAAGCCGATGTGAATATGAATGGGATGATGGTTGCGCTGTTGACGCTGGATATTCAGCCGTCTGACTGCCCATTGCATGGCGATCGCCGCTTTGACTGCTCGTTCTGCATCATCATCCCTCTGGTAGGGCGATCCCCAAACCGCCACTAAAGCATCTCCGATATATTTTTCTAGGGTTCCTTCGTAGGGAAATACAATTTCTTCCACCATCATGCCGAAATATTCATTGAGCATTTCAATGACAGCACGGGGAGACATGAGGGAAGACATCTGAGTAAATTGACTGACATCAGAAAATAAAGCGGTAACTTCTGTGTCTACAATTTTATTTAAGTTGCCTTCTTCCCGCAGTTTACGGCTGACGGCTTTGGGGAAAAATCGTTCGAGTTTGTCCCGCAAGACGGCTTCAGATTCCATTTTTTGGTACAGTTGAGTATGATCGATGGCGATCGCCGCCTGATTTGCCAAAGCCGTTAAAAATTCTACATCCTCATCGGAATAGACATTGGCTAAGGACAAATTATCCACATATAACACCCCAATTACTGTATCGCGGGGTTTGAGAGGGGCACAAATAGAGGCATGAATACATTGACTAATCACCGAGTCTGAATCACTAAACCGACGATCGATTTGGGCATCTGCCGTCATAATGGTTTGTTGCTTTTCACGGACAAAATTAGTAATTTTCTTACTATAAAACTGATAATCTGCATGAATACCAGGACGAGAATTAACTGCTTTAACTTGCAGTTTTTCAGTTTTGGGATTAATCAATAAAATTGCGGCCCGATCGATCTGCATTAAATCTAACAAAATTTCTAATATTTTCTTAAGTAATTTATCTAGTCTTTCTGGATAAGAAAGCTGTTTACCCACTTCTAACAAGACTTTTAGTTTATCTTCTTTGCGTTTTTGTTGATCTTGCTCTCGCAATTTCAGCAAGGATAAAGATTGTTCATTATCGGATAATAATTCGGGCATTCCCACATGACTTTTATCCACAGAAAATTCTTTAATAATCGTGCGATGCTCCCCTGGATCTAGACCGGTTTCTTCTTCGACAACTTCCAGTTGCTCTCGATATTGAAATCCCACTTTCCCGCAACGAACAATATCTTTATCTTTAAGCCATTTTTTTTCAATTCGACTTTCATTAATAAAAGTATGATTACTACTCTGGAGATCGCAAATCTCTACACCACTAGGTGTCCAGTTAATTTCTGCATGATGGCGAGAAATACTAGCATGACTAATCACGATCGTATTATCAAGCGAT
Source organism: Roseofilum acuticapitatum BLCC-M154 (assembly GCF_030068475.1). Taxonomy (GTDB): domain Bacteria; phylum Cyanobacteriota; class Cyanobacteriia; order Cyanobacteriales; family Desertifilaceae; genus Roseofilum; species Roseofilum acuticapitatum. Next base: position 497 of record NZ_JAQOSP010000069.1, on the reverse strand, counting down.
CGCCCTAGGGTATTGGTTCCCCAACGTAATTCATAGAGTTTTTCATCCTGACTATGGGGAGCGTAGATTAAATACGGCATAGTGTTCTTAAGCGGGATGATAAGGGGTGGAGTAAAACCATTGAATAAAGGTTGATTAAAATTGCAGGGAAATCTATGCCTAAAGTATAAGCGATTTAAATAGCTTTGGCAAATAGGGTATACTGACGTATGGGTTGGGCATATCGTTGACTGATGTTCAGGGATGAATTGCCCTGATACATCAGAGCATGAATTACCGATTGATAGCCTAATTTTTTGGCAATTTGATGACATTGAAAAATCAGCAAACTTCCGAGTCCAGCATACTCTCTTTGGGGTAATACAGCCACAGTCTTAAGAATGAGGGTATCTATAGGCAACTTCCGTTGTTTTAAGCAAAAATCCGGAAGAGCAAATAAAAAACCAACAATCTTTTTTCTCTGTTCAGCTAATAATACGAATTCTGGATTAATGTAC
>NZ_JAQOSP010000068.1 GCF_030068475.1 Roseofilum acuticapitatum BLCC-M154 | reverse complement strand
AGCTCGTCCTGTATTCGTGAGCAACAGTAAGGGAATATGGGTGCTTAAAAAAGCAACGGTGAAAAAGGCGATCGAACCTTCCGCACTTTTACGTCCTTCTGAGGTGCTATAAGTGTGTAATCCATAGCTCACTCCAATGAGTGCCGCTACTGCATCTCCGAGGGTAAGCAGAAGCATCGGAATCAGATAGTAGACGAGATTACCTTGGGACAAGGTAAAAACAATTGCAACCGATAAGGGAAAATAGACTTCCCCCCAGGAGCTACGACCGACGCTATCAGTGACACTGCCCAACTGTTGATGAAAGTAAGGGATAAATTTAATACTGCATAGAAAGGCGATCGCGGCGATCGCCAACCCGATCACCGGCAGGGGAGACTCGAATAACCAGGGAAAACTCAACGTCACCAACCCCATCCCCACATGCAGCAACTTACGCACCCCTTCAGGATGGGGAGAGTAGCAGTGCTGATACACCCGCAAAACCACGATCAATCCCGCAAGAATTGATAACACTAACAGTACGCTAACCCAAGCCGGAAACATAGCTATCTCAATTAAAAATTAAAAATGGGTTAGCTGAATCTCTTCGAGTACACTGTACCATGATGAGGGAAATCATGAGGCAACATTTCCCACTGACAACCACTTCGCTGCACGTAAAAAATGGCATTCAGGATTTCTCTGAGATCTACAGTTCTTGGTCTGCCAAAGCCTTTTTTTTCCGGCAGCAAAGGGCTGATTATTTCCCATTATCTATCACTGAGATCGCTCGGATAGGCTTGGCGCTTTGGGTTAGCAATTTGGGGTAATCGACTCATGGACAGGTTTTCAGGACTTACCAATCTTACCGTAACACCTCCTTACTTGGTTTCACTGCCGATCTTTACTTTTTCTTTAGGAATCAGCTCTTAGCTCCGAACGGAAAAGTTCGCTAGGGCTAACTGACCCCAACGCCAGCATTGACGAGGATTACGAGGATATGCCGTTAGAGCGTTCGTTACCCCCTAACTCTGAGAGTTCTAACGAAATTAACGGTCTAACAGAGCAAGTTCGGATAGCTTTAGATGATGGGTTACCTGACTCTGAAATCATCACAACAGTGATGGGTTACAAGGGAGCAAAATATCAGGAAGGGAAGGCTAAATTAGAGCAGATTAAAGCTTCTTTGGAGTCTCTAGAAGATAATGATAAAAAAGAAGTTCCTTAACTATCTTTATAAAATAGGATGCTCGTCATGCCATTCTTTGGAAGAGACTCCAAATCCATACATTTGTTCACTCCATTCTCGTTCTTTTTTTTCCTGTTCTTCTCTTGCTTTCCATTCATATTCGTGTTGGTTTGCCCTTATCTCAGCTTCTCTCTCTCGTTCCTCTTCTTCCTCCCTCATCTGCTTTAATCTGAGTCTTCGTTTCCATTGCTCTCTAGTCTCATTTGGTTTTTGCTTAAACTCTTCCAGCTTTAGATGGCGTAGATGCAAACATCCCAGTACAAAAATAATGATAACTGTGGATGTAGGAGCCAAGATTAAAAAATGGCATCCGATAAGACCAATAATCACCCATCCAAAAAAATTAATCAGACGCATCTTAGTTCCTCCAAAAATCATTGAATGCATTGGGAGACAGTTCAGTATAGATGAGGGTGTTTTTCATTGACCGATGCCCTAAGTAATGCTGGATCGCTCTTAGAGCTAAACCATCTTGCTCCGAGAGGTTTGATCCAATTTGGCGAGCAAAAACAAACGCTACCCCACAACCGAGAGCAGCAAAGGCAATGCCTTGCATCCCCACCCCTTCAGTCCCCAGAGCGACGTAAACTAAGCCACTCAGGGTATAGCCAGACAGGAGGCTATAGGTTGCCAGTAGGGGGAGAGCGATGCTGTTGTTGGCTTTTTCTGCCACTCTTCTAGCGGCAAAGAAAAGCACTAACTCAACAATCATGGCCACAATAAAAGTGGGCATGAAGATGCCAGGGTTAGTGTTGATTACGGTTAAGCCACCATAGGTTCCGAGAGCCGTTAAAACCAAGCCTCCCCCCACATAGGGAAGGGCATTTGGAATTACATTAGGGCCAACAACCCGTTGTCCCTTGGCTTCGCGAATGTCATTGAGAAAGTTAGAACTGTTACTCATGGGTGTTTATCGTGAAACCTCTATCACAAAGCTATATCTTATATTGTGGCGCAAAGCTCTGTAGAGTTGCCGAAAATCACCCAGTTTGTTTAATCTCATCTAAATGAGGATGAGCATCACAATCACGCTCAGAAGGGCAAGGATGGCAGCCGAGGGGCGATCGCCTTCATAATCTCGATAATTCCGATAATCGCCATAATCGCCATAATCATGATGAGAGTGATAATGACGATGATAGTGGCGATCGTCCAAAGATCGCTCTAATCCACATTTCAAGCAAACATAACGACGAGGGTTTTCAGGATCTTGTACAAAAGGACAATAATTTTGGGAACAATTCGTTAAACAAGTTTTTGGAGACATAAGTAGAAATCCTCAACCTTGTATATAGTTGTCTCCTGCAAGGCTGTTGAAGTTCCTTCCGGACACTTGGAACCCTACCCTTGTCTGTTATGTGTTCCCCCTATCCCCCTATCACAGCGCATTCATGTCCGCGATAGCGGAAAGCGCTGTAATGGGGACTTCTCCAATCTTTACTTTTCACTCTTATAGCGCCAGAATTCTGCTAGGAATGCCACTAATCCCGACATGGCAATCAGGATCACACTGAGGGCGTTAATATCCGGTTTTACGCCGGTTCGGATGCGGCTAAAAATTTCCATAGGCAAGGTATTAAAGCCACTCCCAGCAGTGAAGCTGGCGATGAGAAAATCAGCAAACTTCCGAGTCCAGCATAGTCTCTTTGAGGTAATACAGCCACAGTCTTAAGAATGAGGGTATCTATAGGCAACTTCCGTTGTTTTAAGCAAAAATCCGGAAGAGCAAATAAAAAACCAACAATCTTTTTTCTCTGTTCAGCTAATAATACGAATTCTGGATTAATGTAC
>NZ_JAQOSP010000067.1 GCF_030068475.1 Roseofilum acuticapitatum BLCC-M154 | reverse complement strand
AGAGGTTTTTACTGAGACGGCAAAGCTCACGGAGAGCCAAAAACTCAGCCTTATTAAGATTGCGGATTTGGTTCTTTTGAGTCAGGTACATAAGATGGTTTTCGCTGTGATATACTTATTATAGCGAAAAGTAATATAAGTATCAATGTAAAGCCGTCCTAAAAGGACGGGGTTTCCACCCACATTTTCCGATGACTGCTCTACCGTCCATCGAACAAACAGAAATCATGGTTAACTGTTGCAAAATGGGCGATCGCCTCCTCAAAAGCGCGATCGCCCTTATCCTCTCCTTCCTCATCCTCTGCGGTGCAACCTTTCCCGCACAAGCGGCGAACGCTAAACTCGAACAACAAGTGCTAGAGATCATCCGCAACCATCCGGAAGTGATTATCGAGTCCGTACAAACCTATCAACAGCAGCAACAACAGTCCCGACAACAAAACCGCCTCGCTTTTCTCGACACCCTCAACCGGGAACCGGAAACCATCATCGGCAACTCTCCCACAACCGGTGCAGAAAATCCTCAAGTTTTCCTGATTGAATTTTCGGACTTTGAATGTCCCTTTTGCGCCAGCGCCCATGATACCGTTGCCCAATTTATAGACAAGCATCCGCAAGTGCAATTGGTGTATAAACACTTTCCCCTAAGTCCCATTCATCCCCAAGCGGAACAAGCGGCATATGCGGCTTGGGCTGCGGGTCAACAGGGGAAATTTTGGCCCTACCACGATGCTCTGTTTGCCGAACAGGATCGGTTAAGTGAGAGTTTTTATGAGCAATTAGCCCAAGATCTGGAGTTAGATTTAGAGCAATTTCAGCAAGATGTGGCGATCGCCCCCTCAGCCATTGAAAAAGACCTACAACTCGCCAACCAATTGGGGCTTTCTGGGACTCCATTTTTCGTCATGTTTGCCCCAGGAGAACCCCAGGGTAAGGGAGAGAGCTTTTCTGGGGCGATCGAATTAGTAGAAATGGAGGACATTTTACAGAAAGTCTCTGGGTGATACAGCAGTTTTCGCTGCTATGCGGTACATTTCGATCCCCCTTTCATGTCCGCTTGCGGAAAATCCCCCTTAAAAAGGGGGACTTTTACTGCCTCCCTTTTTAAGGGGGGTTGGGGGGATCTTTGAATGTGAAGGATTGGACAGAGGTGTTAGAAATCCTCCTTAGAGGCGATCGCCTCCACCATCCTCTGAGTCACCTCTTTTACCGGCATTTCCCCCAATTCTCCCTTAGTGCGGGTGCGAATATTCAGGCTCTCAGCCTCCATTTCCTTTGCTCCAACCACACTCATAATGGGAACCTTCTCTTTCTCCGCATTGCGAATTTGTTTCCCCAAGCGCTCCCCACTGCGATCCACTTCCACGCGGATATTGTAATTGAGCATTTGCTCGGCCACCTTTTGGGCAAAAGGCAATTGAGTCTCACTCACCGGTAATAAGCGAATCTGCACCGGAGCTAACCAAAGGGGAAAATCTCCCGCATATTCCTCAATTAAGATCCCCACTAAGCGCTCCAAAGAACCAAAGGGAGCGCGGTGAATCATCACCGGACGTTCCCGAACTCCTTCTTCCGAAACATAGGTCAGATCGAAGCGCTCTGGCAAAGTATAATCCACCTGCACCGTTCCTAATTGCCATTCCCGGTCTAGGGCATCCCGGAAAATAAAATCGAGTTTTGGCCCGTAAAAGGCCGCTTCTCCAATACCTTCAAAATGATCCATACCCAAAGTTTCCACCGCCCGACGGATGGCATTTTGGGATTTTTCCCAGGCTTCATCGGAACCAATATACTTATCCAAGGTTGGGTCGCGGAAACTTAATCTGGCTTTGAAGTTGCTTAAGCGCAGCGTCTTAAACACACTTAAAGTTAAATCCACCACATTTAAAAACTCTTCATCCAACTGTTCTGGGGTCAGAAATAGGTGCGAGTCATCTTGAGTAAAGCCGCGCACCCTAGTCAGTCCGCCCAGTTCTCCCGATTGTTCATAGCGGTACACTGTGCCAAACTCGGCCAATCGAATAGGAAGATCCCGGTAGGAATGGAGTTCACTTTTATAGATTTGGATATGGAAGGGACAGTTCATCGCTTTGAGAACAAACCCTTCTGCTTCCGATTCTCCCATCATCGGGAACAAGTCATCTTTGTATTTTTGCCAATGACCCGAAGTTTTGAACAGTTCCACTCGGCCAATGTGGGGAGTCACCACTTGCTGATAACCCCGTTTGAGCTGTTCTTTTTTGAGGAAGTCTTCGAGTAAACTGCGAACTGTTGCCCCTTTGGATGTCCAGAGGGGGAGACCGGGGCCCACTTGATCGGAGAAAATGAATAATCCCAGTTCTTTACCGAGTTTGCGGTGGTCTCGTTTGAGTGCTTCTTCTTTGCGTCGTTGATATTCGGCTAGTTGTTCGGGGGTTTCCCAAGCTGTACCGTAAATTCTCTGAAGTTGTGCTTTGTTGGCATCTCCGCGCCAATAGGCTCCGGCCACACTTTCCAGGGCGATCGCCTTCGGGTTAATATCGGCTGTACTCTCCACATGGGGCCCAGCACACAAATCCCACCATTGATCCCCTAGATGATAGAGGGTAATTGGCTCAGTTTTAATATCGTCGAGGATTTCCAGTTTATAGGGTTCTTGCAGTTGTTCAATCCGCTCCTTCGCTTCTTCCCGACTCACCTCTTCCCGCAATACGGGTAGTTTACGGTTGATGATCTTAATCATCTCTTTTTTGATCGCCTTCAGGTCTTTTTCCGTAAAGGGTTCGGGACAATCAAAATCGTAGTAAAATCCATTTTCGATCCAAGGGCCGATGGTCACTTGGGCTTTGGGAAAGAGTTTCTGTACCGCCATAGCCATGATGTGGGAGGTCGTATGGCGGATTTTCTTTAAGGTCTCAGATTCACTGGTGCGAGGCAGATGGATGTGAGGCGCTTGTTCTTCCATGGTTTGGGGTTGTTTGGAGTCTTCTGGAGGCATGGGTCGCTTAATCGCAAATAAGGGACGCTCTTAATGAGTTTAGATCAATTAGGGAATAGGTAATAGGGAATATTTCCCATCCCCCCATCTCCCCATAAGCCGGATCGATCTTAAGTTAAGCTTAAATTTATAAATGTAAAGAAACGTAACTTACGTTAAGCTTATGATAGAGATTATGAGTTAGAGGGTCGATAAATCATCTGATGGGTCACCTAGCCCCCTAAGCTCCCTTATCAATACCCCTTTTGATTAAAACTCAATTTGGAGATCTGTAATAATGCTACATCTGCTTTACGTCTTTGCTTTCACCACCTTAGCCTTTATCGCTGTTGGCAACTTAATCCGCAACTTAATGATCCTCGGTTCTGAAAGCACTCGCAATACTCCCCCGAAGTTAAAGGATATACCAATAGATAGCCATCGGATTTCTTCGACACAGGTTCCTCATCCTGAGTTTTTGGATGAAACCGGAATGGTGATCAAAGAACCCTTATTGGTGATGCGATCGATTACGGTAGAAGATGCTCGTGAAAAGTTAGATGCTTTGTATAACTCTTCTCCTGAATCTTCCCCTAAAGAGGATCGAGGAGAAATTTAAAATCTGTTCAGATAAATTTCATGATATAGATCAACAATTAGGGTTAAGGAAACACAAATCTCGATCGGTATTCAACTTAACCCTTCTTTATGATTCGTAAACTGCATAGCTCAAATGTTCTTCCACCCATTTTAGAGATGGACTTGAGGGCAATTAAGCTAATCGGAATTGAGGATAAAGTTTTAGTTCATCCGGGTTAAAGGTTCTAACCCAATTCAGCAGGTTTTCAGTGACGAGATGGGCACTCCCTGGTTTAAGCAACAGAGCCAGGTACCGATCTTTTTGTTTTACGATAATGGCTCTATATCCGTTAGCACAGGTGCTGGCGTAATGAAAGCCATCGAGCTGCAAGGAAGACATCAATAGCGATCGCAGTCCCAAAGCCTGAAACACCGTTTGTACCCAACTGACATTATCCACCTCGTCTGTGACTAAATATTCACGGGGTAAACCACTTAAGTCAAACACTGCTGCACCGACTACCGAACCTAAATACAGGTCTTGTTTAGACAGATCGGGGGACTCAGAGGGTGTAGGGTGAGAATCAGTAGTCATTGGAGACTGGCTTACTTTAGAGGTATTGAGAGAAAGACTGGCTTTGGAAACATTAGGATATTCATACACCCAATTGCAACCGGAAAGCTCCGCTTCAGTTTTCCCCAATACTATAATCCTCAATTTCGGATAAGTATCTTGTAGTCTCCAGCAAAATCGCTGGGTTTGATGTTGTAGAAAAAGGACATCTAAAATCAATAAATCTGACGATTGCTCTCGCACATTATGTAACAGCTCTTGGGTATTATGACAAATATAGGTATGGAAGTCTTGTCGATCGATAAGTTCTTTAACGCAGGTTTGGGTAAAACGAGTGGAGGCCAAAATGATATCAAGGGTTTCCTTTTGAACAGATTGATTGATCGTTGCGATTTGCATAACCTTCTCCTATGGGAATTATGAGTTTATAAAATCACCAATTACTAAAGTAATTTTTCTTAAAAAGCGAACGAAGCTCTTAATGCTGAGAGTGGCTCTTGGGTAGAAACCTATTATCCCATGATAATCCATGGTAATAGCGCTCTACCTAGTTTAGATTTAGATCATTTACATTTAAATGATTGCCGATCGCCTAAGATTGAGTCCGCCATGACTTAAGTAAATTATAAGGCCGATTTCCTGAATCTTTTCATTCGGTGTGATTGAACTTTACAAGAAGATGAACTCATATTAACTGTAATAGTCGTAACATTGATTCTCTGTGGAATACAGCCCTCTAGAGAGAGAGGAATAATCCCAGTCCTGGATCGAAGTCATCCCTCATGCATAGACTTTTCTCTATGGATATACCCGGAAAATCCACAGGAATTCGTTGTTTACAAATATTAACTAAAGTACATACAATGTAGGAGTAGGCAATGAGTATATATCCTCAATTATGTTCGGCAATTCATTTCCTTGGTTAAGTGCAATCATTCTATTTCCCCTTGTGGCAGCTCTAGCAATCCCTCTGATTAGCGATCGCCACACCAAGCTTGTTCGTTGGTATGCCCTAGGCGTAGGTCTCGTAGACCTAGCAATGACCCTCTGGGCTTTCGGCTCTCACTATAACTTTCAACAATCGACCATTCAACTAACTGAATCCTATCCCTGGATTCCCCAACTGGGTCTGAACTGGTCTTTAGCCGTAGATGGCTTATCCATGCCCCTGATCGCCCTGAGTGCCCTAGTCACCACCTTGGCGATCGCCGCATCCTGGAACGTCAACCACCGCCCCAAACTGTTCTTCAGCCTGCTGCTGATCATGTACAGTGCCCAGATCGCGGTGTTTGCAGCCCAAGACTTACTCCTATTCTTCCTCACTTGGGAACTGGAACTCGTCCCCGTCTACCTGCTCATCTCCATCTGGGGGGGACAAAAGCGCCTCTACGCTGCTACTAAATTCATTCTCTATACCGCATTAGCCTCTATTTTTATCCTGGTTGCAGCCCTCGCCATGGCATTCTACGGCGACACCGTAACCTTCGACATGACGGAACTGGCTAACAAACACTATCCCAGAGCCTTCGAGCTACTCGCTTACGCCGCCTTCATCATCGGTTTTGGTGTTAAGCTTCCCATCTTCCCTCTCCATACTTGGCTTCCCGATGCCCACTCCCAAGCCTCCGCTCCCGTCTCCATGATTTTGGCTGGAGTCCTCCTGAAAATGGGGGGTTATGGCATCATCCGTCTGAACTTGGAAGCTCTACCCCATGCCCACGCTTACTTTGCTCCCGTCCTCGTTATCCTCGGTATTGTTAACATCGTCTACGGAGCATTCAACGCTTTCGCTCAAGGCGACCTCAAGCGCCGCCTCGCTTGTTCCTCCATCTCCCACATGGGCTTTGTTCTCATCGGTATCGCCTCCTTTGACGAACTGGGCTTGAACGGCGCAATGCTGCAAATGCTCTCCCACGGACTGATTGCGGCGGCTCTATTCTTCCTGGCTGGAGTGGCTTACGAACGTACCCATACCCTGGCTCTAGCGAAAATGAGCGGACTGGCTCAAAGTATGCCCAAACTCTTCGCCCTCTTCACTGCGGCATCCATGGCTTCTTTGGCTCTGCCCGGTATGAGTGGATTTGTGGGAGAACTGAGTGTGTTCTTAGGAGTGACGACTAGCGATGTGTATTCCTCTGGCTTCAAAGTTGTGGTCATCGGTTTAGCGGCTGTCGGTTTAATTCTGACCCCCATTTATCTGCTCTCTATGATGCGCGATATCTTCTACGGTGAAGAAGCGGGTGTGGTTGTCGATGGCTGGATGGATGCCAAACCTCGCGAAGTGGCGATCGCCTTTTGCCTCCTGCTCCCCATCATCGGCATCGGTCTCTATCCTAAGATTGCGACTCAAACCTACGATATCAAAACCACGGCGATCGCCGAATCCACCCGCGAAGTTCTCACCGTGGTTGCCCAAGAGCGCTCTCGCCTCTACTCCGGAAACTTCTATATTCCCAACGTGCCTGCGGCTAAAGCCCCAGCTCTGTTAGGAGTAATGGATAATATCTCCGGTTCTGCCTAAGCCACTTGACTCGAACAATGGTACTTAGATTCCCAATCTCGACAACCATCAGATTCAGGGCCATGAGGGTGAATAGCACAAACCAATAAATTGCCACCCGGACTCCCGCCATAGTAGAAGCGACAAGCTTCACAAGGGCGGGATTTTTGTACTTCTCCCAGGGCTACAGCCTTGAGTTTGACCGCTAGATCGTGGTTGGGTTCCAGGGCTAGAGCTTTTTCAAAGGCTTGCACTGCCCATTCTTGATTGTCAAAATCCTGCAACCACATTAACCCCACCTCTGTCCAATCATCGGCTGGAGTGGGATGAAAACAGGATTTGCCTTGGCTGAGGAGTTTACCGATCAGGGTTTCTACCAGTTCTGGCGGTTGAAACGGTTTGGCGATATAGCCATCAGCGATCGTGAGTCCTCGCACTCGATCCCGTTCATGATTTTTAACGCTGCAAAAAATAACGGGAATATGGCGCGTTTTGGGGTTGCGTTTTAAGGCAAAACAAAGCTGATAGCCATTCAGGTTGGGAGAAACAATATCAGCAATCACCAGATCGGGTAAATGTTGCTGGATTTGTTGTAAAGCATCGTGTCCATCACCTGCTTCTAAGATCTTAAACCCAACCGATCGCAGTAATTGGGCGATCGCCGCTCTTTGGGCACTGCTATCCTCAAACACAAGTACCGTACTCATAAAAAGCTTATCCGTTAATGCAAGGGTGTTCCAATGGGTTTAAAATACCCAAGTTTCAGTCCAGAACCATCAACTTCAATCTGAAACTACCCAATATTACGGTTGACAAAATTCTATATGAATGGTAAGAAAGGGAAATGCAGTGTCTGAAGCCCTCTTGCGCTAACCTATCCCTATTGAAATGGAATCAAATAGTGAGTAAGCTGGGAAAGTCAGTAACCTGTTGAAACTGTTTCCGAAGGCGATCGAGAATCTTTTCATCGACCGTTTCTACGTCGTAAGCACTACTATCAACTGCGGTAATGATTAACCAAGGTTGAGTTTGATTAAAATCGTAGGCTTCAAATTTACCATCAATCACTTGAGTGATGTCTGTCGCCAATTGTAATAACAATGCGCCGGATATCTGTTGTTCCTGATCACAAATTTGGCACAGTTCATCTGCGGTTGCCCCTAAACACTCTAGGTTATAAATTTTCCAGTTTGAGTTGAGGACTTTCGGAGTAATTTGCTGGAGGATATCAATCAGGTTAACTGTTAAGAAACCATCCATTGTTTGGTCAGTAATTGTAATACCTTGCATAGTTTTGCCTCTTTGTATTTAAGGTGAACTTAAGGGAAAACCGCCACCCCCTTGTCTCTTAAAACCAGACCGGGGGCCAATTCGTGGGTCATTTACTTGCCACAGGTGTTATTGTATGGCGATTTCAGAGGGAAAGGAAATCGCTAAACGTTTTGGAGAGCGATCGCCTGACAATAACCTCGATCGCCCCTATCAGCTTTCTTGTTCATCTGATTCAAACAATGCGTTTAAGTTTCGAGAACCATGGACTACCCGCAGAATTTCTAGAGTATCATCAGTAATTTTGTACAGAATAATATATCCATTTAAGGGAATGCCGCGTAAATCTTCTCTAATTTCTCCATAGCTACGTCCTAGCTGGGGAAAGTTCATTAAGTTTTTACACTTTTTCTGGAAAGACGTGATTGCTTCAGTTTATCTTTCAGTTGAGCAATAACAACTTCACCATCAATACCTTCACCTTGCCTGAGTTCTTCAATGGCTATATCTACTTTCTGTCGGGTTTCTTCTACCCAATTCTCGTACTCTCGATCTCGTCGATCTAGTAATTGTAAAGCTTCAGCAATGACTTCTTCTGGAGTCTGGTATTTTCCACTATTAATCTGTTGTTGGATTAACTCAGCTTGTTCGCTCTTTAAGGTAACGTTCATTGGTCTAATTTTATAAAGAACTCTCTATCAATTGTAGCAAAAGCGATCGCCCCAGGGATGGGTCACATTATCGCCCCCAACCCAACCCAGAAACCCGGTTTCTCACCCCTTGCGCGAACCTATCCGTTTTAATCCCCAAATACCGAGAAATGCCAGCGTCCCCACAGCACTCGGTTCAGGGACACTTTGGGGAGTCGAGTCTAGTTTGTCGATAACTTCCACTTGGTAGCTGACACTCCATCTGCGGTTTTCCGGATTCAAAACTGACTCGATCTCCAAACCCTTGGGTTTATAGCCCCCCTTATTAAGGGGGGTTGGGGGGATCAAACGCTAGGAATCTCACCAACATCATCTCTATTAAACGTCTATGACTAGATATCTTATTGAACATTTCCCCCTTCGTTGTTACTGGTGAGATCCCCCCCTGCCCCCCTTAATAAGGGGGGAAATTTGGGTACAAAATTGAGTAATTGGGTGCAGACTCCTTCAAAGTTAGTTAACACTTGTTCATTGGTAAATCTGATAACGGTTAAACCATATCCTTGTAAAATCTGAGTTCGTTCTTCATCGGATTCTTTCCCTGGCTCCGTGTAGTGACTTTCTCCATCAACTTCAATGACAAGTCTTAAAGAGGAACAATAAAAATCAACGATAAAATGGTCAATGGGTCGCTGTCTTAAAACTCGTCGGGGAAAGTTTCGCAGAAATGTCCATAATTTTCGTTCTGCGGCAGTTGGATTTTGCCGCATTTGTTTGGCAATGGGTGTGAGTTTTGGGTTATATGGCAGATGGAAGTTGTTGGGTTGGAGCGTCATGATACAGCAGTTTCAGATTGGATGAGGTGCAGATCGATCCCCCTAAATCCCCCTTAAAAAGGGGGACTTTCTTGTTCCCCCCTTATTAAGAGGGGGGTTAGGGGGGATCTTTCTAATGTACTTCATTACAGGCATGAATTCCGTTGTGCTGGGGAGGCTATACCTAGGATGGTAGTGCCAAAGAGAAGGATGGATAGGGTTTTGATGATGTTCATGGGATGAGTCCTGAAGGTTGATTGAGGAAGAGGGGGCGATCGCGAAGCGAAACGGAGTTTTATCACCAGAGAAAGACTAGGAGGCGATCGCCAAAGGGCGTTGTTTGTCAAAGGGAGTTGGAGTTTTTGACCTGTTGGAGGAGGTTTTGGGAAGACCTGATTACCTCTGAGTTTGTAAGGAGGTAATTTCAAGGACTTAGATCGTAAGAGCCATTTGGCAAAGTATTGTACAAGTTATCGGTTTTATTGTTAATTTGATCGATCCAGAAACGATAAGCAACTTGGTGATTACCAGCACCCCCCAAAATATTAATAAAGTAGTCACTAAATTTCCGATATTGAGACATAGCCGAATCTGATAGATAAACATTCCGATCTCCAACTTCAGGATTTCCCTGTCCTAAAACGTTATTAGTATTGCCAACTCCTAAAAAGTTTGTAGTACGAATCACAGTGATATCGCCATCATTGGGATCGAGTCGGCCTTCAGCAGATGGACGAGATCCCCACAATATATGTTCTCTTTCAAACATTGGCCCTGCCGGATCGAGGGCAATAACTTTTAAACTTCCGTCCCAGGTCTCTTTCAAGTTTTGCGCTACATAACCAGCCACTTGGGCACCAAGACTATGACCGATGACAGTCGTTTTGTCTAAGTTAATACCCATCTCACTAAGAATTTGGCTAACTCCCAGTCCAACATCTTTAGTCGCTTTAGCTGCCCCTCCATAATGTAGTGGTAGGATTCGATTAAGCCAATTATTGGAGACTTCTCCCCAGTCAATTATGACAACATTATCACCTGGATTTTTCTGGCGGTAAGCATCAGCCATATCCTTAACCCATCGATCGTTACCCGTATCCCGGTAGCCATGAACAATAATTTTTGTTGGTTTTGAAGGATCTATGGGATGATCTGTTGTCCATTTAGCTGTCTTACCTGTATTCCCTATTGTGAAACAGCCGCCAATTATGTTACCACTTGCATCAATATTGTAGCGGTTACCTGTTTGTGGATGTTTATAATATAAAATATCTCCATGTCCATCCATCTGTGCTTGTAGCTGACTGGTATCCACTGCTATTGTCTCAGAAATATCATTGCCATCGATCTCTTCATTTTGAGAATTGTCTTCAATACAAGGCTCGCAAGGAACACAACACTCATCCTTACCAGAAATTTTATCAACCAAACCAACTAGGTCGTCTTTCCAGATATTCAAGATACTATTGAGACCAGAAAGCAACCCTTCAATGCCACCATCCTTAATCACGCCAGCTAATGCCAGACCCGTATTACCCGCTTTACCGGTAACTTCCAAAACTTTAGACAGAGTGCTATTGAAATTACCGGCAAAACTCTGACCAACGGAAAGAACGGCATTGAAAATATTGCTAATGGCGTTCAACCAGTCGCCATTCTGAATCGCCTTAATCCCTCCATAAATCATCTGTGGGGCTTTTTCCAGACTTTGCACCACGGAAAGCATCACTTTTTGCGTGGTTGCGCTCAAGTTTTTAACCAAGCCACCTACACCCGCAGAGGCGACACTGGCGATACTGCCGAGGATTTGTAAGAAGCCCAGAATGCTCTCGCCAGACATAATCGAACGTGCGCCACTAAAAGCACCCGCAGCCAGAGATTGTAGGGATTGCAAAGCTAATTTAGCTCCGGCTGTAAGCGTATTACTCATACCCATGGTCACCGCATTTAAGCCAGCCATGACTACACTGAAAATACCGCCTAACCAATCTCCATTCATCACCGCTTGAATCGCAGTAATTCCCGCAGTCGCCAGGCTTAAACCAATGGCAAAAGGAATCAACACAGGGAAGGAAACACTGAGAATAGAGACAATGGTGCTAAGAACAGTCATGACTTGCGAAATCAGCCCCAATGTACTGTTCCAGAAATATTTTTTCCGCGCCTTCCGTTCGGCAACCCGTTGTTCGATAATTTGCTCCAACATCTCTTTCGATTGTTGGGCAAGTTCGTTGGAAATATCAACCGCTTGCTCGGCTAGAGCCACTTTATTTAAAGTCTCCAAATAGAGTGGGTCGAGAGTTTGTTTTTCACCGTCCAACTGCTCCATTCGCTCCAACTCTTTCAGGAAATCTTTAGACGCTTTCTGAACATCTTGCTCGGCAGTTTGTAACAGGGCAATATCCCACTGTTCCTCTAACTCGATGCGATTAATATCGGCTTTATAGTGTTGAACTTGGCCAATTAAACCAGCCATCACCTTAAACAGATTGCCCTGAATGTTAGCCGCTTCTTCCCCTTGCAGCGCCTGATGAATATCGCCCTCAGCCTCAGCCAACAGCACCTTCAAATCATCGGGTAAATCCGGTTGCTGCTGTTCCAAGTCCTTCAACTGGGTTAACAATGCCGCCATTTGCGACTGCACCTGTACCGGGTCAAAGTCCCCATCAACCCCGTCTAAACCGACTTCAGAGCGCACCGCATTCACCCCTTGTAGCAGGGCATCCTCGGCTTGCAACTGCTCCAGTTGCTCCAACTTCGCCCGCGCTTCTAACCGTTGACGCTCTAGCTCAATGGCTTCTCGCTCCAAGCGCTCCTCTACCGCTTTCTCGATGTCCTCTTGCCGTTGGGTAGCGATGGTTTGTTCTAACTGCGCTTGGGCGAGATTCAGTTGTTCTAAATTTATCAGGGTGATAAACGTTTGCTCCGTTTGTTCCCGGATGCGAGTAATGCCATCCAGACGGGCTTGAGCCACCGCCAACTCTTGCTGTTTCTGCTCCCGTTCCTCCTGAGTTTCGGCAATGCGGTCATTAATGTCTTTCAGCATTTTCGCGGCAGTATTTTGTTGCGCTTGCAACACATTTTTCTGAGCTTCTGCCGTCCGCTTCAGGTGTCCGAAGTGGTTGGCTTGCGCTTGGGCACGTTGTTGCAGTTGCCGGTTTACCATCATTTCGTGATAGTAGCGGTTGGCTAGGGCGCGGTCTTCCGGGCGGGCAATCCCTCCGGCGCAACTGCCCCCGGTATCGCTGGCAATATCGTTGTAATCTCGATAGTAGATTTCCGCCGCCGTCGCCATATCATTGTGCATGGCTACATTCAGCAGGTGTTCGGCTTCCTTGTTGCCATTGATTATCATCTCCTGTAACCGTTGCTGAATCTGGAATTCCAGGTCATTGACTTCCCGTTGTTTCTGGGCTGCTTGCAACGTATAGTTGGCATTCAATTCGGTGGCTTCCAACAAGTCGCGCAGAATTTGCTGATGTTCTCTCGCGGCGCGTAAATGCTCGTCATTTTGGGCCAATAAATCCGCTTGCATCTCTTGCAATGGAGCCGTGAGCGCCCCACTGCTGGCTTCCGCTTGCTCTGCCAACCGTTGGGCTTCTGCCAGGGCTGCGCGTGCATCAGTGAGCTGTTTTTGCAACTGCTCCAAGTCGCCGGGGGAGGTGAGATAGGCATCAAGCAGCCGTTGCTCGGCGAGAATGACCTCATGTTCGGCAGTCAACAGGGTGCGTTTTTGGCTAAATGCCCGTTGCTGTTGCTGCAAGACGGTGGCTTTATTGTCGAGCAACCCTAGGGCGTTTTGTAGTTGCGCCTGTTTGGTTTGCAGGTCAACATTACCGGAAGATTGGGCAATTTGTTCGGACAGGATTTCCCGTTGGGCAATTAAGTCTTCCCGCAGGCGGTTGACTTCCTCGGTTTCCGTCGTCAGGGCAACGGTTTGCCGCTCTACCCATTGCTCGACATCGGCGAGTTGATGCTGCAATTCCTGGGATTTGCGATTGAGTGCGCCCCGTTTTTTGAGAATATCTTCCACCATGGGCAGATATTGGCTGTCGTTGGCTTCGAGTTCTTTCCATTCGGCGAGAACTTTGGCGTTATACTCATCCGCTTCTTTTTGCGCTTGGGCTAACTGTTGCTCGACTTCCGGTAAGATGTCTTCGAGCTGCTGCAACGCTTCCTTGGCGGCGGGAATTTGTTCGCGACTGGCTTCTAGCTGTTCGACTAAATTGCGACTGGCAGTAATGGAAGGTTCGGCTGCATTGACGGCGTTGACGGTGCTTGCCCATTGTTCGGCTAGGGGTTTTAAGCGTTCTTGTTGCTGGGACTGGTTGTCGGTGGTAACGAGTTGACGAACGGCTTGTTCGCGCAGTTGTTGGGCATACTTGGTATAAGTATCCCAGAGAATCCAGTCATGATCGATGTGGGTGAGGGTAACCCAATGCTCTTTTTTCTTACCAGATTTACCGCGCTTCCAGGTTTTCCGGCGCTCTGTCCAAGTGGGGCCATTTTTGCGACTTCGCTGCCAATGGTCAGCCGCTCGTTTTTCGTACCAGTCAGCTTGAGCTAGAGCAGCAGAGGCTTGGGCGTTGGTTTGCGCGAGTTCGGCGCTGACTTGGGCGAGTTGGTTGTTGTATTTTTGGCTGTTGATTTCTGCTTCTGCTTGCAGAATGTCAATCGCTGTACCATTCTCTGGAGTGTTATTGAGAAACTTCGCACGGTGCGCTTTAGCGGTGGGCAGTTGCAAGGAGGCATCTCGTTGTTGAGCCGCAACATTAGCCGCATGTTGAGCGGCATTACGTTGAGCTTCAGCATGATGGTTGTGAACCCATCCGTAAACGGGGACGTTCATCGATCCATACATCAGCCATCCTAGAGCTTGTCCGCCATAGATGCTGCGTAATTGATTAAACTGGTTTATGACCATATTGCGCCAGTGACCCCCTCGATTGTAGACTGTCAGGGCCCTGACGGACTCATAACGTGCAATACCCCAAGTGCGAATCTGGCCATTCCAATGATTAGCATTCATTTGATGCTGATGCCGTTGAGCTTCGTATTGCTGCGCCCGCGCTTCATCCTGCTGCTTGTAGATTTCATACTGCTGCTGGTACGCTTCCAACTCCTCGGACTCTGCACCATAGCGCTCGGCAATGGGGGCAATTTCTTCCCAGAGCTTGGCATCTTGCTCTATCCACTGTTTCAGCTTGTCGATTTCTTGGGTTAAGGTGGTTTGTCCTTGTTCGAGTTCGTCAAAGCGGGGAGCAGCGACTTCTAGGGTAGTAATAGCATCGCGCAAATTGGCTAAAGTGCGATCGCGCTCTCCATCAATTTTGCCCAAGTTCTCCTCAATATACGCCACCAAATCATCGACAGATTGGGATAATTCCTGCTGACTTGCGCCAATTTCCTTGGTTTGTGCGTGTCCCTCCAGCAGTTGCTCCGTCCAGACTTTAGCTGCATCGCCCAGGTCTTGACGGAGGCGATCGCCCAATTGCGCGTAAGCTAAGATAGTATCCTCGCTCAATGCTGTCTCTGTGGCTTCTTCTGTCTCCAATTGACGCTCAAGCGCGGCTAACCGCTCATCATTGGTGTCCAGTTGCTGGCGAATTTCCAGTTCTTGCTGTTGACGCAGGGGTTGAATGGCGTTGGTGGCTTCTTCGAGACGGGTAGTGAGAGCCGCAATGATATCGTTATTATCATTTTGGCGGGTTAAGAGGCGATCGCGTTGTTCTGTCGTTTCGGCAATTAACTCCGTTAACGCTTCTCGACTCACCTCATCCGTCGTTTGATTTAACTCATCTTCCCAATCAGCAATCACCCCATTCAAGTTATCCAGTTCTGCGGTTAACTCGCTGGTACGGCTTTCCAACTGCTCGATAAACTCATTAACTTTGGGTTCCACTTCCGTGGCAAAGAAATCCACATCCGATTCTGTTCCCAAAACCCCAAAGCTAATCATCCGTTGCAGCGCTTCCGCTTGTTCGGAAGTCGTTTCCGCCAACTCATCCGCCGCATCAGTCGCCTCATTCACCGCATTTTGGAACGCCGCTAATTTAGCCTTTTCAGCCTCTTGCAGAGGTTTAAGCCGCGCAACAATCGGGGCCATATCCCCCTCAATTCCAGCCACTTCAGCCGTCAACTGGGTCACTTTCGGAGTCACTTCAGCCAGGGCCGCTTGCTTCTCATTCACAACAGCCGTTTTCGGTGGAATTTCTCCTTTCAGCTCGGCAATTTTCGCCTCAGTTTCCTGAATTTTCGGCCAATTATTATTGCGCTGTTCTGCCAACCGAGACGCTTTTTGCAAATTATGGCGATAAGCCGCAGCATGGCCACCATGATAAGCATAGGTGTGCCCATTCCAATACCACATATGTTGCCGATGGTATTGCGCTTGTCCGTAATAATAACCTTCCGCACTGCGTAGGGGAGCATCCTGCGCTCTCAAGCTGTGTAACTGCAACTCTTGCGTCCGTAATTGATGCTGAGTAAACGCTAAATCTTTCTGAGCATCCGCAACTTCAGCTTGCAATTCCTCCTGCTGTGCCGTCACTTCTGCCAGATTTGTTTGAGTCTCAGCCAAATCCGATTGTAACTCTAACAGAGCTTGCCGGTCTTGTTCTCCTTGCTTACGAATTTCCACCAACTCTTCCGTCGCAGTAACCTGATTATCGAGCGCCTCTTGCCAAGCATCCGCCGCATTTTGATAATCCGATTCCAAGGCATCCGCTTCATTCAGAACCGTCACCCGATTTTGCAAGCGCTCCACTTCCGTATTCATTTGCCGCAGATAGTTATCGGTTAACTCAATTTCCCGATATTTGTCGGCAATTTCTACTTCTTTATCGGCAATGCGTTCATTAATTTCATCCAGAGTTGCTTGGAAATAATCCCGCTCCTCTTCGTGAGTTTCCCGTTGCGCCTGCAAGTCCTTAATGTTGCTTTCATTGGCAGCAATATCATCCTCAAGTTCAGCGATTTTATCCTCAATCTCGGATAACTCAGTTTTCAAAATGTCTAAGGCTTGCTGCTGATTCGCCAATTGATTTTCTTGGGCAGTCTTTTGAGCCTCTAACCCTTGTTTCTCCGTTTCCAAGTCAGCAATCTGAGCTTCTTTATCGGAAATCAAGTCCTCTTGCACAACTTTATCTTGTTCAGACTGCGCTAGATGATGCTCAAGGATTTTAATCTCTTCTTGGGTTGTCCGGATAGCTGTATTCGTATCAGCAATCTGCTGTTCTTTGAGGGCAATGGCATCCTCTAAATCAGCCTCAGCATTAATCGCTTGAATCGCGGTAAACCGAGCTTTATCTTCTGGCAGATTAGCTAACTCCACTTGCTTCCCGATTAACTTCTCTTCCTCAATCGCCGCTTTTTCTAAGCCTAACTCGCGATATTCTCCCTGCAACCGCTCCAGGGTTTCATTGGCATCCGTTTGTTGTTCTTGCGCCGCATCTAACCGTTCTTGCAAGTCATCAAAGCCATTCAAGAAACTCGTACTGCGGTTCTCCATTTCCCGCAAGAAATCGATATACTCTTGCAACGGCAAAGAATTGGTTTCTGGTAAATCATCGCGCCGATTTTTCAACTCTTCAATTAACTTCGCCAGAGCTAACCGTTGCGGAGATTGGGGAGCAGACCAATTAATCTGGTCTTCCTGTAATTTCGCCCAATCCAGTTGTTCATCGATATCGGAGATATAGGCTTGCACCGCTTCAAACTGCTGCACCAAATCGGGATTTGTCGTGATGGCATTGCTCAATTGTATCAACAGTTCTTGAGCGCGAATTTTCTCGTCTTCCAGTTGCTGGATTTGCTTTTTAATCGCTTGCAAGCGCTCTGGATAGGGCAAGAGATAACCATAGGTTTCCAGGAAGGTTTGTAAATCCTTTTGGGTGGTTTTCCGTTCCTCACGATTGGCTGTAGATTGCTCTTGCAAATCTGTTAACCGAGTTTCAGTAGCATTGGCTTTATCTTCCTGACTGGGTAACTGCTCCCCTTCGAGTTTCGCCAATTCTTCCTCAGCTTGTTGAATCTGTAAATCCAGAGTTTCCAGTTGTTGCCGTTGCACCGGAGTTTGCAGGGCGAGTAAATCTTCTTCCGCTTGCAATTTTTGCTCGTTGGCATTGATTTCATATTGAATTCCCTGCTTCAATTCCGGCCAATCTGCCACCCGCTCTGCCAACGCTCGCGCCTGTTGATTGAGGTTATCAGCCTCCATTTGAGCTTGTCGCGCCCATTGTTCAAAAACACGCCGTTCATTCTCGGAAACATTGGCTTGATGTTGCGCTTGGTCGCGAGGTGCAATATGTTCGGGATAATGTCGCCAACCATGAATAGGTTGAACACCACAACGGCCACCACGTCCCACAACTTCCCAGCGCCGAGACAAATTATTATGATGGTTAGCCGTATCTTGATTCTGCTTGCGCCGTTGTTCAGCTAACGCAGCTTGTTGCCAATATTTTTCTGCCAGTTGAGTTTTTTGAGCAGCTTGTTCTTGCAGCGCTTTTAAGATTTGATGGGCATCTTGAGATTCACCAGTGACTTGTGCAAGAAGTTGATTATTATTCTCCAGCAGTTGCTGATAACCGCTCAAAACATCAGTTTGATGATTCATCTGAGCAGTTAGTTGCTCAACTTTCGCGGCATTTGTTGACAAGACATGACCTTGTGAATCAGCACTGTAGGCATTTTTTCCAGCTTGGTTCGCTATAGCCATGTGGTGATTGTACTGAGCTGTATCTCGCTTACGAAGAATACGCCCACAAAAACCACGAGTTGTTGCCCAAGAGTTATGAGCAAGATGAGTATGATGCTTCTGTGTTTGCCGGTGCTGCGCTCCTTGCTGATAAAAACTCGAAGCAGTTGCTCTCAAAGCCGCAGATTTTTGTTGATACTGGGCAATTTTCGCCTTTAACTTGTCAATCTCAGCTTGCACCGCATTGGGGTCAGCGAGTAAAGTATCGGGGTCAACTAACTGGTATTGCAGTTTCGCCAGTGCTTCCTTCACGGCTTCCTTGCTCTGAGCAATGGCTTCTTCTAGTAGCTCAATCTGCTCGGCATTCCCTTCAACTGCTTGCTCGCGCTCGGCTTTCAATGCTGCTAATTGTTCATTTAACTCCTGTTGCCGAGTCTGCAAGGTTTGCAAACGCCCTAACTCCAGTTGATGATGGCGGGTTGCCAAGGCTAAAGCTTCGGCTAACTGTTCTGACTCGGCAAGGGAAATGGCGGCATCGGTGTCGGTTTGCTGATAGCGCTCTAATGCCTGTTCTTTCTGCTCTTCCAGGGCTTTTTGCAAGTCCTCTAAGCTTAAATCGGGATTACCTAAATCCGATAAGGTTTGCCACTGCTGCAATAACTGATTTTGGGTAGCTGTCAGGCTCTGTATCGCCTGCTCCGTCGCTTCTCCAGCCGCACGAGTTTGCGTGATAACCCGTCCTTCACCGGTAAAGGATGTGATTTCGATATCTTCACTCTTAACAACCTCTTCTGGAGCAATTAACCCCGCCATCAGCACAGCTTCTGTAACATTCAGCAAACCCGCACCGCTCTCGGTATCCCAACCTTCTTCGCCTAAGTCTTTTGCCGTTTGTACCAGAATCTCTTTGACTTGCTGATAGCTTAAGTCTGGATTAGCCTGCCAGACTAAAGACGCAGCACCGGTAACATAGGAGGTTGCCCGCGATGTGCCCACAAAAGCATCGGGGTCATGTTTATGTTCTCCGCCGGGAGCAACGAGGGTGAGGGTTTCGCCGCGACTGGAGTAGTCGGCAACTTCTTCGGTGGAGTTGACTGCACCGACGGTGATGATGTTGTCGAATTCATCGGCAGCTTGTCCTAAAGCGGACATGGCATCCCCGGTATTTCCGGAAGCGACAACGAGGAGGACATTGTTATCGCGAGCGTATTGCAGGGCGAGTTGTTCTTCTGGGGTGAGTTGGTAGCGGGTGGTGATTTGCCCTTGGTCGTCGATTTGGGTTAAATCGAAACTGAGGTTAACGATACCACGCACATTTCCCGTCGTGGATTCACCGATATCATGTCCCGCGTTGATGGTTGGGGAAAGGGCGGGTTCAGGGAGATTTGGGTTGGTGTTGGGGATGGTTGGTGAACCCGCCCCTACGGGGTGATTGGCGTTGTCTGCTCCTACACGGGTCACATTTTCACCGGTAATGTTGTCCCCATTGATGGTTGGGGAAAGGGCGGGTTCAGGTAAATTTGGGTTGGTGTTGGGGATGGTTGCAGAACCCGCCCCTACGGGGTTGTTGGTATTGGCGATATCGGTGGTGGTGGGTAATCCGGCATCGTCGCGGAGACTATCGACATAGGCGATGAGTTGTTGTGCCCAATTATTCCCTTCTATGCCTAATGTCTCGTATTCGTTATGGGGATTAACGGACTCGAAGACTTCGGTAACGTCTTCTCCATGGTCTCCGGCAAAGTCGATGAAGGCAACAGGAACATCAGGAGTATCCGGTAAAATTAGGGAGGCTGCGTCTTGGGCGTTAATCAGATAATTATCCCATTGCGTAAAGTCTTCGTTGGTGAAGGCTTCTTGCAGAGAACCGGGTAAGCCGAAGAGTTCGCCGATTTCAGGGTTGTCGATAATGGCGTTAAAGGTTTCTGCGGCTTCGGGAGCAATGCCGACTTTTTCGAGGATGTCGGGACGCTCTAGGACATTGTAAATTGTGCCAAAGTTATCTTCAAGTTGGGTAAAGACTTCTTCGACGACGGGCAGAAGTTCAGGGTTTTCTAAGACTTCGATGAGGTTATCGGGATTTTCGTTGAGTGCTTCCTGAACTTTCTCTAAGCCGGTATTGAGTGCTTCTACGGACTCTTCGGAGACGGTGTTGTTGACGACTTCGAGGGTGTGGATGGCGCTTTCTCCGGTTTCGGATACGGCGCGAACGGCGATTTCACTGATTTCGGTAATGTCGGTTTCGGGTTGGGGGTTGATTTGGAGGCGATCGCCCTCTAAACTAGCAGAAGCTTCTGTTTCTGTAGGCTCGGTGTCCTCAATCCCCGGAATTACAGGCACGTCATCGGGTAAGGGTTCGGTTACATCGCCCCCTTCAACCAGCTCGTAAGTAACCGTCTCATCTTCTGGTGCTGCGAAAATCTCGGATAATTCAATCACTGACTCCGGTTCTTCTGGGTCTAAAACCACGGATTCAATCTCGCTAATCACCTCTATGGGTTCGGGTTTAATATAATCGAGAATCTCTTGCCCTAATTCGGTTTCGCGCCAGTCGTTCTCAATGTCAATCACGTCATCGAGGTGTACTGCTTTACCCGTCGCGCCTTTGATGCGAAAGATGATGTCGTTGTAGTCATAGTCGCTCTTGCCATCAACCCGGATATCTTCCATCACAAAGGTATTGCCATCTCCGGTAACGTCGGCAATTTGTCCGATATGGAAGCCATCATCAGGATTTGCTGTGGAGAGGGAGAACAGAGGACGACCGGAACCGCCGATACTGGGATTATCGAATACTTGTTGTACGCTCTTGTTGGGAACGAGCATGATGCCAAAGGTATCCCCAGGGCGCATCTGCACCGTTTTCACGCCAGCAAATTCCCCTTGATTCCAGTTAGATTCGCCCAGAACGCCCTCGAATTTCGCTCCTTCTGTTTTGTCAGAAATGACGATATGACCGAGTTTAGAGGTATTTTCGGCGGGGAAATCGGTGTCGGTGGGGGCGGGTTCACCTAAATCTGGGTCAATCGACGAATCGGTTGTTGAACCCGCCCCTACATCGGATGGGGTTTCGGTGGGTTCGATACCCAAGGCGCGAGCGGCGGCTTCTTGAATAAAGGCTTCTGAACCGGGTTCTAAATCCTCCATGCCTTCTAAGCTAAAGAAGGCGACTTCTCCCTGGTATTTCCCACCATCAAAGAGATACTCGATTTCTACTTCTCCGGTTTCACCAACGGTAAAGGTTCCTGTAGGGGCGAACGGCCGTTCGCCCCTACGG
Organism: Roseofilum acuticapitatum BLCC-M154; assembly: GCF_030068475.1. Lineage (GTDB taxonomy): Bacteria > Cyanobacteriota > Cyanobacteriia > Cyanobacteriales > Desertifilaceae > Roseofilum > Roseofilum acuticapitatum. The sequence goes on along the minus strand of NZ_JAQOSP010000067.1, from coordinate 2,113 downwards.
AGTTCTTCTATCATCTCTTCTGGTTCTTCGGAGGTTTCTAGGGTTTCATCTGCTTCTGTCTCATCTGCGGTGATGAAGGAAATTTCTTCTTCATCGGTTGCATCCGGGGTGGCAGCTTGTGCAACGACTTGCTCTGGAGAACCGTCAACTTCAGATTCTGTGTCGATGACTTCGTTGGGTTCTGTATCCTGTTCTGTTGGCAAGTCGGTAATAAATTCAATCTCTTCGATGTCTTCGTCTGGAATGAGATTAGTGACTTCAGCCGTGTCGATTTCTTCGCCGGTATTGGCATCGGGTTCTACTTCTTGGGTTTCTGGTGTATCGGTCTCTTCAATGAGGTCAGTATCAAGTTCGGGAACGTCAAAACTGTCTACATCTGGGACATCTGGGGTTTCTTCTAAGCCATCGACGATGCCGCTAGGGGTGAGGATGGGTTCGAGAATAAAGGTTTGAGAGTCTTGGGGGTTGGAGGTTTTGGGGGATTTTTTTTCTAAACCAGTTGAAGAATGACATGGGGTTAAGCCTCGGTATATGCACAACAGATGATTGAGCAGAGGAGATGAATCCCTCTGTAAGGTACTCAGGTTTTGGGAAGTATTTTTATGCGAAACATGAAATTGTGTAATAAAACTTCATGTTTTGTCTGGGCAGCAATGCCAGCCATTTTTTACTCAATGGTCAACGCGAAGTGAGTTTCACTGGCTTAAATACAGGAAAACCATCGGGAGAAAGCAGGATGTTACCCTGACGATCTCTCTCAACATCACAGAAGAGATAGTTACCCTTATCATCTTTTCTTAAGTTTAATTTCCCATTAGCCATCTCATAATCAGGCGGGTAAAACTGAGGTATTCCTTGTACTTCTAGCACTTGACCTTTGTCATTTTTTACTACAGGACAAACCAGTAAATCTCCTTGAGCATCAAATACAAATTCTTGCGTGTGAGGATGGCGAACGGGATTCGGATAAATGGGCAATCCCTCGGAAGTTTTCAACACTACTCCATCTTCATCACAAAGAGCGGTTAGAAATAGGGGTTCTCCATCAGAATTTTTCACCAATTCATGGGTGTTAGGATCGTAGAGTGGGATGGCATAACTTCCCCTACTTTCGGCAACTTTTAAATCGGGATGCGGGGGATGTAAACTGGGCAAATTCTCCGGATCGGCGATCGCCAATTCTTTGGTATATTGCACCGCCGCTTTGGTAAATCCTAACCGACTTAGAAATGCGTGCATACCCGTCTGTTCCGCCGACACCAAGATGTCTAAATCGCTCACTTTCATCTCATAAGCCTTGGCAATCGCTGCATCAGCCAGCAAGTGAATCGTTTGGGGATTTCGATCTTCTGGCTCGATATACATTCCCAAAACAGAACCCACGCGCCGGGACTTAAAGGGGTTATTGAGTTCATGATCGGATTGCCATTCCAAGGGTAAATCAGGTGGAGGAGCTTCATCATAAAAATAGACAAATACGCAACCCACCATTAACGGATTATTCTCAATATTCTTTTCTAATACCCACCCATAGCTCAGGGGACGGTTTAACTGTTGCACGATATAAGCCTGAAAATCAAAACCAGGTTTGATGGATAAAGATGGATCGGCTATTTCTCGCTCTTGAGCAAATCTAGACCACAACAGTCCCAATTGATCGGCATCTTCAAGGGTTGCATAACGGCAAGTATATTCTGTATTTTCAGTTGAGTTAAGCATGAGGTTTATTCGGGTTTTCTTTTTCCACCTGTTCCTTGCAAGACATGAAAAAAATTTACATAATCGTTGTGATTAATGTAATGGAGACCCGAAAAATGCCTTGCCAGTTTCATCGCCTTTCTCAAGTTGATGAGATACACATTGATCCCCCTAAATCCCCCTTGAAAAGGGGGACTTTCTCTACTACCCCCCTTGAAAAGGGGGACTTTCTCTACTACCCCCCTTGAAAAGGGGGACTTTCTCTACTACCCCCCTTGAAAAGGGGGGTTGGGGGGATCGAAAACTATACCTCAGACAAGAAAGAAACGCTTGATTGTTATTCGATTAATGCTCTGTTCTTCTTAATCTAGCCCTAAATCCAATCTTGTCAATCGTTAGATTTACGGATATTAGT
>NZ_JAQOSP010000066.1 GCF_030068475.1 Roseofilum acuticapitatum BLCC-M154 | reverse complement strand
AAGCGGAAATACCCTAATTAAAAATCCAGGGAGCAAGATGCTCCCACTCCAGTCATATCAAAGAATTCGAGGAGTGCGGGCATCTTGCCCGCTTCTTAACAAATTTTCATGTCCGCTTGCGGAAACCGGACTTGATATCATTTCAAAACCCAACTAAGGCTTACGCCCTCTGATACGGGTTCCTAAACCCATCAATGCCACCCCTACTAAACCCAGAAGGGCAGAAGGTTCAGGAACCTTAGATGGATTTTCATAGGCCGGTGGAGTAGAGGGTGTAGGTGTCGGTGCGGGTACTGGTGCTGGTGCGGGTACTGGTGCTGGTGCTGGTGCTGGTGCGGGTACTGGTGCGGGTGCTGGTGTGGGTGCGGGTACGGGTACTGGTGCTGGTGCTGGTGCTGGTGTGGGTGCTGGTGCGGGTACTGGTACTGGTGCGGGTGCGGGTGCGGGTGCGGGTGTGGGTGCGGGTGTGGGTGCAGCAAACACATTATTTAGTCCCGCCACATAAGTAATATCAGCATCCAGCTTAGTATTTAGATCAAAATCACTCCCTCCAGCATAGGTTAAAGCCGTATTACCACCACCGAGAAATCCTTGACCATCACCCCCTGTAACTAAATCATTGCGAGCAAAATTACGAATCCGAATAGCATCAATAGCATCTCCTAAGCCTAAACCAAATAAACTTAAATCAAATACAGTAGCAAACACTTCATACTGCTGAGAGAAATGATCGCTAAATTGATAGAGATACTCACTAAAATCCGTTTCTCCAGCTTTGCGAACCGAAACGGCAAAGGCTTCCGGCTCTCCAACCCCCCCATTTTCATAAACCACCAGGTCATCGCCCTCTTCATTGGCGAGGAGATTACCGCCCCAGTCTAATTCAATAATGCCAACATTCCCATTTTGTCCCAAATCGACAAAAGTTCCCGATCCTTGGCCGAGAATGCCTCCCACCGTTTGGCTACTACTCAAAACTCCACTCAAGCCTGCTCCCCAAGAATTCAGACTTCCCTCTATGATCGACCCCCCGGTTACCGCGTTGCTCTCATCCCAGGTCAAGCTAGTCAATGAACCATCCCATTTCTGACCGGTCAAGGTGGCAGCATGGGCAGACTCAGAAAGGACAGTGGTAAATGCGGTTAGGATTAGGCTCACAGTCAGGGGAGATGCTAACCCAAGCAACAGATGATTTTTCTTCATGATCGTGGTGCAACGTTTCGCTAAGGGACACAGATTTCTAGAAATCTAGAGGGATCTACCCTATAATTCCGTAGTTTTCCGGAGATTGGCAACCCCAAGATTGAGTTTTCTTGAAGATTTGCGTATTCTTAACCGACTAAGCAGGTTTGTCTCATCTCACGGGATTCTTGTTTGACATACCCTTCCATGGTGGCCCTCTGTAATTTCCAGAAGGCTTGAAGATCTTCTAAACCATAGGGTTTGAGCATCAGTGACCGTAGATGCTCCTCATCGGCCAAGCTCAGGTATCCGGTAGAGAGGGCTTGTTGAACGACTTCGCGAATCATAATCTCGATACTCCCAAAAGATGAACTGCACCATTGCTATCGTCGTGTCTAGCGATCCTATGCATTTCTCCAAGCCCTTCAAGCACGGATTTTATGGAAGATTTCATGGAAAAATGGATAGATATTGAGCTTTTACACTTATGTCCTAGTAATATTATATTCTGGCAATTTCCCGGAGAAATATCCAGTATTTTCGCTGATTTTTAATTTTTTCTTAAGAGTTGTCCTGGATAATTACGGAGTTTAGCGGTCTAGGGAGGTTGAACTTTCATGCCATTGCCCTAGGCTCAGGCTGGATAAACGGTTTAAGACGATAAAGATTAAAATGCCCAAGATACTAATCAGTAATAATGCGGCAAACATACGGGGAATTTGCAGGTTATAACTGGCCAGGAGAATTTGGTAGGCGAGTCCGGAATTAGCGCCCCCTGTACCGGCGACAATTTCGGCAACGACAGCGCCAATTAGGGCGAGTCCGCCGCTAATGCGTAATCCGGTGAAGAAGTAGGGGAGGGCGCTGGGGAGTCTGAGATAGAGTAGGGTTTGCCATGGGGAGGCTCTGTAGAGTTTGAAGAGGTCTTTGAGGTTAGGGTCTAAACTATTGAGGCCGAAGGTGGTGTTGGAGACGATGGGAAAGAAGGCGATAATCCAGGCACAGATGACGAGGGCGGCAAAGGTATTATTACGCAGCCAAATGATGATGAGGGGAGCGATCGCCGCCATGGGAAGGGTTTGCAGTATAATCGCGTAGGGATAGAGACTTTTTTCAATCCACTTACTCTGTGCCATAATCATCGCTAGGGATACCCCAGAAATGATGGCGACCAGAAAGGCTACGAGGGTAATTTTGAAGGTTACTAACATGGCAGGAAGGAGAATTGAGCCATCTGCAATGAGGGTTTTGAGAATCAGAATCGGCCCCGGAAGGATATAGCTAGGGGTATGGGTGAGGGATACGGAGACCTCCCAAACGGAAAGTACGAGTATTCCCAGAGCGAGGGGGGCGAGGGTTTCCAGGGAAAACAGACGGCGCAATTCTGGCATGATGTATCAATTAAAAATTAAAAATTAAAAATTAAAAATTAAAAATGGGTCTTGGTCGTTGTATCAATTAAAAATTAAAAATGGGTCTCATTGTCGTTGCCATCGACTATAGCTTGGGATAGGGCAGTGGCGACTTGTTGATAATACTCAGTATAGGCGATCGCTCCCCGAAAATTCGGATTGCGGGGATAGGGTTCATCAATGGCAATTTCAGCAACAATGCGTCCGGGAGCAGTTCCCATCACCACCACTCGATGGGATAAATAAACCGCTTCATAGATATTATGGGTAACAAACACAATTGTCCACTGTTTTTTGCTCCACAAATTTAATAGTTCATCATTTAACTGAGTACGGGTAATATCATCTAAGGCTCCAAACGGCTCATCCATTAATAACACTTCGGGATTATTCACCAGCGCCCTAGCAATAGAAACCCGCATTTTCATCCCTCCTGAAAGTTGTCGGGGATAGGATTGAGCCACTTGTGATAATTTCACTAATTCCAGAGTTTCTTGAATCTTATCCTGGGCATTTTTCTTCGACACACCTGCCAGTTTAAGCGGTAAGTAAACATTATGCCAAACCTTGGCCCAAGGCATTAAAGCTGCATCTTGAAACACAAATGCAAATTGCTGATTCTGACTCGATTTTTCCCAGTGTAGCGTCCCAGAACTCAGGGAAGTCAAGCCGGAAATGAGCCGCAGTAGGGTACTTTTGCCGCATCCTGACGGCCCGACGAGGCTGATAATCTCTGCGGGATAGATGTTAAGATTGAGATCGGCGATCGCCCAATTTTCTTGATCGAAACGTTTGCCTACATTTTCTAGGGTAATAATCGGTTTTTTGATATCCATAAAGCCATCCTTACCTGGTTAAACCGACTGTTGATAATAGTCAACTCCCTTATTCACAAATTTTAGGGTATAGGCTTGATGATAATCTACCCCAGGATCTACCATTCCAAAATCAACTGTAGACTGGAAAAAAGCCTGCCAACGTTCATCTGTCATTGCGCCAATCCCTAATGTTTTTGCCTCTCCTAAAGTCATCAAGTTATATTCTTTTAATTGATGGAAACTATAATTTAACAAATCATCATCGATATCTGGATTATCTTGCTTGATCAACTGATAACCGGGTTGGGGATTATCTAAATAGCTATACCATCCCCGAATGGAAGCATCCAGAAACCGATGGACTAAATCTGGATGATGATTGGCAAAGTTTTGAGTCGTCTTAATGGTAAAAGAATAGGGATTATAACCCGCATCTGCCAAGAGATGGATAACTGGCTTAAAGCCTCCTTGTTTTTCAATACTATAGGGTTCCGAGGTTAAAATTCCTTGTTGGGCAGAATTTTTATCTGCTAAAAACGGAGCCATATTAGAATTATAGGGACGAATTTGATTATCTGTAAATCCATATTTTTGTTTGAGAATGGGCCAATAAGTAAATCTGGCGGCAGCCGAAATAAAAATGGGTTTTCCTTGTAAGTCAGCGAGAGATTCATTTCCCACTCCTGGATGGGTTAACAGAATTTGAATATTTTTCTGAAACATTGCGGCGACAGTAACCAGAGGAATGTTCTGCTCTATGGCTTTGAAACTATTTAATGAAGCGCCTATGCTAAAGTCTACTACACCCCCTAGGAGGAGCTGGGTATTATTGGTTTGGGGATTGACGGGGCGGATCGTTACATCTAAGCCATGATCTTGATAAATTCCAGTGGCTAATGCTTGGTAAAATCCTCCATATTCGCCTTCTGCTTTCCAGTCAAGGGCGAGTTTTATGGGGTCTAAGGATTTTAATTGAGTTGAGGGAGCTGAGGATGTTGATAATAGACTACTACCTAATCCGAAGGAACTGATATGTAGAAAATTTCGCCGAGAAATAGGGGTATTTTTGTTCATTTTAGGGATTGTTTGAGTAGAAGAATCTAAATTATTTTATTCGATTATATAATCAAATCCATCTATACCAATTCTAGAGATGATTTGCGATCGCTGTTCTTGTAAAATGTTTTTAAAGGCTTCTGCTCCTAATTTTCCTTTTAAAATCGCGGCTAAATTGGCAACTTGTTTGTGTTCTGCACTATTTTTTTGCTCTAATAAATACATTCCTAGGCAGGTGTGCAGTACAGCTAAGGGAAGTTGACCGAGTTGATAGTTGACTTCGCCGAGATTGGCATGACTTAAGCCTTCTAATTCTAAGTTTCCTAATTGAATCGATAGGGCTAGACTTTGTTCTAAATAGGATTGGGCATTATTGCTCTGATCTAGGATTAAATAGGCAATTCCCATGGCTAAAGTACAAAAGACGGCTGATGGAAAATCGGGATGTTTTTCTAATCGTGTGATGGCTCGTTGGAGTCTTTCTATACAGGATTCAATTTCCGAGATGTCGATATGTTCTTGTTGTTGAGCTTGACGAACTTGGGCATAGCCCAAATTGGCGATCGCATTAATCTCCCCTAATGGATCGCCGATCTGACGGGAAAATAAGAGGGCGCGTTGTCCGAGATCGATCGCCGCTAGAAACTCTCCTTGACTGAGCTGCAAGCGACTCAAATGGTTTAAGTTAGCGACTTCACAATGGCGATCGCCGTCTTGACGGGCTAAATTGAGGGCTTCTTCATGTAAAATAAGGGCGCGATCGCGATGCCCCATCCATTGCTGAGAATAGCCCAATACGGTAAGAATACGTGCCTTCTCCTGGGTTTTCTCTAGGGTTTTCAGGGGGCGATCGAGATAAGCAATGGTTTCCCGAAAGGTTTTACCCGTAAAGGAGGCAAATACCCCACCATAGAGGGGAAAATTATCCCGTTGGGCAAAAGAGCGCAAAATTTGCAGGGCAATTTGAAAACAAGCATTACCCAAGCGATCGCGATCGCCTGGTAAAAGTTGCTCGGCTTGATGAAATCCACTGCTTAATTCGCACCAGATAATAGCAAAGGTGAGGAAAGTTGAAGCCGCCGCATCATTGCCCGCCTTAATATTATAGGGTTGTTGATCAAACCAGCTCACTAAACCCTCTTGGATGCCTTGCAATAGAACCATTAATTCTACCCAAGCACTTAAATCTAAATGGGTTTGTTCTTGAGCGAGAGAGAGGGCAGATTGATTCTGGGATTGTTCGCTGAAAAAGCGTTTGGGTAATGGACGGCTCATCTGTTTTGCCCAATAAGCCCAAGGATTATGGGTATCTGTTGTGGAGGCAAATCCCAATTGAGACTTTTCGTATAACCATCCCAATAAGTCCAGAGCGCTGTACACCGACAAACCTTGTTTCAGCCCTGCTGCTAGAGTGTGAAGTTCAGCCACCATCTGGCGATCGCCATCGGAGTCTCCCAGTTGCTCTAGTTCTTTGGCTAAGGATATTATTTCTTTGCTGCTCAAAGCTTGAGTTTGGTTGCGATCGAGAAGTTCTAGGAGAACCAAGAGGCGATCGCCCTCATCGGCATTGATTAATTGAGCAACCGCATCACTACATGCATTTTGCGTCCTTTGAGTCTCTTGGTATCGATTCCATCCTTCTTCCAAAGTGCGAAGCGCTCTCACTTGACGCTGGGCTTTGGCTTGCTTTAACTCATCTGGTGCAGACTCCATTTGATTTTCAGCCCGCCTGATTTGCTCCATTAAACATCGTTCAAAAATCTCCCCCGTACCCGGTTCTGCTTGTAGCTGTATTACCAATTGCCGATAAACATACTCTTTTGAGCCAATCTTTCCCTTCAGAGTATCGGTAACAATTTGCTGGATAAATGCAGAATAGCGATCGCTTAAAGATAAGTTTTCTGGATCTGGTGCAGGCATTTTTTCTTTAGGTTCTTGATAGGGACTTCTACTCCCCTTCTCCTGTGGGAGAAGGGGTTGGGGGATGAGGGCTACAATCCCAAATCTACCGCTATGCGGTGAGCGCAAGCAAATCCAGAAAAGGCAACTGCATTTAAGCCTTGTCCAGGAAAAGTGCTATCCCCAACACAATATAATCCAGGGATACTGGTACGATTAAAAGGCATTCCAACTAATCCTAACAACTTGCGTTTCGGAATCGGGCCATAGGTTCCATCTTGGCGATTGAGGAAGCGGCGATGGGTGCGGGGTGTGCCCACTTCCTCATAGTCTAATCCCTGTCCTAATCCAGGAAAAATAGCTTCTAAGCGGTTAATGATTTGGTTCGCAATTTCCTCTTTTTGAGCTTCATATTTTTTCGGGGTTAATCCTTGCCATTGGTCGATCCAACTGGGGGTAAAGGTGTGGATAATATGATAACCGGGAGGGGCTAAATTTGGATCGAGTAAGGTGGGAATGGAGACAAAAATTGTACCATGGGAGGCTTCCATTTTCTCCCAGTCTTCAAGCAAAATATGGTGGCATTCTGTGCCTTCGGGTAAAACAGATGCTTTAACGCCTAAATGGAGGCTAACAAAACTGGGGGATTTTTGATAGCGTTCTTGCCAACTTTGTTCGGCTGGGGGTAGGGTTTCGGAGGGCAGTAGGGATTCAAAGGTATTCCAGCGAGTGGCATTGGAGACGACGCGGCGAGCGGTGTAGCGTTGTCCATTGACTAATTCTACGCCCACCGCTTTGTTTTTTTCGAGGAGAATTTGTTTAACTCTGGATTTGTAGAGAATGGTGCTGCCTTTTTTCTCTAGTCCTTCGACGAGTTTTTGGGCAATTTGTCCGACTCCGCCTTTGGGATAGTTAATGCCTCCATAATGGCGATCGGAAAAGACCATTCCGGCGTTAATCATGGGGGTGAGTTCGGCGGGGACAACTGACCAACAATAGCATTCAATGTCGATAAATTTGAGCAGTTGAGGATCGTGGATATACCGGCGAGCAATTTGCCCCACATTTTGCGGTAGATATTTGACCAAACCCAAACAAGCCAAGGGATTTTGGAAAAAGACGCGCATTAAATATCGCGGTTCTTCTAGAGAGAGCAATTCCATGGCATTGAGGCAATTAAACACACGCCAACATTCATCATAGAATTTACGGATACCTTCTCGTTCATGGGGGAAGCGATCGCTCAATTCCTGAATAAATGCCTCATACTCCCGATGGACTTTCAGCTCTAAGCCCCCTGGCAAATGATAATGGATTTGTACCGGATCGGGATAAGTATCTAAACTCATGTCTACTGCATTCAGGGCGCGGGTGAGCAAATTGGTCGTTCCCTGTTTTCCGAAGCCAAAAATCATCGAGGCTCCCACATCAAACCGATAGCCATTGCGCTCGAAATAGCCCGCACTTCCCCCTGGAATTAAATAACTTTCCAACACTAAAACTTGAGCGCCTTTAGCAGCGAGTTGGGTGGCGGTGACGAGTCCACCAATACCGGAACCAATCACAATGACATCATAATCAGGGGAAGAAGACTGAGCAGGCATGACTTAGGAAGCGAAATAAATATTTAGAAGTCCAACCTTTAAATTGTAAACTATTGTTTGGTTTATCCTCACACATCCATGACTTTTCAACTGCACGTTCATGTCCCTCCCCATCCCCTGATTCAACATTGGTTGGCGGTTGCTCGCGATCGCCACACCCCTAGCGCTCTCTTTCGCACAGCGATGACAGAACTCGGACGCTGGCTCACCTATGAAGCGGTTCGAGACTGGTTACCCACCTTCCAAACTACCCTAGAAACGCCTCTAGCCCCTTGTGAAGCGACTCTCGTTAATCCAGAAATTCCCGTAGCCGTGGTTCCCATCTTACGGGCAGGTTTGGCACTGCTCGAAGGCTCTCAAGCCCTACTGCCTTTAGCGAAAGTGTATCATCTGGGTCTGGCTCGTGATGAAGAAACCCTAGAACCGAGTTGTTACCTAAACAAACTGCCCTCAGAGTTCACCCCTGAAACCCGGATTTTAATTCCAGAACCGATGTTAGCGACTGGAGGGAGCATTACCTTAGCGTTGCAGGAACTCACTCAACGGGGAATCGATCCGCAGTTTGTCCGGATTGTCTCGGTGGTGGCTGCGCCTCCAGCTCTGCAAAAGCTGAATGAAAATTATCCGGCTCTGAAGGTGTATACCGCTTGTATTGACCCGGAACTGAACTCCCAAGGATTTATTGTACCCGGCTTAGGAGATGCGGGCGATCGCACCTTTGGAACCTAATCTCAAAACCGACTGCGAGAAAATTCCTCATTCATCCCCCATAACCGTTAACCTAGAAATAAAGCTTCACCTCACCTAAGCATATGAGTCAATCTAATAACAATTTTTCCACTGGATTTTTACTCGGCTCCTTAGTCGGGGGGGTTATCGGCGGTATTTTAGGGGCAACCCTAGCCAATCGCCGCAATGACAGCCTGGACTCGGATGAATTTTTAAACGGCAATGCTCCCAATCAACTCAAAAACAGCGATCTCGATTTCAGGGCTGATGCCGAAATTGAAGCCGCCCGTCGTAGCCTAGAAAACAAAATCGCCCAACTCAATGAAACTATTGACGATGTGCGCGACCAACTCGGAAACATGAATAAGGTTTCTTCTGAAAATGGAGAATAGGGAATGGGGAATAGGGAATCTCCCCCATCTCCCCATCCCCCATCTCCTTCAACCAGTTCGGGAATTGCCCTGCCACTTCGGGGAAGCGATCCGGTACATTAGAAGACAAGCGATCGTATAAATCTTTGAGGAATAGAATCCCTATGTACTTGCTTGCAAGCACCCTAGCGACATTTTGTCAAATTTACTTTGTCTTACTCATTATTCGAGTTTTATTGAGTTGGTTCCCCAGTATCAACTGGTTCGACCCCCCATTTTCCCTGCTCAGTCAGCTTACCGATCCCTATCTGAATATTTTCCGGTCGATTATTCCGCCCTTGGGAGGATTAGACTTTTCGCCGATTTTGGCAATTTTCTTGCTCCAATTTTTAACCAGTCTGTTTACGAGTCTTCAGGTTTCCTTTGCCCAAGGATCGTTTGGCTTTTAGCGGCGAACTCGACCCCCAAAACCCGCAGCCTTGAATTGCTCTAGAATCAGGGGAGTTGGTTGATCGGCGGATACTGAGATTCTCAGTTCAAAGTCACTGACTCCCGGTGGGACTTCTTCAATGAGTCCCAAACGAGTTCGATTTTGCATGACTGGGTTGCGGTTGGCATCATAGACGCGACCAAAAATATCGGCATCATAAACCGTTTTTCCAGTGGGGTTGGTGGCTTTTCCATGGATGAGAAAGCAGTTAGCGGGTTGAGAGAAACCCCCACTGGTAACTGCTCCTTCGCCCATTTCTGGAGGGCAGGTTTCGTAGGAGAGATCGGAGAGTTGGATTTGGGTGAGGGCGAAGGCATCGGGGGCGATGCTCCAAGAGGTTAGGATGAGGAGCAGTGCTACGAGAGCGAGTTGCACAGAACGAAGTAGAGAAGGCGATCGCATAGGTTTATCGGTTATTGATGTTATCTATTTGATCTTTCAGCTTACCCTGAATTGTGGATCGGGCCCAAGGGTGAAGTGAGGGTGAAAAGGTTGTTGCCCCTACTTTTGCTGAATGCTCTGAAGGGTTTTTTAAGTTATAGTCAAAATAACTATGGGATTCGGTTGGTTGAAGAGGTAAACTAATTATCTTTAAGTGACAAGACTCTGTTAAGCCATAGAGATCTATGGGGGAATCATGAGGATGACGGGGGAATGAAGCCAATCCAGACAGAAATTGAAGAAGCTCAGTTACGTTTGATGATGGAAAGCACCACCGACGGGGTTTGGATCTGGGATAGGGAACCTGATGAAGTGATCTGGAACGATCAACTTTATAAGCTACTCGGTCTAAATCCTCAGAGTATCCAATGCAATTTCGAGATGGTCAAATCTCTGATTCACCCAGAGGATCGAAACCAGCATCAGAAAACGATTTATTCAGCGTTAGAAACGGGAAAGAGTTATGAATTAGAGTTGCGTATGCGTCGCAGTGATGGCCAATATATTTGGGTGGTCGATCGCGCAACGGTGTTTAAGAATCAGAAGAATTGTTCCGATCGCTTAATGGGAACGATTACGGAAATTAGCGATCGCAAATATAATGAGCTGTGGTTAAATGGGCAAAAACAGGTTTTAGAGGCGATCGCCAAAAATGCCCCCCTCTCGGAAACTCTCAGCTTACTGATTAGTGCTTTAGAAAGCCAAGCTCCAGAACTCTTAGGCTCAATTCTACTCGTAGACCCGCAAAAAAATTGTTTAACCTTGGGTGCAGCACCCCATTTAGACCCCGACTATAACCAAGCCGTTGAAGGCGTACCCATTTGCGAATTGTCGGGATCTTGTGGTACATCCGCCTATCGTAAGGAACCGGTAATTGTAGAAAATATTGCGACTGACCCCCTATGGAGCGAGTATAGAGATCTAGCCTTATGTTATGGCTTACATGCGGCTTGGTCAATTCCGATCCTGTCGTTGCAACAGCAAGTTTTAGGCACATTTTGCTTTTATGCTCGTTCTCCGGGTTTGCCTACAGAGCAGCATCAAAAACTGATGGAGTCTGCTACCCGGTTAGCAGGAATTGCCATTGAACGCTCTCAAACTGAAGTCAGTGTAAGGGAAAGTGAACAACGATTTCGGCGTTTGTTTGAAGAAGTGCCTTTAATTCCGGTGCAGGGATATGACCGGGATCTCAAGGTGTTTTTCTGGAATAAAGCCAGTGATGATTTATACGGATACAAGGCGGAAGAGGCGATCGGAAAAAACTTAGAAGAGCTGATTCTTTCTCCACAAACAGCCAACTATTTACGCCAAGGTTACGATCGCTGGATTAACCAAGGAATTCCTATAAATCCAGGGGAATTAATTGTGAAAAATAGTTCCCAGGAATCTATCCGTATCTTCTCTAGTCATGTTCTCCTTTACAATGCCCAAGGAGAACCGGAACTATACTGTGTTGATTTAGATTTAAACGAACGTTACCAGCAAGCCGAAAAACTTTCTGAATTTAGTACCCGGCTCAAATATCTCCATCGTCTGAGTACCCGTAACTATAATGATTTTGAGGAACTATTCGCCACTTACTTACAGGCCGGATGTGAACTTTTTGGACTGACGACAGGATTTATTGCTAACCTTAATCAAGAAATTATTTGCCTAGAGTTTGTTCAAAGTGACTTCCCCAAACTCCAACCGGGAATGTGTTTTAATCTATCCGATACTTACTGTTCACAAGTGGTTTATCATGAACAAACCATTAGTTGCAGCCATATTGACGAACATCCCCAACTGCGAGAATGTCCTCCCTACAAAAATTTACATTTAGAATCTTACTTAGGCACGCCAATTATAGTGGAAGATAAAATTTATGGTATTCTCAGTTTCCTCTCTTCAGAAGTACACGATCCACCCTTTACCCAAGCGGATCGTGAAATGATTGAGTTAATGGCTAAGGATATTTCTCGCTTTATTAGTGCCCATCAGCAGGAAATCAAACGCCAAGAAGCAGAATTTGCCCTGCGCGAAAGTGAGTTAAAATATAGAAGCATATTTGAGAACATTAGTCAAGGAATTTTTCAAAGTACCCCAGAAGGGGGATATTTAAGTGCTAATGCTTTTCTCGCCCATCTTTATGGATATGATAGTCCAGAGTCTTTAATTGAGTCTTTAACTGATATTGAGAAGCAACTTTATGTTGACCCAAATCGTCGCCAAAAGATTAAAGAACTGACCCAGAAACAGGGAATTGTTTATGATTTTGAATCTGAAGTTTATCGAAAAGATGGTAAAATAATTTGGATTTCAGAGACTCAAAGAGCAGTTTTAGATCGGGATGAAAAAGTTCTCTATTATGAGGGAACAGTAGAAGATATTACCGCCCGTCGTCATGCAGAGGAGCAACTCCATTATGATGCCTACCATGATAAACTTACGGGCTTAAAAAATCGGGCTTGGTTTATCGATCATCTGGAGCAGGTGATCCATATCTATCAACAGAAAGAGACGGGTTTATATGCGATTTTATTTATTGATTTAGACCGGTTTAAGATTATTAATGATAGTTTGGGGCATTTGGTCGGCGATGATTTATTAAAACAGGTGGCTCAGAGATTGCAAACCTCTTTGAGTGGGATTCATGCGGGGCCATACTGTAATTTAGATAGAAATGTTCCGAAAGATACTTTAGCCCGATTTGGAGGGGATGAATTTGCGGTCTTATTAACGGCACTCAACGATCCTCAAGATGCGATCGCCACCGCAGAACGGTTAGTCTCCTTAATGCGTACTCCCTTTCGCATGGGAGATTATGAGTTTTCCTTGGGGGCAAGTATTGGTATTACCTTGGGTCATCAGGATTATCATTCACCGGAAGAGCTTTTACGAGATGCGGATTTGGCGATGTATCAGGCTAAAGGACAAGGAGGTAATCAGTTTGTTTGCTTTGAAAAAGTGATGCATCCCCGTGCCTTAGCTCGATTGCAGTTAGAACACGATCTCACTCGTGCCCTAGAGTTAGAAGAGTTATCCCTATGCTATCAACCGGTGATCTCTTTGAAGACGGGGGGTTTAAAGGGCTTTGAGGTGTTGTTGAGATGGCAGCATTCTAAGAAAGGGTGGATTTCACCAGGGGAATTTATTCCCGTAGCGGAGGAAATTGGCTTAATTAGCACCTTGGGGTGGTGGGTCTTAAAGCAAAGCTGCTGTCAATTGGAGCAATGGCGATCGGAGATTCCCCAAGGGTTAAATGTGGTGTTGAATGTGAATTTGTCTTTATTGCAACTGAAACAGGTTAATTTGGTGGAGCAAATTGAAAAATTATTGCGATCGCACCAAATTCCCGGTCAGTGCTTAAACTTAGAGATTACCGAGACCAGCTTTCTGGAAACCTCCCAATTTGATGCCTCCATCTTACATGAACTCAAAGCATTAGGCGTGCAACTGTCCATTGATGATTTTGGCACGGGATATTCCTCCCTCAGTCGCTTACACCAACTGCCCCTAGATATGATTAAAATTGACCGAGCCTTTGTAGATGGGATTGAAACCGATACCAGTAAGGAGGCGATCGCCCAAACCATCATCACCCTAGCCCATAACCTAGGGGCACAATTGGTGTGTGAAGGGATTGAAACCCCAGCTCAATGCTGCAAATTGCAACAGCTTGGCTGCGAATATGGACAAGGCTATCTCTTTTCTCGACCCCTCATCTCCTCATTAGCCACCACCTTACTCAAAGATCCTAATTTTCAGCAAGCCATCAATTGGTCATCTTGTGGTTGCTCTGTGGTCTAATGATGCCTACCCCCCTACCAAAACCACCGGATGACAGAGTATATTAAACACAACCCCAACGGGATTATTTTGCTTGTGTCTGCTCCAAGTAAGGTTAGTGCTGAACACTCCATCCCTATCCACCCATGAGCCATTCTGCTCAACTCACCCTGAATTCCTGTTTACTTGACTTAAATCTCCAGGATTTTCAAGTCAGTCCGACAACCTTGACTCAAGTTGTCTTAAATCAGTTCGATCAACGTCCCGATCTTACCGGTGTGATTGTTGCTAGTCCTCAACGGTTTCTGGGCATGATTTCTCGCCGTTTATTTTATGAACACTTAAGTGAAAGCTACGGCACAGAAAAAATATTAATAACTCCGATTCAATTTTTTTTGAATAACATGAAAATTCAAGGAAAGTGTTTACAACTTTCCTATACTGAAAAAATTGGTACAGCCGTTAATATTGCCCTATCCCGCGATTCTAAAGTCATTTATGAACCGATTGTTGTCGTTTTTCAAGAAGCCAGTGTACCGGGAATATCGGCTTACTTTTTGTTGGATTTTCAAACCCTGATTCTGGCCCAGTCTCAAATTTTATCTGATTTAAACCGGCAAATTGAAAATAAACAAATTGAAGGACAAAGAAATACGATTAAGCTAGAGCGGGAACATCAGAAAGTAGAGGCCTACTCCAGACTCCTTGAAGATCAGCTTGCCACGATCCATGAACGCAACCAACTCCTGGAATTGCAGCAACAGGAATTAGTCCGCAAAAATGAAGAAGTTGCTGATTTGAATCATCGATTTATTCAAATTGGCAAAATTTTATCCCAATCGGGTAAACGAGCCTTTCGCGCCACCTCTTCGGGAGTGAGTGTCATTTGTAATCAAACGGATAAAATTGTCAAAACAGGAGACTTGCTAGAAGAAGAACTCAAAACCATTGATGAAACGTCAAAACTGATTGAAAGAGTGAGTCAACAGGTGCGTCACCTAGCAGTACAATTGGCAATCATTGCCAATCAAATGAGTTCAGAAATGAGAGGATTTAGTAGCGTTAGTTCAGAAATCAGTCAACTGGTAACCCAAACCTTTGAAGCGGGGCAACAAATGAAACGGGTTGCTAATCGATTTCGCCAAAGAATTCAAGAGTTTACTGAATTCGCCCAAACCGGAAGTCAAGTGGCGACTTCTTTGGTTGATAAAGTAGAGAAAGCTGAGAAATCGCTCAAAGATCTAGAGTTGTTAGTCCAGTTTCAAGTCAACAAAAAAAGACCTATACCCCAAGCTGCTCCGCAAAAATCTATCTCTCCTGAAAAGGAAATTCAATCCCCAGATGGGGAGGATCAAAATCACAAAAATGGATCGGAGTCCCTTAAAAGTGATAAGCTATAGCACAGTATGATAGAGGTCTTAAACTATGATCAAGACGGGAATTAAAATGGCATTGGGTTTGTCTTTATTGTTTCCTATGGGGGCAATGAGTCAAACTCCTCCTGCCAATACTTACCAGGAAGGATTTTGGCAACCGATCGCCCGCGTTGACAATCCCCAATTTCCGATGACGGTTGAGTTGGTTAACCGCACTGGCTTAGATCTAGACTATGATCTAACAGTTGACTCACCCATGAAAGTGCCAGATTCCTTGGGTAGAGGCGAAACAACCAGCTTAACTCTTGCTGATCCAGAGGCGAATATTAGGATTGGGTATATGCCTCTAGATGGAGGAAATGAAGAGATTAATTTTGAATACAATATTACCATAAATTCCAGTTCATCTATCACGTTTGAAATTCTTCGCACGGATAAACCGGATCGGGTGGGCGATGGCATTGGTCAGGCCATTGATATTCAAAGTACGGGAGCTATTTTTATTTACTAATATTATAAAATTTGCGTATATCTCTACATCCAAATATCAAAAAAATGGCAGCCGATCATCACTTTATCCTAGATTTAACCCTGGTTTTGGGGTCTTCTGCTCTGGGAGGTTATGCAGCCACGCGCCTGCGACAACCGGTACTTTTAGGATATCTGGTTAGTGGGTTTGTGGTGGGGCCTTTTGGCTTGCAGTTGCTGAGGGAAACGGAGCAAATTAAACCTTTAGCGGAGATTGGAGTAGCCTTTTTATTGTTTGCTTTGGGGGTAGAGTTTTCTTTAGCAGAATTAAAGCGGGTGAAAGAAATTGCCATTCAAGGCAGTTTATTACAAATTGGCTTAACTTTAAGTTTAGTGGCGATCGCCTCCACGGTTCTCGGTTGGGTGAGTGGTTGGACGCAGGGAATTTTTTTGGGGTCAATTTTATCGCTCTCATCCACCGCCGTGGTACTGAAGACCCTCACCGAGCGCGGAGAGGTCAATACCCTTCACGGACAGGTGATGCTGGCGATTTTAATTGCCCAGGATTTAGCCTTGGGTTTAATGTTAGCTATTTTACCTGCATTAGATAACCCTGAACACCTCTGGCCCACATTAGGAGCCGCCTTACTGAAAGTTAGCATCTTTTTGGGATTGGCGATCGCCCTGGGACGATGGGTAGTACCTCCCCTCATTAAAAGCATCGCCCGCACCGAAAGCAGCGAACTCTTCCTCCTCACCACCATTGCCCTCTGCTTAGGGGTTGCCCTGGTGACTGCCCATCTGGGGTTATCCATTGAAATGGGAGCCTTTGTCGCCGGTTTAATGATTGCCGAAATTGATTACGCCGATCAAGCCCTGGCCAAAGTTCTCCCCCTGCGCGATACCTTCGCCAGTCTTTTCTTTGCCTCCATCGGCATGTTAATCGATCCACAAATTTTGCTCGATAACTTCGGCATTATATTAGGCTTAGTGTTAATGGTAATGTTCGGAAAAGCCCTCATTATTTTCCCCATTGTCCTCAAATTCGGCTATTCTTTTAAAACTGCCGCGATCGCCGCCTTGGGCTTAAACCAAATTGGGGAATTTTCCTTCGTCCTTGCCCTAGAAGGATTCGATCTCGGACTATTAACCAACGAACAATACTTACTCATCCTTGGCACAACCGCTATCACCCTCATTCTTACTCCCCTTAGCATTCGCTTTGCCCCTCGGTTAGCCGAATGGATTGATACAATTCCTGGACTGAATCAACTCTTGCGGCAAAAAGAAGTCAAAGCCATCTCCTTACCCGAAACCCTCAGAAATCATGTCGTTGTTGCCGGTTATGGGCGCGTGGGACAAGCCATTATTAGAATTTTGCACAATCAAGGCTATCCGCTCCTGGTGATCGAAAATAGTGAAGCCGCTATTCAACGGTTAAGACATCAAAATATTCCCTATATTTTTGGCGATGCAGACTCCGAATTAGTCCTAGAAAAAGCTCATTTAGAAACGGCAAAAGCCCTAGCGATCGCCCTCCCCGATCCTGCCAGTACCCGACTCTTGCTCAAACGAGCCTTGGAATTTGCCCCGGAATTAGATGTAGTGGCTCGATCGCATAATAATAGTGAAATTGATGTCCTCACCCAATTAGGGGCCCAAGAAGTGGTGCAACCCGAATTTGAAGCCGCCCTAGAAATGGGGGCCCATTTACTCTCTACCTTGGGCGAATCTCAATGGGCAATTCAATCAGTGATTCAAGCCATCCATCGGGATCATTATCAAAGTGTGCGTCCAGAAAACTTAGTTGGACTAGAACAGAAATGGATCAATGATGCTACTGAGTCTCTACATCATGAATGGGTGAAACTTTCGGAAACTTCTTCTTTAGATTGGATGACGCTCAGTGGAACAGATATCCGTCATTTAACTGGAGTGACGGTGATGGCAATTCAGCAAGGAGACGATCGGGTTTATTATCCCAAAAATCAAATGACTTTGCGCTCTGGAGACCAATTATTAGTGGTAGGTAAACCCGAAGAAATATTGGCGTTTCGGGATTTAGTCGAGGGACGTAGTGCCCTGGTTGAGGGAATTAGTCATTGGTTCACCCTTGCGGAGACTTCCCCTTTAATTCATCTTACTCCCCGTGCCATTTGGGAAACCTATCAGGTGGTCGTTCAAGCTGTCCGTCGCCATGGAAAACTGTATAATCCGGTAGATGCAGCCATGCAGTTAGAAGGGGATGATTGTTTATTGTTGCGAGGAGAGAGCGATCGCATTCAGGAAGTTATTCAAGAGGATATTCTCTTGAATCCAAACGAGTTAAACTAAGGCGATCGCCCCGCCCCATTCATACAGCGCTTTGCGCTGTTAAGTAATGAGTAATGAGTCATGAGTAATGAGTCAGAAACTCTCTTATAATCAATATTATCCATCACATCAGAAAGACCATGGATGTACTGACTCAACGCCATACTCGGTTACTGGGTTGTACCGCGTTATTGTTAGGCGGTAACCTCTGTCAGGGGGCATTAGCGCCATTAGGACTTTCCGTTGCTGCTGTAGTTGGGGGGATGATTGCTAATGATGCGATTCCTCAGTACATGGAAAATCTCACTGTCCGGTTGCGGGATAGTGAGGGGCAACTGGACAATCATGATTTAGCCAAAGCGGTGGGATTGGCGATTGGACTGCTGATTCAGGCCAGGGTAGAAGCCGGAACCTATAAAAGCTCGAAGCAAGAGCTGGTATCTCTAGCTAAATGTGCTTTGAAACACTGGAAAACCGTCGCCCAGGAGCTGAAGGCGATGGAAAATGAGAAATTTGACCCGATTCAGGGCGATCGGGTTCTGGGCTGGTTTAGCCAGGGTCTGGGCAGTGAGCCGGTGCAGGTGTTGACGGAAGCGGATTGGTTGGAGCTGTTGGAGGAATTGCGGGTATATGCCCATGTGCAATTAGGAGAGAATGTTCTCAAGCAGTTGGCGATAGACTTGCGGGATAAGTTTGCGTTTGCCTTGCGGGAAGTGTTGAAAGCGGATTGTTCCGAGGGAGGGAAAGCCTTTGGGGGGTTGGTGATCTCGCTTTTGGGGGCGATTCATGCGGGGTTGCAGGAAGTGCAGGTTCCCCAGGAGAGTCGGGAGGACGTGAACCAAGCATTGGCAAAATTGGGGGAGCTTCAGCAGGAGTTAGCCAGAAGTGAGGCAGAAAATCAGGCGCGGTTTCGGGAGTTATCCGCGCAGTTGGGTGTGGGGATAGAGGTGATTTTAGGGGAAATTGACAGAACTCAGGAGATTCTTGACCGCTTGCGGGGATGGTTAGGGGGGCAGTTTGAGCAGGTATTGGCAGGACAACAGGAAATTTTAGCGGGGCAAAATCGCTTAGGAATTACGCTCACCCAAGAGATACAGGAGAGCGAAGGGCGCATTATTGGCTATTTTCAGCAGAAAGAGGAGCGCCAGAAACGGACTGGAGTGGCGACTGTGGGCGATACTGTGCCCACGGTTACTGATTGGCAAGGGAGAGTGGAGGAACTGGAGACACTTAACGGATGGTTGGATGATGAGAATCGGAAACTGGGGGTGATTGTTGGCATTGGGGGCGTAGGAAAGTCTACCCTAGTGGCGCGGGTGTATTGGGAGCGCGAGGATTTTGAGGTCAAATACTGGACAGACTTGGGAGCGTCTCCCCCGTTTGGACGATTCGCACGGCAAGTGTTGGAGAAATTGGTGCAGTTGCCCCTAGATGAAATTGAGAAGATTCCCGACGCTGAGTTAGGGGAAGCGCTGGTACAGCAGTTACAACGGCGGCGGTTTTTGTTGGTGTTGGATAACTTTGAGTCGGTGGTGAAAGATGAGAAGTATGGGCAGTTTTTGCAACGGTGGTTAGGGTGTTGTCGTCACACGGAGATTTTGATGACAACCCAGGTGATGCCCCAGTTCTCTAGGATAGTACCGAATCGGTTGTCGTTATCGGGATTGTTGAGAGCGGAAGGGGGGAAATTATTAAAAGCGTTAGGGGTTGGGGGGGAAGCGCAGGAGCGAGAAGACTATAGCGAGAAAGTCGCGGGACATCCCTTAACGTTGCGTCTGGTGGCAGGGATGTTGGAGCAGGAAATTGGGGAGGGGGCAACTCTAGCCCATTTAGATGAGTTGAATTTGGCCGATGTGCGGCAGTTGATGGCAGATAGCCGCATTCAGGGAGAGCATCGCCAGGAAATCGTGCAGTTGGTGGTGGTGTTGGAGCGCAGTTTTAGCCGGTTGCCGTCGGTTTGGCAAGGGCGGTTATTGCGGTTAACGGTATTGCGGCAAGGGTTTGATGCGGCTCTGGTGTCGGCAATGGTGGCTGAAGAGGTGAGCGACAAGGAGTTACGGCAGTTGGCCGAGCGCGGGTTTTTGGTGAAGGGAGAAGGGCGTTATGAGTTTCAGCCGTTTATTCTGGAGTATTTGCAGTATCGCGCTGGGGACGTAAGGGAAGCGCACAAGCGAGCAGTGGAGGTGTATCGCAGTCGCTGTCAAATGCCAGAAGATTGGAAAACGGCAACGGTTGAGGATGTGCAGGATTATTTGGAGTTGTTTTATCATCTGTGCCAGTTGGGAGAGTATGAACAGGCGTTTGATGTGCTTCATAATGAAGGCAAGTATGAACAGTCAGTCAGTCAATTTCTAGATTTCCAAGGTTACAACTCCCTGTATATTATTGAACTCTATCAGCAACTGGTGGAGCATTTACCCAATCAGCAAGACTCGCGCTATCCTGACTCTTTGAATAGCTTAGGTGTCGCTTATTATTCCCAAGGAGACTACGAACAAGCGATATCCTACTATCAAAAGGCTCTGGAAATCAGACAAGAAATCGGTGATCGCTCTGGCATTGCCAAATCTTTCAATAACTTAGGCTTGGCTTACTGTTCCCAAGGAGATTACGGAAAAGCGATATCTAACTACCAGAAGGCTATAGAAATTTTTCAACAAATTGGTGATTGCTCTGTGACTTCAACTACTTTGATGAACTTAGGCAACGCTTACTATGCCCAAGGAGACTACGGACAAGCCATGTCCTGCTACCAACAGGCTCTGGAAATCAGACGAGAAATCGGTGATTGCTCTGGCATTGCCAATTCTTTGATAGGCTTAGGCAACGCTTACAATTCCCAAGGAGAATACGAAAGAGTCATATCCTACTCCCAGCAGGCCCTGGAAATTTTTCAAGAAATCGGCGATCGCTCTGGCATTGCCCAATCTTTGGGCAACTTAGGCTTGGCTTACCAATCCCAAGGAGATTATGGACAAGCCATATCCTACTCCCAAAAGTGTCTAGAAATTCTTCAAGAAATCGGCGATCATGTAGGCATCGCTGAATCTTTGCATGACTTAGGTGCTACTTACCAATCCCAAGGAGATTATGGACAAGCCATATCCTACTCCCAACAGTCTCTCAAAATTAAACCACAAATCGTCGATCTCTCTAGCCTTCTCTCTTCTACAATCGGCTTAAGCAAAGCTTACGGCCAAAAATCTCTGGAAATCTATGAAGAAAGGGGCAATCGCTCTGGCCTTGCTGATTCTCTCATGGTCTTAGGCTTGGCTTACCAATCCCAAAAAGACTACGAACAAGCCATATCTTACTACCAGAAAGCTCTGGAACTTTTTCAACAAATTCGCAATCGCTCTAGTATTGCCGATTCTTTCCTAGGCTTAGGTTTGACTTATAATTCTCAAGGAGACTATGGACAAGCCATATCTTACTACCAGAAGGCTCTGGAAATTTATCAACAAATCGGCAAGCACTCTGGTAGTGCTGATTGTTTAGGGAACTTAGGCAACGTTTACTCTTCCCAAGGAGACTATGGACAAGCCATATCTTACTACCAACAGTCTCTCAAAATTTTTCAACAAATTGGTGATCGCTATTGGATTGCCACTTCTTTGCGTGATTTAGGCCTCGCTTACATTATTTCTCAAGGAGACTGCCAACAAGCGATATCCTACTTCCAGCAGTCTCTGGAAATCTTTCAAGAAATTGGCGAGTACTCTGATCCTGCCCTTTCTTTAACTTTGATAGGTTTAGGCCTCGCTTACATTTCTCAAGGAGACTGCCAACAAGGGATATCAAACTTACAGAAGGGTCTGAAAATCTTTCAAGAAATTGGCAATTATTCTGGAGTGATCCTTGCCTTTTCTTTCTATGCTTTAGGTTTAGCTTACCATTCCCAAGGAGACTACGCAAGAGCCATAGACTCCCACGAGCAGTCTCTAAAAATGTTTCAAGAAATCGGCGATAAGCCTGGAGAAATCAGATCTCTACAAAATTTAAGCATTGTCCACTCTCAGCTAGGACAATATCAACAAATGAGTTACTACAACCAACAGCTATTAGAACTGCAAGGTATGGACGCTTTCCCCCAGTGGCTTAAGTCCTTTATCCGCTTTGCTCAGAAAGGCTGGTTCAATTTCGCCCTCTGTTTTATTGCCGGTGTCGTGGCGTTTCCCTTTGCCCTGCTCTGGATTATTGCCGTTCTCCTCTATTGGCGGATTCGACGAACAATGAACAATGAACAATGAACAATGAACAACGAAGAGATGTCCGCGTCGTAGCCAGAAACCGGGTTTCTGCCAGAGGGGAGGAGAAGTGCCTGAAATGAGGAAGAAACCCGGTTTCTTTTGGTGGGGGGGCGAAGCGCCGAATTATTGTTAATTGAACGGCGATCGATATAATTGATGCAGAAGTGGCTCAAAACCACTGGATAAATCGCCAATGTCCATCCTTACGAATATTATCATTGCTCTGTCTCTTCATCATTTAAGATCGCTTGAACACAGCGTTTCAACGGTTCTAGCTTAGTTTGAATAATGCTCCAGATGATTTGAGTATTGATCGAGAAATATGCATGGGCAATAATATCTCGTAGTCCAGCAATCTTTTTCCATTCCACTTGTGGATACTTAATCCGGATCGTCTCAGGAATCTGTTTAGTTGCTTCTCCAATAATGTAGAAGTTATGAATTACAGCATCTAACGTTCGTCCATCTTCGAGTAACTCATCATAGGTCATCGATCCAGTGTAACTTTCAATTTTGTCAATGCTGCTGAGAATATCAGCCAGATATAAACTGAGATTACGCGACATGGATGGCTTGATTAATCACAACTTCACGGATTTGAGGCTTCAGGTCTTCTTTAATGACCAAATCGACCTTTTTGGTAAATAGATCTTCGAGAAAAAACTTTAAATCCATATAAGCATCAAACGTGATTTGTCCTTCAAATTCTACCAGAAAATCGAGGTCGCTATCCGGTCTAGCTTCGTTCCGAGCCACAGAACCAAACAAATCGAGAGATTTTACGCCCAAATGATGTAAAGTTTCCAGATGCTCTTTGAGGGTAGAAATGACGGTTTCTTGATTCATCATTTGAGGGATGGATTGTAGAATGGCTAGATGACGCTCATTATAGCAGTCTCAATTAGATCGCCATTATTCCTCATCGCGATCGCAATTCTCTAGGATTTCGGTCACCGTTTCCATGGGAAGATTCAGGATTTCGGCGATCGCTTCAGCAGATAAGCCATAACGAGCCATCTGGAAAATCACCTCTTGTTGTCTCTCTTCTCGTCCTTCTTCACGTCCTTCAGTTAAGGCTTCTTGGTAAACTTTAGTTTGTCGAATTTCACTGAGTCCTAACATCACTTCAATCTCCTCCCGGCTTTTGGTGGGTAGCTTATAGACTATTATAGTCTCGATCAAATCAATCAGATTTTGTTGTACCTGTTGTTGGGTTAACTGAGATTTTGCTTGTGCGATCAGGGTTTTAGCTTTTTCCGGAGCAGTGCTTTCCTGTTCGATAATCAGTTTCAGCACGCCTAACCCTAACGACTGTTGAAGCAGTTCATTGAGGTAAATGCGCCGCACTTGGGGAAGTTGGAGCGGTTCAGCAAAGTGTAGGGGATTTACCCTCTCCGTGTTCCGGTTGGGATAAATGACGACAACTTGCCAAGGATGTGGAGGTTTATATTGTCTCAGATAGAGGAACAGTTCGCTAAATAAGCGGTAATAGAGAGCTTCATCCGGTTGAAATTGCACCTCGGTGATATAGAGGGGAAGATCGGGGTTATTGCTACTCGGAAGAAAGAGTCCATCCAGACGGAAAGCCAGTTGCTTCACTTCTACGGAGGTAAAGGTATAGAGGTTGGCTCTGGTTGGGGGAAGTCCACAGAGTTCAAAGAAGAATTGGGGAAAATCTTGGAAGACTTTGTAAAAGAGAGTATCGGTTTTCATCCGGTTCTGAGGATTAATGAACAATTAACAATTAACAATTAACAATGATACAGATGTCTACGTCGCAGCCAAAACCCAGGCACTTGAGGATAAAATATCTATACCGTGTCAACTCAGAGGTTAAGGACAACCGATGGTTTCCAAAATTACTAAATGGGGGAATAGTCTAGCCATTCCTATTCCTGAGTCTGTCGCTCAGGAAATTGCACTTTCTGAAGGAACAGATGTCGATCTGCAAGTGATCGATAGTAATTTAGTGATTAAAGTGCGATCGTCTTCCTCCTATTCATTAGAAGAATTGGTGAGCGCAATTACTCCAGAAAACTGCCATCAAGAGCAAGAGACTGGTGTGGCTGTGGGGAATGAGCTGTGGTGACTACAGAAGAAGATCCCTATGTTCCCAACCGGGGGGATATTGTCTATATCAACTTTACCAGAGGATGTGGTGAAGGAAGTCCAGGCTAAAATTACACCTCTAATTTTGTAAAAATTGAGACTTTTCGCCTCTTGTCGCAGCCAGAAGCCCGGTTTTTTGGGTGGGGGGCGAAGCGCCATTATTCCTCATCGCCATCCAAATTCTCTAGGATTTCCGTCACCGTTTCTACTGGAAGATTCAGGATTTCGGCGATCGCTTCAGCAGATAAACCATAACGAGCCATCTGGGAAATTACCTCTTGTCGTGTCTCTTCACGTCCTTCTTCACGTCCTTCTTCACGTCCTTCTTCACGTCCTTCAGTTAAGGCTTCTTGGTAAACTTTGGTTTGTCGAATTTCGCTCAGTCCTAACATCGCTTCAATCTCCTCTCGGCTTTTCGTGGGTAGCTTATAGACTATTATAGTCTCGATCAAATCAATCAGATTCTGTTGTACCTGTTGTTGGGTTAACTGCGATTTTGCCTGTGCAATCAGGGTTTTGGCTTTTTCCGGAGCGGTGCTTTCCTGCTCCATAATCAGTTTAAGCACCCCTAACCCTAGCGAATTTTGGGACAGTTCATTCAGGTAAATGCGTCGCACTTGGGGAAGTTGGAGCGGTTCAGCAAAGTGTAGGGGATTTACCCTCTCCGTGTTCCGGTTGGGATAAATGACGACAACTTGCCAAGGGTGAGGCGGTTGATATTGTTTCAAATAGAGGAAGACTTCGCTAAATAAGCGGTAATAGAGATCTTCATCGGGTTGAAATTGCACCTCGGTGATATAGAAGGGAAGTTCGGGATTATTGCTACTGGGAAGGAACAGTCCATCCAGACGGAAACCTAGTTGCTTCACTTCTACGGAGGTAAAGGTGTAGAGGTTGGCTCTGGTTGGGGGAAGTCCACAGAGTTCAAAGAAGAATTGGGGAAAATCTTGGAAGACTTTGTAAAAGAGAGTATCGGTTTTCATCCGGTTATGGGGATTTCGGCACTAGCCTATTGTCGCAGAAATCTGGTTTGTTTGATGGGGTGGGGCGATCGCCTCTCATATGCTACGATCGCCTCACTCAAGCATAAAAAGCCATGAAATTTCTCGGCATTGATTTAGGATGGCGCTCTGGAGCGACTGGGTTGTGTTGTCTAGAGTGGAAATTGGAGCAATTGCATCGGGTAGACTTAACCACAGAGATTGAACTGGATCGAATTTTAGCTTGGATTGATCGCCAACTTCCTCCAGAATCCCCCGGATTAATTGCCGTGGATGCGCCGACTCTCATTCCTAATCTAACCGGAATGCGTCTGTGCGATCGCCTCACCCATCGCTATTTTGGCAAGTATGATGCGGGATGTTATCCGGCTAATCAACAGCGTCCGTTTGCCGAGCGGACAACGGGTTTTGGTCAATCTTTACACCAGCGCGGGTTTAGCCATGCACCAGACATGATTGCCCAAAAACTGGGACGGTATCAAATTGAAGTTTATCCCCATCCGGCGATCGTCAATTTGTTTGGACTAGAGCGAATTTTGAAGTACAAAAAGGGTAAAGTGGGCGATCGCCGCTTAGAATTGTCTAAGCTACGGACTTTTATTGGCGATCGGCTTCCTCAACGCCAACCCCCCCTAGCTCCCCTCGATTTACCCCCTATCCCCGAAAAAGGCAAGGCGCTCAAAGCCGTTGAAGACCAACTTGATAGCCTCATCTGTGCCTATATTGGCGCTCATTGGTGGTATTGGGGAACTCAAAAAAACTGGGTATTAGGCGATCTTCAGTCTGGGTATATTATTGTCCCGAAATCAGACCGACAAAACCTCTGCGATCGCCCTTAAAATTGCTTCTGGAGTCGCTGGAGAAGCTAACCGAACCTGCTGGCAACTACCAAAAGCCGCCACAGCTTCCCGTATCGCTTCCCGTACCGAAATCGCTAACATAAATGGCGGTTCTCCCACCGCTTTCGAGCCGTAAATTACGCCCGGTTGCGCCGCTTTTTCCAGTAAGCTGATGTGGAATGCTTCGGGAATATCGGCAACAGTAGGAATCTTATAGGTACTCGGAGAATAAGTGCAGAGTCTACCTCCATTATCCCACACCAACTCCTCCATTGTCAACCATCCCATCCCTTGCACAAAACCGCCCTCAATTTGTCCGCGATCGACCAAAGAATGGAGAGAATTTCCCACATCATGAACAATATCCACTTGCCGCAGTTTAAACATACCCGTAAACCCATCCACCTGCACCTCACTTACGGCTGCACCATAGGCATAATAATGGAACGGGCGACCCCTTCCCGTTTGCGGATTCCAAGAAATATTTGGCGTGCGATAATAGCCCGTTGCCGATAAACTAATTCGCTCCAAATAAGCTTGACCAATCACATCATCAAAGCTCACTTTTAGGTTAGGATCTGTACTAGAATAAATCCAATCTTCGGCAAACACCAAATCTTCAGCAGCATACAAATCGAGCAACTTCGCCGCCACCGGAGCTAATCGTTCCTTGAGCGTTTCGCAAGCATTTTTAATCGCTTGTCCGTTTAAATCAGAACCACTAGAAGCAGCAGTTGCAGAAGTATTCGGCACTTTATCCGTACTCGTCGGCATCACTCGAAATCGGTCAATCTTTACCCCCAAAGATTTTGCCGCCACTTGCAGCATCTTACTGTGCAATCCCTGGCCCATTTCTGTGCCCCCATGGTTCAGTTGAATACTGCCATCAAGGTAGATTAAAATCAGTGCCCCGGCTTGATTATATTCACTTTTGGTAAACGAAATCCCAAACTTAACCGGAGTCATTGCTAATCCCCGCTTCTCATGGTTATGACTTTCATTAAACGCCCTCACTTCCTCCATTCTTTGGGCAAGATTTGCCTCTTCTTTCAATTGACCCCAAATCTGTTGTAAGCGATTACCAAACAACTCTTGTCCATAGTGAGTCGTGTTCGTTTCTCCCATTCCCTGATAGAAATTTTTCTCGCGAATCTCCAGGGGACTCACTTGCAGGAAGCGAGCCATTCGGTCTATAATTTCCTCAATCATCACCATCGCTTGCGGGCCGCCAAATCCCCGAAACGCCGTATTAGAAACCGTATGAGTTTTCGCAATTTTTCCCCGCACTTCCAAATCGGGAATATAATAGCAATTATCAATATGAAACAGAGCGCGACCCAGAATCGGAGGCGATAAATCTAAGCTACAACCCCCATGGGAATATAAATCGATATCTAGGGCGGAAATTTTGCCCTCTGAATTAAATCCAACCCGATATTTTCCAAAAAAACCATGGCGTTTTCCAGTCATGAGCATATCATACTTACGCTTGAGGCGAAGTCGCACAGATTGACCAGTTTTCTGAGCAGCAATGGCAGCAATGGCAGCAACAGGATTAGCTTGACTTTCTTTACCCCCAAATGCGCCTCCCATGCGTAAACAAGTGACCACCACTTGAGAGCGAGGAATTCCCAAAACTCGTGCCACCATAATTTGAGTTTCCGTGGGATGTTGGGTAGAGGAATAAACGTGATAATTGCCTTCAGTGTCGGGCGTTACCCAACTGACTTGGGTTTCTAAATAAAAGTGATCTTGTCCGCCAATTTCGAGTTCTCCTTCTAGGGTATGTTCTGCTTTTTCGAGAGCTAAACTCGGATTGCCACGCCGAATAACTTGTTGTTCTCCTTGAAAACTATTACTCTCAATGGCCTGTTCTATCGTTAAAATCGGCTCTAGGGGAGTACAATCAATCTTAACTTGTTTAGCTCCTGCTCTTGCAGCGCGTTCTGTTTCTCCCACTATCCAAACAATGGGTTGACCGTGATAGTAAATTTCATCCGTCGGTAGGAGAATTTCGTCTAAGCTGATAATGCCAGTATTGTTAATGCCGGGAATATCTTCAGGGGTGATTACTGTGACAACTCCGGGGACTTGTTGGGCAAGGGAATAGTCAATCTGATTAATTTTTGCTCTGGCATGGGAGGAGAGAACGGGAAATAAGTGAAGGAGATCTCTGGGTGGGCGCAGGTCATCGGTATAGGTGGCGTTTCCAGTAACATGATGGGGGGCGCTTTCGTGGGTTTTGTGTTTGTTGAATTTCATGACAGATTGCCGTAAATTTTCAATAGGATATTTAATCGTTAATAAGGTGGGCAGAGTCTGCTGGTAGAATTTGAATGATAGAGCGCTTCACGATGTTATGAGGTACAGTATTAATCTATGAGTTAGAGTTGTCATTGCGACCGGAGGGAAGCAATCGCCAAGATTCGGAGAGTGTTGAGATTGCTTCATTCCGCTCCGCTCCATTCGCAATGACATACTATAACTGATCCAACGGACTTGATATCATCTGATGGAAAAACTTCTCGAATAAATTGGCAACGAGGAGTTGACGATATTCGGCGCTGGCGCGGAGGTCGGTTAGGGGGGTAAAGGTTTGGTGTAAGATGGGTTTCATTTCTAGAATCGTGTCTAAATTCCAGGGTTTGCCCATGAGCATTTCTTCGACTGCGGTGGCACGGATGGGGATGGGGGCGACTCCTCCATAGGCGAGTCTGGCTTGAATAATGTGGTGATTTTGGTCTAAGTCGATGGTAAAAGCGGCGGCAACAATGCTGATATCATCGGTTCCCCGTTTGCCGATTTTATAGGACTGACTGAGACGGCGAACGGATTTGGGGGGTAGGGTTCTGGGAATGGAGATAGAGCGGATGATTTCTGCCGGTTGAAGGGCGGTTTGGCGATAATTTTGGAAAAAGTGGCAGAGGGGCACAACTCTTTCTCCCTGGGCACTGGAGAGGGTGAGGGTGGCATCGAGGGAGAGGAGGACGGGGGAGAGGTCTCCGATGGGTGAGGCGGTTTGGAGGTTACCACCGATGGTAGCACGGTTGCGGATTTGGCGGGCGGCGAACCAGGAGAGCATGGTGTCGAGACTGGGAAAGATGCCTTGAAGTTGGGTTTGAACATGGCTCAGGGGAAGAGCTGCGCCGATTTCGACGCTTTCAGGGGTGATGTGCAGGGTTTGCAGTTCGGGGATGGCTTCGAGGGATATGAGCAGGGGAAAGTGTTGGCTGTGGTGACTGAGGTGGAGTCCGATGTCGGTTGCTCCAGCAATGAGGGTGGCGTTGGGATGGTGTTGGAGGAGGTGGAGGAGTTGGGGTAGGCTGGTGGGACGATGGAAGCGATCGCCCTCTTCCCCATATTCGCACCCTATCATTATCCTAGAGGCACTCTCTAGTTTTTCGGTAAATTGGTCTTGAATATCACTGGTTCCCGTCACTTGTTGAGCAGCGCGACGGATAGGAAGATAGCCGGTACAGCGACAAAGATTACCTTCAATACAGACATCATCGACCGTTCCCTGATAATAGGCACAAAACATACTCATAATAAAGCCAGGGGTGCAATAGCCGCATTGGGAGCCACCCGTTTCCACCATCGCTTGTTGCACCGGATGCAGAGTATCCCCGGCAATACCTTCTACGGTGATGATTTCGCGCCCAATGACTGCACCGAGGGGCACAATGCAACTGTTGATGGCTTCATATTGGGGTTTTCCCTCCTGATTTTGGGTAATAATAGCCACAGTACAAGCGCCACAGTCCCCATCGCCACACCCTTCTTTCGTGCCCACAAATCCAGTTTGTCGCAGATATTCCAATAGGGTGCAGTTGGCAGAGGTGTCTTGGAGAAAGAGGGTTTTGTTGTTAACAATGAGATAGGGTTGAGCCATGGGTCATGAGTAATGAGTAATGAGGATATCAATTCTGGAAAAACACTTTGCATCCCCTAATCCTGGAAAATCATCAGACTCCCCGTATAACAAGCCACCCAAACTTGATGGGTTTGGGGGTCGTAAGTGACACCAATGGGAGCCGCTTCGGTGGAAACAGTTTGCAGGACTTTCATATCCTGGGTGCGAACTTTGCTCAGGGTATCAGAATTGTAATTGACCACATATAAAAATTGTCCATCTTCAGATAACACCATACTGCGGGGAGCGCTTCCGGTAGAGACTTTACTGATAATTTTCCCTGTCTTTAGGTCAAGTTTGCCCACTTCGTTATCCAGGTTAAAACTGACATAGAGATAGGATTCTAGGGGGTCTAAATTGAGGTGTCGGGGGGTGATTCCCACTTGGTTAAACCATTGCACAGAATAGTCATTCAGGTTAACTTTGGCGATATCATCTGACCCCATGATGGCGATATAGGCAAACTGAGATTGGGCATCGACTTCAATACCCCTAGGATAGGCATCTAAGGGAATGCGCTTAATTTCTTGATTCTGTTGGGTGTCGATGATACTTAAGTCCCAACTACACCAATTAGAGACGAGAACCAGGCGGTTATTGGGGGTAGTGGCCACATATTTGGGCACAGATCCGACCCAGATCACATTTTCAATTTGGAGGGTTTCGGTGTTGATGCGATAGAGCGTC
The DNA here is from genome assembly GCF_030068475.1 of Roseofilum acuticapitatum BLCC-M154. Classification (GTDB taxonomy): domain Bacteria; phylum Cyanobacteriota; class Cyanobacteriia; order Cyanobacteriales; family Desertifilaceae; genus Roseofilum; species Roseofilum acuticapitatum. The sequence goes on along the minus strand of NZ_JAQOSP010000066.1, from coordinate 77,591 downwards.
GAGGGGTCAAAGTTGGCATCAGGATGACAAACATCATCTCCAGGACGGTTAAATCCGGGGCCGTACATTTGATAGTTGGAGACCCAGGCATATTTACCGTTGTGGGAAAAGGCGGCTTCTACGGGAGATCCTTGGAAAAGTCCGCTATATTCTGTATGACCGAAGGCTTCTAAATCGACGCGATCCGGGATCGTCCCCACGAGGTTATACTCCCGGTCGTAGACGGTGACAGTGTGGGAGTACATCATATTTTGGGCGAAGAAAAGACCGTTTCCAGAATGGACAATGGACTTGGGGGAGAGATTACCGCGAATCACATGCTGGAGTGTCATGGGAGTGGGATCGGCCCAGAGGGTTTCTTGAACGGTGTCGAGTTGCTGTTGATACTCGGCTTTCAGGCTAGGAATTTGGGGAAATTGGGGATGATCGGGGGGGAGGGTATCAAGAGTGGCGATCGCCTCTTGCCAATAGGATTTCACGGCTCTCCATTGAGCCTTAGTTTGAGCAGTTGCGGTTAATGAAATCGCCTGATTTACCGCATTTTCCACCTCTAGCCAGCGATCGCGGGTCGGTTCTGGGGGCAATTCCGATACAGCCATTTCCCACTCATAGAGCGATCGCGCCACTTTCCCCTCTGGCATCAGAATTTCCGTCCCAAATAGATAAGTTCCCAGGATCGACGCAGGTAAGGAAATCCCTAAACAGAAAGCTTTGAAGCGCCACAGTCGCCGATATCTTCTAGGTAGTTTACGATAAACTCGTTTAGCTGGTTTAAGCCTAGGGAGAACCTCTGGAGAATTCACCAAAGCTTCCCCTGAAGATTTGAGCCGTTTAGATGGAGTGTAGGTTAGTAATACCATGGAAATAGGAGCTGCGCCGAGTTATTACCAGTTATTTTCGAGGGTAGCGATCGCCAATACTTTAAAGCTAGTCTGACCCTACCCATATTTTCTAGGATTGTACCCAGCTTTGTCCCTCAAGTCTTTTCTTTTTTCTATGGCATGATCCCCAAATTATCCCACCTCTTACCTTCCTCAAGTCCATTAAACCCGCTATGGGACTGGCTTAACCCTCCAAGCACGTCTCATTATCAGCAATGGCAACAGCAGTTTCTGAAAGTGCGCTTGCAGTTAGCCCTATGGATCGCATTAGGGTTTATCCTCAGTATCATTGCCCTCAATAGCATTCGCTTTTGGCAACTAGAAGAACCCTTATGGGATCATCAGCTCTGGACTCAAGTGGCGATCGCCCTCAGCCTGCTCACCAGTCTACATCTACTCCCCTTAGCCTCCCGCAACAGCCACCTCAATATCTTATTTCTGCTCTTTTCCTGGTCTCTCACCCTACTTCCCCTAGTCTCCCATACCCTCAATCCCATCTTTGAAATCAATTTTTCGGGATTAATTATTGCCTTTTTTACCCAAGCCACCTTAATTTCTGTCCGTTGGTGGCTACATTTATTAACCCAAGGAGTAACCGTTGGGTTTTATGCTCTGTTCCACTCCCTGGATCGGCAGGCTTCTATATTTTCAGTCCTAGATTCCTCCTTCCAAGTCCCCCTCCTATTAACCCTATTTTGGGTTTGCTTAATTTGTAATTTTTCAGTGTATCTTTACGAACGGCTGCAACAGTCGGAATTTAAAAGTCGTCGCCAACTAGAAATCGCCTATCAAGAACTGGAGAAAGCCGAGGCTCAATATCGCAGTATTTTCGAGAATGCGATCGAGGGAATTTTTCAATCCTCTCCAGACGGGCATTATCTCAGTGTTAATCCGAGTTTAGCCCGCATTTATGGCTATGATTCTCCAGAAGAGTTAATCGATAATTTAACCGATATTAGCCAAATTTATGTCGATCCCAATCGCCGTAAAGAGTTCATGAAACTGATCTGCGAGCAAGGCCAAGTCATGGGTTTTGAATCTCAAATTTATCGCCGCGATCGCCAAACAATTTGGATTTGTGAAAATGCCAGAATTATTACCAACGATCGGGGAGAAATTATTGCCTATGAAGGCACAGTAGAAGAGATTACTCGCCGCAAAAATCTGGAAGAAGAAATGCGAAAAAACTGGGAACGAGAAAAAGAATTAAACCAGCTAAAATCTCGGTTTATTTCTATGGCTTCCCATGAATTTCGCACTCCCTTAACCAGTATTTTAGCTTCGGCTGAAGCCTTGGAACATTACCAAGATCAGTGGGATGTCTCTAAGCGCTTAAAATACCTGAAACGGATTCAAATGACCGTCAATCACTTAAATGTTTTATTGAGCAATATTTTGATTATGGGGAAATCAGAATCTAACCTAATGATGGTCAATCCCCATAAAATTAATTTAGAAAATTTTTGCCGGAATTTGCTCGAAGAAATGAAAATTCATCTTAGCCCCAAACACAATCTCAAATTCTTAAACCAGGGAACCGATCAACCGATAGAGGTTTATCTAGATGAGAGCTTATTAAGGCAGATTTTAGAAAACTTACTTTCTAATGCCATTAAATATTCTCCCCAGGGAGGTGAAATTAGGTTTATGATAGAGTATAATGCCCACAAGGTTTGTTTTCAAATCCAAGATAGTGGCATTGGCATCCTAGAAGAAGACCGTGAATATTTATTCCAATCCTTTCATCGGGGTAAAAATGTAGACAACTTACCCGGTACGGGGTTAGGCTTGGCCATTGTTAAAAAAGCAGTGGATATTCAACAAGGTCAGATTACGGTAGAAAGCTCGATCGGTAAAGGAAGCTTATTTTCAGTCACCCTGCCATTATATCATTAAGGATAGTTTTATGATGAAAAAAATACTGGTTATTGAAGACGATCCAGATGTTCGGGATATTATATTAGATGTGTTAGAAGCAGAACACTATTGGGCTATTGGTGCAGAACAGGGTCGTCAAGGGGTTGACTTGGCGATCGCCCATCTTCCTGACTTGATTATTTGTGATGTAATGATGCCAGAATTAGATGGCTATGGTGTCTTAAAAGAACTACAAAGTCAACCGCAAACAGCAACTATTCCCTTTATTTTTCTGACTGCAAAATCGACTAAGTTTGATCAGCGTCAAGGGATGGAATTAGGAGCAGATGATTATATTACGAAGCCCTTTATGCGTACTGAGTTGTTAAGTGCAATTACAACTCGATTAAAAAAACAAGAAATTCAAACGGAAAAAGCAGAAATAAAACTAGATGAACTGCGCCATAGTATTTCTCTGTCTTTACCCCATGAACTTCGCACTCCTCTCAATGGAATATTAGCTTCTTCTGAACTTCTACAGCACGACTTTGAAAGTTTAGAAACTCAAGAAGTTTTGGAACTTTTAGGTAATATTAACATTTCAGCAAAACGGCTACATCGATTGATTATCAATTTTTTACTTTATGCTGACTTGCAGTTAATCAAAAGTAATCCGGAACGATTATCAGCTTTCAAGCATAGATCTATAGAATATGTCAGTCTTGCAATCGAAGAATCAAGTTTTAGTGTTTCCCAAAAACAGTCTAAATCCCGCATTAATGATTTAAAGTTAAATCTTAAAGATGCTAATTTGCAGATGGATCGACAAAGTTTAACTAAACTCTTGGAAGAAGTGTTAGATAATGCTTTTAAGTTTTCAGATCCGGGCACTGAGATTATAGTAGCCAGTGAAATAGAAGGTGATTTTTATCATTTATCTATTAGCGATCGCGGACGGGGAATGACTCCAGAACAGATCGCTAATTTGGGAGCCTATCAGCAATTCGATCGCAAAATCTATGAACAACAAGGTTCAGGATTAGGATTATCAATTGTCAAGGAATTGATCTATTTATATGACGGAAAATTCAGGATTGATAGTTCTCTCAATCAAGGAACAACCATCCATCTTTTCTTACCAATACTACCGGAATTTGAGGAATATTGATACACTAAACTTAATCGTGATTCTCAGTGAGTAGGTAGTTATGAGTCTATTTGAAGACCGAGACCTGATGCATCTTCCCTCTGTATTTATTGGTGGGGAATATAACTGGCAAACTCAGATCCATTCTGTACAAGCGGAAAGCCAAAAACTGCGTCGTTTACGCCAACAGTGGAGTTCAGAACGCCCTAGCCACCTCACTCATCCGAAGGCTAATTCAAGTAAAAATTAAGCGTTCTCCATTCCCCCATTATCTAACAATCACAGGGGTTCCCAATGCTGTCCAGTTAAAGAGCCATTCGGCATGATCGACGGCGACATTCACGCAGCCATGGCTGACGGGTGTACCAAATTGGTTATGCCAGTAGGCTCCATGGATAGCATAGTTACCGGAATAGTACATGGTATAGGGAACATCCGGCACGTCATAATCTTGACCTTGCATTCGGGTGACTTCATGCTTGGATTGGATGGTGAAGCTGCCCCTAGGGGTTTCATGGTAGGCTTTGCCGGTGGAGATAATGACGCTGTAGATGGGAATGGAGCCTTCCCAAGCAGTAAGGCGCTGGGTGGCAACATTGACTTCAATCCAGCGTTGGCTGGAGTTTTTCAGGGTTTGAAGATGCTCTTCTGGGGTTGGGGTTTGGGCGAAGGTGGGAGGGGGCTGGATATCTTGCGCTCCCAGAATCATGAGGGTGAGGATCGGGATAAGGGTTTTCATAGGACTGATGCAGAGAAGCTGGCTATTTCTATGAAAGCATTCAAGATTAGGGATCATCCATGGTTAATTTTACGAGGAGTCGGCGGCTGGTTTCGGCGATCGCCGGCCAATTTTGGGCTTTGACTAGGGATGGGGGAAAGAGTTGGCTGGATAATCCGATGGCGATCGCCCCGGCTTGAATTAGATCGGGCCCATTATCTAGGGTAACGCCTCCGGTGGGAATCAGGGGAATATGGCCCAAAGGGCCTTGTAAGCTTTTAATATAGGAACTTCCGCCAACAGCTTGAATGGGAAAAACTTTGACGCTACTGGCTCCACTTTGCCAAGCGGTGACAATTTCAGTGGGGGTGAGAGCGCCGGGAATGATGGGAATATCGGCTTTGATGGCTTGTTCGATCAGAGCGGGATGGGTATGGGGAGAAAATAAAAATTCTGCACCACAGGCGATCGCCTCTTGCACCTGTTCCCTAGTGAGTAGAGTTCCTGCGCCGATGGTACAATGGGGGAGTTGTTGGCGCAGTAGGGCGATCAGATCGGCGGGGCGATCGCTATTCCAGGTAATCTCAATTAAACCCATTCCCCCTTGGGCAACTGCATGGGCTAGTTGCATCCCTAGTTTGAGATCGGGGGAACGAATGACGGCGATCGCCCGATAATTCTGTAGTAACTCTAACCACCGTTGCTTGTACATCTCTATAGATTAAATAGACAAAAAAAGAAACAAGGCCATTTGAAAGACCTTGTAATTGAGTAATGGGTTGGAAAACTTGAATTAAGCCGTTTTCGATTTAGTTCTTGGCAGTATTCCAAGGGCTACAGAGTTGGAGAATCATGCCACAACCGACCACTTTGAACAGATCTAATACCCAATATCCCATTTGCATCGGCATCATTGCCGAGGGCAGAGATTGCACGCTTTCAAAGAAGGTTAAGTTGAGTCCCATGGCACTCATGTGAGGGGTTAAGCCATAGGTGTCTACCAAAGCGACCGCTAATAAAATGACGGATAAAATAATTGCAGTATGGCGTTTGGCTTCTGATAGTTGATGTTGATTCTCTAAAACCAGTAAGCCCGTTAAGGTTAATGCAGCGCAAAGAATTTCTACACGGTTAAACACCCAAAAAATAGAATAGCCTGCTGATGCAAATCCCGGTTGAGCCATCATTCCGGCACTATATAAAATGGGCATAATAACCAGATCGACGATTAGGGTTGCACTTAGCCAAAACCCTAGAGCGCCTAGGAGAATCTGTTGCCAGTTTAGCTGTTTTTCATGGGTTCCATATAGAGTTGCCATTTTCGTTTCTCTCTTACACTCTCTACTTTTATGTTGTACCGAACTTTTGCCCCAGTTGCGCGAGAGTGCAATATTTATTTATATCCAGACCCATCGGGTTAACGATTTTTCGAGGATTGACTTCAGTTAATATTGAGAAATGTAAAGAATCTAGAGAAAAAGTGTAGAAATCACGCCAATGGAGGCAGTTAAAAATGAATGGGAGTATTTTAAAGAGGGTAATGGGTAATCAGATACAGTGTTATAGACGTTATAGATCATTGGTGCTTCCCCTTTTCCTGGTGTCATTGACCGTTGGCTATCCTGCCATTCACCTCTGTACGCCAATGTATGGGGTTACGCTACGAGAAGGGATTACAGCGTTTGCCGGACAACCCCGGTTAATCTCCGTTACCACTACCAATAACTCCATTCGTGCTTGGAGTGCCGTCTATTACTTTACCATCGAGCTGCCAGAAGATGCGACGGAATCGCTCAAGATGTTACAAATTGCTCAAACTGAAGGCTTTTATGTTCCTCGGTATGAGCTGGAACGGACAAAAGTTTTTGCTGGCGATCGCCGAAATAAAGGCAAATCTTTTACCCTAGAAGCAGTAACCCATCGCGATCGCACCCTTACCCTCACCTTAGAAGAACCCATACCCCCCGGAACCACCTTTACCATCGGCTTATATCCCCTCAGAAACCCCCATAGCACCGGCGTATATTTATTTGGCGTAACCGCATTTCCCCAAGGAGAAAAACCCCAAAAAGCCTTTCTCGGATTTGGCAGACTCCACTTCTACGATTTCTATTTTTAGTAGAGTAGTGCCGTGACAACTCTAAAATGGTGGGTTACGGCGGATTGAGAGATTGCTATCACAGTCTAGGTTTTAGCCGCCTAACCCACCCTACGCTAATGCACATTTTTAGCTGTGTCATGGCAGTAGGGTGCGTTATTAACGCATCCTCAAGAACCAATCAGGTATAACTTCCTACGAATTTAGGCGGTACTCCCCATCCATCGAGCCATTTGTTAACATTTCTTTAACAATCCCGCCTAACTTGTGCATTTTCGGCAAAATTCAATCATGATAGAAGAATATGGAACAGCTTGATGTACCCCACATCTCCATTAAAAAAGCCTACTTAATCTTGTGTATAAGATAAATAAACTATGACCATTCAAAAACCTCAACCCGATCTCCAAGACTCAAAACACCTGTGGGGACTAACAGCGACAGAAGTCGAAGCGAGTCGCGAACGCTATGGACTCAATATCCTGACTCCCCCAGAGCAAACCCCCTGGTGGCAACTCTATCTGGAAAAGTATGAAGACCCCATTATTCGGATTTTAATTGTGGCAGCTCTACTGGCCATGATCATTGGCTTTGTAGATGGAGAATATCTCGAAGGTCTGGGGATTTTGGTGGCTATTTTTTTAGCCACGACGGTCTCGTTTGTCAATGAGTATAAAGCCACCCAAGAATTTAACATCCTTAACCAAGTCAATGATGAAGTCCCGGTTACAGTAGTTCGTAGTGGTGTTTTTAGTAAAGTCCCCAAAAAAGAGATTGTAGTGGGAGATGTCATATTACTTGAAGCCGGGGACGAAGTGCCGGCCGATGGGTTGGTTATTGGTGCGGTATCCTTTCAGATTAATGAGTCCAGCTTGACCGGTGAAACCCTCCCGGTCAATAAGGTGACCTCCCACCAATTAGAGAAAATAAGCGTCAGTTCTACGGCCTATCCTCCGGATCGGGTGATGCGAGGAACCATTGTGGTAGACGGCCATGGCATTATAGAAGCGATCGCCATAGGTGACCAAACCGAAATTGGATGCACTGCACGAGCTGCTGCTGGGCCAACAGAGGAAAAAACCCCCCTCAATCAACAACTCGATCGCCTCAGTCAGTTAATTGGAGTGTGTGGGTTATTGATTGCCGTTTTAATTGATGGGGCTTTAATTCTGCGGGGGATTTTGGGAGGTGAGTTTAATCTCAGTGGTCAACAATGGTATGTGACCAGTTTGGTGATTGTGAGCGCGGCGATCGCCTTAATTAAAGTCTGGTTACCCATTATTTATCAAGGATTAACCTTGATCAAACCCCAAATGGAATCGCCAGAATGGTTAGAAGATGAGCGCTTAGTCGAATGGCTCAAAAGTCTCGCGATCGGAGTATTGATATTAGCCGGAGGATTGGGTCTCGGTTGGCTGTTCAATTGGGTTCCTGAAAGCCCCCAAACTTGGATTACAACAGAAGCAGCCACTGCCTTACTCACCTATTTTATGATCGCTGTAGCAGTGATTGTCGTCGCCGTTCCCGAAGGTTTACCCCTGAGCGTAGTTCTCAGTCTCGCTTATAGTATGCGCCGCATGACCCGGCAAAATGCCCTGGTACGACAAATGCAGGCCTGCGAAACCATTGGCGCAACCACGGTAATTTGTTCTGATAAGACCGGAACCTTGACCCTGAATAAGATGCAGGTTAGTGAGTCCTGTTTTGGGGGAGACTTGGATCTCATGGCTGAGGCGATCGCCATTAACAGTACCGCCAACTTACAGCGCAGTTGTAACCTCAACTTAGGCTCAGAAGAAGTTACCCCCATTGGCGATCCCACAGAAGGAGCGCTACTGTTATGGTTAGATGAACAACAGCGCAGCTATGAACAAGAACGGGAAAGCTTTCGCACCCTTACCCAATTAACCTTTTCCCCAGAACGCAAATATATGGCCACCTTGGGTTATTCTCGCCATCGGGAAAACCCCATCATTCACATCAAAGGTGCGCCCGAAATTGTTCTAGCCCAATGTAGTCATATTCTGACCGAAAAAGGAGTGCAACCGATTCCCAGCCATAGCGCGATCGCCGAACAGATGCAACACTACGAAGCCAACGGCATGAGGTTGTTAGGGTTTGCCTATCGGGATAACTTAGCCCCCCTCTATCCGGAAGCCGAAATCGAGATCGAGCGCCTCATGAGTCAAGGTATGACTTGGTTAGGCTTTGTCGCCATTGCCGACCCCATCCGCCCCGATGTCCCCAGAGCCATCAAAATCTGTCAACGGGCTGGTGTTGGCGTGAAAATCGTCACGGGAGATAATCCCAACACCTCCAAATATATCGCCCGTCAAATTGGCTTAGTTACCGATGAAGATGGTTACGAATGCTTCTTAACCGGTCAAGACTTTGCCCAACTCGACGATCGCCAAGCGCGGGAGGCTGTACGCTCCTTAAAAGTCCTCTCCCGTGCCCGTCCTGCGGATAAGCAACGGTTGGTAAAAATGCTACAAGAAAATGGGGAAGTCGTGGCAGTGACCGGAGATGGAACCAACGACGCGCCCGCCCTCAATCAAGCTCAAGTCGGGTTAGCCATGGGGCAAGAAAGCACCTCCGTAGCCAAAGAAGCCAGTGATATTATTATCCTGGATCACTCCTTCAAGAGTATTGAAAATGCCGTCATGTGGGGGCGATCGCTCTATCAAAACATCCAGAAATTTATCCTCTTTCAACTGACCATTAATGTAGCCGCCTGTGGCATTGCCCTATTAGGGCCTTTCATTAACATCAACTTACCCTTAACCGTCACCCAACTGTTGTGGGTAAACCTAATTATGGACACCTTCGCCGCCCTCGCCCTAGCCACAGATCCCCCCAACCCCATGGTGATGCGCCATCCTCCCCGCAACCCCAAAGCCTTTATTATCAGTCCATCGATGGCCAAACAACTCTTATCGGTAGCCTTTGTATTCCTGATCTTTTTTGTCGGCTTTCTCCTCTATATTCAGCAAGATGGAGTCGTTGACCCCTATGAACTCTCCCTCTTCTTTACTACCTTTGTGATGGTCAACTGGTGGAATTTATTTAACGCCAAATGCTTTGGCATCAAAGATTCAGTGTTCAAAAACTTGAAAGAGAATCCTGGTTTTATCATCATTTCTGCGGTCATTGTCTTTGGACAAATCATTATTGTTCAATGGGGCGGCGGTTTCTTTAGAACAGTTCCCCTCAGTCTCCAAGATTGGTTAATCATTGGGGGCGGCACGTCCATTATCCTTTGGGTCGGAGAGTTAGGAAGATTTTTGGCTCGTCTGCGTACCCCAATGATATCAAGTCCGCTTGAATAACATAATTAAAAATGTAGGGAGCAAGATGCTCCCACTCCAGTAATATCACTCAGATTGAGGGAGTGCGGGCATCTTGCCCGCTAGTTTAACTGCTTTTCATGGCCGCTTGCGGAAACCAGACTTGATATGACTCAAAAATTAAGGTTAGTCAACAGTAAATTGATGTCTCATTCGCCCTACTCTTGGCTCTCTAATTCCCTAGAAACCCTTCATCGAGCCAACTGGTATCGCTCTCCCCAAACCTTGGAGGGTTTACCGGGAGCGATCGCCTCCCTCAGTGGTCAACCTGTACTGAATTTTGCCAGCAATAACTATCTGGGTTTGGCGGGCGATCGCCGGTTAATTGAAGCGGCTAAGGAGGCTCTGGAGCAGTATGGCACGGGAAGCACCGGATCTCGACTCACCAGTGGGCATCGGAGTTTACATCGCGAGTTAGAACGCTCGATTGCCCAGCTCAAACAAACCGAAGATGCCCTCGTGTTCAGTTCCGGATATTTGGCTAACCTGGGGGCGATCGCCGCCCTCATGGGGCCACGGGACTTGATTTTGAGTGATGAATATAACCACTCTAGCCTAAAAAATGGCGCTATCCTCAGTAAAGCCACGGTCATCACTTATGGACATAATAATGTCCAAGAATTGACGGAAAAATTACGAGAATACCGCAGTCAGTATCGGCGATCGCTCATCATCAGTGATAGCATCTTCAGCATGGATGGAGATCTCTGTCGCCTACCCCAACTACTAGAAGTTGCCCAAACCTATGACAGTATGCTGCTCATCGATGAAGCCCATGCTACCGGAGTCTTCGGTAGCACCGGAGCCGGTTTAGTGCAGCATTTTCAACTGCATAAACCCGAATTGATCCAAGTGGGAACCCTGAGCAAAGCGATCGGCAGTTTAGGCGGTTATGTCGCCGGATCTGCTCTCCTCATCGACTATCTCCGCAACCGTGCCCCCAGTTGGATTTATACCACAGGTCTCAGTCCAGCCGACACCGCAGCCGCCCAAACAGCGATCGCCATTATCCAAACCGAACCCCAACACCGAGAACAGCTTTGGCAAAATATCAACGATTTCCAAGCTCTCCTCACCCGTCACTGTCCCCAGATCGTCCCCATTGCCTCAGAATCTCCCATTATCAGCTTACCTCTAGAGACTCCTCAACAAGCCTTAGACTTATCCGCCTATCTCAAAACCCAAGGCATTTTTGCCCCTGCCATCCGTCCCCCCACCGTACCCACCAGCCGTATTAGAATCTCCCTCATGGCAACTCATCAACGGGAACATCTAGAATCCTTAGTCGATGGGATTAAACATTATCTAGATAGGATGAGCGGTCAATGAGTTACAATATCTACTTACAGATGGCTCACGAATTAAAAGAAAGATTAGCTTATAACAGGGGACGCACGAATGTCTAAAGTCATAGCCACTTTACCAGACGGAAAAATTTGTGACTTTATTGACCAGAAAATCCGTCAAGACACACCAGAAGAATATGTCCGTCAAAATATCGAGCGCCGCCTTGTCTTGGAGTTAGAATATCGACCAGAAGATATCGCTGTAGAGTTCCCGATTAAAATTGGTAGCAAACGTTTTCGCGCTGACTTAGTAATCTTCAAGGAAGGTCAAGAGCATACGATAGACAATGCTTGGATTATCATTGAGTGCAAGAAAGATTCTGTAGAGCCTTCTAATCGTCGTGATGGCGTTGAGCAGTTAAAATCCTATATGTCTGCTTGTTCTAATGCCGAGTGGGGGATGTGGACAAATGGAAAATATAAGTTTGTTTTCCGACGATTATATATTGATGGTCAATTTGTTTGGGAAGAACCTAATGATATTCCTTCTCGGAACGGGGATGTAGAGGAAGTCAATCGTCCTAAACGAGAAACTTTAAAACACGCAACAGATGATAATCTTCTCTTTTCCTTCAAGATTTGCCACAACCATATTTACGTCACAGATGGATTACAAAAACAACCTGCCTTCTTTGAACTCCTAAAAGTCATCTTCTGCAAAATCCACGACGAACGCAATTTTCCGAATCCCCTTAATTTCTATGCTACAGCTACAGAAAAAGCGAGTAATGACGGTCGCTTAACGGTTGTCAATAGAATTGGGAAAATCTTTGAAGCGGTCAAAAAACGCTATCCAGCAATTTTTGATGCTAATGACCGGATTAAACTGCAACCTCGTTCTCTGGCTTATATCGTTGGCGAGTTACAGCGTTACAGTTTCCTCGAAACTGATATTGATGTCAAAGGGAAAGCCTATGAAGAGTTAGTGGGCGCAAATTTAAGAGGCGATCGCGGTGAATTTTTCACCCCCCGTAATGTTCAAACAATGGCAGTGCGAATGCTAGACTTGAAGATTGATGAGAAAGTTCTTGACCCAGCTTGCGGGACAGGAGGTTTCTTAGTGATTGCGATGAACCAAATCATTGACCAGTTAAAAGCATCAATGGGGAATAATATCACAAGTTCTATGATGCAAGCTGCTTTGACTGAGCGTATCCAGCAATTAGCCAGTCAATGTTTCTTTGGGACAGACATCAATCCCGATCTCGTCAAAGCAACAAAAATGAACATGGTGATGAATAACGACGGATCGGGGAATATCTTGCGCCAAGATAGTCTGTTGCACCCTCATCAATGGGAAGATAACTTTCGGAAAGCCTTTGCTAATGCGCTTGGGGTTGATCCATCCACATTAAGAAGTGCAGATGACTTGGGTTTGTTTGACGCGATCGCTACTAACCCCCCTTTCGGTTCTAAGCTACCCATTAAAGACCAAGAAACTTTGAGACAATACAAACTCGGTCATGTGTGGGAAGAAACCGAAAATGGCTGGGAGATGACCGAGCAACTGCAAACCTCTCAACCCCCCGAAATCCTCTTTATCGAGCGATGCTGGCAATTTCTCAAGCCAGGGGGACGCATGGCGATTGTCTTACCCGATGCGATTCTAGGCGCACCCGGATTGCTTTATGCTCGCTGGTGGATGCTAACCCACTGTCGAATTGTGGCATCTATCGACCTTCATCCCGATACCTTCCAACCTCGCAACGGGACACAAACCTCGGTGCTGATTCTGCAAAAGAAAACAGAAGAGGAAATGAACCGTGAAGCCATCGATCGTCAGCTACGAGACTACGAAATCTTCATGGCTCAGGTCAATGCTATCGGACATGATAAGCGGGGTAATAAGACCTTTAGACGCAACGAGGACGGAGAAGAAATCCTCGTTCCGACTAAACCAGAGGAAATCCCTATGTTAGAACATACAGCCACAGGAGAAGCAACGGTTAGACCATTACCCCGTCAGAAAGTCCTTGATGATGACACCCCCTTGGTGGCGAATGAATTTATTGATTGGAAGAAGCAGGCGGTATTGGGATGGTAAAACACGCAAGAGTCAATCCACATAATCCAGTCCCAGCAACCCCTACCACTGAACCCGATAAATTATCAACCACCGTCAGCTTAAAAGAAGTCTTTGATGCTGGTGTTCGCTTGGAGGGGTCTTGTTTCAATATTGAGGCACGGAATGCTGTTGCTCAGTTACGAGCAAGTGATTTTCCATTGATTTCCCTTTATGGGGAAAATGCACTATGCCAAGAAGCTCACAATGCTTTCCGGTTTAAACGAATTTATGTCAGTCCTGAACGGGGTGTTCCTTTTTTGTCTAGTTCAGACATCATTAGTTTACGCCCTAAAATCGAAAACTTTTTGAGTCGTAAGCAGACTTCTCGTTTAGATAAGCTTCTAGTTAAAATGTGGGATGTACTCATTTCCTGTTCTGGAACTATTGGTAACGTTGCCTTAGCTACAGAAACTTTTACTGGAAAAGCCTTATCACAACACGCAATTCGTCTTCGGGCGAATGATGCCGATACCGCAGGTTATATTACCGCCTTCCTTCGTAGTCGCTATGGTCGTCCCCAACTGACTCAAGCCACCTATGGTTCAGTTGTTGTTCACATCGAACCCCAACACCTGACTCGCATCGTTATTCCTGACTTACATCCCTTGCGTCGTATTGCTATTGGGCGACTGATGTGTGAAGCGGGACAATGCAGAGACGAAGCAAACCGCCTGTTAGATGAAGCCGATAAGCTACTCCACGAACGCTTAAACCTGCCCTATTTGGACACCTTGACCCCAAAAAGCAAAGGATATGTCACCTCAACCGTAAAAGCCTCAGAACTAGCTGGAAGACTAGAAGGTAGCTTTCACGATCCAACCGCATTGCAAGCACAACAACAGTTAAAAGAATTACCTGTAGAAGTTACAACAGTTGGCGATGAGCGAGTCACTAGGGAAGTTAGAGCCATTACCAAGTTCCGTAAACGGACTTATGTTGACAAAGGTGGAATCCCGCTTCTGAGCAGCAAACAGCTTTTTCAAGTCGATCCGGTTGATGTCAAGGGACTCGCAAAAGGCGCACACACCAAAGACTTGCCAGAAATCCAGCTAGAAGAAAATATGATTTGCGTAACTCGCTCTGGTACTATCGGGCGAGTGCAAATTGTTCCAGCGTACATGGCAAAATGGACAGCCAGTGAACACGCAACTCGATTCTTGGCAGCATCAGACATGAATCCTGGCTACCTGTACGCTTGGTTAGTCTCAGACTACGGTAATCGTCTAATTACGAGAAATTCTTACGGTTCAGTGATTCTTGAAGTCGATCGAGAAATGTTTGAGTCTATTCCCATTCCCTTACCTGCTGCGTCCATCATCAACGAGATTGGGGATTTAGTCTTAAAAGCCAATCAACTACGGGACGAGGCTTGGCAAAAAGAAAGAGATGCGATCGGTCAGATAGAAACTTTGATAACCTAGAAGTATCCCTCTTCTTTCACTTTCGCCAGAAGATAATCTGAAATCCCCACTGAGCAAGGCTTTCGGAAAAACACAAAATTTCTGAGTTTCTGTTAGCTGGCGATCTCTCAACATCATATCCTGAGTAAGTTTTAGGATTGGTCTTCGATTTTACTTTTCCCAGAGTGATAGAAGAGGGATATTTTGAAGAAAGGACTAAGTACCGTAGGGCATACGGGAACTCTTGGGCTAGATCCAATAAACGCTTGGGGAGAGAATACCTCTACTTTCTCAGAAGTAATTCTGTCTAAGCAAGTAATCTCCGTGAACCAAGAATCTCCGTACCTTTAGGTCGAGGAGTGTCAATGTAGGGAGCATGGCAAGAACATTCCCCATTGCCTATTCCCCATTGCCTATTCCCCATCACTAACCTCAGACTGAGAATAAAGCCAATCTTGGATTTCATGAGCAACCCAAGCTGCTTCGTTAGGGCTTAACCCAGCCGCGATCGCATAAGTATATTCGCCAGTATAATTTTGGCAATGAAGTTTCACTATCGTGGAAGAGTTTTCATGGTGAATAAAAGCTCCCATTAACTGCTCCGATAAACCAGAGTGGGTGATATAGCTCCAGCCCCATAACTTCCTTTCAATTTTAAATTGCTCTCTCTCAAAGATCACTTCGGTTTCACTCGCAGCAAAGAACAACACGAGGGCAACGATCGCTAAAAATACAATCAGCCAAATTAAGGGATTACGAAGAAGGGTGAAAGCACCCATAAATATGCCCCGTGTAATTATCAAGCTAATTAAGACAAGGGCAACTGTTCTGACGCTATTGCGCTGAAATCGAGAGGGAATCTCTAACTTTAACGTTTTGGGCGATCGCCAAATATAAATTAGCGTATTCTCCGGTTTTGGAACCTGACGAAACTTAGGGCTATCCGTCCTTTCTACCCCTACCGGTTGGTTATAGAGTTGATCGAAAGCTTCCTGAGCATTGCTAAAGCGCTTTTCTAGGGCAGGATCGGTCATTTTCTCGATCCAGGTGATTAAATAGGGATTAAACGGTGAGCGATCGCGAAACTGAATCCGATTTTCTCGATGGGGCAAATCCACCGGAGCAACCCCAGTCGCCACATGAATCAAAGTTGCTCCTAATGCATACAAATCCGAAGCCGCAACCGCTCGTCCCCAAAACTGCTCCAAAGGGGCATAACCACTCGTTCCCACCACCGTAAACGTCACCCCAGTCACCGCAGCTTGGGATTGCACCGCCCCAAAATCCACTAAGTAGACCTGTCCATCCTCACCCAAAATAATATTACTCGGTTTAATATCCCGATGCAGCACAGGAGGACTCAAGCCATGTAAATAGATCAAAATTTTTAAGACAGAAGCCGCAATTTCCTTAACATACTCCTCCGAAAAACGCCCCCCATTTTCTAACCGCTCCTGCAAAGACGCACCAGGAATATATTGCTGCACTAAGCCAAACCAAGGAATCCCTCCCCCCATCTCTCGATCCAGGGAAAAATAATCCCGGTATTGGGGAATACAAGGATGATCCAGGGCTTGCAGTACCTGAGCTTCCCGTTCAAATAACTTTAGCTCATCCCATTCCATCTGAGGATTAAAGGCCAACAATTTCAGCGTTACCGGTTCATGGCTGCTTAAATCCGTAGCCAGCCAAGTTTGACGACCCGCAGCAGTCCGTCCTAATTTCCGGTGTAACTGATATTCTAGGAGCTGAGAAGAGGTCGATTGAACGGATAAAGTTTGTTCCGGTTGTAACATGGGAGTAGGCAAGTAGGGGAATAGGGGCGAGAGAAAATCCTTTCCTGGAACTCTTCGTGAGTTGGATTTAATTAGCTTAACTTGCTGATTTACAACTTGACAAAATTTACCGGAAACAAGTGACGCGGTAAAATCATCTGATGGCATAGCCCTAGAGTTGTAAATGATAAGACTAGGACAGTTCCCTAATTCTTTTCTCCTGAGAGGATGAAATCATGAAGAAACCCTCTATATTCCTCACACTTACCATAGCAGGGGCGATCGCCTCAATGATTCCCCTGAGCAGTAATGCTCAAACCACCCAAAAAACCATCAGTCCTGGCTTTCAACCCATGGAAGTTACGGGCACATCGGGGGGGCCCACCGCCAGCAGTTGCGGCAATTTAGCCACTTCTCCCAATCTAGCCCTGACCGTCACGGCGGATACTTCTATTCATTTCCGTCTGCAAAGCTCCGGCAAACCCACCCTAAAAATAGACGGCCCCCAAGATTTTGACCTCTGTGTTCCGGCCCATGATGGCTCAACGGTAGAAATTCCCGGTCAATGGCCTCCGGGTGATTATCAGATTTTTGTTGGCGATCTCGATGGCGGATCTCATGGCTATACCCTCAAAATTTCTGACCAATGACCCTAGGATTTGAAGGGGTGATTGGCCAACCCCAAGCGATTAGATTACTCACTCAAGCGATTCGTAAAAATCGGATTGCACCCGCTTATTTATTTGTCGGGCCTGAAGGGATTGGTAAGTGTCTGACGGCAAGTTTGTTTGTCCAGCGTCTCGCCAGTACAGAAGACTCTCCAGAACAAAGGGCACGCATTAAGAAACGGATGGAACAGGGGAATCATCCCGATTTGTTGTGGGTAGAACCGACCTATCAACACCAGGGGCAATTGCTGTCGGTGAGCCAGGCTAAGGCTCAAGGGGTACAACGGAAAGCGCTACCCCGAATTCGGATTGAACAAGTGCGAGAAATTAGTCAATTTCTCAGTCGTCCCCCTTTGGAGTCTCCCCGGTCGTTGGTGGTCATTGATCGGGCCGATTTGATGGCAGAAGGGGCAGCCAATGGCTTATTAAAGACCTTGGAAGAACCGGGTCAAGCGACGATTATTGCGATCGCCTCTTCTGAGGCCGCCTTATTACCCACCATTGTTTCTCGCTGTACGCGCATTCCCTTTTATCGTTTGCATCCAGAAGCCCTAGAGCAGGTGTTGAGATCCCTGGGTTATGGGGAAATTGTCGATCGCCCCACGGTGATGGCATTAGCTCAGGGGAGTCCGGGGGAGGCGATCGCCGCTTTTGAGCAGTTACAAGCTTGTCCACCAGAAATATTACAATCTCTACAGCATCTTCCTCGAACGCCTCGCCCCTTATTAGAGTTAGCCAAAACCATTCCTCAAACTTTAGATACCCCCACCCAACTGTGGCTCATTGGCTACCTACAACAGTTTTATTGGCAAAATCACTCATCTTCCCAATGGCTGCAACCCCTAGAAAAAGCGCGTCAGGCTCTGCTGAGTTATGTCCAACCTCGATTGGTTTGGGAGGTTACCTTATTAGCGATAGCTCGTAATCAGTGATGAGTAGAGAAATTCTCGGAAAATGGATTAAAATCACCCAATAAGAGGATGTTTTTTCGCGATCCCTTATGGGAAACTCAATCCTGGTGTTCAGAATTCGGGGTTTAGATGCGCGGTTTACCGGGGTTGAAAGTTTGGGCAAAATGGGTTCAATATCGAGGATCTTTTGTTCTCTGTTGGTTGCAAATTTTGGCAAGCCTAGGCTTAATTGGCGGATTATTTGCCTCTACCCCAGAAGGCGATCGCGCCCGGAAGCGATCCTTACCCAGATCTACAGTATCCGCCAAATTAGTCACCCTTTCTACAGAAAACCTGTTTGCTACTCCTGACTCCGTGGGAGCGATCGCCATTGGTGTGGCGGAAGGAACCCGCACCCCTAGCGGAGGACATACCGATCTCTACTATGGCCATACCGATCCCGGAAACTCCAAACACAATCTGGGAACCTTTGCCTATCAACACGGTGCATATACCCCAGAAGAAGCAGATCGGCGACAATTGCGACGGCTAAAGCCCTGGATTAGCCAACTTGAAGCAGAAGCCGAAACCCTAGGCGTTGATCTAGGAACATTTGAGTTAGTCGCTGGAGTAGATTTAATTAACCAATCTCCCTTGGCTGGCAAAGACTATATTCAACACCTCAAAGACTGTCAGACCCAACAACCCGAACCAGAAGACGCTGTACTCTGTGCCCGTATGCGCTCCTTTGTCAACCCCACCACCGGAGAACTAGAAGCCCATGGACTCGGTTCCTATCGCAGTACCGTCAGAAAAGATCAAAAACGGCGCTTAGATGCCATCCAAAGCGTGCTAAAAGGATAGCAAAGTGAACCAATACCCCGTAATATCGGTGAAATTTCCTTGAGATCGATCGCAGCCACAGATGATTCTGTGGCTCATTATTTACAATATAGAAAATACCCAGCCAACAATAGATCGGCAGGGCATACTAGGGTCAGGGTTCATCCGGTTTAGGCCTGGATTACTGGAGAAATATAAATTTACAGCGTATGGCGTTCCATTCACACACTCTTTGTGACTACTTGGATTGGACTAAGAATATGGGTGATTTAGATTTTCCTCAGTTGCGTTGGTTTTCCCTGAATGTTGAAATTACCATCGGTCAAGGGGTTAACAGACAATGAGCCAACTCAAACTGCGGATACAAGTTGAGGGCAATACGGAAGGAACCGTATTAGTTGAAGATAATCCCTTTGTTTTAGGGCGATCGCCCGATTGTAATCTCTGCCTCCCTTTTTTTGGTGTTTCCCGTCACCATGGTCAGATTGTTGCCCGTGGACAAGGATGGCTCATTGAAGATCTTGGCAGTCTCAATGGCACATTACTCAATGGATTACCGGCTAAATCTGCCCAATGGATTCATCATGGAGATGTTGTCCAAATTGGGGTAGTGTCTTTAGTCGTTCTGATTCTACAACCCTCTGGAGAAGAAGTTTCTAGGGGGCCAGAATTGAGTACCGATGGTACAACCATTCTCCGCAATGTTAAAGATCTACAACGCTTATGGCTCCAACCCCAGAATGACCAAGATACGGCCAGCAGCAATCGTAAGGCGATCGCCCGCCTCAAAGATCTGGTAGATATTAGTAAAGGCCTCAACTCTGCCGGTTCCCTCGAAGCCATCTTTCTCCAAGTCCAAGAATCCGTATTCCGAGACCTCAAACGCATTGACCGTTTAGCCCTCCTAATTGACTTAGAAGCCACGGGAAGACTCAAATTAGTTCGTCTAGCAACCCGTCATCAAAGCGACGAAACCCTTACCGCCGATAGCAGTTGGATCTCCCACAGTATCTGTCAAAAAGTCTTTGTGGAAAGAGTCGCCATACAAACAGCAGATGCACAAGCCGATGAGAGATTTGAAGGGGAAATGAGCATCCTCAGTAAAGGCATTCGTTCCGCCATGGCTGTTCCCCTGTGGGAAGAAGAACAAGTTTTTGGCGTTCTCTATGCCGATGCCCATGTCTCTTCCCAGTACACCACCCTAGAAGCCGAAGAAGACCTGAGTTTTTTCTCGGCTCTAGCCAACTTAGTCGCCTCTTCTGTCCAGCGATGGCTTCTAGAGCAAAAACTTAGAGATCAAGAAAATATTCGCCAGCGCCTAGAACGCTATCATACTCCCTCCGTTGTCCAACAAATGATGGCAGCCGGAGCGCTTACCAATGGCCGCTTACCCCTGGCCGAATATGAAATTAGTATTTTATTTGCTGATATTGTTGGATTTACTGCCCTCTCTGAGCGACTTTCTCCCTCAGAAATAGCGGATCTTTTAAATAATTTCTTTGAAGAAATGCTTCAGGAAGTTTTTGTAGCCAAAGGAACTTTAGATAAGTTTATTGGCGATTGCATTATGGCTTTTTTTGGCGCTCCAGAAGCCCAACCCGATCATGCAGACCGAGCAGTGGCAGCCGCTAGAGGAATGCTAACTCGCTTGGAACACCTGAATAAAACGAATCGCTTAAATGAACCCTTACAACTGAGAATTGCCATTAATAGCGGTAAAGCAGTGGTGGGGGATATTGGTAGTTCTCAACGGGTTGATTATACCGTATTGGGATCGACGATTAATTTGGCTTCTCGGATGGAAGGAATTTGTCCCCCTGGAGAATGTGTGGTCAGTGAAGCAACTTATAAATTATTGCGTGTTCGTCGCGGTTTTATGCCCATGGGAAGTTACCGCTTTCGAGGGATAGAACGACCGATTAAAGTCTATCAAACTATGCGAACTACTTCTGAAGGAGCAGACCCTCATACGACTGAGATACAGGAATAATCTTTAAGGATTAAGGATTATAGTCGATTTGAATACAAATGAGACCTTTTGTAGGGGCGGGTTTTACTCAAATAAACAACACCCACCAGTAACTTCTGTATTCATGTCGCGCAGCGAAACCCGCCCAACCCGTTGTCGATACCATCCTATCCGGTGGGTTTATTGGTGGGGTGGGGCGGGTTTACAAGATTGATTTGTTCGTGTCCGAGATTTGGGTATAACCCGCCCCTACAGGGTTTTCGGTTTTGTAAATCCGCCCTGCTAGGAGTCTTGCCCCGCATGGTAGGAACTGCGAACTAAGGGCCCGGAACGGACATGATTAAAGCCCATGTTGCGGGCAATTTCCCCTAATTTCTCAAATTCGTCAGGATGCCAATAGCGCTGTACGGGGAGATGATCGAGGGAAGGGCGCATATACTGACCGAGGGTGAGGCGATCGCATTTAACCCCCCGTAAATCCGCCAAAGTCTCCACAATTTCCGCCTCAGTCTCCCCATGGCCCAACATTAACCCCGATTTGGTGGGAATGTCCGGATTCACCTCTTTCACCCAGCGCAGCACATCCAAAGAGCGCTCATATTTCGCCCCTCGGCGCACCGGACGCTGCAACCGTCTCACCGTCTCAATATTATGGTTATAACAAGCCGGATTCGCTTCAGCCACCTGAACCACCAAATCCCGTTGGCCGCGAAAATCTGGGGTTAACACCTCAATTTCCGTCCCCGGATTCACTTCCCGCACCCGCTCCATCGTCTTCACAAACCATCCGGCCCCCTGATCGGGGAGATCATCACGAGCAACGGAGGTTAAAACCACATACTTTAAGCCCAATAACTGTACCGATTCGGCAATTTTATCCGGCTCCTCTGGATCGAGGGGCATAGGAGCATGGCCCTTATCCACCTGACAAAAGGCACAGGCACGGGTACAGGTGGGGCCCATGAGTAAAAATGTAGCGGTTTTTTGGCTATAACACTCAGCCCGGTTAGGACATCGCCCTTCCTCACAAATGGTGTGAATCTGCCGTTGCTTAATGATTTTTTGGACGGTAGATAATTCACTCGCTTTACCAATCGAGCGACGCAACCAAGGGGGAAGCGTCGCTAACGGCGATCGCGCTTTCTTCTCGGTAGAACCTGGAACAGACTCGGAAGTAACCGATACGTGAGATAGATCAGACTTCATACTTAACCATAAGTAGGGTTATCAAATGACTCCAGTGATTGGGGTCAGAATTCTATTATCATTGATAGATAGAGTACAAGAGAGCGCGATCGCCCTGACGATCTTCAATCATCTCTATGAGCGTTAACTCAACTCTATTTCTCTTCTGGATTGACCTAGACATCTGAACACCACCGTTCGATCCACTACTCAACTCAGGATTACTATTCAATCGTCACCCTCTCAAGGAGTTCATTGTGGGACATAAAATTCTAGTTATTGATGATAGTCGTGTCATCAGAGCGCGAGTTAAAGATATGTTACCCAAGGGTAACTTTGAAGTCGTCGAAGCCAAAGACGGTGAAGAAGGAATCAATTTGATCCGCCAAGAACAGCCTAATTTGATTATGCTCGATTTCCTCTTACCGAAAGTCAGTGGATTCGAGGTTTTCCAACATATTCAGAATGATGGCCACTTGCGTAAAATCCCTCTCGTTTTGATGTCGGGACGCAAGGAAGAGGTTACAGAAAAAATTAAAGAACCCTTTGAATTTTGGGAATTTATCCCCAAACCCTTTGAACAAAAAGATTTGATTGCTGCCATTAAGTCGGCTATGACTAAAGCCAAAAAGACACGGCCGCCATTAGAGGGAGAAACAACCACCGGTCATGGGGCCCAGTCCTCTTCAGAAGCTGCACCTTCAGCCGGAGCATCTGGCGCAGAAATTGCCGCTTTGAAGGAACAAATCACCAAAATGCAGGCAGAAATTAATGCTCTCAAGAAACAAGTGGCTCAAATTGAACCTTTGAAGCAACAGGTGGTGAAGATTTTCAACTTTGTCAAACAAAAAGTGAAATAAAGTTAGGGCTTTAATCGAGTTCCCTACGACCTTCTAAGGCACGAGCTAGGGTGACTTCATCGGCGTATTCTAAGTCTCCTCCCATGGGTAATCCAAAGGCGATACGGGTCACCCGTGTAAAGGGTTTTAGGAGTTGACCGATATAGAGGGTTGTGGTTTCTCCTTCTACACTGGGACTGACAGCTAAAATCACCTCTCGAATGTTTTCTTGGCTCACTCGTTGCACCAAGGATTGAATGGTGAGTTGCTCCGGGCCGATGCCATCCATGGGTGAAATGACACCACCAAGGACATGGTAGAGGCCTCGGTATTCTCTGGTTTTTTCTAGGGCGATCACATCCCGTGAGTCTACCACCACGCATAAAATTTGGCGATCGCGATTGAGATTGCGACAAATGCTACATAAAGGATCGGCAGAAAGATGATAACACTTTTGACATACGCCCACCTGTTGTTTGGCATCTAATAGAGCCTGAGCCAGGGCCTTGATTTCTGCTTCGGGCCGTTTGAGAACATGAAGGGCAAGGCGTTGTGCCGTTTTTGGCCCAACACCAGGTAACCGTTGAAATTGCTCGATCAGACGAGCTAAAGGACTAGGGTAAACCGTTTTCTTGCTCCTGGTTAGTAGAGATCCTTAATCAGGGTAGCATTGACCGATGAGCTTAAGCGAGGATTAAGAATATTCACTCCGGGTTGCTTTTGAGGAAGAATGGGATACCCTAACAGAATGGTGTTTTTGCTCAGGAGAACCATTGGATATGACTGTCCATGATTTACTCACTCTAATTCTATTCCTCAGTCCCGGAATTTTGTTATCTGCCCTGGTGATGTTTACCTTTGCGGCGGGAGGATAGATTTATTATTAATGATGTAATCATTATTAACTGGGGGTTGATGGGTTTTACATCGCTCCCGCGTTTTTTTGAAATAAGACCACAAGGGTTTTGAGAATCAGCTTAATGTCATGGAGTAAACTCCAGTTTTCTTGATAGCGTAAATCCATCTGAATCACGGTTTCAAAGTCTCGAATGGATGATCGCCCATTCACCTGCCATTCTCCGGTCATACCCGGCTTCACATCGAGCCGTTGCCATTTGGGGATTTCATAGCGCTCAATTTCATCGGGGGTGGGGGGACGAGTGCCCACCAAACTCATTTCTCCTTTCAAGACATTCCAAAATTGGGGCAGTTCATCTAGGCTGGTGCGGCGTAAAAATTTACCCACACGGGTGACCCTCGGATCATTCTTATTCTTAAAAAAAGCACCTTCAGCTTCATTTTTAACCTGATGCTTCAGAGCTTCAGCATTGGCTACCATAGAGCGAAACTTCCAAATTTTAAACCGTTTCCCCATCCAGCCGCAGCGAATTTGACCAAAGAAAATGGGGCCAGGATCGTCAATTTGGATGGCGATCGCAATGGGAATCAAGAGAACTGAGGTAATTCCCAAGCCGACTAAGCTGCCAATGATATCCAGCAACCGCTTCAGAGGCGATCGCACCGAAGGATGAATCTTTGGCGAGACCTCATGGCTATCCGTCGTTGGGGCCAATAGGGCATCTGTGCCCCTATCAATCGTAAATGCATCGGTAAGTCCAGTTAACTCAAATGCCATCTTCACTTGAGGATTAAGGCTCCAAATAATCAGCTCGATCTGTTGAGCGCGAGCCATTTTCAGACACCCCACTAAAGCACCAATGCCACTACTATCAATAAATGTCGTTTGCCCTAAATCTAAAATTACCTGAGTCAGACCTGATTGGGAATCGCAGAGCTGTTTAAAATACTCCTTAAATGCTACAGCTTGGTTAACCGTAAAATTTTTCGATAATTGAACCAAACAACAGGCCCCAAAGGAAGTCATGGCAAACTCAGGGGAATTAACTGGATTGTTCATAAACACCTCAAGGGGAGTCTATCAAAGTTATATTCTGCCCAAACCCAACATCCGATCGCTCAGAGGATGGACTCAACGGCCCTTTTTGAGCGAGCGTTTCACCGTCTCATTGGCGATTGTCATGAGGGTAGAGTGAGAAATTCGTCGGGGAGAATGAATAAATCGCACCAGGTCTCCAGGAGACCAGGCAATGGGAACGCCTGCCAAAGCTAGATGACGGGCTAACTCAATTTGGCGATCGTCAATATGCTCTTTATAGCATTGCCCACGAGGAACCAAAATATAAGGATTGGTCGTTTGAGCCAACCCCTTAAGCAAATGAGGGTCACAGTGGCCAACAATCAGACGAGCCTGATGAGCCAACTGGATTAACTTCTTCTCTGGAATATCGGCAAAACAGTCTTCTCCCTCCGGCCAAATCGTACAACTGCCATATTGTACAATCAGCTCTTCCTGGATCAATCCTCGTTGAACGAGAACCTCCAACCAACTCATTAAACGATTAAAGGGATAGGGTTGAGTACCAACGGTGGTTAGAATCATGCTCTTCAATGGCGATCGCTAGATATTATCAAAGATACATTGATTCCCCTGCTCTCCTCAAAATACCCTGCTTTGACTCTGAGGACAATCGTAAACCCATTCAGACCAGGGTATGAATTCTGAAAATAGCCCGGATTTCAGCACTGATTTAACTTCTGGGTTAATCCGGATAGAATAAGATCAACCCGAATCCAGAATTGTAGTATCCTATTCAACTAAATCCAATGGATTGGGATCAAAACACCAACCTTCTGCCGATCAAAACCCATGAGTCAAATTATTAAACAAATTCAACCCTCCGGCATTTTAGACAGCACCAAAGCTGGACAGTTTAGAGATGAAGTCAGTGCATTAGTTCAATCTGGCGCTGATACGATCCTGATTGACCTCAAAGATGTGACTTTTATTGATAGTTCTGGTCTAGGGGCCTTAGTCGCCGCCTTAAAAACGGTACGCTCCGCGGGCGGAAAACTCTTGATCTGCTCCATTAATGAACAAGTCAGAATGCTGTTTGAACTGACAAGCATGGATCGGGTATTTGAGGTCTTGTCAAGCCGAGAGGAGTTTGAGCGACAGTTGAATAGCGATTAATCCCCCTCTCCCTTACCATGAAACTGAATCTGAAGTAAGGATAGATCGTCGTCCAAAATGGTGTTGGGATTCAACGTATGAATGCAATGGAGTAAATGATCTAACAACTCAGACGAAAGATGTTGATGGGTTGCCAAAAACTCACTAAATGCCTGAAGTCCCCATAGTGTGCCATCGGTCTGATGAATTTCATAGACTCCATCACTAAACACATAGAGGGTACTTTGGGATTGAACCTGACATTGACAGGATTTATACTCGACTCCCGGAAACATCCCAATGGGGAAACCCGGTGTTTTCAGATATTGCACCTCTATCTCTTCCTGAGAACCTGGAGATAAGAGGATAGCGGGAGGATGGCCGGAACTGGCATAAACCAAAGACTGTTCCTGGCGGTGATAAACCCCATACCAAATGGTAAAGTAGCGATCGCCTTGAGTTTCCATCTGGAAAGTATCATTCAGACCCATTAGCACCTGATGGGGTTGAGAAAAATCGACCCCAGACAGGGATTGAGAGCGCAATAAATTCAGGACAGAAACCGATAATAGAGCTGAACCCACCCCATGGCCCGCCGCATCCACCACATAAATCACCAACTGATTTTCATTGAGCCAATAATAATCAAAACAGTCCCCTCCCAATTGACGAGAAGGAATAAACCTCGCATCAATAGAAACCGATTCTTCTAAGGGGCCAGGTAAGAGAGATTTAACATAATCAGCCGCCTCCATTAACTCAGCTTCAAGTCTCTGTTTAGCGGTTTGTAAATCTTGACTGAGCTGGTGCAGTCGCAAACCGGCCCGCACTTTCGCCCGTAACTCATTCACTTCAATGGGTTTAGACAAAAAATCATCCGCCCCATTATCGAGTCCTTGTACCCGGTCTTCTACCCCCTCACGAGCGGTGAGCAAGACAAAAAACGTCGTCGTTAAATCCGGATTGGCCTTAATGCGGCGACAAACCTCCAATCCATCCATGCGAGGCATCATCCAATCGCACAAAATCAATCCAGGGCGCAGACTCGCGGCTTGCTCTAACCCTTCTTCACCATTAGTAGCAACAGTTACATCATACCCCTGGTTCTTCAGCGCTTTGGTCAACACTAACCGAAACAAAGGGTCATCCTCTATAATCAAAACCTTGTACATGATTAAAATGTCATCAGACTAGGAGCTGAAAAATCTGACAAAAGTGAGATCACTTTGATAGCCTATTTGATAGCTTATAAGCAGAAGCACCAGAGCAACAATTTCAGTAAGCAGCGTGACCCCCAATCTAGCGTCCGTTTCTATCTTACTGATTCTGAACCGACCTAAGTGGTGATTTCATCATAAACGTTGAGTTCACTTTTGGATGCTTGAATGCTTCATTTACCTCTGCTGATTGCCTGATTAAGGGTTACACCATTGAAATTGCCCCATAGAGCTTATCTGCAAGTTCATTCTGATGGCCAGGCTTTGACTGATGGCTTAGAGTGGTTTAAAAGTCTTAAGCCGCCCTCCCTCGCCATTCCTGAAGCGACCTGGATTGAGTGTCAAACTGCATTTTACGAAGGATTAACCAATGCTGTTCTCCATGCCCATCGCGATCTTCCCCAAAATACCCCCATTGATATAGAGGCGATCTTAGCGGATGATGCCATCACAATGTCGATTTGGGATTATGGCCCAGGCTTTGATATTGACCAATGGCTCGGAAGCCAACCTCGCCCACATCCTGACCAGGAACATGGACGGGGTTGGTTTATGATGTCTGATATTGCTGATGACCTCAGCTATAGAGCCACGGAAGATGGACGTAATTGTTTGAAGCTGATCAAGCACTATTAGAGGGTCAAAGCGGGTCTTAACGTTCGTCTCCAAAACACCAAACCACTAGGGAGAGGGTGGCAGTCAACAGTAGCCAAGGGGGAACTGAGAAGCTTTTTAAGAGGCTAATGAGTTCTAAAGCTAGGAGTTCACTGCCTAGATATCCAGCGATTAAGATGAGAATCATGATGATGATGGGCATGGCTGCAATCGGTGATTTGAGGAAAAGATGACTCAATTTCACCTTAATTTAAATCTAATTCCTTGGGTAAACTGGCCACTAGACGCTAAGATCTAGATCGATCAGTTTGATGAAGCTTTGGATACTTTCAATCGTGCTAAGTAATCTTGTTGCCGACTTCCGTATCATCTTCGATCGCGATCCCGCCGCCCGAAATTGGCTGGAAGTCCTGTTTTGCTACCCTGGACTGCAAGCGCTGCTGTTTTATCGCTTTGCCCATTGGCTCCATGTCCTGGGTCTGCCGTTTATTCCCCGGCTGATGTCCCATCTGGCTCGGTGGTTTACGGGGATTGAAATTCACCCCGGAGCAACCATTGGCAAAGGAGTCTTTATTGACCATGGTATGGGGGTGGTGATTGGTGAGACGGCGATCGTCGGAGACTATAGCCTAATTTATCAAGGGGTAACTCTGGGGGGAACCGGTAAGGAAAGTGGTAAACGCCATCCTACCCTGGGTGAAAATGTGGTGGTGGGTGCGGGGGCTAAGGTTCTCGGTAATCTGCTTATTGGAAATAATGTCCGCATTGGTGCGGGATCGGTGGTGTTGCGGGATGTGCCTTCGGATTGTACGGTGGTGGGCATTCCGGGACGGATTGTTTATCGCTCTGGGGTTCGAGTCGATCCGCTAGAACATGGAAGACTGCCGGATGCGGAAGCGGATATGATTCGCACTTTGGTAGACCGAATTGAGCAGTTGGAAGAACAGGTGCGTTCCCTTCAGGAAGGTCGGGAGATTCTCCAGGAGAGTCAATCCTTGGCTAGTGTCTGTTGGAGTTCCTGGGAAGAGTCTGTTTTACAGGGAGAAGCCCTAGAAGTGCCATCCTATCGCTCTAAGCAAAATAGTTGTGCTTTGAAGGATCGAGCGATTGAAGAGTTTTTGGATGGGTCGGGGATTTAACGTAATGGTTCATAGGCGATCGCCTTTAAGGATTGAGCGATCGCCTGCTCCAATCCCCTTCTGGTTCTAACTGATAGTGTATCCTTCAACCGATACCCATTTTTAATTTTTAATTTTTAATTTTTAATTGATCTAATCTTCTCTTGACATTTGGCTACGGGTAAACGGTATTCCATGGCAAACGTCAACATTTGATAAGCTTTCCAATGGTCTTTAATTAAGGTTTTTGCTTGGAGTTTGGCCCATTGTTGTTTAGGGGTAAAATCACCCTCTACAGGGGAATAGAGCTTGAGGAGGGTATGGAAGTTTTGCAGATCGTCGGCTCCTCCTTTAGCATCCCCATAAACCAATTCTTCCGCCACTATACCGGCCATCCACAGGATACAATAGCGGTCAATCCATTGCTGGGTGAGGGCAGGGGATTTAAGCTGTTTAGTGATGGCCTGTTCATCAAAGCTTACGCCCGCTTGTCCCTTTTGTCCGGCTTTTAGGGCTTCCCAGGGGTTGAGGGTGTAGCCGGTAATGGGGATATCGAGAAGAGTGGCGACAAAAAAATGGCCGGCTTCATGGTGTAGGAGGCGATCGCGGTATTCAGCAGAGAGACTAGAAATTAAGCCTAATACTAAGTTACTGCCTCGGCCTTTCCATTGCAGGCTGTCGATCGCCAGAAATCCTAAAATGCCAAAGGCGGCGATCGCCGGAATTGCTGGATTTAAGTGGATTGCTGGCCCCAACAGACTGGACAAGGTTAGGGTAAAAACGGCGATCGCGGTCAAATTTAAACTTAGTTGATTCATAAAGTTCTCTGGATAAGCGACAGTTTATTGCCCTGATGATTCCCCAACCTTGGACTGCTCTCGCGCCTTATAAAACGTCTCCAAACTATGGCGATCGCCCACAAAACGCCAGTGCCAAGGTTCATAATTAATCCCTTGGGGATTATTTCGAGGAAAGGATAGCTCGAAATTATAATAAGCAGCATTTTCTTCTAACCACTTAAAAGCAGCCGTATTTTCAAACTCTGGAGAGAGATCCACAGCAGGAACATAAGCATCCCCAATATCCACTGCATAGCCCGTATGATGTTCGCTATATCCGGGAGGAGCGCTTACTTCTGCCCGTTTTGTTGCCAGTTGTCCCCGTTGAGCTTTGACATCAAAAAATAAATACTCTTGATCTTGTAAGCTGCGAAAGGCAGATAGAGGAACCAAGCTCACCCCATCCCGTTGGGCAGCATTTACCATTTGTTGGAATTTAACAGCCGCCATTCTCCGTAATTGTAGCCTACCATCAGCCGTAATTGGAATCAAATCTTCTGCCGGTGCTTCTTCATAGGCAAAATGCCCCAGTAAGTCCCCAACCTCAGCCGTTTCTGAGTTTTCCTGCTCTTCACCTAATTCAGGGGTTTCGGCTACCGGCGAGGGAGAAGTAACTGGTTTTGAGGCTGGATTAGGGGTGACAGAGTTACTTCTGAAAATGAGAATACCGCCGATCAGGGCGATCGCCACACCTCCCCATCCAATCCACATTCTCCCCTCAGAACTTGAGGATGCTGACTCTTGGACTTCAGGAAGTGGTATTGGGGTATCCCGGAGGGCTTCTGGGATATCATCAGTAATTACTTCTTCCTCCTGGGAGGTGAAAAAATGGGGTAGATTTTCCGTCATCAGCGACTCACTCTAACAGGCAATGATTCCCCTTCACCTTACCAAAGATTAGGGGTTTATATGCTAACTTAGATAATTAAGGCACAAAATTACACCGATAAATTAGGCATTGGGGGAATGATTTTGAAGATTTCAGAGCGATCTAAATCACTTAAGAGCAGCGATATCAATCACGCACAAAAGAAAAAATATCGTTGATAGTGAATAGTATAGGACTCGTGTATGGAATCATTATGTTACTGGAACACCAAATTCTCCCTGGAGCGATCTCAGAAATTCTAGTTTCTGCACGAGAAACCGGAGTTTTGACCCTTGCAGATCGCTATGGTCTCATGGCTGCTACTTTAGATGAAAACTTAACAGAGGAAGACCGGAGATCGATGAATCGGTTATTGCGATCGGTGATCAAAGGGAAAGTTAAGATTAGCGATGAACTTTCTGTTGTTTATTATCCTCCTTGTCCAGCTCTGTTCCATCGGACGAGTTCTGTTTATCGATCCCCGAAATCTTCGGTAGCCTGAGAACTCAGTTCAGTGGCTTTTTCTGCGGCTAATTTCGGTTGAATATACAGATTTTCTAGCAAGGTTGCTGCTCCAGCTACCCAAGGGGGCACAATTAAGGCTCCGATAATTCCTAGAACTTGAGTTCCTCCGAGAACGGCTAAGAGTTGATAGAGGGGATGAATGCCAACGGATGAACCGACGAGGAAGGGATCGAGGATGTAGGTTTCGACATTTTGAATCACGACAAAAAAGAGTAGTACCCACAAAAATGTCCAACCTCCGGAGGCGATCGCCACGACTAAAGCGGGAATAGCTCCTAAAACCGGGCCGATAAACGGGATCAGGTTGGTGACTCCGGCGATCGCCCCTAAACCCAGGGAAAACTCCCGTAATCCTAGGATACCTAAGCCTACCGTGGTGACAATTCCCAGGATAAAAGAGACAATCAACCGTCCGCGAATATAACTCCCCATGCGGTAGCCAATGGTGGGCACTTGGGCGGCGATTTTGCTATCCCAAGGTTCAGGGAGTAGGCGCACCAAACTGTTAATTAAGGTTTGGCTATCAGCGACCATATAACCGGAGATAAACAGGGATAAAATCAGGCTAAAGACTCCCCCAATAATCCCTCGTGTAATGCTATAGGATCTCAGCACTAATTGTTGACTAGAGCGGATCAGCCAACTGGTAATTTGTTGCAGATCGACGAGGTTAAAGAGTTCTGGGGGAGTATTCGTCCAATTATCCAGTAAATTTTCTGCTAATTGAATTAAAATTTCGGCATAGGAAGGCAGTTTTTGGATCAGGCGCTCGATTTGCTGAAACACAGTTGGGCCGATTAATAAACCCAGACCGGTTAATCCAGAAAGTAGGGTTAGATAGACTAAAATT
The DNA here is from genome assembly GCF_030068475.1 of Roseofilum acuticapitatum BLCC-M154. GTDB lineage: Bacteria > Cyanobacteriota > Cyanobacteriia > Cyanobacteriales > Desertifilaceae > Roseofilum > Roseofilum acuticapitatum. Next base: position 45,500 of record NZ_JAQOSP010000066.1, on the reverse strand, counting down.
ACCCCTAACCATCGAGGAATACGCAGGCGTTCGGCCCCATCCACTAAGGGAGAAATGGAAGCGGCTAGAACAATAGAAATCATTAACAACAGTACGAGTCCCCGTAATTGCCACAAGAGGACAATGAGCAGCACCGAGAGTAAGGTTAAGAGGAACGTGGATAGGGAAAAAGTAATCCGTTGTTCGCGCATAAAAGGGAATGGGGAATGGGGAATGGGGAATGGGGAATAGGGAATGGGAAATGGGGAAAACCCAGTTTTCCCTATTCAGGAAGTTAATTGCGATGCCATTGGGTGAGACCACCGGGTTGATCGATGAGGGTAATGCCTTGGTTTTGTAAGTCGTCGCGAATGCGATCGCCTTCGGCAAAGTTTTTGGCTTTGCGAGCAGCTTGACGAGCGGCGATCGCCTCTTCAATCTCCTCATCACTCAGTTGCGATCCTGGGGACTCCGTTGCTGTCTCGGTTTCCACTTCTAACCCCAAAACTTGGGAGAGCGTTACTAAAGTTTGCCATTGTTCATATAACTGTGCTGGATTGACCTCCGTTTTACCCTCATGAATCAAGCGATTTTGTTCTCGGTTTAACCCTTTGGCTAATTCAAATAATACGGCTAATCCGCCTGATGTATTCAGGTCATCATCCATGGCACTATTGAACTTTGCCACACTCTCCGGATTGAGATCCTCAGATTTCCCCTGGATATCCCATCCCCAGATTGCCCCTTGTTTGTAACCAAAGGATAAGCCCTCTTTGAGAGTATTCCAAGACCGTTGTGCTGAGGCGATCGCCTCTGGAGTAAAATCGATCGGTTTACGATATTGGGCCTGAAGCACAAACAACCGGAGCGCCATCGGTTCCGGCCCCCCTTCCGAGTCCAACAAATCCCGAATCGTCGTAAAATTGCCCAAAGACTTGGACATTTTTTCCCCATTCACCGTCACAAAGCCATTATGTAACCAATACCGGGCCAAGGGTTGACCCGTCACCGCTTCCGATTGCGCTACCTCATTCTCATGGTGGGGAAACACCAGATCCGCGCCCCCACAGTGAATATCAATCGTCTCTCCTAAACAGTCGCGCACCATGGCCGAGCATTCAATATGCCATCCGGGGCGACCTTTTCCCCAAGGAGACTCCCAACTCGGTTCATCCGGTTTAGCTCCCTTCCACAGAGCAAAATCAAAGGGATCTTTTTTCTTCGCCTCTTCTCCACTCTCTACCACTCTCCCCGATGCTCCCGCTTGCATCTCCTCCAACTTGCGCCCGGAAAGCTTGCCATAGTCCTGAAACTGACGCACTTGGTAATAGACATCGCCCCCAGAAGCATAGGCATAGCCCTTAGTTTCCAACTCATGGATCAGCCGTAAAATCCCGTTTAGGGTATGGGTTGCCCTGGGATATTCATCCGCTTCCAGGACATTTAACCGCGCCATATCTTCAAAGTAGGTTTGGGTATATTTTTCGGCTACTGCTTCCATGGTTGAGCCGGTTTCCCTAGCTCGTTTGAGGATCTTATCGTCAATATCAGTAAAATTCTGCACATAGCGCACCTGATACCCTCGCCATTGCAGATAGCGCCGCAGGGTATCCCAAGCAATGTAAGACCGCGCATGACCGAGATGACAGTAGTCATAAACGGTGACTCCGCAACAGTAAATCCGCACTTTCCCCGGTTCCAGGGACTCGAAGGGCTGTTTACTGCGGGTGAGGGTATTGGTCAACGTTAGGGTCATGGGGCAGCACACTTTCCAATGGGTCAGCCCTCATCATACCAAATTAAGTAATGAGTAATGGGTAATAAATTAGTCAATCGCAGAGAAAACAATCAAGGGGTCGTTGGTAGAATTGTTTGAACATAGGGATAGTTGAGTATTTTCCGATCGATGGTCACAATAGAAGCTTTAGATAATCGGGCTGTGGCAACAATGATTCTATCTGCTGGATCTTTGTGAAAATCACCAGGTAAGGTTTGAGCCTCAATTGCTATAGCTGGTGTAATTGATATCAGCATTACGCCTTCTTGCCCTAGGGCGATCTCGAACCATTGGGCGATCGGTATAGGCAGAATAATTCGGCCCGCACTGACTAATCTAGCTATCTCAATTAAACTGATTGTACAAACGCCTAATCCATTACTTCTTTCCTGTTCAATACATTCACGGTGATAGGAATTTAATTGAGGATCATTTTGTATCCACCAAACTAAAATATGAGTGTCCAAAATAATCATAAAATGCCTTGATCTTCATTTTCCATATTCCAGTCTTCTGAGGGGATGGCAGGTTCTTCTGGATCGGCATAGTAGGCATAGGGTTGTTCTGGAATTAAGGGTAAGTGATTGTTCTGAATAGAAGATGAAGATATGGGGTTCTTTTTGAAAATAATTGAATCTTCTGTTGTCAATACCGAGTATTGTTCGCCGTTAGCAAATTTTTCTCGAATTTCTGGAGGGAGTTCTAAGTTACCTTCTGGGGTGAGAGCTATCGTAATTGTGTTTTCCATCTTGGCTTAATTTTTAGGTTTTCTAATTCTATCCTATCCGTATTGAGCTGGCCTGTCAATATTGTAACGTATCAATTGTATGTTGTTTTCTCCTTGACCGATCGCCCGGATCGACTGGATGGGTCAGGCGATCGCCCAATTCTCTGTTTATGGGTAATAATAGGAGAATTGAGAATCGTTTTCACAGTAGCCTTATGACCTCAACAGTAACCTCAAAACCCTCTGAACAACAAGACACCGCTTCACCTCCTCTACCAGTAACCATCATCACGGGGTTCCTCGGAAGCGGGAAAACTACCCTGCTCAATCACATTCTCAGTAACCAACAGGGAATAAAAACGGCTGTTCTGGTGAATGAGTTTGGCGAAATAGGAATTGATAATGAACTGATTATTTCCACCGATGAAGATATGGTGGAATTGAGTAATGGTTGTATTTGCTGCACGATTAATAATGAATTGGCTGATGCAGTCTATCGCGTCCTAGAGCGTCAGCAACATCTCGATTATTTGGTGGTGGAAACTACAGGAATTGCTGACCCCCTTCCCGTAGCGCTGACCTTTTTGGGTACAGAATTGCGCGATCTAACCCGTCTCGATTCCATTGTTACCCTGGTGGACTCAGAAAATTTTAGCTTAGATTTGTTTAATTCGGAAGCCGCCTATAGTCAGATTGCCTATGGGGATATTATCCTTTTGAATAAAACCGATCTGGTTGATGAAGCGGATGTAGATAGTTTGGAGGTGAGAATCCGCGATATTAAGGCGGATGCTCGGATTTTAAGGACGGTGAAAAGTCAGGTTTCTTTACCGTTAATTTTGAGCGTGGGTTTGTTTGAGTCGGATAAATACTTTGAGCAAGAGGATGATCGTAGCCACGATCGCGATCATGACCATCATCACGATCATGACCATCACCACCATCACGATCATGACCATGAACATCACCACCATCACGATCATGACCACCATCATCATTCTAACCATTTGGAAAATGATGGATTTATGTCGATTTCATTTCAGAGCGATCGCCCCTTCTCGATTAAGAAGTTTCAAAAGTTTCTCGATCATAACTTACCGCCGAATATCTTCCGCGCTAAGGGCATTCTCTGGTTTGATGAAAGCCCTATGTGCCATATCTTTCACCTCAGTGGTAAACGGTTTACCCTTGACGATCAAGAATGGAAAGGGGAACCGAAAAATCAGCTTGTGTTAATTGGTCAAGATTTGGATCGAGAAACCCTGCTTTCCCAGTTGAATAATTGCCTAACCCTACCTTCTACCCATCGGGGTAGAGGCTTTGGAGGGTAATCTAGTCCTTTAGGGTGCGTTTTTAATGCACCCTAGTGCCGTGACACAGCTAAAAATGTGCATTAGCGTAGGGTGGGTTAGGCGGCTAAAACCTAGAATCTGACAGCAATCTATCAATCCGCCGTAACCCACCATTTTAGGGTTGTCACGGCAGTAGTAAGGAATAAGCGAGCAAGATGCTCGCACTCCTAAAGTGAGCTTTAAGCACTTTTGAGGATGGAGTAGAGTGGGGTTAGGGATTTCCAGAAGTTGAGAATTTGCCGTTTCACCAGTTGGGGATGGGTATGGTGGAAAAAATAGCGTCCATGGGGACATTCCCAAAGGCGATCGCCCTCTTTTAACCAAGGTTTCCATCCCTCAAATAAGCTCGGATCGACGACTAGATCTTGGTTTCCTCGACTGACGAAGAGGGGAGGATCGAGTTCACTGGGGAGAATTTGAGCGCGTCTATAGAGGGAATGGGGAGAGAGGGAGGTTTTTAAGTCCTTTTCTAAGATTCTGACTAATTCGGCAATCACGGGGGGAGAATGAACCCCAAAGAGATTGTAGGCACTTTGGGTTAAGATGCGATCGCGGGAACAGGGCAGTAAACCCAATTGTACATAGTAATGGGCTTGCCAATCGATCGCCGGATATACCCCCACCGAGAGCAAAGTGAGCGATCGCACGCTTTGCGGATAGCGACGAGCATACAATAGGGCTAACAATCCTCCCGTACCATGGCCGAGTAAGTGTAAGGGGCGATCGTACTGCTGAATATGGTGATGAAGCAATCCTAACCCCTGATTTAAGCAAGTTCCCTCATCTTCCGTTTGCTCATATTGCCATTCTGCCAGGGGGACATGGGCAGATAATAGCCTCAGCAGGGGACGATGGAAGCGGCGAAAACTGGGATTGACATTAATCCACAAAACATCAGGTAATTGCATCATTAAGTAATGAGTAATGAGTAATGAGTAATGAGTAAGAAAGTCCATCTGAGTGTTGTCTAAGGGCGAATTGAGGGCGCTTCAAATGCACCCCATAGCATCGAAAACTGCTGTAAATAGCCCGGAAAGGTTGGCAAATCTTGCATTGCCTGCCCACCAGTCATAGGTGACTTTGGGGTTTTCGTAGGTTTGCATAGGATCGTTAACTGAGTTAGAGCGTTGCTGTTGTTGAGAATCTATCTCAACAGTCACTCATTGAAACTTAATTTGGAATTATTGTCAATTATAAAAAGGTAAAGTTTTGTAAAGTGATAGATTTTCGGTATCGGTAACGAGAAAAAGTCTTGATTTTACTGGTTTTTGGGGATCGAGGGTCAGAGTGTTGAGGCTCTCTTGTGTTCGTAATCTCGGCAACTATTTAGAATAACTATCAATAATATTGAGAATCCTGAGATGTGCTAGATTAGAGGAATAAGGGCGATCCTGGCTCTGGTGCGCCCCCTGAAGGCATCTATATAGCTTCAATGAGGAGGAAGGATGGAGGAGAGGATGAAGCAAACATGAAACCTTTGAACTGGAATAGGAACAAAAACCAGAGCTTGAAAGAAGAAAGGGGAATTACCTTTGATGATGTCATCCAATCTATTGAACAAGGAAATCTCATTGAGTACAGAAGAAAAGGAATTATTAGAAAGTGTCGAAAAAGAAGAATGGGAAAGCATTGAAAATGTGACTCAAGAAATTGAACGGTATCAAGCTTATGCTAGTTATCAAATCAGTCAACAAAACATAGAAGTCACTTTATCTGTAGACCAAGGCTAGATGTGCTAAATTAGAGCAATAAGTGCGATCGCCCCTTTTTGCCTCTTCCCTAGCCCTATGCGCGTCCTAATTCAACGAGTGACTGCATCTTCCGTATCCGTGAATGGCCAGATTATCGGTAAGATTGGCCGAGGATTAAACTTGCTCGTAGGAATTACAGATACAGATACGGAGAAAGATCTAGAATGGATGGCAAAAAAATGTCTAGAATTGCGGCTCTTTCCCGATCCAGAATGTAGCGATCGCCGTTGGCAAAAATCTGTACAAGAGATCGAGGGTGAACTGTTGGTGGTGAGTCAATTTACCTTGTATGGAAATTGTCGTAAAGGTCGTCGTCCCTCTTTCGATCGCTCTGCTGCTCCGGAACCGGCGAAAGCTCTTTATGAGAAGTTTGTCAGCCTGCTCAAGCAGAGCGGTTTAAGGGTAGAAACGGGGGAATTTGGGGCGATGATGGAGGTTAAAATTGATAATGATGGCCCCGTGACCTTGCTTTTAGAATAGGGCTGAATTGGATGAATATCCCATGAAAGGATTGACTAAAAGCTAGGGAATACTAGGGCTAGTACAATGCCCAATGATGAGGAAATGAAGATGAAATTTGCGTATTTGAAACCCTGGTTAATTCTGTCGAGTATTCTATTTTTAGTCTTTGTGTTAGTTGGCGATCGCTTTCTGCCGGAACCTTTAGGCCCTGCAAGCGAACAAACTCGCGTGACGCTGAATAAATTTTTGGTGGGCTTAATTCCCCAATGGGAGCGGAAAACCAACCCCTATGAACGCACCGAAGAGGCCCTTGAACAAGAGCAAAGTGGGGGTCAAACACAAGAATAACAATAAACTTGAATCGGCGATCGCATCCCGAATTAGCTCCCCATGCTAAAACTATAGATTTTCTGGGTTTCCAGACGCTCAAAGAGGGAAGAAGGGAGAGAGGTTTGGGGATCGCAGGGTTGTCTTTGTAGCTTCAGTTGCAGACCATCAAGGGGGTCTGATCCATCGCTGACGAGAAATTCCAAGCGCTGAACCGGTGACCAATCTATGAGCAAATCTAACCAGGAGGCGATCGCCTGGGAATAGGGATGTTCGGCATCGTGATACCATTCCATGGGATCGCTATAGGGTTGATCGAAGCCTAAATGAACGATTAAGGACGGATGGGTAAACAGGGCGATCGCCACTGGCCGCGTTTCTTCCTGCAACAGTAAATTTTCCCGATCGGCCCAATAGCGCAGTTTTTCTAACCATTCATACCGTTGAGTCACCGAAGGATTGGGATCTTTCCACTCTAGAGCGACGGTGACTAAATAGGTTTGTAGCAACCAATGGCCCAGTTTTTGGGCTTTCGTTGCTAAGTAAGCCGAATTATAATCCGTGGCTTCAATCAGCAGAGGAACGCGATCGACCATCTCCAAACCATAGCCTTTTAATCCGGCAATTTTGCGCGGATTATTGGTAATCAGACGGAATTGTTTCACCCCTAAATCATTCAGAATTTGCGCCCCGACCCCATAGTTGCGTAAATCAGCCGGAAAGCCTAATTTTTCATTCGCTTCTACCGTATCTAAACCCTGATCTTGGAGCATATAAGCTTTAAGTTTATTCACTAAGCCAATTCCTCGCCCTTCCTGACGCAAATAGACCACAACCCCCGCTCCCGAATGGTCAATCATTTTCAGGGCCGTTTGCAGTTGCATCCGACAATCACAGCGTAGAGAGCCTAATGCATCTCCCGTTAAGCATTCCGAATGCATCCGCACGGTGACCACTTGCTGAGAAAATTCACTCGGATCGCCTTTAACGATAGCAATATGTTCTGAATCATCTAAGGTGTTGCGATAGGCGTAGATCTTAAACTCGCCAAATTGGGTGGGCAGACTCGCTAATGCTTCTTGTTTAACAAACCGTTCATGTTGCAAACGATAGGCAATCAGATCGGCAATACTAATAATTTTCAGTTCATGATATTGGGCATAGCGGATCAGTTGCGGCAGTCGGGCCATGGAGCCATCGGGGTTTTGAATTTCGCAGATAATTCCGGCTGGATATAAACCCGCTAACCGGGCTAAATCCACACTAGCTTCCGTATGACCGGCTCGTTTTAAAACTCCGCCTTCCCGCGATCGCAGGGGAAAGATATGGCCCGGTCGTCGTAGGTCGTGGGGGCGAGTGTGGGGATTAATGGCGACTTGAATGGTGCGGGCCCGGTCTTCGGCAGAAATGCCGGTACTGACTCCGAGTTCTGGGGAAGCATCGATACTGACGGTAAAGGCAGTTTGGTTTTTATCCGTGTTGTGGGTAACCATGAGGGGGAGATCGAGTTGATCGAGGCGATCGCCCATCATTGCCAAACAGATTAACCCCCGCGCATAAACCGCCATAAAGTTAATCATATCGGGAGTCGCGAACTGTGCAGCGCCAACGAGATCGCCTTCATTTTCCCGATTTTCATCATCAACCACAACCACCATACGGCCGAGTTTGAGGTCGGCGATCGCGCTTTCAATGGAGTCAAACTGAAAGGAAGGAGAGGAAGTCACAGTGAGAGAGTGGTGATCGGTGTTTAGTTGTTATTGTACCCCGAATGGGAAAGGGAGAGATGGAGGGAGGGGGGCAGCCGTTTATAACTCACTTTTAATTTTAAATTTTTAGTTGATAGAGCAAATCATGCTTATTATAGAGTCACATCTGTTGAGGAGAACGCGATGGATAGAGTTAGCATCAAATCCCTAGATCGTCTTCGTCAGGGAGCGATCGCCGCTTTATTGGGAACCGCAGCCAGTGCAGCCAGTATGCTCTGTTTCGCTCCCACTGCCCAAGCTGCGGATACGATCATTTTCAAATATAAATCTGAGGAAGTGACCCTAGGGGTGCGCGAACTGAGAGAATTTGCCCGCAATGGTACAATTCCCTCTGATTTACAGCGCTTCTTAGATAATACGGATCAAGTGCCCTCGGAAGTCCAAGATATCCTGAATTTGTCGATTCGAGTCAACCCTGACTTTTTCCGAAACCTGGTCAATACCTCCACAGGGGAGTTTGTTGTACTGAAATTAGATCAGGCGATCGCCTCATCTGCCAGTAGCCAGGATTTAGAAGCGGTCAAAAATACCCTCTTAGAAGCGGTCGAAGAAGATGGGGAACTCTCCCTGATTAGCTTGCTCGAACGCTATCCCATTCAAACCATTACCGTAGATGTCACTAGCTTAGAGCCAATTTATCTACAAGCCAAAGCTCTGGTCGAACGGATTATTCCTGCCTTAGAAGTCGCCAAACGCTTCCTGCAAGATATCGTCTGTGAATGCGAAACCTCTAGCAGTCTGCCTAGCACTGATGGACTCTCCGCTTCTGCTCCAGGGAGTAATACCTGCAAACCCAGCAGCTATACAGCAGAAGTAACGGAAGATGGAATCGTGATTAAAAGTACAGTCGATGACTCCATTGTATTAGAGTCAGTGAACTTCACTAACCTTTCTCGTCTCAGCGCCACCGTTGAGTAAATCCGGTTGATTACTTTTGAGACTCAATGCTTATGTCTACAGTTATACAGTCCATTCAACACCAGATTTCTCAGTGGATGGTTCGGACTCGTCCCCTAGTCTGCGCGGCGGCTGCTAGTCTGTGTTTAGGCAGTTCGGCAGCTCTGGGTGCGGAACGGGTGGTGTTTAAGTATGGCCCCGTTTCTCGTTCGGTTCCTGTATCTGATTTAGCCGAATTTGTGGAAACCGGAGAGCAATCCGCGATTATTCGGTTTATTCTGAATGCGGCTAATGTCGAGCCGGAACAGATGCGCGAGCTGTTAACCTATCAAGTGGGACTGAACTTGTTATTTGTGGATCGGGTGTTCTACTCCTTACCGGGAGAGTATGTGTTGTTTGAATTAGGCTATCTGTTCAGTACCAAGTCCGGAAATGCCAATATTCAAGCTTTGCGCTCTGCGGTTACCCTATCTGCAAGTGATGATGGCCAAATTTCTCTGTTAGAGTTCTTGCAGAAATACCCCACGGAAGGACTCTATGTGGATGGACAGCGCGTGCAACAGGTGGCTAATGATGCGATCGCCTTTGTGGATCGCGTTGGGGTACAGTTAGAGTTGCCGATCGCCATTGTCAAGGATTTTCTCAGTAGCATTGTCTGCGACTGCGAAAACGTGGAAAGTCCTTAAACTCCCATTTCCCCCTTTTGGGGGGATGGGGAGATAGGGAGATGGGGGGATAGGGAGAATCGCCCATTACCCATTACTCATTACTCATTACTCATTACTCATTACCCATGACCTTAAGCTTGTGCATTATTGTTAAAAATGAAGAGCAAAATCTGCCCGCTTGCTTGAAAAGCGTGAAAGATGTGGTCGATCAAATGGTGGTTTTGGATACCGGTTCAACGGATCGCACGGTGGAAATCGCCAAACAATGGGGGGCACAGGTAGAATATTTTGAATGGTGCAATGATTTTGCGATCGCCCGTAATGAATCCCTCAAATATGCACAGGGAGACTGGATTTTAGTCTTAGATGCTGATGAACACTTGAATCCCAGCGCCATTAACCCCCTGAAACAGGCGATAACCTCCGAAGATCATCTAGTGATTAACTTAATTCGTCACGAAATTGGGGCTACCCAATCTCCCTATTCCCTGGTTTCTCGACTGTTTCGCAATCATCCCCAAGTGCAATTTACCCGCCCCTATCATGCCATTATTGATGATTCCGTAGAAGCCTTGTTAAAGCATGAACCCCATTGGAAAATTGCCAGTTTACCAGCGATCGCGATCGATCATTATGGCTATCAACCGAGCATTATCGCGGCTCAAAACAAGGCAGAGCGGGCGAAATTAGCCATGGAGGGCTATTTAAGAGATCATCCTGGAGACCCCTACACTTGCAGCAAATTAGGAGCGCTCTACAGCCAAATGGGAGAGGTCAAACTCGGAATTGAACTCTTAGAAAGTGCCCTTTCTCAAGACACGAGCGATTTAGTTAAGTTTGAACTCTATTATCATTTGGCCTTGGCGTACAGTCGCTTGAAAAAGTTTGCCAGGGCGATCAAATATTATAAAGAGGCGATTTCTATAGAGGTGTTGTTGCCCTTGAAACTAGGAGCCTATAATAACCTGGGCAACTTGCTGCAAGCTCAAGGCAACCTAGGCGATGCCCTGTTAATGTATCAGAAAACCATTGAAATTGACCCCACCTTTGCCGTAGGTTACTTTAACCGAGGCATGGCATTTAAGACGCTAGGAAAACTCGACAGTGCGATCGCCGCTTATCGTAAAGCCATCCAATATAATCCCCAATATGCCCAAGCTTATCAGAACTTAGGGGTTGCCTATCTCAAAGGGGGCAATGTTCCCGAAAGTTTGAAGGCATTTAAAGAGGCGATCGGGCTTTATAAAGGGATCAACCCTCAAGAAGGGGAAAGACTACAGCAAGAACTCGCCACCATGGGATTTACTGAACTTTAAGGTCAATTCCCCATCCATATTATTTAAACCGCTTCTGAAGTCGGCAGTTTACCAAAAATGCGGTCAGTAAACTTGACGTACCATGCACCCGCTTGTACTTGAATGATATAAGCCATGGTGATAATCAGGGCAATTTCTGAGCCTTGTTCACCGAATACCGTCATGGCGATCGCCAGAGCAATGGAGAGGTTACGCATCACTGTACCATAGACCAGGGCGATCGCATCATCGCGATCGAATAAAGCCTTACCAATGATGGTACTCAACAGAAAGTTAAACCCATAAATAGTGACCAAAGGAATTAACAGCGACAACAACATCACCGGATTGGCAAAAATGGCTTTTGATTTTAAGGCCATTGCCACAAATACGATTCCTAAAACCCCTAATGTAGAAAATACAGGGAATTTTTTCTTCAAATTTTTCTGATATTTATCCATTCCGACTTGGCGAATCAGCAGGAATTGGGTCACCTGGCCTAAAATCATCGGCAAAAAGACAATGATGATAATTTGTCTAAAGATATCGACCAGGGGAATCTCAATCACTGTCCCCATCAGATATTTGGCATAAAAGGGAGTGGCAATCGAGCCAGCAATTAAGCCAATCACCGTCATTTTAATGGCGGCGTTAATATTACCCTTAGCAAAGCCCGTCCAGGAAATGGTCATGCCACTGGTAGGCAAGAGGGAAGTGAGGAGTAAACCCAAGAGGATCAGGGGTTGATCGTTAAAGAAGAGTTTCCCGACCCCAAAGGCAAAAAAGGGAATCACTGCAAAGTTAATGATTTGAGTGACAATTTGAACTTTGAAATCTCCCCCGGATATCACTTTCTTCATTTGTAAATTGATCATCATGGGATAGACCATTAAGAAAGTGAGAGGGATAATCAGGGATTTGAGTCCTGATGGATTGATGAAGAATCCATAGACAACTCCTAAAATCATAAAGATAGGAATTGACCAGGTTAAGTTTTTTTGTAAGAACGATAATATCTTCCACATAATTGATTCAATCAAGATTAGAGTAATGTAACAAGAACTCTCCCCAATTACGCTCTGATGAATTGGGGAGAGGGTGACCTAAATTGGAGGAAAGATTAGCATTAGAGAGCTGGGTGGTTCTGACTGTGCAAGTTGAAATACTATGCGGTTAAGGCAGGTTCTTTCAGATGGTCAATGACTGCTTGCATTTTCTGACTCGCATCTGCTGCCATGGCTTGCACATCTGGATGTTCAACCGCTTTGAGCATTCCCAAGGGGTTTACCGCAGAGACTTCAACCACCCCTTCTCCCCTCTCTTGCACCACGACATTACAAGGAAAGAGGGTTCCTGCTTTGTCATCCGCTTGTAGGGCACGATGGGCAAGCTGGGGATGACACGCACCGAGAATGCGATAGGCATGAAAATCGATACCATGTTTGGCGAAGGAATTTTGTACATTGATTTCGGTCAAAATACCAAACCCTTCCTGTTTCAGTGCATCGGTAACTTGGGCGATCGCCCCTTCCATGGTCGTATTTAAGACAATACTAAAGTGATAATTCATGGTCTTCCATCTTCTGTTTCAGTAGTCAGGGCGGTTGGCTCGGTTGCCCCTGTTGTTTTAACAATAAAACATAGCTATTTGGTTGTCAAGTGTTTTTGAGGAACACAAGATTTTTGGTCTACTTTAAGTCTCTCTAAAAAAGAGTTTAGCGGCTTTTCGGAGGGGATAACTCAAGATCGCTAGTCAGTATAAGCAAGTGATTATTAGAAAAGTTTGTCATTCTGATTGAATTACTATATAGTTATATTAATAGACAAAATTTCGGATTGAGATCGCCTCTCGTTAGGTGAGCGATCGGTACACAAGCACACTTTGGAGAAAAAAGAATGACAAACGTTGTAGTAATTGGAGCCGGTTTAGGCGGATTACCAGCCGTACATGAATTACGCAGCCTACTGCCTAAGAGCGATCGCATCACCCTCATTAGCGATCACTCCCACTTCACCTTCATCCCTGGATTAATCCGAGTCGCCCTAGACATGGCCTCCCTCGACTCCCTACAGATCGACCTCGAACCCCACACCAAGCGCTTGGGAATTGACTGGATTAGCCAAAAAGTCACCGATCTCAACCCCCATACCCAAACCATTACCGTAGAAGGGGGACAGACCGTTGATTATGATTATGTAGCGATCGCCACCGGAGCCTCCTTCGCCTTTGATGCCATCCCCGGACTCGGCCCCCATGGCGGCTACACCCAATCCGTCTGTACCGCCGATCACGCCATTCATGCGCGGGAAGCCTGGTTAAAATACCTCGAAAACCCCGGCCCCCTCGTCGTCGGAGCCGCCCCCGGAGCCGGCTGTTTTGGCCCCGCCTACGAATTCCTGCTCATGGCAGACTGGGAATTACGCCGTCGAGGATTACGAGATCGAGCCACCCTCACCTATGTCACCCCAGAACCCTACATCGGCCACCTCGGCGTAAGCGATGTCAAAAACTCCCAAAAATACACCACCGAACTCCTCGAAGAACGAGGCATCCAAACCATCGTCAATGCAGAAATTACCCACATCAGCCCAGACACCGTTACCCTCAAAACCGGCGAAAAACTCCCCTTCAGCTACTCCATGATCTTACCCGCCTTCCGGGGAGCCAAATTCCTGCAAAACCTGCCAGCCATTGCCAACGCCAAAGGCTTCATTCCCGTAAACCCCACCTATCAGCATCGGGACTTTCCCTCCGTCTACGCTCTAGGAGTAGCCGTTGCACTCGACCAACCCGATAAAACCGCAATTCCCATCGGTCTACCCAAAAGTGGAGCCATGACCGAAGCCATGGCCGTCGCCGTAGCCCATAATATTGCTGTGGCCAGTGGAGCCATTTCTGGCCCCTTCCAGCGTCCCACCCTCGAATCGGTTTGTTTAGCCGAATTTGGAGACACAGGCATCGTTTATGTCGCCATTCCCGTACTCCCCGACCCCACTTTAGGAGAGCGTCAAAATTCCTATGCCCTCAAAGGCCGTTGGGTCGTTTTGGGTAAAGAAATGCTCGAATATTACTTCATGGTGAAAATGAGATGGGGTTTAGGAATGCCCTGGTTTGAACGCTTAGGCCTGCGGATCTTATTCCAAGTCAACATCGCTAAACCCTATACCTACAAACCCGTTTAACGCTGTTTTAACCGGGAGAACCAACCGGAAAAATTTTTCGGGAGGCTATAGCGCTGTAAATCGGCTGTGGTAATCTTCTCAATCGTCGTGAGAGCCTCTGGATTAACCGCTTCCACCGTTTTTAACACTAACTCCCGCTTACGGGCTGGAATCACGCAGAACGAAATCCGCACCCCTCCTTGGTGTCCCTGGGCATTAAGAACCGTAACTTCTAAGCCAAGGTTGCGTAATGAGTCAGCCACTGGAGGGGAATCCGTCGGAGCAATCACCCGTAAGAGATTTTCACCCAGGGCTAACCATTGTTCAATCGTTGAACCCACAAATGTCCCCATGGCATAGCCACCGGCAAAAGCAACAAACTGACTGGGATTACTGAGACTGGTCAAGACTTGGGCCGTAGCAATCAGCCAGAGCAGAGATTCTAGGAAACTCAAGACGGCTGCGACGAAGCGATATCCCCGAACCAGCATACTAATTCTTAGGGTTCCCAGGGTAACATCCCCTAATCTCATGGTAAAGATTAGCAAGATTTCTGGCCAATTTTCAATGAACATAATCAATTCTGGTAAGAGGCTATGCAGAGATGCTTAAGGAGCCTGGTTTGTCAACTATTAACTTTCCCCTATCAATGCTGGGCTGTCAACTGCCCATCACTCACCCAAGAGTTGAACGGGAAAGATTCGGCTAACGATCCCCGATTGCTATAAACTGTGGAATTGGAGAACATCAATATATAGATGGAATAAATGGATATTGGTCAGAAGGTAAAAGTAAAGGGTTTAATCGATCGCATCCCTGCCAATCTGGTAGATAAAATCAAGCAGAATCCTGTAGGGACAATCACCGGCTATAAAATGGTCGATGGTTCGGGTGTCGGTTTTGTGGTTGAGTTTAGTGGTCAATTTTCCACTTGGTTCTTTGAAGAAGAGCTAATCGCGGTTTAAGACCCCTCAATCGATTATAAACAGTGACCATTGGCTTGACCCTTGGTCACTGAGAACCCATGAAAGCGCTAAACTGGGACAACAGCGTGATTGTGAATAATTAACAGACATGGCTCTGATTCTGACATTTTTGGGTAAGGGTGGCACGGGTAAAACAACCCTAGCCATTGCCACGGCGAAACAAATGGCCAGTGCGGGAAAACGGGTGCTGTTAGCCCTCTCTGAACCGCCTGGGGTGATTGGATTGATGTTGGGGCCAGTGGAGGGAACTCCAGGGGCCATTGAACCGAATCTGGAGGCCGTTAACCTCCGGAGTGCTGCCTTATTAGAGCGCAGTTGGGAAGATGTGAAGAAGCTGGAAGCGCGATATTTACAGAAGCCGTTTTTTAAGGAAGTCTTTGGTCAAGAGCTAGGATTATTGCCGGGAATGGATGGAGCGCTGGCTCTGTATGCTCTGCGAGATTACGACCAGAGTGGAAAATATGATGTAATTGTTTATGATGGAGATGGCGATCGCGAAACCCTGCGAATGTTGGGAACGCCGGAAATTATGAGCTGGTATATCCGTCGTTTCCGAGATGTGATCGTAAACTCTGATGTAGGTCAGGCTTTATCGCCCTTTTTGGGCCCCATTAGCAGCGCCATTTTGAATGTAGACCTGTCTAAAGATAATTTTGCCGCACCCACTCAAGAAGCCAATTCAAGCCTGGATGAGGGCAAAGCCGCAGTGAACGATCCCCATCGAGTAGCAGCCTATTTGGTGACCACAGGGGATAAAACAGCCCTGGCTAAAGCCATGGATTTATGGGGCAGTGCCCAACAAGTGGGGGTGACTGTGGGAGGCGTAATTTTGAATAAATCCGTGCTTCAAGATACCCAAGCAGCAGCAACGGCCAATAGCTTTGAAGAATTGTACGATACCTTCGACCATGAGGCGATGGACGTGAGTACCGCTACAGCCCAATTTGAGCCTTTGAAAATCAGTATTGTCCCCTTTGAGAAAAGTAAAAATTGGCAAGTCCTGCAAAATGCTCTACCGGACTTTACGGAAGCCTCCCAGGCCCCCAAAGCCATTAGCATTGATGTGGCTCAGAAGACTGTGAGTTTGTTTTTACCGGGATTTGATAAGAAACAAGTTAAACTCACCCAGTATGGGCCAGAAATCACCATTGAAGCCGGTGACCAACGGCGCAATATCTTGTTGCCTCCTGCCTTGAGTGGTCAACCGGTCAAGGGCGCTAAGTTCCAAGACCGGTATTTAAGGATTTCATTTTAATCATTACTATGGGAAGTTTAGGAGAGTAGGATATTTGGATCTATGAGCAACGACGATACCGCAGCCAATCCCACTTCGTCCCGACGGCGACGGGGTAGCAGCGCCCAAACCCGACAAATGTTGGGCATGAAGGGTGCAGATACTAAAGAAACCAATATTTGGAAGATTCGCCTTCAGTTGATGAAACCCATTACTTGGATTCCTCTGATTTGGGGGGTTCTCTGTGGGGCGGTTTCTTCTGGAGGCTTTACCTGGAGTGTCGAGAATGTGTTGATGGCAGCCGCTTGTATGCTGCTGTCGGGGCCCTTGATGGTGGGGTATACCCAAACGATGAATGATTATTACGACGCGGAAATTGATGCCATTAATGAACCCTATCGACCTATTCCCTCTGGAGCGATTTCTACCAACCAGGTAGAAGCCCAGATTTGGGTCTTACTCTTAGCCGGGATAGCCTTGGCCTATGGCTTAGATGTTTGGGCGGGCCATGAGGTAAAGGTCATCACCATGATTGCTGTTTTTGGCAGCTATATTTCTTATATCTATTCGGCTCCCCCCCTGAAACTGAAGCAAAATGGTTGGCTCGGTAACTATGCCTTGGGTGCAAGTTATATCGCTTTTCCCTGGTGGGCGGGTCATGCTCTGTTTGGGCAAATGAATTGGACGATCGCCATTTTGACCCTATTTTACAGCCTTTCGGGATTGGGGATTGCGATCGTTAACGACTTCAAGAGCGTGGAAGGAGATACCAAGCTAGGCTTAAAATCCCTTCCCGTCATGTTCGGCATTGGCAAAGCAGCCTGGATTTGTGTGCTGATGATTGATATTTTCCAAGCCGGAGTTGCCGCCTATCTCATCAGCATTCACGAAAATTTCTATGCCACCATTCTGCTCCTATTCGTGATTCCCCAAATCACGTTCCAAGATATGTATTTCCTGCGGAATCCCTTGGAAAATGATGTCAAATACCAAGCCAGCGCTCAACCGTTCCTGGTTCTGGGAATGCTTGTTACTGCCATGGCTTTAGGTCACGCAGGCATATAATCAGCAACTACATCGTAGGGTGGGCAGGATATGGCAGGAGAAATGGCATAACCCTCTCCTGCCCACCCTACCTACTCGGCTGTCTTCTTGTTAGCTTCCCCAGAATCCAAATGATTCCTAAATTTGACCATAATGGTAATCTGCCTCCTGGTGTATATGTTTGCGAATGGGAAGAATTTAAACAGAGGTTTGGGACTAACTTTCTTAGATCTCGTATGATTCAAGGATTAGAGTTAGCCATGGGTGAACTTAAAGCTGCTGGATGCCGAACCATTTATATTAACGGCAGTTTTGTTACCAACGAACCTCAACCCGGTGATTTTGATGCTTGTTACGACCTAGAAACTTTAAATATCGATGATCTGAGAGCGAATGCCCCTCAGTTACTGAATTTTTATGACCGCAATGCCCAAAAAGCAAAATATAAAGGTGAACTATTTCCCTGTAGCCAACCCGTAGGAAACTATGGCAATAGCTCTTTAGATTTTTTTCAACAGGATAGACAAGGTAATGCCAAAGGCATTATTGCTATTGACTTAATGAGGTGGGAGCCATGATTAAAAACCAACAAGAGTATGAAATCACTCAAGAATGGATTGACAAATTACAAAAATCTATTGCTGATTTGGAATGCTCAACCGAGCTTAAAATGCATAACCCACAAAAGTGGCAACTGAATCAAGAAGCATTACACTATCAAGTAGAACAACTGCAATCAGAAATTGCTGAATACGAAAGCTTAACCTATGCTCACCCTCATCAACCCATTCAGGTAACTGTGGAGAGTTTAACCAAACTTCCCGATGTTCTAATCAAAGCCCGAATTGCTGCCCAATTAACTCAGGAAGAACTCGCCAGCCTTTTAAACATTGAACCAGAACGAATTTATGACAATGAGGATAGCCATTACCGGGAATGCAGCTTTATGGAAATTGTAGAAGTAGCGACAGTTTTAGGCGTTTCTCTACAACAGGCCATCATGCAAGTAGATTTAGACGAAATCCAAGTAATTCAATCAATGAAGAGTTGAAATAACGTCAATATTTTTATTCTATTTGGTGCTTTTATTAGGGGTAAGATTTTTGATCCTTTTTTCAGCACTAAACCTATTGGTCAAGGAACTGGATTGGGTCTGACGAGTGCGTATCAAATTATTGTTCAAGAGCATCATGGGGAATTCGAGTGTACGTCATATGACGGATAATTTGCTTGTAGTTTTGGTGTTTGATATAGTTTCCGTTCTTGAATTCCTAGCGCTCTTGAATGCCGTGACTTTTACCAATCACCCAATGACGGCGGAAAAATCGGGCGAGGGAGGTTTCTTCTAGAGACAGGTATATGGGGCGACCATGGGGGCAGGTGTGGGGGTTGCGGGTTCTTTGCCACTGATCTAGGATGTCTTGCATTTCGGGTAATGTCAGGGGTGTACCGTTGCGGATGGCACTGCGGCAGGCTGTGGCAACTTGAGCGGTTTCTAGGTCTCCTCCGGCGGCGAGTTCCCGCAGAGCTTCGGCGCAATCGTCCCGTTGTTGGAGCAGTTGGGGAGCATTGCGGATGGCGTGGAGACCTTCGCCAAAGGGGTCTACATCTAAACCGATACGGGTGAGTTGTTCGATGTGTTTGGGGGTGAGGTGGTTGAGGATGATGGGGGGGTCGAGGGGGACTAACTGCCAGCGATCGCACAATTGCTCGTATAAAATACGCTCATGGGCAATGTGTTGCTCGACTAACCAGAGTCCTCCTGGATGCTCGGCGACGATGTAAGTTTGGCGAATTTGAGCGACTGCTTTGAGGGCTAAGGGCGTGGGGGCGTTGGTTTTGGGCGCGACTTGATAGGAACCGGACTTTTCGGAGGCTCTGAGCAGTTGCCCGACTCGCTGTTGATGGACGGCTTGGGTGAGAGTAATATCACTGAGTTTTAGGGAATCATAAATTATCGCTTGTACGGATTCTTGCAAGGGTTTGAGGGGATGGAGATAGATTTGAGATTTAGCGGGGTGACGGTTCCAGTCGATGCGATCGCAGGATAGGTGCAAATGGAGGAAACAGACGGGGTAGCGCTTGTTGGGGACAGTGCGACTCATGGCGGCGATCGCCGTATTTTCCAGTTCGGGACATTGCACCAAACGCCCATTAACAGCAATTTTAACCCAATCGGGTTTACCCCGATGACAGCGATCGGGTAAGCCTAAGACCAATTCTAAACTATCTAATTCTGGATTAAACCCCTCTTGCCCTAACTCAAGTTGCTGAAAACACAGATCATTCACTTTTACATCCCGGAGCAGTTGGGGCAAAATTGATTGGGCATTTTTCCCTGGGCTGATGGTAAACCAGGGTTGACTCTCTTGGCTGACTTTCCAGGAAATATGGGGATGACAGAGGGCAATATTTTGAATCAGGGTTTGAATGGCTCGCAGTTGTTGGGGAGGAGAGGGAAACCCTTGGCGACGCAATGCCCAAGTTTCAAACAGATGGGAAACTTCTACGATTGTACCAGGGGCGATCGCCACGGCATCAATGAGATCCGGTTCCCCCAAGGCGTTATACTGAACGCGCCATCCTTCCCCTGCACTGCCCCGACTCCAAATTTCCAGTTGGGAAAGTTGGGCTAAACTATGGAGCGCTTCACCGCGAAAGCCTAAACTGGTAATGCGATCGAGGTCAGTGATGGTATGAATTTTACTGGTAGTATGGGATCTTGCCGCTTGAATGAGATCTTCTCGATTCATACCTTGACCATTATCCGCCACTCTCACCCGCCAGTGTTGTGGCCAAATCTCAATTTCCAAGCGTGTCGCCCCCGCATCGAGGGCATTTTCCACTAATTCTCGAACCACGGCGGCGATCGAGTCAATCACCTCACCCGCAGCGATCCGATGTACCACATCTGGCGGTAAAGATTGGATAGTAGAGACAGGAGAATCGATAATGGATCAGGAATCTAAACACCTTCCCTATTTTCGCATATGGCGCTACGGGCTGGAATGGCGGGTAATATCAAGTCCGTTGAATTAATTACATTAAGCGAAGTTATCAATCACCTCATCCACAATTTCATCAATCATGGGTAGTTGACTCTGGATAATCATTTCATATCAAGTCCGTTGAAATAGTTGTCATTGCGACCGCAGGGAAGCAATCGCTAAGATTGGGGGATTTTGCGATTGCTTCATTCCACTTTCGGCTGTCGCCGACATGTTCATGTCGCGAAGCGAAACGTTCCATTCACAATGACTTATCTGAATAAGACTGTACTCCGTTACAGCGCAAAGCGCTGTATTCTAAAC
This sequence comes from Roseofilum acuticapitatum BLCC-M154, assembly GCF_030068475.1. Lineage (GTDB taxonomy): Bacteria > Cyanobacteriota > Cyanobacteriia > Cyanobacteriales > Desertifilaceae > Roseofilum > Roseofilum acuticapitatum. The sequence goes on along the minus strand of NZ_JAQOSP010000066.1, from coordinate 24,759 downwards.
TCTTGAGACTCTTAATTTTTTCCTCCAGTTCTAAAAAAAACTGATATTCTCCCATCCACTCGACATATTCTATGTCTCCACCTTCCATATCTTCTGCTGCAAGTGTATCCTGGAACTGGCTCGATCCGGTTCCCCCATTTTTAAGGGGGGTTAGGGGGGATCGCTGTTGATATTTCTCTTCAAAATAATCCAGCCGCTTTCTGGCAAGTCTTTGGCTGTTTTCTAACCTGCATAGTTCGGCGGCGATCGCCTTTTTAACCAGTTCTGTCACTTCCTCTGGTTTGTCAGTTTTGAAAATAATTTCTGCCATCTGGTCACCTCTTCATGCTTTCCTCATCTGGTGAAATATAGCTAGTCTAAATGAGTTGTGCAACAGGAAATGCCCTCTCCCTTTCATGTCCGCTTTGCGGAAAATCCCTCTCCCGTGGGAGAGGGACTTTTTCCCCCTTCTCCTGCGGGAGAAGGGGGCAGGGGGATGAGGGGCAGCCATTACATAACTCATTTAGGTTTGCTATAGTGTCACTGCGATCGCACGGAAGCCATCGCCAAGAGTCCGAGATGATCGAGATTGCTTCATTCCACTGCGTTACATTCGCAATGACATCCTGTGAATTTCTGTATCCTCGGTCACTTTTTAGCAAGAATTAGGGGACGGCAGGCAGGCTATTCCTCACTGTTCATTGTTCATTGTTTCGGCTCCTCGCCGACATGAACATTGTTCACATGGCAGGTAATGAAATCCGCAAACGTAGGAATACCGTACCGATGAGATTGATAAGAAATAATTATGAATGCTGGGAAACCCTTATGTGCTAGAGTCTAGAGAAGAGAAAAGGGTAACCCACGAATCCCAATACCACCACAACCCACCCCCCAGACCCACCCGATCGGCAGGTAAATGACCTTGTAGTGCGTTTGTAGTAAAGGTGTAATCACTGTAGTTTAACCATGAACCGTTTTTACGCCAGCCGACGCGATCGCCCAATTTCTTAAAAGTACCGTAATCATATGCTCCTAGCTTTCCTCCCAAGTCAAGCCAAATCTGTTTTTGCACGCTAAACCCAAATCGACCTTTGCTATATTTCACCCATAACTGGTCAATGGTTCTCAAGTCAGTGCGGGGAAAGTTTTTCAAATCTGCCTCACGAAACCACCCCTCTTTTTCCCGTTTCACCGCTTCCAGCATCCTGCGGTAGGTTTCCTCATCCGCATCTTTCCATCTCTGCTGCTGCAACAGTCTCTGCAAGCGAGTATAGTCCACCCCCCGCTCTGACCTTAAATCATCCCCCAGTTGAGGAGCAGGAGACGGAGAACCCACCCAAGGCAACCATGACCAGTCCCATCCCTTGTTCCTCGGAACATAAGTCGGAGGTAGTACATTGACTTTGAGTGTCTTCGTAAGACTCTCAGAAAAACAGGGTAACTCCAACCACTTTTGTATCGACTGGGGACGGTTTTGTGGTTCCAAGGCCATTCCCCAGACAATGGCATCATTCAAGTTGGAACTAATGGCTTGATGATTTTTGGGATCAATCAAAGGAAGCTTATCCAGTCTGTCGCTACAAGGAGTTGGCAACTGTCCCGTCACGGCATAATAGAAACCTGCTGCTAACGTATAGATATCGACGGTTACTTTCCGCTTGCCTAAAAATTGCTCGTAAGGCGCAAACGCTGGATTTCCCCTTTGAAAAGAAATCGAGCTGGGGGGACAATCTCCAGCAATGCCAAAATCAATTAATACTGGGGTTCCATCCCGTCGCATCATAATATTCATGGGCGTAGCATCGAAATGGACTAACCCGGTTTTGTGGATGTGGCTTAACGCACTGCCAATTTGCTGAATATAGCGGATAGCTTCCTGTTCCGGGAGTGCCCCCCGACGCTGCACCAGAGTGTATAAACTTTCCCCCTCGATAAACTCCATCACCAAACAGGGACTCTGCTCATCCGGCTCAGTGAAAAAGTCATGCACCTGCACAATGTGAGGATGGGGTTTTAAGCCTGCTAGGGTTTGCGCCTCTTTGCGGAAGCGCTGCACAAACCCAGCATAGTTGGCATCATGACGAAATTTTGTCCTTGGCGTTTTAATCACGCGAGTGACGGGGAGATGGCGGTGTTTGGCTTTGTAGGTAATGCCAAACCCGCCTTCACCCAGGACTTTGTTAATCTCGTACTTGCGGTCGATAACTTTTCCCTTTTGCCAATCCATGTTCTTGTACAAACGCCAGCTTTCCCTATTATGCTACATATCATAGGGTGGGCGCGTTTAGATCAGCCATTGGTGGGAATCAGAAGCCGGGTTTCTCCAAGAAACCCGGCTTCTTGGAGACTAGGGTTCCTGGCTTAAATTATCGTAGGGTGGGCAGGGCAAGAGCTGTCGAAGTTGAATACGCGGCATTCTCCTGCCCACCTTACCCCCATCCTAGTCAAGGTTTTTCCGCCAAACCTTGCCCAGGTTTTCCACATTAACCAATCTTGAAATTTCGAGCAGACTAATTAGAGATGATGTTATGCGATCGCCAGCTTCACCTCTGGTGGGCTGATTTAAATCCGTTTATGCCACAATTGGCCAAGTTGAGATCCTATCTCTCTGTCGATGAATTGGAGCGATCGCAGCGTTTTCACTTTGACGAGCATCGGCGGTACTTCATTCTGGCGCGAGGTGTGTTACGCTCTTTATTGGCACAGTATTTAAACTGCCATCCCTCCGACCTTCAGTTTACCTATTCTCAGCGCGGTAAACCCGCCTTAGCCCTACCCCAATCTGAGTTAAATTTTAATGTCTCTCACTCCAAAAACTATGCCCTGTATGGCTTTGCTCTCAATGCTCCCCTTGGCGTAGATATTGAAGCGATTCGCCCCCTAACAGACTTAGAGGGTTTAGCCAAACGTTTCTTTTTACCTTCTGAATATCAGCATATTCAACAAACCCCTATTGCACAACAACCCTATACCTTTTTTCGCTATTGGACGTACAAAGAAGCTTACTTAAAAGCTATGGGGGAAGGATTAGCGGGACTCGAACAAGCCGAAATTCAATTAACGGAAACTGGGGCACAAGTGAGCGATCGCGCTTGGTCATTATATCCCTTAAGCCCTCCCCCTGGTACAGTGGCGGCGGTGGCTGTTGAGGGACAAAACTGGCAGGTTGTTCTGGAGCAATTAACAATTAACAATGGGTATCTGTAGCGAAAAATTTTTCGCCCCTACAACCATGTCTCATTGCTCCCCTAGGTCCTAACAGATGCTGCGATCGCGATCACCCTTTCCTGAGATGCATTTCACACTCAATTTGTCAAGCCTTTGAAACAATAAGATAGATAACGTCGTCATCCTGTGGCCGTTGTCAACCCTGTCCGATGAAAGGAGGTTCAATCCATGATCCAAGGACAAGTTGTACTCATAACTGGAGCATCACGAGGCATTGGGCGAGCGATCGCTTTAGAGCTTGCTGCCCAAGGAGTGAAACGTTTACTCCTGGTTGCCCGCGATTCTCAGCGCCTGCAACAAATGGTTGAAATACTCCAACAGCAGTATCCTCAAGTCGAATCTGTACCCCTAGCCGTTGATATGACAGATGGTCAAGCCTTAGATGGGGCGATCGCCAGAGCTTGGCGGGACTATGGCCCCATTGATCTGCTGATCAACAACGCTGGAGTTGCCCACCAAGGGGACTTTCTAGCCACCAACCCCCGTAAAATCGAAGAAGAAATCAACGTCAATCTCCTGGGAACCTTCCGCATTACCCGCTTAATTGCCAAACGCATGGTATCCCGTTCCCAGGGGACTATTGTCAACGTATCGAGTCTCATGGGTAAAGTTGCCGCTCCCACCTACGCCACTTACTCCGCCACCAAATTCGCTCTCGTCGGCTTTACCCAAGCCCTCCGCCAAGAACTCGCCCCCAAAGGCGTGCGCGTTGTCGCCCTGCTGCCATCCCTCACCGACACCGACATGGTGCGGAATACGGAAAAATTCCGTTGGGTAGCCACCGATAGCGTCGAAATGGTTGCCAAATCTCTAGTCGCGGGTTTACGCGATCGAGATGATGAAATTGTCGTCGGATGGCAAGGAAAAGTCGCCTCCCTCATGGGGCGCTTCTTCCCGCAAGTGATGCAAAAGGTCGTTTCCTTAGCAGCTCCCGATCGTAACATCTTACCGTTGCGATCGCCTGCTGAGAGCGATCGAGCCGCTTAATCATCAGAATCGGGAGATGGGAACACCTTTGTTCCTATCTCCCTCACGCCACTTTAAAGAACACACTTACCCATGACCAGCTCTGAGTGCTAATCTAAACAAGAGTCTCAAAAGGGTAATTATGACTCGTTTTATTCATGACCAATTTGCTAAACAATATCTCCGAGAACTGCTCAAACCCTTTGGAGAAGTTGAAACCAGTTTAGATGTAGTCTCAGAAGTTCGGCAAATTGATGTATTTTTTGTCCCGTTTTCTCCCCATCCAGGAGGAATAGAGCAACTGGGATTACTAGGAGAACTCATCCCATCTGCTACCGTATTTGAACCCTTTCGCAATCCAGTCAAACCCGAAGAAATCCGCAGTTGCTTAGGGAAAAGTTGGGATTTAGAAGCTGAACTCAGGCGCAAAGCCAACCGAGAAGATACGGAAGTGTGCGATCGCGATATTGCCCAATTATGGATTTTATCCCCCACCGCTTCTGAAAACCTCTTAAGGAGCTTTGCCGCTTTTCCCCAACGAGAGCATCATCCCCCAGGGATTTATCCCTTTGCATCAGGGTTCAAAGCGGGAATTATTGTGATTCATCAACTCTCCAAGATCCCAGAAACCTTGTGGTTACGACTTTTGGGAAAAGGGAAAGTGCAAAAAGAGGCAATTTCTGAGCTTAAGGATCTGCCCGAAGTTCATCCCTTTCGAGGAAAAACGCTAGAATTACTCTATGGGTTACTCATGATTTTAGAAAAACGTCAAGATTTAGATGAGAGCGATCGGGAGTTGATGATGGAACTATCAACTATTTATTTGCAACAGTTAGAAACGGCTAATCAACAAGGGATTCAGCAAGGACTTCAACAGGGCGTTCAGCAAGGACTTCAACAAGGGGTTCAGCAAGGACAGCGCCTGATGATTGAGAGCATGTTGCAAGTCAAATTTGGAGAAATTGACGATCAATTAGCGCAAATGATTGATCCTCTCATTGAATTATCGCCTTTAGAGAGAACCCAAGCCATTCTGAACTTATCGCGGCAGGAGTTACTCGATCGCTTCAATCAGACTTGATACAGCACTTGGCGCGGTAATGAAGTATTGCCATCATTCAAAATCTAGGGAGCAAGATGCTCCCACTCCAGTCATATCAAGTCCGATTGTTCATGTCCGCGAAGCGGAAATACCATAATTAAAAATTTAGGGAGCGAGACGCTCCCACTCCAGTAATATCAAGGGATTAGAGGAGTGCGGGCATCTTGCCCGCTTCTTCACCCTTTATCCGGACTTGATATCATATCAAAGAATTCGAGGAGTGCGGGCATCTTGCCCGCTTCTTAACAAATTTTCATGTCCGCTTGCGGAAACCGGACTTGATATGATATTATTCCCATCCGATTAAAACCGCTTGCGGAACTCAAATTGAAGGCGACTATCGGTTCGGCGTTGTCCTGACTCTTCACCCCCTAAATCAGTAGCTGCACGCAACACTAAATCGTCACTCAAACGATAGCGGAACCGGAGGCGCACCGGATCGCTGGCGGTTAAAGTTTTACCCAAAGAAGCAGAAAACTGATTGGTAATATCTAAAGTCGCTTCTCCTGCTAAACCAATCGCCCCTCGGCGCGATCGATCTTCCACCGGATACAGTCGCAACTCAGTCAACCCTAGAGCATCCCCTAAAGTCGTTTGCAGATTAGATAAAACCGTCGATCCAGCAATATTCACCAGTGCCAAAGTTGTATTGCCGCCCCCCCCAATAGTATTCAAGAAACCACCCCCAATCAGGGCAATAATTTCCGAACGACTGCGTACTGGAGAACTGGTTAATTCTAAGTTATTCTCTAACTGAGATGCGGGCCCAGTTACCGTTGCCTGAATGCGTAACGTTTCCGTCTCATTATTATCCAAAGGTGGCGTATCATCAATTTCATTTTGTCCCCAGAATACAACGTCTGGTTGCCGACTGCCTTTAACCTCAGAAATAGAGGCTTCCAGATGTAAATTTAGATCGGGATCTAAACCTTGACTGGGCAGAAATCTTGCTTTATTCTCCTGTTCGCGATCTACACGGAATTGGGTAGAAATAATGTTAATAAATCCCCGATTAATATCTATCACCCCATCGGCAAGGATATCATCAATTGGCCCATTAACTGTTAGGGTTCCTTCCCCGCGAATATCGACAAAACCGGGTTGTAGAATGGCTATCCCATCGGTTAAATCAATCTTAAAGCCATTAAAGACTGGAAGCAAGGGATTAGAAGAAGAAGCGGCATCAGCTTGATCGGTTTTTTGGAGTTTTGTAGCTTCGGCGGGAAAGATCTTACCTTCGGTGAGGATAATATTGCCTTTAATCACCGGCTCTAAGGCTGCTCCAGCAATTTCAATAGTGCCATTTACGCCTCCATTATAGATATCTTGGAAGTTAAAATCAATTTCTTGTAACTCAATTTTCAGGGGGAGAGCTGCTTCTTCTTCAGATAAATTTAAATCTGGATCGGAAAGGGGAATTAAGCCCGATACTTGTACTTTTCCTCGACTAAAATCTCCGGTGAGGTTCTCGATATAGACTTTTTCACCGTTAAACTTAACTACACCATTGACATTACTCAAAGGTTCTGCAAGAGTTTGAGATTGCAGGGTGGCATCAGCAATAGTGGCTTCTCCAACCGCGATGGGATTATCTACAGTTCCGGAAACTTTGATATTGACGTTTCCTTTACCTGCGACCCAATTAAGTTGTTGACGAGTGAGAACATTTAAGATTCCTAAACCTTCATTTTCTAGGTTTAGGTCTAACTGAATTTCTTGGGAAATGGGAGAAACTGAACCAAAGGGGAGGGGACTGGGGATGCTACCGGTTAGCGTTACGGGAGATTCTCCTGTGACTAAGAGCTTGCCCCCAAATCGTAAGCGTCCATCAGATAGGGAAAAGTTACCGGTGGCTTCTTGAATTGACTCTTCATTTAATGTGCCTTCTGATAAGCCTAATTGGCCAATGACTTGAGGATTTTGTAGGCTTCCTCCTAAAAGAGTTGCTGTGGTATTGATTTTTCCAGTTAAATCGACGGGTAAATCGGGAATAAATTGCTGAATTAAGTCTACGGGAACATTTTCAACTTTGAGCTGACCGGATTGTTGTTCTCCTCCTACTTGTCCAGAAAATGTGATTAATCCTTCGCTGGATTCAATGCGAACGGGAAGTAAGGTGAGGACATTATCTTTTAGATTGCCTTTAACAATAATGGGGTTAAAACTATATTTCCCCCAGATCCAGTTTTGACCCAATAAATCGATGTTGGCTGAGAGTCCTTGTTTGAGGGAACCGGAGACTTTAATATTGCCATCAAATGCGCCTTGCAATTGGGCGAGAGCAGGGATGGGGAAGCGATCGCGATCTTGTTGTCGTAAATCCTGTAATCTGAGGATTTCGGAGAAGCGACGCAACTGCTCTTCTAGGGTTCTCTCGCCTTCATCAAAGGTCAAAGTGCCTAAATCTGCGGCTGTTCCGATGGCAGGTGCGAAGCCTTGGGCAATATCTTCTAGGTCAAAAATCTGCAAGACTTGCAGGATATCTTGTATGCTACCTTGGGCAATTTTGACATCGGCTTCAAATTGGGGATCGCTCAGATCGGTTAGATTTACAGCTCCTTGCAAATTATATTCACTCTCACCAATTTTGAGCTGAGTATCGGTTAATTGTCCTTGACCTCCACCATAGTTTAATTTCGCGGTGAGTAACTCACCCTTCACTGTGCCAATCGAGGGTTGATCGATTTGAATTTCTCCTTGGGCAATAATCGCCATCGGATCGAAGATTTTGGGGAAACTGAGGTTAAAGTTACCCGAAACTTTACCGGAGATTGGCCCTAAAGGATTGGCTGTAGGAATCAGATTGACCAAATCTAGGGGAAATTGGGCGATATTGACCTTAAAGTTGGTTAAATCTGAGCCTTCAGAAGCTGGGGTTTGTTGTCCGGTGGCGATCGCCTCCCCAATCTTAAACGTAAATGACTCTGGCATAAATGTGGGGCCAAGAACTGCGGAAATTTCGTCTGATTCTCCTTTGAGGGCGATCGCCGCTCCCTGACTGGGTGTAAATTGAATTGGCCCCTCGATCACTGGATCGAAGGCAATTTGATTGACGATCGCATTCCGCAAGCGCATTTTCCCTTCTAGATTCGGCTGTAATCCTGTTCCGGCAATACGTCCAGCAAAATCTACTAAGCCTTGCACCACCACACCATCAGGGAGGGTAAAGGGGAGGGCGGCTAAATTTAAATCTGCAACTTCGGCATTGAAATTATACCGAGAAGCCATTAAATCCTGGAAATTGGGCACAATTTGACCGGCAACTTGCAGTCCAGATGCTCTGGGGGCCAAGGTTGTAGGGGCGGGTTTACCCAGATCTGGGTTGGAAGACCCAAAATTCTGTAAACCCGCCCCTACGGAGGGCTGGGAAGACGAAGGAACCACTACCGAACCTGCCCCAGCGATAATATCCAAAGAACGACCATTCCAGACCATGCGAGAGAGAAACGGCCCTTGCTCTAAGATGGGCAACTTAGAGAGTAAAACTTCTGCTGTGGCTCGTATAGCTGTTGGATCGAAATTATCCAACCGTCCCCCCGCAACCATCTGTCCTGCTCCTGTCAGCCTTTGGAACTCAGGCGGTAGGGCTAAACCCAACTGGTCTAACTCCACCTGTTCGGCATTCATTTTCGCTTGCCATTGGCCTTGTTGGGCGATCGCCTCTACATTAACGACACTATTACCCACATTCACCAATCCTTGGGCTTGGGCAAAAACACTATTGATCAGAGTATCGGGGGACAGGTTCTCTAAGCGCCCCTGGGCATTAGCAACCCCACTAAAGGATAAACTGGGCACATCGGCTGGGACTTGGGCAGATAGCTGGTCAACCTTCACCCCATCAGCTCGTACAGAAGCTTTCCATTCTCCATTGAGGGTTTGGGCGATCGCATTCACTCGACCACCGGCAATATCTAAATCGGCTTTTGCTTCTGCTGTAATGGCCTCTGGTGATAAGTTATTGACATTTCCTTTTAAGTTCACGGTTGCGGTTAGGGGCGTTTGCAGGATGGTCTGTTCTCTAGCGGCTAACTGCAACTGGGGAGACAAGCGCGTGGCTTGCACTTGGTTAATGTCTAGGGCGGCTTCCCATTGTCCACCTTCTAATCTTCCGCCACCTCTAATGATGCCTCCAGCTAAATTCAGAGTGCCTTGCAATCGTCCTTGAAATGCCGATAGATTCGGGTTATCGGCGGGGCCAACCATTTCCACGACTCCGGTAAAGGGTGCAGTTTCTCCAAAGGGGAGTTGAAATTGCTCTGGGGGTACAAATTGCTCCAGTTCGCTGCGAAATTGCCCCAATTGCACATTATTGGCTTGCACTAAGCTGGCAATTTGGTTATTCTGCAAACGCCCGGATACATTCACCAGTCCTCCGGCTATATTTAACTGTCCTTCGGCGATCGCCTCTACTCGATTCGGACTAAAGTTTTCTAGAGGGACAATCATCCGCGCCCCCCCGCTAAATGGTACAGCCAGTTGCGGAGGAACCAGGGGAGAGAGGCTTGCTAATTGGACGTTTTCTGCGCGAATTTCGGTTTGCAGTTGTAAGGGGATTTTGGGTGTTGATGGTGTTGCAGATTCACCCGTAGGGGCGGGTTCACCTGTCGTTTCGTCTTCCAACCCAGATGGTGCAGAACCCGCCCTTACACCCGCCCCTACGGTGTCAGTTCCTAGATCTAAACCGACCAGACGGGAAACAGCTTGCACTTGGCCGCCAGCGAGATCGGTTTGGGCGATCGCCTGTAAATCATTGAGGGGGCCCATGAGGCGCATTTTAGGCGACACTGTACCTAGGGTAATATTACTCGGTAGTTGGTAGAGTTGGGCGATCGCATCGATAGGGACATTTTGCCCTTGCGCCTCAAAGACTAAAAAGGGTTGTTGGGAGTTAGGATTAGCTGTTTCTGTGGATGCAGTTCCCGGTAATTCTGGCCCCATGACTTCTTGAGGTTCACCCATGGGTAATTGCAACTCTCCCTGTCCTAGAATTTCACCCCCCAAGGTAGGAACTAATTTCAGGCCTTGAACGGCGATCGTCGAATTAGCATAAGCAAATTGGGTGCTAATTTCGGCAAATTCCAGGCGATCGATTTGGGTCGGTTGCGTCGTTTGAAACAATCCGATCAGCAACGGTTGCTCAAACGGCCCCTGCAACTTCGCCTTAACTTCAAATTCTCCGGTTGCTTGTACCGGCAATTGAGTCTTAATGGTTTTCTCTAAGGTTTCAAACGTTACCGGCGCTAAAGAGGCAACTACCTCAATTCCCTGTTGCAGATGAATGCCCCCTTCTAGGGTGATCGGAAGGGTATCTGCATAGAGAATTGAGCCTTCTTCCACCAACACCAATTGATCTTGGAATTGTAGAGTCGCTTTCCCTTCGGAGAGATAGAGGGGAACTTGAGTAATATCAAATTGAGCCGTTTCTGTGCTTTCTGGAGGCAGTTGCGGTTGTTTATTCTCTTCTGGCTGAGGTGCTGGTAAAGTATACTGTCCAGCCACTTCACTGACGAAGAGCGTCCCATTAATCAAAGAGGCTTGAATATCTTGCAGATTAATCTGTCCATTGAGATTGCCATTCACTTTACCGCCCATTAATGCTACTTCTGGGGGTAAATTGGGCACTAAGTTAGTCAGGGGAATCAGGTCTAAATTTTGCGATCGCACCTGCACCCTCACCCGTTGCTCCTGCTGCAAAAATTCTCCCTTGGCTTGCACCTCTCCCGGACTGCTATCCTGAGCCACAGTTGCATCAAAGCGAATTCGATTATACTCATCGAAAAAGTCAGCAGTGGCGCGAATCGGCTTAAACGTCACGCTATGTTCAAGACTCGCCCCTTCTCCTTTCCAGGGAACCAACTCCACCGTAGCATCTTGCACCCCAGCCTTAATCACATTAATTTTAAATTGCCCTTCTTTTGGCTCTTCCTGGGTAATGTCCAGATTCAGCCATTGACGCTCTGCATCCTCTTCTAAATAAACTTGGGGATTAATTAAGGTCAGATCCAGATTAATCTCATTGTCAATCACATCAATGGGATTAAACTTCACTTCTACTGCTTCTACCGTAGCATTGTCGCGATCGCTCGCAGTTGCGGGCAGTCCAGAACGGCCAAAGCGGATACTATTAAATGAGACTCTCTCTACCGGGCCAATTTCCAGAGGACGGTTGAGGCTTTTAGTCAAAGCTTGAGCCACCATCGGGCCAAGTCCCCGATTCACCCAATACCAACCATAGCCTGCTCCAGCCACCAAGAGCAGCACCACGCCTCCTAAAGCCAAGCCAACCCAACGTCGCCATCCTCCAGATTCTTCCTCTTCTTCCCATTGCTCGTCTTGATCTTCAGCATCCATAGCTTCAAGATCCGATTCTGGCAGTTGATTGGGATCGTTATTGCTCGTCATAGCCTCACACCGTTCTGAAATACTCACACCTGTCTCGATCATGCCATAGTTGTCTAGGGAATAGGCAATAGGAGATCTTCGTGTTCCCCATCTCCCCATCTCCCCATCTCCCCATCTCCCCTATCCCCCCATTCCCTAACTGCTATAAGATAAGGGAAAATATTAAATTTAGGAGCATTCACTTTTAGTAGCTTATGCGAGTTTATGTTTTATTGTTTAATGTTGGCACGGAAAATGAGGGGATTCACACTATTCGGGTTCCCCACCCCGATCCTAGGGAAGTGCGAAATAAGGTTTTAATCTTTGAAGTGGAGGATGATGCCACTCGGTTTGCTTTACAGTTGGAGGCTCAGGATTTTCCTTCTCCTACGGTAGAGGGAATTGATGAGGAGGAGATTAAGGCATTTTGTGCAGACGCAGATTTAGATTTCGAGTGGATCGGTGAGGGTAAGCTGGTGATTCCTCCAGATAGTAATGTGGATTCTTTGGACTGGAGTGAGGAAGAGTCTGATGTACCGAGTGCTGAGGAGTCTGAGTCGGATATGAGTTCGGAGGAACTCGATCGCATTCGCAAGAATTTGGAAGGATTGTTATAAGACTATGGAAAATCGGGGTCATCTGTTAACGGAGCAAATTAATCCTCAAAGTTTGACGCTGGATGAACTGGGGACGGTGGAGTTGGTGGAGCTGTTTAACCGGGAGGATGCCCAAACGGTGGCGGCTTGTTCCCAGGCGAAGGAACAGTTAGCTGAAGCGATTGACCGGACGGCGATCGCCCTTCAAGATGGGGGACGGTTGTTTTATGTAGGGGCGGGAACGAGCGGCCGCTTGGGGGTGCTGGATGCGGCTGAATGTCCGCCTACGTTCTGTTCTGACCCAAAGATGGTACAGGGGATTTTAGCCGGGGGTGAAGCGGCTTTAGTCCGCAGTTCTGAGGGCTTAGAGGACAGGTTTGAGGACGGGGTGCAGGTGATTGAGCAGTATCAGGTGACCTCAAAGGATGTGGTGGTGGGCATTACGGCTGGCGGCACAACGCCCTATGTTCAGGGGGCGTTACAGGGGGCGAAAGCGCAGGGTGCAACGACGATTTTTATGGCTTGCGTGCCAGTGGAGCAAGTTTCGGTAGCAGTGGATGTGGACATTCGCTTGTTAGTGGGGCCGGAAGTTTTGGCGGGTTCGACGCGCTTAAAGGCGGGAACGGCGACGAAAATGGCGCTGAATATTTTGTCTACTGGGGTGATGGTGAGGTTGGGTAAGGTGTATGGGAACCGGATGGTGGATGTGGCGGTGACGAATACGAAGTTACGCGATCGCGCTTTACGCATTTTAGAGGATTTAACGGAGTTGGGGCGATCGCAATGCGAGCAACTGTTAGATCAGAGCGGACAACGGGTTAAGGTAGCTTTACTGATGGCTTGGACAGGATGCGAGGCTCCAATGGCTCAAGAGTATTTGGATCAAAACCACGGAAATCTGCGATCGGCTTTGGCTGCATATTCTACCCGCGAGTAGAATATGCTTTAGTAAAAAATTCTGTTAATTGGTTAAGCGCTCACTATTGTTGCTTGCCCTTTTGTTGCCTGCTCTAAAACAGCTAAAACTGAGGGTACTAAAGGCTGGAGATCTACTAAACGATTAGATGTTGCTTGCAACACAATTACTGCAATGTCAAACTGTGGTAAATTCTGCTGAAATGGCAAATTGCGATCCACTGTAAGAAAAACATCAAACTCTATTTCCGCAAGGGAAAGGAGCTGACCATTTTTTATTCCAGACCATCCCATCTGAGGGACAGTGATGATCTCGTGATTAACGAACTCTCGTGCCAGTTTACGATCGATACATTCGTCTAACAGAATTCTCATCTTAGGCAACCTGACCAACCAGTTGTTTTCCCGCTTCTTCAAGAACCTGAATCACTTGCTCTTTAGTTACTGTGGGAAATCCATCTAAAAAGTCATTAATGGATTCACCTGCTTTGAGATAATCCCAAAGCGTTTGCACCGGAACCCTAGTGCCTGCAAACACTGGCGTTCCACTCATGATATCAGGGGATATAGTAATCAGTGAGCTATCTTTAAGCATTAGTCTGGCATCTCCCATAGTCTAAACTCTGTTATTTTATCAATGTATACCTGAGAATCTTGACATTAAAGATTATTTTGTGCCATAATCCAAGGCAAGAATATCCATAAGTGTTCGTCTCATGGGTATTACCTCCGATTCTCAGGTTAGTGCAAGTCCAGTATTCTGGCCTAGCATGGATCTGAATAAGGAATGAGTCCTTCAGATAACTGGTAGTTCAGCAGACTGGATCTGCACTGGTTTGAGGCTCGAAGGTAGTAAGTTTGAGACGTTTACTAAGGTGTCATAGAAAAACTGTCGCTTATTCACTTAAGCGCGTCTTTTCGTTGCACGCGATATTCCAATTGTAGTTATTGGAATAATCAACTATGAATTCCAAACAAAAGAAAAAGCAAAAGTTACTTGAAGAATATGGTAGTCGATGTTGGTGGTGTGGACGTGAATTTCCACGCGAACAATTGACCATGGATCATCTAAAACCCAAAAGTAAAGGAGGTTCTAACTCTTTAGAAAATCTGCGTCTTACCTGTTTTTCCTGCAATAATCAACGAGGAAATAGCCTTTTTCCTCCCCAATCTTTTAGGGAAAAAGTGAGGTAGTCTACTTTTGTCGTAGGGGCAGGTTTGAAACCTGCCCCTACTTTAATATATAGTATAATAGAGGATGAAGATAAGTTATCAAAAAAATATTTATGACATTGGATATAGATCATCAAGAGATGAATTCAAAACAAAGAAAAAATCCAATGATGTTTAAAGATGAAAAACTTCTGGATCGTGCCTTAACCCATCGTTCTTATGTGAATGAAAATCCTGGATCTATAGGACACAATGAACGTTTAGAATTTCTCGGTGATGCGATTTTGACGTTTATCAGTGGTCAATATCTCTATCAGCGCTATCCGGAAATGGGAGAAGATGAAATGACCAGACGGCGCTCTGCTTTAGTGGATCAAAAACAATTGGCTAGATTTGCAGTTGAAGTGGGTATAGCTTTCAAAATGCGTCTAAGTCAAGGGTTAATTAAAGAAGGCGGATATCAAAATCCTAATTTACTCAGTAGTACCTTTGAAGCTATTGTTGGGGCTTACTATTTAGATTGCGATCAAAATATGGAAAAAGTCCGTCCTGTAATCGAAGAACTGTTTGATTCTGTGCCTCAAGAGGAAATGATTGCTCGTTCCAACATTGACTCAAAAAATCGATTACAGGAATTAGTCCAAGCGAAGGGAGCCAAAACTCCTCCCAAATATGTGACTAAAAAAATCGGCGGCATGGATCATGCTCCAGAATTCATGTCTACAGTTTTTATTAATGATAAAGCCTGGGGTAGAGGCAAAGGACGCAGTAAAAAAGATGCAGAAAAGGAAGCGGCTACTTATGCCCTAAAAAAGTTGAAGGAAAAGGGAATTATATAATTCATCTTTCATTTTAGGCTATAATTTTAGATACCATCTGTTTTAAGGCTCATGATTACTCAGACTTCAGAAACACAAGAGATGATTATTCGCACAGAGCGTGGATTAACCCTTAAAGGCAGCCGAATTACGCTGTATGATATTTTGGATTTTCTAAAGCTAGAGTATCCACCGAAATTAATCCGCGATAAGTTTAACTTGAGTCAGGAACAAATCGATGGCGCTTTGTCTTATCTGGAATGTTATCGCGATGAAGTCGAAGCCGAGTATCAGGAAGTGCTGAAAACTAGAGAAGAAATTCGTCAATACTGGGAAGAGCGAAATCGAGAGTATTTTGCGCGAATATCTGCCCATTCTCGCGCACCTGGTAAGGAACATTTATGGAAAAAACTTGAGGAGCAAAAAGCCAAACATTAATCTGAAAAATAATGAAATTTTTGGTCGATTACAATTGGGATAGCTATGAGGAGTGCGAGCATCTTGCTCGCTGGTTTCTCTAGCATCTTGCTCGCTGGTTTCTCTAGCATCTTGCTCGCTGGTTTCTCTAGCATCTCGCTCGCTGGTTTCTCTAGCATCTTGCTCGCTGGTTTCTCTAGCATCTTGCTCGCTGGTTTCTCTAGCATCTTGCTCGCTGGTTTCTCTAGCATCTCGCTCGCTGGTTTCTCTAGCGAGCGAGACGTTTGTCCTGCGGACACGCTACGCTACGCATTCCTAAAGCACCAAATTAGCTGAAACAATCCACTACGGATAGATGTAATGCGTAAGTCTTGATGATAAGTTTACGGTCAACTATCAACACGCCCCTCTCCACTGGTATAATTACCTTCAGCTATCCCTTGGCTTTCTGGGCTAAGGTATGGCATTCTGTTTCATCTGCAATTCCTCTATGATGTCTGCCATATCCAACAATTCCCTCACATTCTTGATCTTACTGATTGCCCTGGGCATCTTGTTTTGGGGCTTTCAACGCGCTCGTCCCTATGGTAGGTTGGGAATCCTGGCTTGGTTGCAGTCCGTGGTGCTGATGGTTCCCTGGTTGTTGTTTTTTGGGCTGTTTTCCCTGGGAATTTATCTCAACCTGGCGGGAATTTTGTTTTTGCTGCTAGGTTCAACGGCGATTTATATTTTCTTGGGTAGGCAGTTGCGAGTATCGGGACAGGATGAGCTGTTGCGTCAACAGGTGGCAGAGCGCCTAAAACAGAGGGAGGAGCAAGACCAAGCGTTTGCTGCTCAGACGGGAGAAATGCCTTCGATGGTGTCTTCAGAACCCATGGGTATCCCCGCAGAGGAGTTGAACCAGATTAAGGAAATTTTTGGCATCGATACTTATTTTTTGACGGAAACCTTGCCGTATCAGGAAGGGGCGATTTTTAAGGGGAATTTACGGGGTGACCCGGATATGGCCTATGAGAAGCTTTCGGAGCGGTTAAAGGAGCGGGTGGGCGATCGCTATCGGTTATTCTTAGTGATAGGGCCGGATAATAAGCCTGTGGCGATCGTACTGCCCCAAAGCCAAGACCCCCAACCCCTCAACTTGGGGCAAAAGGCCTTAGCAGCAGGGTTAGGACTTGCCACCATTGCCACCAGTTTAGAAGCGGGGGGCATTTTTCAAGGCTTTGACTGGTTCAGCGAATGGTCAAGATGGCCGGAAGCCATGCCGATCGCCATTGGTCTGTGGGTGATATTATTAGCCCATGAGTTGGGCCATCGCTGGATGGCGCAAAAATACCAAGTTCGCCTCAGTTTCCCTTTTTTCCTCCCCACCTGGCAAGTCGGTTCCTTTGGCGCAATTACCCGGTTTGAATCTATCTTACCCAACCGTAGCGTCCTGTTTGATATTGCCTTCGCGGGGCCAGCAGCAGGGGGTTTATTATCCCTATTTCTGTTAATTTTGGGTTTATCTTTATCCCATCCCGGTAGTCTATTTCAAATTCCCTCCCAATTTTTCCAAGGCTCAGTTTTAGTGGGAACTTTAGCACGGGGAATTTTAGGGGATGTGCTGCAAAATTCCTTGGTGGATGTGCATCCTTTAACCTTGATGGGATGGTTAGGTTTAGTTCTCAGTGCCATTAACCTGATGCCTGCGGGTCAATTGGATGGGGGGCGCATGGTACAAGCGATTTACGGACGCAAAATTGCCGGAATTACGACCATCGCCACTTTAATTGTGTTGGGGTTTGCCTCTTTTGTGACTCCTTTGGCATTGTATTGGGTGATCGTTATTTTAGTCCTACAACGGGATCTAGAACGACCCAGTTCCAATGAAATTACAGAACCCAATGATGCTCGCGCTGCTCTAGCTCTTTTAGCTCTATTTTTAATGATTGCTACCCTCATGCCTTTAACCCCCAGTTTAGCCGGGCGCTTGGGCATTGGGTGATAGGAAGATGGGGAAATGGGGGGATTTAATCACAGGATTAAAAGTTGATTATTCTAAAAACACTGAAACGGCTTGATTGACTATGCAAATTCGGGACTACTTCAATTTTCTTGCCCCTGATGATATCCGCATCAAGGGCAGTCGCATCGGTATCGAAAGCGTTCTTTACGAGTATATTTACCGCGCCAAAACTGCCGAAGAAATTGCCCAACAATTTGAAACCATTACCCTAGAAGAGGTTTATGCCACTATTCTTTACTATTTACACCACAAAGAAGAGGTGAGTGCTTACTTGGCAGATTGGCTAGAGTTTTGTCGTCAACAACGAGAAGCGCAACAACAGAATCCTTCTCCTGCACGACAGAGATTTCGACAATTGAAAGCAAAAGCCGAAGTTAGAATTCTAATGTCTTGACCCAATTCCTAAACATTTGCAGGGCTTGACTACTCCCCGATACTTTACTTTCCTCGACAGATTGATTTACCCATTTAATAATGGGAATGTTGGGAAATGTGGGACTTTGCTCTGAGGTAATATACTGTCCACCTTGTAAGAGATGAATTTCTAATCCATTGGAGGAATAGCGCCAGAGTTCTAGTACCCCTAAACGTTGATAATGTTCTAAGCGAGTTCGAGAAGTCAGATCGATTTCTATGGCTAAATCAGGAGGGGGGTCAAGGGTCAAATCGAGTCGCTCTTTGCCAATAATTGCTGCTTGATTTTGAATATAAAAACAGGCATCCGGTTCAACTGCTTGAGTCATTTGGGCATTTTTTAAGGTGGTTGACCCTAACGATTCATAATTTCTCCCCTGTTCGTTCAGTAGGATTTTGACCATATCGCCAATGATTTCTTTGGCTTTTTCATGTTCTGGGAGAGGAACCATTATTTCTAATAACCCATGACTATAAGACAGCCTGACAGCAGGATGTTCGCCAAATTCAGTTAAAAAGTGGTCTAATTGCTGCCAGCTCACATTGTTTAGCAAGATTTGCTGGCCAGCTTGGATTTTGAGGGGGTTGAATTCTAACAACATTAGATAAAAAAGGTGTTAGATTAAATGATAATATTATAATATATCCTTTTTGAAGAGTCAATCATAGATTTTATTTCTGTAGAATCCCTAACTTTCTTCAATTAACCTCTAACTCATGAAAAGTCTACTAATTACAGGAACGGATACGGAAACGGGCAAAAGTGTCTTAACGACAGCCCTGATTGCTTATTGGCAAACCTACTATAAAGACCGCTCCCTGGGGGTGATGAAACCGATTCAATCTGGGGTGGGAGATCTGGAACTTTATCTCGATTTATTCACCCTCGACCAGTCTCCAGAATCGATTACTCCTCTCTATCTGCAAACCCCTGTAGCCCCTCCGATCGCCGCAGAAGTGGAGAATAGAATCATTGACCTTGCCCCTATATGGCAGGCGTTTACTAGGCTTCAGGAGAGCAAAGAGTGGGTGCTGGTGGAAGGTTTGGGGGGTCTGGGTTCGCCGATTACCCATGAGTTGGTCATTGCCGACTTAGCGAGAGATTGGAAATTACCGACGGTGTTGGTGGTTCCGGTGAAGTTGGGGGCGATCGCCCAAACCGTCGCTAATGTTGCCCTCGCTCGTCAATATCGCGTCCCCCTGATCGGACTGGTACTCAACTGCACCCGTCCCTGCACCCCCACGGAACAGGAACACTGGGCCCCCATTGACCTGATCGAGTCCCTGACGCAAATGCCGATTCTGGGCACACTCCCCTACTTAGACAACCCCAGAGATGTCAAGAAACTGACTCAAGCAGCCGCTAATCTTGACTTAGAGCGACTTTTTAATCCGTTAAAAATTGCGGCTCCTATGGCCCATTTATGAGGATTCTTCCTCGGTCAACAGTTGCTCAATAAACTGATAGAGAACCGAGGGATGTTCGCTCTCTAAAATCTGTTCTTTCAGCACTCTTAAGCCTTTTGCTAGAGGTTCGGCTTGATGCTGATAATTGGTATTGGCGCTGAGTAAATCCTCAAAAACCTGTTGTTCAATCTCTTCCCGTTTGGGGGGTTCTCCACCTTTGGGAAAGGGACTTTCATATTCAGTTCCGGTGACTTCATATTTGAGCAAGAAAATCAGGGCTTCACTTTTTTGATGTAATTTTTGCCGTAATTGACGGACATTAATATCTAAGCGGTTAAAGCCCAATTGTCCCTCAATTCGCAACTCCACGATCGCCCCCCTCATCTGGTCTTTTTCCTTACTCACCTTCTCCACCGCCACTTCTTCGACCTCCTCTTGCGTTTGCTCCTTATTCACCTTTAACTTAAGACGGATAATCGGTCGCTGATAATAATCTCGCTTTAATTCGGCGTTAATTTCCCCATTCTCTAGAGTGACTAAATACACTCCCCTAGGGTTTTGATCTTGTCCCTCAGCAATACTATTAGCTTCTGTAGAGCCAGGATTAAAAATCCATCCTTCGGCCGTATACTGTTTATGAATATGACCCAAAGCCAAGTAATCAATTCCCGCATCCTTGAGCGGTTGTAACTCCTCATATTTGAGTGCCCCCGAATAGCGAGAAATTTGTCCTTCTAAACCATGATGAAATAACATGATCTGATAAGTCGGGGGAGTGGGCAACTTTTGAATTGACTCTGCCAACTGAAGAATCGCTTTCGGAGCAGAAGCACCATACCAGCGAGATCCAATCACCCTCACATCACAAGGCAGATCGATATAACCTCCCTGTCGTGTTTCCGGAGTCCAGCGATCGTAGGTTTGTTGGGCATTGGGTTCGAGTAAAATCAGTAACCCACTATCAGACAGATAGCGCAGCCAACTGGTTCTAGTGCCGTAGGGGAGATTATCATGATTCCCTTCGATCGCCAAAACCGGAATATTCGCCCTTTGCAGCAATTCTAGACCAATCTGAGCCTGGTTCAGGGTTGCCGGTAAAATCTGGCGATGCTCGAATAAGTCTCCGGCAATGATGACAAAATCCACCGATTCGGCGATCGCATATTTCTCCAGAGCATCCTGAAACGCAAAAAAGAAATCCTTCGTCCGCTCTGCATTCTCGTAGCGATCGAATCCCAAATGAACATCTGACAGGTGTAGAAATCGAGCCATACTTAAGGGTAAGAATTAAGATCAGCCTCTGCAAGATTCGACAAATATTGATGCTTCATCAGAGATGATGAATAATAGATAGCATTGAATATCACTATTAAAAAACAATGAAAATTTTAATGCTCTCTGTCACCTTTCCTTATCCTCCCACAGAAGGGAGAACACAGATGAGAACTTTTCATTTACTGCAATATTTAAGTCGAAATCATTCTATCACCCTAGTCACCCAACAGACGGAAGCAGTCAGTGATACAGACCTTGAAGCCTTACGCGAGTATGTCCATGAGTTAGTTGTCTTTCCCCGTCCTCCAGAACCCCCTTCTGGAAAGTTATCCACCTTGAAACGCTTCCAAGACTTCTTTCAACAGGGAACCCCTGCTCATGTGAAAGCGATTTTTTCCGAACCCATGCAAGAGTGGATAGATGGAGCGGTTGCTGCGGGAAGCTTTGATCTGATCGCCTGCGAGCATCGAGTCAATGAAATTTATGTGCGTCCAGAGTGGCAAAATCATTATGGAACCCTGGCGAATATTCATAACTCAGTGTATCGCACCCATAAAAATCAATTAGAAACCAAAACTTCGCCCAATCAAGTGCGAGATCAAATGAGTTTACCGTTATTGCGACAGTATGAAAAGCGCTATACCAGTAAGTTTCGCCATCTAGTGGTGATGACGGCTGAGGATAAACGGACTCTCCTGGAGATCAATTCAGAAAGCCGCATTAGTGTCATTGGCAATGGTGTGGATTTAAACTTGTTTTCTAAGCGTACTGAAGATCCGGGCGGCTATCAATTGGTGTTTATGGGAGCAATGGATGATCCCATCAATATTGATGCGGCCCAGTTTTTAAGTTTAGAAGTATTTCCTCAACTGCAAAATCGCTATCCAGAGGTCTCCCTGATGCTGGTTGGTGCTAGACCTGTAGGGGAAGTAAGCGCTCTGGGGGATAATCCAGGAATCACCGTTACAGGAGAAGTTCCTTCTCTGGTGGAATATTTGCAGAGCGCGACGGTTTGTGTGATTCCTATTCGTCAGGGTTTGGGAATGAAGAATAAGACCCTGGAAGCTATGGCTACGGGTATTCCACTGGTAGCGAGCGATCGCGCTTTGGAGGGTTTAGCGGTCGATGGGCCAGAAATTCCCCAACGGGCCCTGCGAGCGAATACCCTAGAAGATTATGTGGTTAATATTAGTCGTTTGTTTGAAAATCCGCCTTTAAGAAAAAAACTGTCCCGTAATGGGCGAGAGTTCATTGAACAGGAGTACACTTGGGAACGGGTAGGTATGCGTTATGAACAAGCGCTCCTTACTGCTACTCAAGGTTAATCTTAATCATAAAGATAGTCCGATTGATCTGCACTGAAAAGCTATGAATGAGGATACAGGAAGCGTATTTTCGGAAAGAGACCCTAGACGGCCTTCTTCCCTACAGGCCATCTTTGGCCTGATTGTGTTGATCTTGGGACTTAGTAGTGTAGTCGGTGGAGTCTGGATCGCGTTCAGATTGATGGTTAATCCAGATGCTCTCATTTGGGTGAATCAATATTTACCGAAAACGACCCAGTTGGGGGAAATGAATCGCCGGTCTCTGCAAACCTTAGATGAAATTGAGGAAAAACTGATTCAATCGGGTTACACTCCCGGTTATGCCTTGGAGATGAAGGTGGGCCCCTATAGAGATATCATGCTGCCGATTTTTGCCCATCGTCAGGGGTGTCAATCGGAGGCTCCCGGATCTCCGACTTGTCAGTATATCGATCAGTTAAGAGTTTATCGCTATATTAGCGATCCAGAGCCGTTTGAGCGGGAAAAACCGGTCTATCAGTTTATTAATCAATTGGAGATCGAGTCCCCAACAGAAGCATTGGTTCTCAAGCCTTTGAACTTAGAAACGGAACACTCGAATGAACCGCTACCGTTGACGGGTCTCAAGTGGAGTAATGGCGCTCTAGTCAATAGTGAGTCGGCCCAGTGGGTGAATTTGACGGGGACGGTGACGAGGGAGGGAAAAGAGATTCTCTATGGTCAGATGATTTATTACAATCCGAAAACTACCTATGTGTCGTCGTTTGCGAGTTGGACGAGTCCAGCCAATGAGTTGCCGGTGTGGTCGAAGCATCCGAAGTGGCCAAAACAGCCGTTTTTGACGGTGAATCAGACGGTGGGTTTAGAGCCTCGGTTTGAGATGTATCAACTACAGCCGAGGACGTTTTTACCGGCTCCTGTGGAGTTGCAACCGATTTCTCTGGATCGCTCTCTTTTAAAGGCTTCTGAATATACGGAGGCGATGCAGTTGGCAAAAAGTGGGTTATGGACTCCGGCAAAGGAACGGTTGCACGGTTTGTGGAATCAGCCGGGATGGTCGGTGGATATTCAAGGACAATGGGAGTTGATTAACCGTCATGCTTATTTGAGTGCCCATAATGGGAAGCAATCTTGGGCTTCTCCGAGTCAGCAAGTGTTAACGCGGATCGTTGATGGGCGCTGGGATGAGGCGTTGGAGATTTATAAGGCTTCGGAGAGTCGGGAGGAAATCGATCGCTTGTTGGCGACGGATAGGGGGGGGTTGTGGAATCGGATTAAGGGGGCGATCGCCGTTGATCCGGAGCAGAAGGCAGTTCTGACTTGGGGGGCGCTGTTACGACGGGCCCAGGATGGGCCGGAAGGGGCGATCGCCTGGCTGAAAGAACAGGGAGTTGAGGAGAATTTGGTGGATTTTTGATGAAAGCATTTGTGACGGGGGGAACGGGTTTTGTGGGGGCGAATTTGGTGCGATCGCTCCTCGACCAGAATTATCAAGTTCGCGCCTTAGTCCGTCCCCAGAGTTGTACGGATAATCTGCATGGACTCGATATAGAAACTGTGGTGGGGGATTTTCATACGCCCCATTTAAGTCAGCAGATGGCTGGATGTGACGTTCTGTTTCATTGTGGGGCGCTCTATTCCCTCTGGCAAAGAGATGCTAAAGCACTTTATCACGAGAATGTATTGGGGACACAAAAGATACTGGCGGCAGCTCGTGAGGCAGGGATTGAACGCACAGTTTATACCAGTTCTGTGGCAGCCATTGGTGTGGGAGACTCCCAAAAACCTGTTGATGAAACCCATCAAAGCCCCCTGAATAAACTGATTGGAGCTTACAAAAAATCCAAATATCTAGCAGAACAGGAAGCCCATAAAGCCGTTAAACTGGGACAAGATATTGTCATTGTTAATCCCAGTACGCCGATTGGCCCCTGGGATCGCAAACCGACTCCGACAGGGGATATTATCGTCCGGTTTCTGCGTAGGCAAATGCCTGCTTATGTAGATACGGGGTTAAATTTTATCGATGTGCGGGATGTGGCTCAGGGGCATATTTTGGCACTGGAAAAGGGGAAAAGAGGCGATCGCTATATCCTCGGAAATCAAAACCTCACCCTAAAAACCTTCCTCGAATATCTAGCAGAAATCACGGGTATTCCTGCACCCACCCAAACTGTTCCTCTATGGCTTCCTCTGACCGTTGCTTGGCTCGATGAAACCCTACTCGCACCCCTGGGTAAAGCGCCCTCTGTTCCCCTAGATGGGGTGCGTATGTCCCAACATCCGATGTACTATAGCGCTTCTAAAGCCGTCCGAGAATTGGGTTTACCTCAGTCGGATATTAAGGGTGCAATTCAGGATGCAGTAAAATGGTATGAACAATTAACAATTAAAAATTAACCATGATTGCAACAGTAGACCCTCCCCAAGCGATTAGCTTAGACCATTTTTTGACACTGCCAGAAACCAAACCTGCTCGTGAATATTTCAATGGAGAAATAACCCAAAAACCTATGCCTCAAGGAAAACATAGTATTTTACAGGTTGAACTTGCATCTTCTATTAATCAACAGGCAAAACCTAATAAGTTAGCTTATGCTTTAACTGAATTGCGCTGTACTTTTGCTGGGCACTCTATTGTCCCGGATATTGCGGTGATTCGCTGGGACAATTTGCCCAAGGATGAAGAGGGGGAAATTGCGAATCGTTTTGAGCGTCATCCAGATTGGATTATTGAAATTTTGTCACCGGATCAACCCATGACCTTAGTGAT
>NZ_JAQOSP010000065.1 GCF_030068475.1 Roseofilum acuticapitatum BLCC-M154 | reverse complement strand
AGTTCCTTTAATGAAGGTCAAGAGGGCGATCGCCGCGAGTGGTATCTTGGCGATCGCTTCTCTGCTATTTGGATGGATAAGGCGGTATCGGGTATTCCTTAGCGCTTAAGTCCAGATAGGTCTGGAGTCTCTGGAGATCGTCTACTGCGTTATAAAAGCTCTCAATGTGCCCTTCATCTTCAATGTCTTGGAGACAGGCGATCGCTTGGTCGCGGTACTTCTTGATTTGTTGTTCGTTATAGTTGGCCATGTTTTAACTCTCTAATCTAATGTGCATGGTGGTTAAAATTGCGCTCTTCAGATCTTCGGCATCCCGATCTTCAAAATAGAAATATTCAGCCAAAGCGATTGCTAATCTACAAAGGTCGTTAAAGCGCTCGTCTTGGAAATATTCGGGTTTGTTCATCTTAGATTCCTCCCAATGGTGACAAGATAATCGGACTGTATTCGATTCTGGGTAAAGCTTGCAGGGATTGCAGAGCCTCGGTTAGCTTGTTTAGGATGCGGTTAATCATGGGGTCTTTTTGGTTGTAATTTTCTAGGGTTTGTTGCAGGGAATTGATAGCGATTATCAGTTCCCTTTCATGAGTTACGCGCTCAACTTTCCCCCCTGCAAAATGGTATCAGCAAGGCTTAAAGCGTTGGCGGTTAGCTCGTTTAGGTCTTGCTGTTCCTGTTGTGGGTCTTTGCCCAAAATATCGTATGGGTTGAATTGGGCAATTGAATTTAAGCGGTTAATCTTTGCGGTCAATTCCTGCTTGAGCTGGTCGCTCTTGGTAGCCAACCGTGCAGCATTCCGAAATTGCTCTAACTTGGTTTCCTCTTCAGCAATAGAGGCTAGTTGAATCTGCCAGATAGCGTCAATCATTCCGTTAATGTTCTCTTCAGAGATGCCGGTTTTGGTGGCAATCTCCGAGATGGGAACACGCGCTAAGGCTTGGGATTTTTCGCGCTTCTCAGGGGATGCGGCGATCGCTTTCTTGGTTCCGTTCACCACGTGCCGAACTGTCTTCGCTTCTTCATTGCTGATGGTGTCCGTTAACTCCGGATCAGACTGGATCTCGCTTTCAAGCAATAGCAAGTCTAGATCCTCCGTCGTCATGTCCAGTTCTCTGGCTAGGGTTTTCTTGTTCATTTTCGTAAGTCTCAAGTGAAAGTAATTGGGGTCTTGATTTGATAGTGGCGATCGCTAACTTCCTATTGCCCTGGATAGCGAAGATCTGTTTGATTTTGCCAAGTACCCAAACCATGTACCCATTGAGTAAGGGCTGTTTGGGACTGAATTTATCGGCTGCCTTCTTAGCGATCCGATAGTCGGCAACATACAGGTAAGCAATCCGCATATAGGGGTAAAGCGATCGCCGATCCATTCCCAAGGCACGACCAGCCGATGAAATACTGTAAGCCGTGCCCTGTATGGATTTCCGGTTTATGCGTTCAATGTAAATAATGTCCATCGGTATTAAGTTTTCTAGGTTCTGTGGGTTAGTAGTCCAGTTTTTACGCTGGCAGGTGCAAGTGGGGTGACAACGAGCCTTAACCCTGTTGGCCGGTAACCTTCCCTCGGTTAGCACGGCAATCTTGGGGTGTCGTCTCTGTCGTCATGCCTTTATAGTAACACAACGCCATTTCGTTGTGAAATAATAGCGGTATAGCAAGATAACAAAGCTATTGATAGGAAGGTATGACACTATGGAATTAGAGTTAAAAAAAAACAGATGTCTGAGGACAACGAAATGGCCAGGAGAAATAACCCGGATTATCCGCAAGTTTGTGGCCGGGTTCATAGAAGCGTAGTAGAGGAGATGAAAATAGAGTGCATCCGATCTGGGATTAATCAATCAGAAGCGCTAGAGAAAGCTTTGAGGCTGTGGCTATCTGTTGAGAACTCCAGGAAAAAAGAAGAGGAGAGCGATCGCCATGCGGATTAGATATACTACTGTACGGTAGTCTAAGAGCCTCTAAGAACAAAAACAAAATTTTTGTGCCAACGGAGGAAAAAGCCGCGCCATAAGTTTGGAATTTTAGCTCAAGTTTGTTCGCGGCTTTTTTCGGAGTGGCCAAAAATTTTAGCGGAGGCTCCCCCACCATAATCTCCCACTAAGCAGGTTAAGTTCCTTGCCGTAGCGGGTTTTTGTTCGCCGCCTCCCACCGATCACTATCTCTAATCCACTGCACCCCTACCCATTGCAGATTACTACTGTACAGCAGTATTGCATCCTATCTTGTTGCAGGTTATTTATGGCAGACTACTACTGTACGCTAGTCTGGAAAAACTGGGAAATGGTTCTATGTCGGATGGGATATATTTCTCGGCTCAGATCGTGGCTCAGTTGTTGCACCAAAAAATTATTACAGTTGAGTTTGACCAGGGCGGGGTAGTCTACCGATTAGAGTCTGGCAAAATCTTGGCGGCTACTCCGCGATCGGGCAAGGATGAGGCCAAGCGATCGTACCGGGGCAAAGTAGATCGCCTACTCACCCCAAAACCCAAAACCAATCCTTATGCTGGGCGGGGGCTGGCTAAAAAAGAGTTGGTAGCTACGGGACACTTCACCCACAAGCAGATCCGATCAATCCTTCCGGGTCAGAGAGTGGCGGATCGCTTTGGCTTCTGGTGGCAACGAATAGACACCCCCAATAGACCAGGGCGCGATCAGAGAGGGTTTAGAAATGGCCGGGGGCGTTTGATGGCTTCCTATATCGGGTTAGCGTCCGAGTCTGATAACTGGGAGCGCTACAGCGAAGAGTTGGTCCGGTTGATTTAATTGCGGGGGCTGCTGGGGAGTTCCAGTAGCCTGATACGGTCGTCATTATCCCAAAGCATCGTCATCTCTGGTTCCTCTTGTGCTTGTTCTGGTTGGCGCTTTAATAGATCCTTAGCTGGGAAGTTCGGAATATAGCCAGAATCATCCATCCTCATTTCATAGGTGATTAGTCCGCCTTTTTTCCGGTCAACTCTTTTGATTGTGGCTACCTTCCCATAGTGCTTACCCTTGGCTGTGATTTTCACCTCATCCCCGGATCGGAGTTCTCCGTCTTTGGCCGGTTCCCATCCTTCTATGGTGGGTGTGTTTTGAGTTGTAGGCGCTTGCCTCTCACCGGTGGCTACGACAAAATTAATAGAGGGTGAGTATGACCAATTGTGTTCAAACCAATGGTCTTCAAAGTAAAGATAGTCTTTAGGGTCTCCATCAAAAGCTACACCGCAATAAGTAGGCAAGACTGCACCATATTGATTAGTGAAATATTTACCAGGATCTGTCCGAAGCCACCAGAAGCCATAATCATCCTGGAAAAAATCACCCGGATTAGCATGATAAATCACCGATCCATCACCAAAGCGATACAGCAAACATAAATTAAGTCGATTGAAATAGCGCCCAAGATATGGGTGTTTTTCTGTTGTCATCATAAGCACCTACGATTTAACTGCGGGGGCTGCTGGGGAGTTCCAGTAGCCCGATTAGCTTCAAACTTTCCAGAAAATATCCTCTTTCCAGCTTCTGTCAATTGCTAGGCGTGGTACTGAGCAATATTGTCTAGATCCTTTCATTCCTTTGTGGAAGTGATCGGGGGAGCAAACATAGTGCCGTCCGTCTTTCCAAGGCTCTACATAAATCATCTCTCTGGGCGCGTTAGGGTTTCCGTAATATGGGATGTACTCCACGCGATCGCCATGATTAAGTTGTTCCGGGGGAGTGAGTTGGGGTGTGTTTTGAGTTGGCGCTGCCGGTGATTTTTTACTGTCGTTAGCTGTCATCGGTTGCCCAAAGCCTTTACCACTGGGGGTTACAGGCTTTTCATTTCCCGTTAATTTACTGTCACCACCCGTTCTGGGGTTACCGTCACCGGTGGCGATTGCTGTGGGCTGCTGGGGGGTCTTTTCCACGGGCGCGGGCGCGGGCGCGTGTGCGCGATCAGGTTTTTTAGCGGGTGGTTCTGGTGGGGGTGACGATTCGTTTTTGCGGCCGGTGATGGTTAAATCACCCCCATCGGTGACGGCTCTATCCTGCTCTAGGTCTGCTTTTAAGCCGTTGTGATAGTCAATGGCAGTTTCCAGGATCTCCGTCGGCGTGGGCACTTCCCTATGCGCTTCTTCATCGCGCAAAATCAACCCGATCGTATAGCTGCCTCTCTTGTTCCGGCCGTAGCTGGCATCCCACCCTACGTGATTGGCGGCCGTAATCAGGCGGGCTGTGAATTTATTCTGTGCTGCCGGTTTCTGGCCGGTTTCCTCACAGAATGTTTGATAGAGGGCGTAAAGGCTCTTGGTTTCTACTTGAATCCCCGGCGCGGCCACAATCTTGTGATCTAAGAACTCAGCCACTGAGTTTTCTTGGGTCTCCATTTTCCATTGTAAGAGGTTGAATTCTGGGATCTCGTATGCCCCTAACCCTCGGATGATTTCATCGCATTTTTGCGGGGCAATGCGTAGGGCACAATAGGTGAGCTGTGGAATTTCCCTAAGCATCAATTGCTCTACCATGTGGTTTCTAAGGGGGATCGGGCGGTTGAACTCTACCAGGCATAGACGGCGCTTAATGGCTCCGGTTTCACCCCTAAATAGCGGATCGTTGGAGATCATAAGCATTGTTCCGTTAAACTTGCTGCTGGCGGTTTTGCCGTAGATCTGCCGGTAACTAATCCGATCGCCACCGGTGATGCTCTTCAGATTGTTTAGGGCTGCCTCTGAAATTTTCCCCCCTTCATCAGGTAACGTTACCAATTGGGCATCAATCCAGTGGGCCACGTCGTAATCGCTGCCAAGCTTGGCTAGTTTTGAGGATTTAGCATTGTCATCCCCTACCAATGCCTCTAGGATGCGGGCGAAGGTTCCCTTACCCGTTCCCGGCGCACCGTATAAGTGGATAAATTTTTGCAGGGCGCTAAACCTCCACCCCATCACGCCATGGCAGATAGCCAGCAATTTAAGCATTTTTAAGCGATCGCCACCCATGGCATAAGCCCAAGCTCCGTAGATATTGGGGCAATACTTCTCTAATGCGTCTAACGGGTCGTCCGGGGGTGGTTCGCTTGGTTTCCACCAATCGCGGTCAATAACACTGGTGTTCATGTTTTCGGGGTCGTGGGGTGACATCTCTAGGGTCTCCATATCTACTACTCCATTAGCAAAGGCTCGGACTGATTCGCTCTGGGGCATCCATTCCCACTGCCTAAGCTCCCGTTCTAGGGTTTTTTGACAATCGGTTACCCACTTGTCGGTCTGGATCTGGTCTTTCACTTGGTGGTAGATCTCATCTCCGATCTTCTCTGGGGGGATAGCTTGCCAGTATTGGCCGTTCCATTCTCTCCAGGTCTTCTGCTCGTTGTGGAATTTCCATTTGTCCCGGTTGGCTTCTGCCACTTCCCGTGCGTAGCTTACCGGTGTTGGGGGTTTATCCTTGCGTTTGCCTTGTTCTACTGTACGGTAGTGGTCTGATATAAATTGTTTTTCCCATTGGGCGATCATCATTGCAGTCTCCACTACTTCGTCAAAGTTTCCGCCGTTAGCGATAAAATCATCCATGCCTTTTCCTTGGTTAATGTTCCATGTACAGATCCGACAGTCGTAGCCGCGTCGTTGTAGCTCTTTGGCCAGTCCGATCAACCCCCCCCATACTTTAGGGTTGGTCGTAAAGTCGGCATCAAAAGCTAGGGCAACTTGGCGGTTGCCTCCGTGGGGGAATAGTGCCTCTAGGATGGGTTTCAATTCCTGGGGTTTTTTCCGTTTGTGCCAGGAAGTGACCCCTGGGACTGAGACAGTAGCCCATCCTGCTTGCCACCCGGCTAGGCATTTCTTGATGCCTTCGGTGATGATGATGGGGAATGGGTAATCTTTGAGGATCTCCCCGATCGCTTTGGTATCCTCCCCACTCTCTACTAGGGGGAATGAAATCTCTTTGTAGCGTCTGGCAAACTGGGGGAAGTTCTCTAGGTTTCCCTGCGGTAGGTAGGCATCCGTCGGGCATCCTTTGCGGTTAAGGTATTTCCTCGGTTTCCCGTCCGAGTCTAGGGGTGGGGTTTGTGCCTTGACTTGCCAGGCGTTGGGGTTGGTCGATCCGTCAATATTTGCTCCGGTTGATTCCCAGCCGGGCGATCCATTCCATTGTTTCCAGTTGAGTTTGGCGGCGATCGCTTCTGGGGCGATCGGGGTGATTAGCGATCTAAGGTACTTATCCTTGATTCCCGATTGATTCAGATCGTCGGCGATCCAGGTGCTTAAGTTGGAATTTTGCCCATGCAGAGTTGGGCAATCTTTGATAAGATTGGGGGTAGAGTGCATTTTTTTTTGGTTACTTGAATTTGCATTCATTTTTCCTTTATTCTTTCCCTGGTGTTAGCGCACTGGGGTTTTTAAGAATTAGCAGAAAGAATGAATTGATTTCATTATAGGATATCTCTGTTTTCTTTCCCTTGTTTTTCGATGCACTAGGGGAAGTTTTTTGACGCACTAGGGCAAATCACCGTAAGCTGATTTCCCCTAGTGCAAAGGGATTGGAGGCTTGGTTTCTGATAGGAAATAGCGCGGGTATACTTGCGCTATTTTTAGTTTTCTAGCAGGCTCAAGGCTTTCTTGATTTCGGCCTTAATTTTGCCTCCTGCGTTGGCTTTGAGATCTAAAGCTTGCCGCAAGATCGCGATCGCTTCCTTCTGGGTCTTGCCGGTTCCAGGTTCGGTTATGCCTTCGTCTAGGGAATGGGCATAAGCCAGAACGCGATCGGCTAGGTGTTCAGGCACTCGGATCGCTTTGGTCTCATTGCTTGACTTCCATTTACTGAAATTCCGCTTCAATCCTTGGGTATTGCGTTGGTGAGTCATAATTACTTCTACTACTGTACAGTAGTACCATGCTATCATGACTTTGCACGTAAAGGGCGATCGCTTTTACATCTTGGGCTGGGTTAACCGTTCTGCATAACCACTACTGTACAGTAGTGATATATGAACAGTTAAGTTTGATTGTGATAGCCTTGGCGAGCGCGAGCTTGCGAGCGCCGCCCGGCGACATAGTAAACTTTGAAAACTCCCCTTTACTGATAGGGAGTTGAAATCGCAGCCTCCTCTTTTGCAATCTTCTGTGAGGCTTGATTGGCTTACTTTTCAGGGTTCACTTAGTGTGGATGATTTTACTAGGTTTATTAACTATCTTCAAATATCTTTACAAGATAGTTTTACTGATTCTCCTGGCGCTGGCGGACGTTGTGGTGTTCTTTATCAATCACATATGGTTGGTGTTGGACGGGGTACTTATATTGCCTATTCTCTACAGGAGTATGATCTTTTAGGTGATATTCTTGATGATCCGTCTATTGATTTTGCTATTCAGCTTAAAGGTGCTTCCTTGGGTATTTTCCCTTGCTTGAGTGATCAGATTCATTTTTTAGGCCAGCTTTTCCTTCTTTTTGGTGATTTGGCTCGTTTCTCCTGCTCGCGATTTGATATTGCTATAGACGATTGGTCTTGTGGCTGCGCTGGTGTTGACCAGGGGGATTTAACCTAATGCTGATTATGCGTGTAATCGGTGTCACTCTAGCTTTTTCTTTAGTGCGCTACTTCGGTTTAACCACCCCTGCAAGAAAACCTCCTGATCTGGTTTCCGGCTGACGATATCGTGATAATAATCCTCTTGCCTTTGGGCATAGGCGATCGCCTCATCTTTGGCGCTGCCATCCCCAATCAGGGCGTTAAATTCCTTAGCCTTGCCTACTCCGCTATTCACTGCGGTATTCATGCAGGCTAAACTTAACGGATATTCAAACTCACCACAGCCAGCCGCGTCCCAATAATCAGAGCGGTAGATTTCTGTTGCTTTCTCCTTGGTCACCTGGTTTGGGGTTAGTCCGTGTGCTTTGGCCCTTTCCTCAGTGATGCCCATATTGGTAGCGCCACCATTGTCATTGGGATGGTCACTGAATCCACCTTCAACATCGAAAATGAACGCCACAGATTTATCAAAATCAGATCCAGCGATCGCGGCGGTCGGTTTACCCGCTTTTCCTGACAACCGAACGCCCACGGCAAAATCAAATTTAGAGATAGAGCGCTGCTGAACTGGTTTGGATGCCGTGGGGCGGTCTATCATCATGCCGTTGCCCACGTAAATCCCCACATGGGTGATGGTTCCGGCTGGCCAATCTCCGTATGTGTTGCTGAATGCTATCAAGTCACCGGGTTTTAACTGACTTTCATCCATGATCAATGTTCCAATATCATCACCAAAGAATGAGTTAGCGTAGCCCTCTGAGGTGGTGTAACCATCATAGGGACTGGCTGTTACTCCTACGGATAATCCTGCTTCCTCAAGTACCGATCGCACAAAATAAGCACATTGTGCTGTAGTGCCGGGGTTATAGTCCTTGCCTACCCAGTTTTGAGCCGTGGCTACAATCTTGCTAGAGTTGGCGGTACTAATCGATTCTTGCCGGTAGCTGACCAGGTTTAGTGCTTTCCTCTGTGGCTGAAATTGGGGGGCATAGAGAAAGAGTAAGGAGGCGATCGCCACCGTGCCCACCGCTAAATCTTCCACTCCAGACCAAAACCGACGACGCTCTAGGACTTGGTGCTGATAGTCCGGGCTGCAATCTGTCAGGTTAACCATCGATAACCTCCTCTCCTGATTGCTTCTCAATCCATTCAATCTTTAGCGATCCGTCCTCTTGAGTGGATGCCTTAAAAATATAATCAAGTGACTCCCACATGGCATTGCCCAAGGCTTCAGGGCATCCCTCGCCTATAAGTGTTTCCAATTCGGCAAGCGTAGCCGGTGGATCTGCTTTTATTTTTTGCCAGTCCAGTGCATTTAATGAGGCTTTGCACGTGGCGATCGCTGTCTCTTGATTGGATAAGGGTGTAAATGCCCGTACCCACCAGGGCAACGAGGGGCGGATCTGTAATTCCCAGAGGGCTATACCGGCGATCGCCGAAATTATGATGATGTTGCGTTTTTTCATAGCTACAAAAAAGGGGTCAAAAGACCCCATGTGACGTTAAGTGAAAATCAATATTGTCCCATGCCAGTAGTTAACACGCTGGTGGGTTGCTGCTGTATTTGCTGTTGCCTAATTAGCCGATTGGCTTGAATTGGTGATAGTCCAGGCGCTTGCATTTGTTGAGCGCTAACGTATTGAATAGTGCTGCTGGAA
Source organism: Roseofilum acuticapitatum BLCC-M154 (assembly GCF_030068475.1). Lineage (GTDB taxonomy): Bacteria > Cyanobacteriota > Cyanobacteriia > Cyanobacteriales > Desertifilaceae > Roseofilum > Roseofilum acuticapitatum. The sequence continues at coordinate 2,415 of NZ_JAQOSP010000065.1, read as the reverse complement.
ACATGCCCCCCCCACATCAAGTACAGTGCGGGCAAACGCTCCAGTTTGTCCGGCTACAATCCCCGGCATAGGTTGATTATAATTAGCCTGTTTTGATGTGAAGCCACCAGCGAAATTGGTGGCAACATACGGGGTGGATAATGCCCCGATTAGGCAGACAAGTGTTAGCGCGGGTTGATATCTGATTCCCACCCATAGCGCACGGAATAGTCTCTTAAATTCTGTCCAGAAAATGGGGACGGTGTACTGACCGTCTACATAGCTAGATTCTAGCCACTCTCCAAAGAAATCACGTTTCTTGACCATTTCAGTTAACTCCTAAATTTTGCATGATAGTTTGTAAGTGTTGCCTGGCAACCTGGTAAGCTTGGTTGCCTCCTTTTTTGGCTCCCCAAACTACTTCTATAATTTTCGTTTGGGAGTAGCTGAACCGGTGTAACTCGATCGCCTTGCCTATGCTCTCTGGGGATGGTTCAGAGGGGGCAAGGGGGTCTCTCGGTTGCCATGGTTCAGCCGGTTCAAAATCGCTGTGTTCCTTGTCTAGTAGTTGGTTCAGCCATTTATGGCTTGACGGTTCAGACGGTTCAGGGGAACTATCATCGGTTTCACTGAACCGTGCCTGAACCGGCGGGTTGATAACAGGAACCTCTCGCACAAATGGGTCACCAGACACCGGAATCCACAACCCAAAGCGCTTTTTATCTTGATGGAGATCTAGGCATTTTTGGTAATATTTCTCTTTTTCATAAGGGAATTGTGGGTTGCTGCAAAATGCTACAGCTTCATTACCAAGAATGACCCGGTTAAAGTTTTTCCAGTCGCTACCATCAAGGGTTTTCGCATAGGGGGATTGACCACAAAGCAAGACCCGGAAACCAAGCGATCGCCCGACTTTATAGAGTTTCCTGATTGAGTCAATCGCCTTGCTTTTGTAGGTCAATGCAATCCAGTCCAACTCATCAATAACCACGGCTAAGTCTGTGTGTGGCTCTTCATTCTGTTGGCGTGCCCTTAGCCGTTTCTCCAGTTGTGATAGAGACTCCATTACAGACTCAATATCGGCGCATCTGGGGATGTATGACCATGATGGGTCTACCGCGTTATATTTTGGGTCAATAACCCATACTTCTGATGGATTCCAAATAGATAAAGCGTGTTCAGCTAGGGTGGTTTTGCCACTGTTGGTTACGCCATTGATGGCTAAGTGACAATGAGAATTGAGGAATTTATCGAGCCAATTGGTAGAGATTGAATTATGGTTTTTTCCCATAGTTATCGGGTGAATTTGAGCCACCCGATCGCCTCCTCCGCTTTGAGCCACTGGTACACCGTTAAATCCCATAGCGGGTAAGGGTTTGGCGGCTCCGGTGGGGGGTTCAGGTAACCCGCTATTACGCAACCCGATCGCCCCCATTGCCAGAGAAGTTAGTCCACCAATACCAAGCAGTGGCCATAGCGGTGAATTGTGTTGGCGTGGTGTGGATGCGGTACTGATGGCGATCGCTCGATTCTGCTGGTTAATCCACTGTTGCTGACTCCACCCCTGCCATGCCGTGAGAGCCAGAAGCGCACCGGCCGCGAGTAATCCTAAACTAATTTTGTTCATGGTTCAATTGCTCCTGTATATCCCTGGAGAGCTGGATCGCCCCGTCAATGCCTGCGCTTTTGAGGGTTTCTAAATCCTGGCTAAAGCGCTCTATCCCCTGCTGTATCTGGGTTTTGGATAATGGCTCAGTTCTGGGGCTGATGCCAGAGCGGGCGATCGCTAGTGCTTGGGATTTTCCGATAAGCCTTGCTAGTTCAGCCGGGTCATTGGTGTTCTGGATTTCACCTATCAGGTTATCCTCAAAGCTTTGATAGCACTGGTCTAGAGGCTTCTGATGGCATGGATGGTTGGGAGTGTTGGCGAACTCAATCGCTTTGGCAATCAAGCGCTGTGCCTCTAGATTGATGGCGTTCTGGCGGTGTCGTTCAGCCCATAAGAGAAGTTGGTTTAGTGAATCCTCACCACCCCTACCGAATGGCTGTCCACCACATGGGGATGGGTCAAGGGTGGCGATCGTGCTTCCCTGGGCATCAATGCAGAATTTCTGGAGAATCCAATCAGACCTAATGAGCCATTCCGGATCGGGTTCGCTGGGACTGGCTAATGCTTGGAGTGCTTGCCCATAGGCGATCGCTGGTTTTGGCTCTGGCTTCAGCGCCCACCATGCAGCTATTCCTAGCGCACCGGTGGCGGCTGCTAGGAGTAAAATATGTTTAAGCTTCATTTTTAGTTCCTTTAATGAAGGTCAAGAGGGCGATCGCCGCGAGTGGTATCTTGGCGATCGCTTCTCTGCTATTTGGATGGATAAGGCGGTATCGGGTATTCCTTAGCGCTTAAGTCCAGATAGGTCTGGAGTCTCTGGAGATCGT
>NZ_JAQOSP010000064.1 GCF_030068475.1 Roseofilum acuticapitatum BLCC-M154 | reverse complement strand
AAGCGGAAATACCCTAATTAAAAATCCAGGGAGCAAGATGCTCCCACTCCAGTCAGATCAAAGAATTCGAGGAGTGCGGGCATCTTGCCCGCTTCTTAACAAATTTTCATGTCCGCTTGCGGAAACCGGACTTGATATTACTCATTACTCATCACTGTATCGAGCATCAACTCTAAATACCACTCTGGAGAAGCATCATACTCTTCTAATTTCCGTTTCGCTGCTCCTTGGGGATCTTCAGCACGTAAAATAGTAAAGCCAACCGTTTTTAAGTTGGGTAAAGGTTGGGGAGATGAAACCACTTTTTTTTCCACCTCTGCTTCCTCCTCTCCCTCTACTTCTTCCTCCAAGTCAGGTTTCATCCGTTTTTGCTGAAGCGTTACACAAGCTTGTTCATAGAGGGGTAGAATTTCGTCATAATTATAGAGCAACTCTTCTAGGGCAACCAGCGCTTTTGTATCTCCATTATCCCAGTCTTTAATGACTTGATGAATCCCAAACTTAAGACTTAAGGGTAACTCTTCTGCACACTCGCTAATCGCAAATAAGAAGGCTTTTAAGATAATCGTATCAGAGTCTTTCATTGCTGTTTATATTTAGGGAACCGTAAGATCGGGAATAGGGCATCGGGTTCAGGAGTCTTACCCCATCACCCAATACCACTATTCACCCCATGATTTAAGATTAAGAGCGATTTTCGCGCTCTTCCTTTTGTCGCTTGCGGCGATCGTTCCAGTCTACTAAGGTAAGATAAACTACTCCGCCTGTTACCAAGACTAACAGGGCAAAAGCTGCCCAAACGAGACTGGCGAAAAGTGGAGATTCCATGAGCGTTCCCTCAGATATTACTTAGAAACCGTTTCTTGCCCAAACGACCATAGAGATAGAGAAGGTGAAAATCACCAGTAAGGAAACCCAACCTAAAGAGAGAATGTCCATAGTTAATCTTAAAACAACAGTATTACTCCATTGTTCATCATACAAGGGAATGGGGAATGGGGAATAGGCAATGGGAATAGGTAATAGACAATAGACAATAGACAGTTATTAATGTCTCCCTATCCCCCCATCTCCCCATCTCCCCATCTCCCCATCCCCCAAGCCTAATTCAAAACCACCTCTAACCGCTCTCCAGGAGTGGGGGAGAGAGCTTGGGTGCTTAAGCCTTGAGCCGATAATTTTTGCTGAAATTCTTCTACAGTTCCTTCAGCTATCAGTAAGGAAATTAACAAGCCTTCAAACTGGACATCGCCACCGGCAGCCGTGGGTAACATGACTTGAGGCTTGACCCATTCTGCCACTTTGAGGGCGCTTTCGGTTCCCTTGATAATGGGGCCAACTAAGGGTAAACCCAGATCGATCATAGGCGTAATAATGACATCAATTTGACCCTGTTCCTTCAGGGTTGGGGAGTGGTAACCATGGGGTTCATAATAAACGGTTTTGCCGCTAGAGAGTTCTTTGAAGATATAGCCATTTTCCACCAGGGTAGGGCCAATGGGAGAACCGGGAACAGCCTGAATTTCTACCTGTTCATTAAGGCGATAGGTTTGCCCATGCTCTAGGGTATGGATATCAGTATAGCCGAATGCTTTAACGACTTTGGCCGCATTGGGGGAGCCGACAACCGGTAAATTTTTATTCAATTGTTTCAGGGTCTGGGGATGGGCATGATCTTCCAATCCTTGAGAGAGAATGATTAAATCAACGCCTTCTGGAAGTGTCCGGTCTTGGGGGCGGTATCCTTTAAATAGCCAGGGCAGATTGCCAAAGACTAGGGGGCCAAATAACCAGGGGTCAATGAGGATTTTTTGTCCTCCGAGTTCGAGTAACCAAGAGTTGCTATCAAGATAGGTGAGATACATAGGGATGATGGCTTGTTTATCTTTGTTTTTATTCTAGGCATAATGAGGAAATGTTAGGGCTAATGGGCGATCGTTAGAATTATTGAGTTTCGTCAACAAAAATTAACAACTGAAGATCAATTATTCATACAAGACGGGGTATGATATCTGGAACTCAAATCCAGCATTTATAGTTCCAAGATTGCTCTGTATTGAGTCGTGAGTTGTTTTCTCGGCTCTAGTGACCGGCTAAAATCCTGAGAATTTTGTAAAATAAATTTACATGAATAGATTAACGGCTAATCCATGACCACCCAATTTAGTGCCACCCAATCACTCAACCTCAATGTTCCTGCTCAACCTATTCCCATCCAGCATTACTTACGGCAACCCAAACGTCTAGTCAATGCTTTAACCGCAGAAAGTCAAATTGAACACTTGAGTGATGAACTCTTTCGGCTGAAAATGCGCCCCTTGACGTTTATGATGTTTACTTTCCAGCCTACAGTAGATCTGAAAGTTTGGGCAGATACTCACGGAAATGTAAAATTGCAGTCGGTGGGCTGTCACATTCGAGGCATTGAATATATTAATCAACGCTTTCATCTGGACTTAAAGGGGCAACTTTGCCCGCAACAGCAGGGCGATCGCACCATTCTTCATGGAAAAGCTAACTTAGTGGTACAGGTAGAATTGCCCCCTCCCTTAAATCTGACTCCCTCCTATCTTCTAGAAAACACGGGCAATGGATTACTCCGAAGTGTCCTCTTAACGATTAAACAGCGTTTGATGCACCAACTGCTCTGGGATTATCGCCACTGGGTACAAAAGAGCCAAAATACTCAGGCAGCCAATGGGGGCAATCTAGAGGCTTTGGTTAATCCTAATCAGGCTTAATCAATGCTGAATTGACTTGAGTTTAAACGATCGCCGGTGGAGACAAGAAAGACCCCATTCGGCGATCGCCTCACGATGTTTCTTCGTTCCATAACCCTTATTCGTCCTCAGATCGTACTGGGGAAACAACGGATCTAAGCGAGTTATCAATTCATCTCGCCAAACCTTGGCGACGATGCTGGCGGCGGCGATCGCCACTTCCGTCCGATCGCCCTTAACCACCGTCCTCTGAACCCTTTCCAACTGGGGAATCGGATGAGTCCCATCCACCAAACACACCTGGGGAAGCTCCCCCAATTTCAGCACCGCTCGCTTCATCGCCAACAGCGATGCCTGTAAAATATTAAACCGATCGATTTCCGCCACCGATGCCACACCCAATTGACAATCAATCGCCCATTCTGTAATTTTTCCCAATAACTTTTGGCGTTGTCGGTGGCTCAATGTCTTACTATCTCGTACCCCCAAATCTTGCAATCGATGGGCCCCCTCCGGTGATAGGATCACAGCCGCAGCCACTACCGGGCCGAAGAGCGAACCGCGTCCTACCTCATCCACACCTGCCACATGAATCACTCGATCTAACATAAAATCCTTAAAGATTTCCACTTAATTCTTATATCAAGTCCGGTTAATACATGAAAGAAGCGGGCAAGATGCCCGCACTCCTGGAATCGGTTGATCTTACTGGAGTGGGAGCGTCTCGCTCCCTGGTTAAGAAGCGGGGTGAAGAAGCGGGCAAGATGCCCGTACTCCTGGAATCGGTTGATCTTACTGGAGTGGGAGCGTCTCGCTCCCTAGTTAAGAAGCAGGGTGAAGAAGCGGGCAAGATGCCCGCACTCCTGGAATCGGTTGATCTTACTGGAGTGGGAGCGTCTCGCTCCCTAGTTAAGAAGCAGGGTGAAGAAGCGGGCAAGATGCCCGTACTCCTGGAATCGGTTGATCTTACTGGAGTGGGAGCGTCTCGCTCCCTGGTTAAGAAGCGGGGTGAAGAAGCGGGCAAGATGCCCGCACTCCTGGAATCGGTTGATCTTACTGGAGTGGGAGCGTCTCGCTCCCTAGATTTTTAAGGATGGTGTTTCCGCTTCGCAAAGATGAATAACCCGACTTGATATGACCGATTAGGGATTATCCCTCACCCAAGCTTTAGGTGTCGTACATCCGCGCTTCTAGAGCATCGGGGAATTCTTCACAGTATTCTTCAAACTTAGTTTTAGGAATCTTCTTAGCTTGCTGGTGAGCCGCTTCTGCTTCTAGCTCTTCGACGATATCCCAAGCTACTGCACATTCACGGGAGTTGGGGCCTTTCTCTTGACAAACTTGCCGTGCTTCTTTAATCGCCTTTTCGATTTCTTCTTGTAGGGTAAGTGCTTTCGGTTTTTCCAGAAAATCACCCCGGTTAAGAATATCGGTAATCGAAATAATTCCCAAGACTTCACCACTAATCACGGGGGCGCGATGCAGTCCTAAATTGGCAAATAACCGGGCCACATATTCAACCCCTAAATTAGGATTGATCGCCACACAGGGTTTGGTCATAATTTCATAAACCCGCACGGTTTTGGGATCGGTTCCATAGGCCGTGACTTTATAAACTACGTCACTTTCTGTTAAGATTCCGTAGCTATCTTGGTCGTGACGGCGTTTGACGATGAGGGAGCGAATTTTTTTTTCTCGCATGAGTTTAACGGCTTCTGCTACCGTGGCCAAACCGCCAATCATTACCACTTCTGTGGTCATGATATCTGATGCTTTTAACATAGTTTTTTCCTCTTTCAAGTCTCAGTTTATAATCCGGTTAAGATTGAAGGTTACGGATGTACCAATTGGGGAGCAATTTGCTTAAATTGTTCCTCTAAATAACCATACCACTGTTCAAGGCCAAAACCACTGCGGGCAGAGACTTCAATAATCTGCGCTTGGGGGGCGACTTGCTGAAGATTTTTCAGGGCAACTTCCCGATCGAATCCGACGACTTCAGCAATGTCCGTTTTGTTGAGCAAAATGACATCAGCACTCTTAAACAGGGTGGGATATTTGAGGGGTTTATCTTCTCCTTCTGTGGTGGAAAGCATCGCTACGCGCAGGTTTTCGCCGAGATCGTAGGCTGCGGGACAGACTAAATTACCGACATTTTCTATGATCAAAAGCTGCAATTTGTCAAGGGGAATTTCGGCGATCGCCTGGGCAATCATATCCGCTTCTAAATGGCAGATACTGCCTGTGGTAATTTGCACGACGGGTGCGCCCGTTTCCCGTAGTCTTTGAGCATCATTATCGGTGGCTAAATCCCCCACAATTACCCCTGCGGGTAGCCGTTCTCCAAGATCGGATAGGGTGCGTTGAATCAGGGTGGTTTTACCTGAACCGGGAGAAGAAAGCACATTCAAAACCAACAGCCCTTTGGCTAAAAAATAGCCCCGGTTCCGTTCAGCGAGGCGGTCGTTTTTAGCTAAAATGGCTTGATGAACCGGTAGGGTATGGGTATGGTCACGATCGCCGTGATGATGGTGATGATCGTGATGATCGTGAGCATGATCGTGAGGTTCATGGGAATGGCTATGAATCTCAACTTTTCCAGGGGTTACAGCACAACCACAATCGGTACACATGGATTTAAGAAACCTCCAAGGATGCTAACTCTAATTCTTTCCCTTGACGAACGTCCCGGCTTATTTGTCCACAGTGGGGACAGATATGAATGATGTCACTGGGAGAGAAGTTTTCCTGACAATGGGAACAGTAACATTCAACCGGTATGGTTTCGACTTCTAGTGTAGCACTCTGGGCAATAGTATTTTGAATGACTACATCAAACGCAAACTTTAAAGCTTCGGGAACGACACCAGAGAGTTCTCCTACTTTGAGTTTAATCCGATGAATTTGGCTTGCCCCCTGGTTTTGAGCATGGTTGAGGGCAATTTCTAGGGTTTGTTCCATGATGCTGACTTCGTGCATAGTGGGGGGATGGGGAGATGGGGGAGTCGGGTTATGGGGATGATTTGAGTAAGTTGGAAATGTGGTTGAGGGCAATGGTAACGCGCTCTTGGGCAAGGGGGGAGAGGCGATCGCTGTCAGAAAAGTCAACGCCAGGAACACTAATTATCCAGGCTTGAGGCACAGTTTGATACAGCCATTGACAGAGAGCCAGTAGGCGGGAGGGACTGAGAGAATGTCCCCAGGGTAACCCTTGTTCTGGTGCAGGCTCTAGTTTAGATTGGGTTACTTCGTCTCCCGATAGAGCAGCATCGACGAAGATGGCTAAGTTCACTTCCGATAATTCTTGTGCTAATTCTGGCATAAGCTGGTGAACAGCACGCGATCGCACATTGACTAATTCCCACTCTTCTATCTCTGTGGCTACCGTTTGCCCAATGCCATCATCCCCCCGCAAGGGGTTACCATAGCCGATCACGAGAACTTTAGTTGAGGGATGGGGGGATGGGCAAATCATTCAACGTATCCCAAAGCTTAACTGGTTTTCTTGATACCCTAGAATCTTATTTACTGATAGGGAACTTAACTTTAAATTAATGATTAGTGCGGCCATTATTCATCGTCTAACCCCGGTCGAGCCATGGGAGCCATCCTTAATGGACTCACATAGCGCAACATCATCGCGCCAGCAACGGCGATAATTAAGCTTGTCCAACCCACCGTCGAATTCAAGAGTAAAAAGCCGCCTACGGCAAACATTGAGCCGAATAGGAGCAAGCTGGCTGCGGTGACTTTGAGTAAATCTTGGGGTAAGCTTTGTGCGGGTTGTAATCCCGTGCGCGATCGCACTTTTCGCCATCCGGGGCCGCCGGGTCGCACTAACCGATAGAATTCATCTAGGGTGCGATCGGACTCTGGGGGAGTGAGGAGCATGGCAGCACCCCAACACACGCCGCTAATACCAGCCGTCACCAATAAGCGTAGACCAAAATCTTCAATGGTTAATACGGGTACAACACTGGTGGTTAATCCGACGACAAAGCCCCCTACCATGGAGGCTAATTCAGCAGCCGCATTGATGCGCCACCAAAACCAGCGTAGAATCAGGACTAATCCTGGCCCGGTTCCGATCGCAATCACCAACCGAAACACGGTGGCTACGTCTTGGGAATAGAAGGCGGCGATCGCCCCTAAAACCGTTACCATAATCGAAGAAACACGACCGACTAGCACTAACTCTGACTGGGTAGACTCCGGCCGGAAAAAGCGTAAATATAAATCATTGGTTAAATAGGATGCCCCCCAGTTAATCGAGGTGGAAACCGTACTCATAAAGGCGGCAAGTAGAGAAGCCACGACTATTCCCAACAGGGCTGGAGGCAAGAAATCTAACATTAATTTCGGATAACCTAACTCTGGATCTTCGAGATTGGGATAAATCACCAGAGCCACCAGCGCCACTAAAATCCAGGGCCAAGTGCGGATTACATAGTGCAAAATATTGAAAAACCAAGCCGCCTTTTCCGCTTCCGCTTCATCCTTCGAGGCTAACAACCGTTGGATAAATTCCCCACCCCCATCACTGCGCCGAAACGCCCACCACTGGATCAGCAGATACGCGCCAAAGGTACTTAAACTGAGGCTTGCGGCTTCCCCATTCAGGGGAATAAAGGCCAGAATATCCGTATCTGTTTGTTGTTGCAGCAAGGGAATTAACTCATGAATACCGCCAATATGACTAACGGCAATCACGGCAACGGCGATCGCCCCAAATAACCCTAAGAAAAACTGGAAAAAATCCGTCGCCACCACGCCCCACAGTCCAGAAATTCCCGCATAAAATAAGACAAATAAACTCACCCCCACCACGCTCCAGAGTTTCAGATTCTCCCCCAGTTCGATACCCAAACTTTGCCACAATTCCAGGGCATCAATCACCTTCACCATGGCCAGCATCGCGTACCCAATCCCGATACAATTAATCGGAACAGCAAACAAAAAGGCCTTCACTGCCCGTAAAATTGCCGCCATCGATCCCCCGTAGCGAATCTCCGTTAGCTGGGCATCCGTCACCACCCCCGATCTGCGCCACATCCGGGCAAAAATATAAATCATCACCACATGGGCAATACCAAAACTCCACCATTCCCAGTTCCCCGCAATGCCGCGACTGGCAACGACTCCGGCAATGTAGAGGGGAGTATCAATGGAAAACGTCGTGGCTGCCATACTGGTTCCGGAGAGCCACCAAGGGAGCGATCGCCCCGACACAAAAAACGCCTCTAGTCCCTCCGAGGCTTTCCCCGATAGATATAACCCCAACCCTAACGTTAAGACGAGATACAACAGAACAATCAACCAATCAATTAGAGCCATAGACTTCTGGCGATAGCGGCGCTCTTATCTTATATCAATTAAAAATTAAAAATTAAAAATTAAAAATTAAAAATGGGTAATATAGCTAGTCTAAATAAGTTGTGCAACGGGAAATGCCCTCTCCCTCAATCCCTCTCCCACGGGAGAGGGACTTTTTCCCCCTTCTCCTGCGGGAGAAGGGGGTAGGGGGATGAGGGGCTTCTCGATCCCAGCGATCCCAGGAAACTTACGCAAAGCAATTGTAGTCTTAATCCAGAGCATCCCAGGATAATTCACATCAGGAGGTCACTGTGGAAACCATTCTTTTTGATGGTACATTAAATACACTCCCCACAGCACAAGGCTACTTATTTTTACAGGGTAACGGCTCTTCGCAAGCGGATGTCCTCAGTAACAATCGGGTCACCGTCAATACTCACAACGGCCCGCCCTCTTTAGGGTACGTCAACTATAGTTTGCTGCAACTCCCCTTCCCAGTTAACAGCTCTCCTCACGTCAACCCCTTCAACGCCCGATTTCCCGTCCTCAACCCGACAGAGGGCTATACCGTATCCTTTAACCTCGCCCTCGACTCAGAGCAGAGTTCCGATCCCAATCAAGCTGGTTTAACCCTGCTGGTGGTGAGTGATAAGGAAGCCGGTGAAATCGAGTTCGGGTTTACCGAAACCCAAATTTTTGCCAAAAATGCTGATTTCATCCCCGGAGAATCCGTTAACTTTAATACTCAAAGTGCAACGGACTACCAATTAGCGGTCAAAGATCAGAGCTATACCCTCTTGGCCAATGGACAACCGATCCTAAGCGGGCCCCTTCGCAACTATGGCGTGGGTGAAACCAATACTTATTCATACCCGAATTGGTTTTTCTTAGGAGATAACACAGATCAAGCCAGTTCAATGTTTTCCCTCGGTTCCCTATCCATCGAAGTTGCAGACGGTTTAACCGAGTCCCTACTCCCCACGAGGGGAACGGTGTTAACCTCAAGTCCCTCTCCTTTCCCCCTAGAGCGTCGGGTAGGAACAGAGGGCAACGATCTGATCATTCCCTCGATCAACCCTCTAGCCCGAAATTATTCTATTGTTAATCTGTTCGGGGGTCTTTGGGCTTTAGAGGGAGATGACCGAGTATTTGGTTCACCCTTTAGCGAAATCATTCTGGGAAATGAGGGTGAGGATCAATTGTGGGGTGGGGGAGATAGCGATCGCCTGTTGGGAGGACAAGGTAATGATTTCCTCTTTGGTGGCCTGTTGCACGATCTGCTACGGGGGGATCTCGACTCCGATCGCCTTTGGGGAGACGAAGGTAATGATACCCTGCGAGGCGGCCAAGGCAATGATACCTTACAGGGAGGAGTGGGCCAAGATTTCCTAGTGGGAGATTTAGGCCTCGATATGCTGATGGGGGGTGAAGAAGCTGATACCTTGGTCTTGCGCTACGATGAAGCCAACAACAATCCCGGTTTGGTCGATCAGATTCTAGATTGGAATGGCAATGAAGACCGCATCGGTCTCACGGATGGCTTAACTTTCTCGGATCTAGACTTGGATACTACGGTTAATGTGGGCGGAACCTTGGCTTTAGATACGGTGATTAAAGTTCGTGCTACCGGACAAAGTTTAGGCACTCTAATCGATTACAGTTCTGGATTAAGTGCCGATCATTTTACCTCCCTTTCAGCCTCAGAGATGCAAACGGGGGCTGATGTCTTCAATCCCCAAATCATGCCCTATATACGGTCAATTCCTGATGTAATCTATATTCCCAATGTTGTCCCGCCCATCCCCCAATAGGCGCTCTAGTAAGCAGAAAAGTTAATCTTCAGTAAAAGTAGAATCAGTCTCCGTATTTTTTTCCATTCCCCGTTCATCCGGGCGATAAAACTCTGTGTCTTTGATGCGATAATGCTCCGCATCGCTGGCGCGAACGCCCCTTTTGGTGCGTGAAGCAGGAGAATATTGAGCTTCATCTGAAGGGGTTTCATCCGCATAAAAGCGATAGAAAAGGGGGCCATCTTCAAACTCATGCTCATCTAAAACATGATGAAAAATCCCCATATCTAGCATGATTTGTCCCATGATCGTCGCTTCTGGACGGGTGGCTTGTTCATGCTTGATTAACCAATCGACGGCTTCAGAACCGACAAAACAGTGAGAAAAGACTTTTAAACCATAGCGGCGATCGCGAATTGAAATCCCTTCCGGGCCCCGCATTCGTTGAATGATATCCTCCCAATCATATTCGGGCTGAATTTTCGGCAGTTCCGGGATAGATATCGGGGGCGGTTGCCAATGCTCTCTCCCCTGTTGTTTTAACCAGGTATCCGTAACTTGTTCGAGTCCAGGCAGTTTAAGATGTAAATCCCGTTGCGGAAAGGGAATTTCAATCCCATACTGTTGTAAATATAGAGCCATGTGATGGAGTAAATGGGTTTTAACCTTCGGTTGTTTCAAGGGGTCTCGAATAAAGACCACGATGCGAAAATTAAGGGCACTCTCTCCAAAACCTCTAAACTGGGCTTTCGGTGGGGGATGGCGGAGAATTTCCGGGTGGGGAAGTTGGGCAACGGCCAGCAGGATATTATGAACCCGTTGCATATCTGAGCCATAGGCCACATCTACATATACTTTGAGACGGGTTAAACCGGTACGATTCCAATTTTGCACTTCTCCTTCAATAAAGCGGGAATTAGGAACCATGATCGTAATGCGGTCAATGGTGGTAATTTCGGTCACTCTGGGGCCGATCCGTTGCACCAGGCCTTGAAAGTCTCCCACCTGCACCAGTTCCCCGACTTGAATGGGACGTTCAAAGATCATAATTAGACCGCTAATAAAGTCTTTGACGATGTTTTGTAGACCGAACCCAATCCCCACACCGAGGACACTAATGACGATCGCCAAGGAGCTAAAGTCTACCCCACTGAGGGTGAGAATGAGCAGAAATCCGATAAATAGGAGACCATAGCGAATGAAGGAGGCGATCGCCTGTTGCGAGTGGCGATCGACTCCCACTAGGGGGACAATTTTAGCCTTGAGAACTTCGGTAAAGGAGTTGGTGGCGAACATTAAGGCGATCGCCATTACTCCAATTAACAGTAAGTTATTCAGGGATAAGGCCCGTTCTCCGATTGTAAAAATTTGTGCTGAAAACAGATCCCTTAACAGAATGGTGGTGCGATAGAGCCAGCGACGACTGAGGGGAAAAAGGTTAGTTACATAAGAGATGAAGATAATCCAGGTGGCCACTTGCAACAGGATCAGGGCTAAGATTTTCCAGGATGTCTTAATCCATTCTCCCTCCTGTTTTTTTTGCCGTTGTAACCGTCGCTGGAGCCAAAACCACAGACTTTGCAGAAACAGTGTAACACCCGTGGCGATCGCGGCCATTTTAATCGCCCAAGCCCTATAAATGGGGGTTCTTTCCCGGCGAGCGCGTTGCAGAGCTTGTTGAATCTGGTATTGCCAAAATTGAGCTTGTTCTAGGGACGGTTGCCCTGGCATCATATCCCCTTGAGTCACCGTCATCAGGTGACGGTTATTCACTTGCAGACTAACTTGACCGTTATTCTCGACAATAGTGACTTCAGGCGGAGTCTCGGTGGCGATCGCCCCATCCAATTTTTCCTGTAATAATTGATTAACTTGGTTCGCCCTTTCCTGAGCGCTAAAATTGCCCGAAGCTTCCACCTCAAACAATTCATAACCATCTAAGACAATGGGGGCCCTTTCTGCTCCCCTAGCCGTTGGTGGGCTTTGGCTCCATGCGGGTAAGCAGAGGGTTAATCCCACGCCGATAAAAGCCCCTATTGCGATCGACAGCAGTTTAGCGATCGCTCTTTTGTGACATTTGTTTAAATCGGCCCTAGGGCGAAGTCCCACCATCTGTCCCTACTCCTGATTCCTGATTTTCTCAGTTCAGTTTATAGTCTTTTTCCCCAAGGGTCTAGAACATCAGAGGAGATTATTCAGGATTCACAATTGATCCCAAGAACAAAGGAGTTTGGGTTTCATGGTCGTAAATGGCACAGAAAAAGGGGCGATCGACCACCATGGTAAAGGGATTGGATGGCGGACGAATTGAGGTAGCGACAATGCCAACGGAGGTGGAAGCGGCTGCTTCTGTACCTTTTTCGTTCACTTCGACAAAGGTTTTATGCTTGACTTGATCGATTTTGGCAGAATTATCACTCATTCCAGAAAAATCAGCCTGTTGACTAAAGGCTAGATCCATGCCCAAGGCAGATAAAACGGGTTTGAGTTCTACTCCATATTCCAGTTGAAATTTAGGCAGGGTAATTGAACCGTCTTGTTCTTGAAATTGACCGAGCCAAGTTTGCCAAGTATTACTGTTGAGTTGGGCATAAAATAGGGATAAATTTTGCTCTGGCTGGGGCAAAAAGACATAGAGACTAAACCGGCCATTACCATAGGGTAAGCGAATGGCTTGAAATTGCTCGTTTTCGAGGTAATAATAACTCCCGGTTTGGAACATCATCGGATGTTGTTTTTGTTGTCCATTGGGGAGATAAAACGGACGCTCTTGGGTGAGATTAGGATTAAATTCGTTTTGCCATTGTCCCTTAAAGTAGGTGGCATTGATGAGGAAAAGGAGATCGTCAGGATTAATCTGATCGACCATTTGGGTAATTTTACCTTGGGTTTGCTGTTTCACCCAATCATTAATGCGTTTGGGGGTAGCCGGATCGGTAAAATCTAAGGATTGGAGGTTGGCATGGTAATAAGTTTTGGTTTGTTGTAAGAAATCGGGTTTAAACTTAATGTCATTTCTGCCCCAAAGCGAATTGGCTAATTTGAGCTGAATGGAATCATCGGTATTTTCTAAGTGCTGCTTGAGCGTGGCGTAGGCTTGATTAATGTCAGTTAAACTCATGCCTTGGAGTTCTAAGGCATTAGCCATGGCGGTTTGAGTGTCTCCTGATGCGCCATTGTAGGTCATGGTGAGGGCGATCGCCACACTCGCAGGAGAAATAAAGATATTTTCGGTTTTTTCTTGTGCTAATAATTGCTGCCATAGCTTGAAGCTAAAGCGGGTATGAGCATCGGTTAATTGGGGATTCACAGCAGCATCGGGTTGAGTGACAATGGGTAGAGAGGCGAACGCCCCTGGAGTTGCCGGCCGAATACATCCCCACAACCCCAACAGGACTAAACCGGTTGTCATCATCATACCGAGCTTTTTCAAAGTGAGTACAGTCATCATCTTGAGCTTCCAGAATTAGGGATCTATATTTCTGAGCATGTCACAGGGTTTTGCGGATGGATGAGGTGTTACCCTTTCTGTAACCGATGGGAGTAGATGGAGATTTTTAGGGCGATCGCCCTAATTTTGTTCCGATCTATGCCGATAGACGCTGAATTGGATACTATTTTGAAGATACCAAATCAAAACATTAGTATCTATTAAAACTTTCATGACTACATATAATCAGCAAAATCTTCAAGGGGTTCATTAAAGTCATCTGCAATCCAAATCTGATCTTTCCAAATACCCAGTCCACCCCGTTTATTGGTCTTAGTTTCTGGACTAGATGAGTTACCATACTGATGAGCCAAAAACTCAGTGTACAGCAAGACCGCTTGCTTAACCGATTGAGGAAGGTTTTCAATATTTTTATTGACACTCCTCAGCCTAAAGGCATGAGGATTCTACATTCACAGACTCGCCGTTAGACAGCAGGGTTGCCCCAACTGCCCAAGAGGGCAAATCTCCTGTAGCGTAAGTTCCCGTGTGCCCCACGGTACTGATTCCTAATTT
>NZ_JAQOSP010000063.1 GCF_030068475.1 Roseofilum acuticapitatum BLCC-M154 | reverse complement strand
GAAGCGGAAATACCCTAATTAAAAATCCAGGGAGCAAGATGCTCCCACTCCAGTCATATCAAAGAATTCGAGGAGTGCGGGCATCTTGCCCGCTTCTTAACAAATTTTCATGTCCGCTTGCGGAAACCGGACTTGATATGATGCAGTTTAAGCCTAGGATTGACTATACAAGACGAATCCCCAACTAGAGAGGGTGATGGGTTTACCTGTGCTGAGTTGTTGGGGGTTGGTTTGTCCGGAACCGCTCCATTTTGGATCGGCAGAATCCAGGATGTTCGTCCAAATTCCAGGAGGAAGGGAGGGGGTAAAAGTAACGGGATCGCTGTTGAAGTTTAGACAAGCATAGAGAGAGGAAGCGTTGACCTGACGATGGAGAATAATGATGGGGGTATCGGTGGGATTAAGGACTTCGGTATGCTCTTTTTTTAGGGAAGCTAAAGCGGGGTGAGTTTTGCGAAGTTGAATGAGGGTTTTGTAGAGCGATCGCAGAATTTGATGATTTCCTTGCTTGCCTAATTCCCAGTTTAAGGTAGATTGCTCAAATACGGCCACACTTTGGGGATCGGGCACTTCTTTTTGCCAGCCAAAGGACTTAAATTCTTCAGCTCTCCCCTTCCGCACTCCTTCGACTAAGTTGGGGTCACCATGGCTGACAAAATACTGAAAAGGCGCGGTTTCTCCGTATTCTTCACCCATAAAGAGCATGGGAACAAAGGGAGAGAGCAAAACGGCCGCTGAGGCTAATTTTAGCTGGTCGAATCCGACTAAGGTAGAGAGGCGATCGCCCGCTAATCGATTTCCCACCTGGTCATGATTTTGGATACAGACCACAAAACACTCCCCAGAGAACCCTTTAGACGAATTCCCATGGGAGCGCTGACGATGAACCGAATACTCACCCGAATACACATAACCCTCCCGATAAGCCTTCGCCAAGTGGCTCACCTGACCAAAATCCTGATAATATCCCGAAGTTTCCCCCGTTAACAGGGTATGCAGAGCATGGTGAAAATCATCACACCATTGACTATGATGACCCCATCCTCCCGTCTCCCTAGACTGAAGAACTCGCACATCATTTAAATCACTTTCAGCAATCAAATAATGGGTATATCCCAACCGTCCATCCAGCTCTTCCACGGCTGCACCCAACTGTTGCAGAAAAGGTTGGGCACTAAAATCATAAATGGCATGAACCGCATCTAAACGCAGAGCATCAATATGATACTCCTCTAGCCAATAGAGCGTATTTTGAATAAAGAAATTGCGAACTTGGTCGCTGTGAGCATCATCATAATTGACCGCATCCCCCCAAGGCGTGCGATATTTACCCGTAAAATAGGGGCCATAATCCCAAAGATAGTTCCCCTCCGGGCCAAAATGGTTATACACCACATCAAGAATGACCGCAATTCCCGCTTGGTGACAAGCATTGACTAAAGCTTTCAGACCATCCGGCCCCCCATAGGAGGCTTGCACCCCATAGAGATAAACCCCATCATAGCCCCAGTTGCGAGTACCCGGAAATGCGGCAACGGGCATAATTTCAATGGCGTTAATGCCTAAATCGAGTAAATCGGGGAGTCGGTCAATAAGGGCAGTAAAAGTTCCTTCAGTTGTAAACGTGCCCACATGCAGCTCGTAAATCACATATTGCTCTAAGGGCAGGCCTTTCCAATCTCGATCTTGCCAGACAAAAGCTTGATGATCCACCACTTGCGACGCATCATGAACCCCGTTCGGTTGTAGGGAAGAAGCGGGGTCAGGACGGTCTAAGGTGGTGTCAAGTTGATAAAAGTAGAGGCTTCCGGGTTGTACATCACTGACAGTGGCTGACCAATATCCCTGTTGATCTCGTGAGAGGGGTATGAGTCGGTCTTGGGGAGAGACCAGGTGTAGAGCAACTTCTTGGCGTTGAGGGGCCCAAACTCCAAATGCACACTGGTTGTTTCCCAAGTATTGAGATCCGATTTTCATTGGTTTAAGACCCTTGACTGCATCATCTAATGATATTAATACAGGATTGGCCTTTAACCCCAGATGGGGGGAAGAGGGTACAACCGAATCCCTCTCCCTAAATCATCCCTCTGATCTCAGCCACCGTTAAATCTTCCACATGCCTAAATACCTTCTGCGCTCCTGCACCTTGCAACCGTTTGGCATAGCTCTGGCTCCCTTCTGGAGTCTCTTGCACATGGGGCGGTAAAATCCCAATCGCCACCCATAACCGCTCCGGTTGTATTGCTCTAGCTCGCTCCACCGTCTTCATATCTGCCACCGTATCCCCCACATAAAACACCGGTAGCGTCGGATTGGGATCTAACTGCTCAATCACCTGAAATAACCCCGTCGGATCGGGTTTCCCCGGCGCATCTTCCATTGCGACCAGCGCCAAATCAGCCAACCCCAACCGATACTCTAGAGCATACTTCGCTTCTGCTCGCGTTGCTCCACTAAAAAACCCCCATCCCATACCCTGTTCAGTCAACCCTTGCAAATACTCAACCGTCACCAACAGGGGTTCAGTCGTAATATAGCCATTAAAATGCTCTGGATCGGTTCCTTGATAGCGCGACTGGAAAAACGCCACCAGTTCTTCATAATCGAGTCCCACACTGTCGCGCTCTCGCCCTTGGCTCAACCAATAGCGATAGACTAGCTCTTGGGAAGCCTCCCAATCATTATTCCAAATCCCCTCACTCTTTAGCTCATCCATATCTGCTAAAGTGGGACGATATTGGTTATCTGTAAATTTCTCCACTGTATCGGCGATCGCCCGACGGTAGGACTGACCCACATCTCGCAACACCCCATCAATATCAAACACCACCAACGCTTGCCGATCCATCACTCCATCCTCCTAAAAATAAACCTTCTCTTCCCCTCACTTCAACAGAACGGCTCAAAGTGCGGTAAAATGAATGATCGCATCTGTTGAACGGATCTATATGTTGGAGGTTTGATTGTCGAAATTTCAATTAAAAGTCCTCTGGTTAGAGGATAACGTTGCCATTGCAGTCGATCAAGTAGTCGGTAAAGGGAATAGCCCTCTTACCCGCTACTTTTTCTGGCCCCGTAACGACGCTTGGGAAGAACTTAAAGCCGAACTCGAAGCCAAACACTGGATTGATGACCCAGACCGAGTTGGACTCCTTAACCAAGCCACTGAAGTGATTAACTACTGGCAAGAAGAAGGGAAAAAACGACCCATGTCAGAAGCCCAAGGCAAATTTCCTGAAGTGGTCTTCACCGGTAGCAGTTGAAATGCACTGATAATGAGGTAATCGGTAATAGCTAATAGACTATCTCCCTATCTCCGTGTGGCCCCAATTTTGCCACCCAACAAAGCCCTCCTCAGAACTAGAGGAGGGTTTAGCCTATCCGGGCCATCAGATATGGCGTGATGGCCGTTTTTAACGTTGAACCATACCACCAGCCGCTTGGAACTTTGCCCTAGCTCGCTTTAAAGCTTGAGTCGCCTTGAATTGTTCCTCACGGTCATCGGCACTGACTTTTCCTAAGCGATCTTCCGCTTGTTTATAAGCCTTTTCAGCCTCTTCTTTGTTAATATTTGTACCCACTTCTCCCCCATTCACGAGGATAGTGACTTCATCAGCATCCACCTCAGCAAAACCCCCCATCAAAGCAATGGGTAGCCAGTCTTTCTGGGATTGGGGACGCACTTGCATTACGCCAATATCGAGGGCAGATAACAGGGGAGCGTGACCACTGAGAATTCCCAGTTGTCCCGTTGTACTCGGTAAAATTACCTCATCCGCCACGCTATCCCAGACGGTTTTATTAGAAGCAATAACACGAACTTTTAAAGTCATGAGTTGATTGAAATTCTAGTATTGAGAACTTAATTTGTGAACATTTCCAGCCTTATAGCCGTTTTCTGTGCCCTGTGGTGCATTTTGATCCCCCTAAATCCCCCTTAGAAAGGGGGACTTTTTGGGTTCCCCCCCCTTAGAAAGAGGGGGACTTTTTGGGTTCCCCCCCCTTAGAAAGAGGGGGACTTTTTGGGTTCCCCCCCCTTAGAAAGGGGGACTTTTTGGGTTCCCCCCCCTTAGAAAGGGGGACTTTTTGGGTTCCCCCCCCTTAGAAAGGGGGACTTTCTGGGTTCCCCCCCCTTAGAAAGGGGGACTTTTTGGGTTCCCCCCTCTTAGAAAGGGGGACTTTCTGGGTTCCCCTCTCCTAACAAGGGGGACTTTCTTTAATTCCCCCCTTTTTAAGGGGGGCAAGGGGGGATCTTGGATGTACCTCATCAGAGCGCCAAAGGCTGTAATTTAGGTTGGATTAACCCTTAGCCGCTAATTTTTCACCTTTAGCAATCACCTGGCTAATATCGCCCACCATATAGAAGGCCTGCTCAGGCAGATGATCTAACTCTCCAGACAGAATCATCTTGAAGCCTTTGATGGTGTCATCAAGCTTCACATACTGACCCGGAGAACCCGTGAATACCTCAGCCACAAAGAAGGGTTGAGACAAGAACCGCTCAATCTTACGAGCGCGAGCCACCGTCAGACGGTCATCTTCAGACAACTCATCTAGACCCAGAATGGCAATAATATCTTGCAGCTCTTTATACCGTTGCAGCGTAGATTGCACTGCACGAGCCGTCTGATAGTGGTCTCCACCTACAACGCTCGGTTGCAACATCGTCGAAGTAGATCCCAGAGGATCGACCGCCGGATAAATGCCCTTAGAAGCCAAACCACGAGACAATACCGTAGTTGCGTCCAAGTGAGCAAACGTCGTCGCCGGAGCGGGGTCAGTCAAGTCATCCGCAGGCACATAAACCGCTTGAATCGAAGTAATCGAACCTTCACGGGTGGAAGTAATCCGCTCTTGCAGTTCACCCATTTCCGTACCCAAGGTGGGCTGATATCCTACCGCAGAAGGCATCCGACCCAGCAGCGCTGATACTTCAGAACCCGCTTGTACAAACCGGAAAATATTATCGATGAACAGCAGTACGTCTTGTTTACTCACATCCCGGAAATATTCCGCCATCGTTAGAGCAGACAGACCAACCCGCATTCTGGCTCCGGGGGGTTCATTCATCTGACCATAAACCAGAGCCACTTTAGACTCGCCCAGGTTTTCAGCATTAATTACCCCAGATTCAACCATTTCATTGTAGAGGTCATTTCCTTCACGGGTGCGCTCACCCACGCCACCGAATACGGATACACCCCCATGGGCTTTAGCAATATTGTTAATCAGCTCCATGATAATAACGGTTTTGCCTACACCGGCTCCACCAAACAGACCGATTTTACCGCCCCGACGATAGGGAGCGAGCAGGTCTACTACCTTAATACCCGTTTCAAAGATAGAAGGTTTGGTTTCCAGTTCAGTTAGTTTAGGCGCTTCCCGGTGAATGGGAGAGCTTTCTTCGCTGGCAACGGGGCCTTTTTCATCCACTGGCTCACCCAGGACATTGAAGATGCGTCCTAGAGTGACATTTCCTACGGGGACGCTAATGGGCGCACCCAAGTCAACAATATCCATGCCTCGTGTGAGTCCATCTGTAGCGCTCATGGCAACAGCGCGGACTTGGTTCCCACCGAGGAGTTGTTGCACTTCGCAGGTGACAGAATATTCTTGTCCATCTGCGTTTTTTTTGACTACTCGGATTGCATTATAGACCTGGGGCAGTTTACCACTAGGAAATTCTGCATCAATAACCGGGCCAATGATTTGAACAATTTTACCGACGTTGGTTTTCTCTGATGTGGCTACCATATCTTCGCCTAATTGTGATTGCTGCTTAAGAATATGACTGGGGACAGTCGCTGGTAATTCTTAAAGGTTCTAAGTTTAAGAATGTCATCTTTCAGATTATCACGGGATGTTCACCCCACAATAGACTTGTTGAGTAATGGGTAATGAGTTTCCCCCATCTCCCCATCCCCCCACCCCCCAGGGTACGGTAACCCGTACTGTTGTCCCTGTTGCAATGGTTGCTGGAGTCGGATTACATTAGCACTCAGGAGTTGAGAGTGCTAATGACTGACACAGCACATCAATTCCTTCAACCCTATTAACTTTTTACAGTCAAATCGGAGAAAATTTTCCTATGGCAGCAGTATCCCTGAGTGTTTCTACAGTTAAACCCCTTGGCGATCGCGTCTTTGTTAAAATCAGCGAAGCTGAAGAAAAAACTGCTGGTGGCATCATTCTGCCTGATAACGCCAAAGAGAAACCCCAAGTAGGAAAAATTGTCCAAGTTGGCCCAGGCAAACGCAACGAAGACGGTTCCCGTCAAGAGCCAGAAGTTAAAGTTGGCGATAAGGTTCTCTACTCCAAATATGCTGGAACCGACATCAAGCTCGGTAGTGAGGACTATGTTCTGTTGTCTGAAAAAGACATCCTTGCTGTAGTAAGCTAACCCACTTAGCTCTAATTACTCTCTACATAACCTATCCATCTCTGAAATACACGATACAAGGACTCAGAAGACTATGGCAAAACGCATCATTTATAACGAAAACGCTCGTCGCGCTCTGGAAAAAGGAATGGATACCCTGGCTGAAGCCGTTGCGGTTACCCTGGGGCCCAAAGGTCGGAATGTGGTTCTAGAGAAGAAGTTTGGCGCTCCCCAAATCGTGAATGATGGGGTGACGATTGCTAAAGAAATCGAACTCGAAGACCATGTGGAAAATACGGGAGTTTCCCTGATTCGTCAAGCGGCTTCTAAGACGAATGATGCTGCTGGTGATGGAACCACCACGGCGACTGTATTGGCCCATGCTATGGTCAAAGCGGGTCTGCGTAATGTGGCGGCTGGTGCTAACCCCATTGCTCTGAAGCGCGGTATTGATAAGGCTACCGGTTTCTTAGTCGATAAAATTGCGGGTCAGGCCCGTCAAATCGAAGACTCGAAGGCGATCGCCCAAGTTGGCTCGATCTCTGCCGGTAATGACGAAGAAGTGGGCAGCATGATTGCTGAAGCCATGGATAAGGTGGGTAAAGAAGGGGTCATTTCCTTGGAAGAAGGGAAATCTATGACCACCGAACTGGAAATCACCGAAGGGATGCGCTTCGATAAGGGCTATATTTCTCCCTACTTTGCTACCGATACGGAGCGCATGGAAGCCATTCTTGATGAGCCTTACATCCTGCTCACCGATAAGAAAATCACCCTAGTTCAAGACCTCGTACCGGTTCTAGAGCAAGTGGCTCGTGCGGGCAAACCCCTCTTAATTATTGCTGAAGATATCGAGAAAGAAGCCCTAGCAACTCTCGTGGTTAACCGTCTGCGCGGTGTGCTGAATGTGGCTGCGGTTAAAGCGCCTGGTTTTGGCGATCGCCGTAAAGCCATGCTCGAAGATATTGCTGTACTCACCGGCGGTCAAGTGATCACGGAAGATGCGGGTCTGAAAATCGACAGCGCCAAAATCGACCAACTCGGTAAAGCCCGTCGCATCACCCTCACCAAAGACAACACCACCATTGTCGCTGAAGGCAACGAAAAAGAAGTGAAAGCCCGTTGCGAACAAATCCGCCGTCAAATGGATGAGAGCGACTCTTCCTATGACAAGGAAAAACTGCAAGAGCGGCTGGCTAAACTGGCTGGTGGTGTAGCTGTCATCAAAGTAGGTGCGGCAACCGAAACCGAAATGAAAGACCGCAAACTGCGCCTCGAAGATGCCATCAACGCCACTAAAGCAGCCGTTGAAGAAGGCATCGTTCCCGGTGGTGGTACAACCCTGGCTCACCTCGCCCCTGGCTTAGAAGAATGGGCTAACGCTAACCTGAGCAATGAAGAACTCACGGGTGCGTTAATCGTCGGTAAAGCTCTGGTTGCTCCTCTGATGCGGATTGCTGAAAATGCCGGTCAAAATGGTGCAGTGATTGCTGAACGGGTGAAAGAGAAAGACTTCAACGTGGGCTACAATGCTTCCGATAACACCTTTGTGGATCTGTTTGAAGCTGGTATTGTTGACCCTGCTAAGGTGACTCGCTCGGCTCTGCAAAACGCCGCTTCAATCGCCGGTATGGTGTTAACCACCGAGTGTATTGTGGTTGATAAGCCTGAACCCAAGGATAATGCTCCTGCGGGCGCAGGTATGGGTGGTGATTTCGATTACTAAAGTTCCCTTGTCTCCTGTATTGAATAGCTTCTAGTTTCAATCCCGGTTGCTCTGGCAACCGGGTTTTTGATTTCAGGGTTGAGTTGTTCTCACTTCATATCAAGTCCGATTGTTCATGTCCGCGAAGCGGAAATACCATGATTAAAAAATTAGGGAGCGAGACGCTCCCACTCCAGTAATATCAAGGGATTAAAGGAGTGCGGGCATCTTGCCCGCTTCTTCACCCTTTATCCGGACTTGATATCACCGGGCAATGGGGTGGCAAGGGGATAGAATAGGAAACCAAACCTGTTTACTCTGGGAGAAACGATTGAACAGCCCCCATTCAAAACCGCCTATCCCCTCTAGAACCTTTGATGTGATTGTGGTGGGTTCCGGAGCTGCGGGACTCTATGCCACTCTCTGTTTACCCGCACACTATCGGATTTTGCTGGTGACGAAAGATAAACTTCGCACGGGTTCGAGTAAATGGGCCCAAGGGGGAATTGCGGCGGCAATCGCTGAGGATGATTCACCAGACTTGCATCGGGAAGATACTTTAAATGCAGGGGCGGGTTTGTGCGATCGCCAAGCGGTAGAATTTTTAGTGAACCATGCTCCCCAGGCGATTAACTCTTTACTGGAACTCGGTGTTGCTTTTGACCGCAAGAATAATAAACTGGCCACTACCCTAGAAGCGGCCCATTCTCGCTCCAGGGTTCTCCATTCCCAAGATACGACCGGCCGCGCTATTATTGATATTCTCACCGCTAGAGTCTCGGAACGACCGAATATTCAGGTTCTCTCCCAAGCCTTTGCCCTCAGTTTATGGCAAGATGCACCGGGCGCTACGATTCAAGGAATTAGTTTATTGTGGAACAATCAGATTATCTGGCTCAGAGCTAATGCGGTAATTTTAGCTACCGGAGGCGGCGGACAAATCTTTGCCCAAACTACGAACCCCCTAGTCAGTACGGGGGATGGAGTGGCTCTAGCATGGCGTGCAGGTGCAGCGATCAGGGATTTAGAGTTTGTGCAATTCCATCCTACAGCTCTGAGCAAACAAGGAGCGCCCCATTTTCTGATTAGTGAAGCGGTGCGGGGAGAAGGGGCTTATTTGGTGGATAAAGAGGGACGCAGGTTTGCTTTTGATTATGACCCCAGAGGGGAGTTAGCGCCCCGTGATGTGGTCAGTCGGGCGATTTTTAATCATTTGGAGAAAACAGCCCCCGATCCCGTCAGAGCGAATGTTTATCTGGATTTGCGGGCGATCGCCCCAGAAAAAGTACGCTATCGTTTTCCCAATATCATCCAGAAGTGTCAGCAATGGGGCATTGATGTCTTTCAAGAACCGATCCCAGTTGCCCCAGCCGCCCATTATTGGATGGGAGGGGTAGCGGTCGATTTGATGGCGAAAACTTCTATACCGGGATTATATGCGATCGGGGAAACGGCGAGTACCGGAGTCCATGGAGCCAATCGTTTAGCGAGTAACTCCCTATTAGAATGTATCGTATTTGCCGCCGAGTTAGAAAAATTAGCGCTCAAACCGCTTGCTGAGGCTCCCCTTCTTGCTGGGAGAAAAGAAACGGTAGATTGGGATGAGGATCAACTGTTTATTTCCTCCATTCGCCAACAATTACCCGCCCTCATGTGGCACAGTGCGGGCATTTCTCGCCAACAGTCCATACTAGAGGAAGGGATAGGGACAGTGAGTGCTTGGCGCTCTGAGGTGGCTGAAAGTGCGATCGGTCAATATTTGCAGAATTTATCCCCCAATGACAACCTAAAATTGACCTCTGAACAAGCAGCAACTCAATTAAAATTAGCAGCAGAAACCCTAAATTTACTCGATATCGGCTATTGGATTCTCAAAAGTGCCGCCTTTCGTACCGAAAGTCGAGGCGGTCATTATCGCAGTGATTACTCCCAACCTTCAACCGATTGGCAAGTCCATACTTTGATTCAAGGCGATCGACTTTATAATGAACAATTAACAATTAACAATTAACAATTATTGCAGTTCTTAATCAGGTGATACGAATATGGTTAACCTTTCTCAAAAGCAGCAAACTACCCTACCAACAATGTATGATTTACCCAGTGAAGAAGTAGGAGAGTCCGGTTTGCCCGATCTATTCCATCCCCTACAATCTGAATTTTTGCGCTTAACCTTTCAACCGGCCACGTATCCCTCTGAACAGGTACTTGCGGCAATGGATCTCAATATCTATTATGACCCGAATAATACGCGGCGATACAAGCGTCCCGACTGGTTTGGAGTCGTGGGAGTCCCCTACTTTGAGGAAGAACAGGGTTTGCGGCTTAGTTATGTGATCTGGCAAGAAGGCGTTAATCCTTTTATTGTCGTAGAACTACTCTCTGCAAGTACCCAAAAAGAGGACTTGGGAGAAACTGAGCCTGAACCAGATAAACCTCCAACCAAATGGCAAGTGTATGAAGAAATTCTGCAAGTGCCCTATTATGTGGTTTACGATCTCGATAATACTGCTTTCCGAGCCTTTCATCACCAAGGGGGGCGCTATCAAGAGTTACAAGTACCGGATAATCGCTTATGGTTACCACACCTGGGAATCGGTTTAGGATTATGGCAAGGCTCGTATCAAAAGATCGATCGCCTCTGGTTACGATTTTATGATGCTTCGGGCAACTGGATTCCTACGCCAGAAGAACGGGAACGACAACGGGCTGAACAGGAGCGACAACGGGCTGAACAGGAACGACAACGGGCTGAACAGGAGCGACAACGGGCTGAAGAGCAACAACAGCGAGCTGAAGAGCAACAACAACAGGCTGAACGTTTTCGACGTTTGCTTCTGGAAAATGGTATTAACCCCGATGAGGTTTGAATACGAACATGGTTAACCTTCCTGAAAATGGGCAGACCACTTGTGGTTAGAAGAGTGAAGTTATTATTTAAAATTATGAAAACTCTAGAGGAGATTAAATGTATTTTGCAGGAACATCAGGAATTAGTACGCCAACAGTTTCGAGTGACAGAAATGCGAGTTTTTGGTTCTTATGCACGTGGCGAGCAAACGGAGGACAGTGATGTTGATATTTTAATTGGCTATGAGAGAGCGCCCACTCTTTGGATGTTGGTAGAATTGCGATATTATTTGAGTGAGGTACTGGAGATGCCAGTTGATGTGGTAACCGATGGAGGGTTGAAACCGAGGATTCAGGAAAGGGTTTGGGCAGAGGCGATTGAGATATGACTCAACGGGATTTAACTGATTTTTTACAAGATATTTTAGAAGCCATTGATGAAATTGAAGGTTTTGTGCAGGGATTAAGTTTGGAGCAATTTGCTCAAAACCGCGAAAAAGTTTTGGCAGTGGTGAAGTTACTAGAAATCATTGGCGAAGCAACAAAAAAGATTCCGGAACCCTTGCGAGATCAATATGCAGAAATTCCTTGGCGTTCTGTATCTGGTATGCGCGATATTTTAGTACATGAGTATTGGAAGGTTGATGTTCAAGTGGTTTGGGAAACGATTTCTGATGCATTGCCTTTGCTCAAGTCGGTCATTACCCAAATGATTCGTGATAGAAGGTAATACAAATATGGTTAACCTTATTAACATTGATTATGATCTGGTTTTCTAAAGGATGGACGATCGCCGTCATACTGATTGCCCTGTTAATTGCAACTCCCATTCTCTGTGTGGTTGCCAGTAGTTTCACGAACACCAAAGAGATCTGGTTTCACCTGATGGAAACGGTGTTACCTCGCTATCTTTTGAACTCCTTGGCTTTAATGGTGGGTGTGGGCACAGGGGTATTATTGATCGGTGTGGGATGCGCTTGGTTGGTGACGATGTGCGAGTTTTGGGGAAAGCGCTGGTTTGAGTGGGCGTTGTTGCTCCCCTTAGCTGTGCCTGCCTATGTTTTAGCTTACACCTATACGGAGTTTCTGGAATATTATGGCCCGGTGCAAACGACGCTGCGGAGTCTGTTTGGCTGGGAAACGGTGCAAGATTATTGGTTTCCTCCCGTGCGATCGCTCCTTGGGGCTATCATTCTCCTGAGTTTGGTTCTCTATCCCTATGTTTATTTATTAACTAGGGTTGCCTTCCTAGAACAAGCCACCTGTACCCTAGAAGCCAGCCGCTCCCTGGGTTGCACTCCCTGGAAAAGTTTCGGCAAAGTGGAGCTCCCCCTGGCTCGACCGGCAATTATGGCGGGGTTGTCGTTGGCTCTGATGGAGACGTTGAGCGATTTTGGTACGGTGCAATATTTCGGTGTAGATACGTTTACCACGGGTATCTATCGCGTCTGGTTTGGCATGGGGGAACATGCAGCCGCCTCCCAGCTCTCCTCAGTCTTATTGCTGTTTGTTTTCGCGCTGATTGTCCTAGAGCGTTGGTCTCGTCAGCAAGCCAAATATTACCAAAGTGGCGATCGCTTCCGAGCCATTCAACCCTACCGGTTAACCGGAACACGGGGAAGTTTGGCGGCGATCGCCTGTATGGTTCCCATTGGCTGTGGTTTTTTACTCCCGGCTGGACTGCTGCTGCAAATGGCGATCGCTAACCCGGACACCCTGCAAGGTCGATTTTGGGAATATGCCCAGAATAGCCTGATTCTGGCTGGCATGACTGCGCTCTTGGGAGTCATTTTAGCAGTAGCGATCGCCTATGGAGTGCGCTTAAACCCCACCGTTGCCATGAACAGCGCCGCTCGACTCTCCTCCATGGGATACGCCATCCCCGGCTCCGTGATTGCCGTCGGTATTCTCATCCCCCTAGGAATCTTTGATAATACCGTCGATGCCTGGATGCAAGCCACCTTCGGCATCTCTACCGGTCTGCTCCTCAGTGGTACAGTTTTTGCCCTCATTTTCGCCTACTTGGTGCGCTTCTTAGCGGTCGCTTTTGGAACTGTAGAGTCCAGTCTGGGCAAAATTACCCCCAATTTAGACCATGCCTCCCGCAGCCTCGGCTACGGAGTCACTCAGACCCTCTGGCGCATCCACGTCCCCCTGATGCGCGGTAGCCTATTAACGGCGGCGCTCCTGGTATTTGTGGATGTGATGAAGGAATTACCCGCAACCTTAATTATCCGTCCCTTTAACTTCGACACCCTCGCCATCCGCACCTATCAACTCGCTTCCGATGAACGCCTCGCGGAAGCTGCCGGCCCCGCTTTGGCTCTGGTGCTGGTGGGGATTTTACCCGTGATTTTACTGAGTCTGAGAATTCGCCGGTTTAGCTGATGATATCAATGACGATGCAAACAGCGTTAACGCAACTCGACTTCTCATATAATTAAAGGAGATTAAAATCCTACAAGGCTAATCTGATGAAATATATCAATCTCCAAGAAAGCGATATAAAACTTGCTGCAATTATTGAAGAAATGAACATCACCCAATCGGAAGTTATCCTCACCAATCGCGGTTTACCCGTTGCTCGGATTGTTCCTTATCAATCATCAGCTACATCAGCGAAGAACTATCCCCTACGAGGAATGCCGATTACCATTTCGGATACATTTGATGAACCCATGTCTGAACTTTGGGATGCTTTAGGAGAATGATTGTACTCGATACCCATATTTGGTTATGGTTACTCCACGATCCGAGCCAATTACAGCAATTTTCGCTGCTATGCGGTACATTTCGATCCCCCCAACCCCCCTTAAAAAGGGGGGCAGTAAAAGTCCCCCTTTTTAAGGGGGATTTTCCGCAAGCGGACATGAAAGGGGGATCTTTTCCGATGATACCGAAGAACCCCAAAATGGCCTGCTAGTATCAGCAATTTCCGTTTGGGAAATAGCCGTTAAATCGAGTATGGGTAAATTAGTTTTACCCTTGCCTATCGATCAATGGTATACCTTAGCCTCTCGTCAGAGTGGCGTGGTGATTGAACCGCTCTCTCCTCTAGATGCGATCGCCAGTACCTCTTTACCCGACAACTTCCATAAAGATCCCGCAGACAGAATCTTAGTGGCGATCGCCCGCAGATATAATATCCCTTTGGTTACTTGCGATCGCAAAATTCTCAGCTATCCCCATGTACAAACCATTGGGTAGAAATCAGATACAGCGAGAAGAGCGATCGCTAACCCAATCTTCGATCGGCTAAATTAACCACATTGCCAATAACCGCGATCGCCGGTGCAGTAAATCCCGTTGCTTCCACTTGCTCGATCGCCGTTTCTAAAGTCGCCACTAGAGTTTCTTGTTGCGGACAAGTCCCCCAACGAATCAGGGAGATGGGGGTTTGGGGCGATAACTGGGCTTCCAGCAGTTGGGGAATAATCTGGGATAAATTGTGAATACCCATGTAAATGACGATCGTTTCTGAACCTGCGGCGATCGCCTGCCAATTCACTTGCGGTCGATATTTGCCCACGGACTCATGACCCGTCACAAAAGTCACTGAAGAACTATAACCCCGATGAGTTAAGGGAATATCTGCATAGGCTGGAGCAGCAATACCAGAAGTAATCCCCGGCACAACTTCTACCGGAATTCCCGCAGCCATCAGATCCCCCATTTCTTCCCCACCGCGCCCAAAGATAAAAGGATCGCCCCCCTTCAGACGCACCACAATCGCCTGAGTTTGAGCTTCCTCAATTAAAGTTTGGGTAATCTCATTCTGCTCCAGAGAATGTCTTCCCCGTCGTTTTCCCCCATGAATTTTTTTCGCCTTTGGGTTAATCATCTCCAAAATGGGAGGACTCACCAAGGCATCATAGACCACCACATCAGCCATCTGAAGCAGATCTTTCCCTTTGAGGGTCATTAAGCCAGGATCGCCAGGCCCAGCACCGACAAGATAGACTTTACCGATGGGAGAGGAGGAAAGGGTCATAGGGATTGAGAGCAGTGATGTAGACTTTAGATTAAAGTGGAAGCTTTTGAAAATACTGTTAAATCCAGTACCATTTGCGCTAAATGGGGATTGTGATTCAGGGTAGGGAGCAGGGTATAGTCCAATTGAGGATAAGCTGCTTGTTTGGCTGCTAGAGTTTTGGAGATCGCATCAGTAATATAGCCAGGAAACAGGAAATAGGGCAACACCCCAATCCGACGATATCCTAAATCCATTAATTGGTCGATTCTCCAATCCAAAGATGGCATCACTAACCAATAGGCATCGAGCATCCCCAGTTGATGGGCGAGGGTTTCTACCGGTTTATTGCCACCGGGCCGGCGACTCCCATGGGCTATGATAATCCAAACTTCTCGATCGCCGATCTCGATCTCCTCTATTAAGCCGTTTTGCAGTTGGGGATAGCTACCCAAATAGGGGCAGATTTCTATATGCAGCTCTTCACCGATGATGCTTTGTGCTTCCTGGACTTGAGCAGGAATATCTTCCATCACATGCATTCCCGGTAGTAGAAACAGGGGAATGATTTGCAGATGAGTGATATTTTGACGCAAGAGGCGATCGCCAAACTGTTGAATTTGTTCAGATAAAGTATATTCTCCCAATTCCAGAGTGGCTGTTTCTACTGAATTGCCATAGCTCTGTTGTAACCCTAAACCCATACGCACCTGTTGAGCTAAGTCTAGCAGTCCCTGATGGGTGCGAGGGTCTCGGCTACCATGAATGACTAATAATTTACCACTACAATGAATCAAGGTGAGAGAGTTTGTTTTGAGATTTATGGATAATAGAGTAATCGATCATTGAAGATTATGCCAATCGTCCATACTACCCAAACCAGTTGGGCAATTTGTGCAAATGAGCAACATCATCCTACCGTTTCGCGATCGCCAAGATGCAGGCGAACAATTGGCGATCGCCCTTAAACCCGAAATTGAACAGTGGCAAGCCAACCTCACTCACTCTGGGCGGGTAATTGTTTATGCTCTTCCTAGGGGAGGACTACCGGTAGCCCAACCGATTGCCGAGGCGCTTCGCTGTCCTTTAGATGTGATTGTCGCTAAAAAAATTACCAGCGCCCAAAACCAAGAATTAGCGGTAGGTGCAGTAACTGCCTGTGGCCAGGTGGTTTGGTCTGCCCTCTCCCAGGCAGAAGGTTCCGGGAAAACCTGGCAAAGCCGTCAAGCGGTTGCCCAGCAACGGGCCCAAGAACAGTTAGCCATCTTAGCTCCCTACTGTCCTAGAGTTGAGCCACAAGGGGCGATCGCACTTTTAGTCGATGATGGCATTGCTACTGGCATGACCATGGCAGTAGCTATTTTAGCGGCTCGTGCCCGTTGTCCTGCCCAAGTTTGGGTGGCCACCCCTGTTGCCCCCGTTGGCTTAGAGCAACAGTTAGGGACTTTGTGCGATCGCATGATTATTTTAGCCACCCCCGACCCCTTTTTAAGTGTGAGTCGGTTTTATACCCAATTTGAACAAGTAGAAATGTCCGAAGCAGTGGACTGTTTGAGCCATCAATCCCAAGGGTGATAGGTAAGGTATTACTGAATAGGACTAGACCCATTTAATTGATGATGTTAATCATGTGATTCGATCGCAGATTGGGATCGGCCCAGGAACAAATGAGACCCGTGGGGCCGGGGTCAACGAGGGGGACGGGTTGGCTTCTAATCCATTGGCCGGCAGTGGATAGACGCAGTTCAAACAGTTGCACGGCTCCTAAACGGCGAATACCAGGCACTTGTTGCAACAGGGCGATCGCATCGGAAATATAAGCCGGTTGACCCAGGGGCCAGCCGTTCCCCCCTGGGCCACCTGTGAGGGGGTTAAAGAAGCGATACAGGGTGACATTCAGGGCATGGAGTACCTCGGTTTGCGCTTCTGGGGTACGATAGGTGGGGTCTAGGGCGACTTCGGTTTGTACGGAGATTCCCACATAGTTGGGTTCTAAAAGTTCGACCTGTACACCGAGTAAGCGCCTCTCATCTAGGTAGGCCATCAGTTTGCGGTAGAGGGGAGGATGGAGGCGGAACTGTTCGGGAGCAATGCCGACCCCCTGTTCGATCGCCTGTCGGTTGCTGTCGGGAACCACCAAGAGCTGTACTGTTCCGGGTTTTGTGGGGTTGGTGGGTAAACAGGTGGCACGGGCGATCGCCCCATCTGAGCCTAAAATGGTCAAAGATTCAAAGTCTTCTGGAGTCACGGCGCGATCGCGAGTTCGCAACATTTGCGGCACGCGCATGGCTGCTTGTTCAATGGTTTCCGCTTCCGTTCCATGGCGAGCGGGGATCAGGTTGACCACATTCGCTACATAGGGAACCGCAGATTTCAGGGTATTCAGGCTGCGCGGTTCCACATTCCCCCGCAGACCTCCCCCCGTCCGATAGCGGCTCATTTCCACCGTTGCCCCCCTGGGGGGAATGGCTCCATATTGGTGTTCCATGCTCGGAGGTTGGATCGGGGGGCGATCCTGTCCCCGTTGCAGAATGGCGCGGATATCTTTGGCTTGTTTGAGTTGGGCGGGTTCCCGGATCAGGGGGCCAAACTGGAGCGTACCGGTGAGGGAGTCAATGAGATAATGGCGATCGCTAGGACTCGACTGAGAAAAATCGGTCACTTCTTGCCACCGTTGAGCTGTTTCCCCTGGAGGCGTAACGATTAGATATTCGTCTTCTTGGCGATCGAGAATGGGCGATCGCCGCAATTGGAAGATCTGTCCCGGTTCCCCATTGCTATTACCAAGCAGGTCATTTTCGATCGTTTCGCATTGGGTTGCTTCCGTGGTTCCACCGATCGCTTTGACTCCAATACCAATAACTTGCGGCGATCGCGTGTAAGCGGGTTGAGTCAGGCGCGGCGTTGCATAGACACAGCGCAACCATCGCCCTTGATAGGCGGTAAATTGGGCTACCGGGAATGTTAAGGGTAGATGTAGTGTAATATCCACACCCTGCAAGGGATTCCCCCCCCGTTGGGCAATATCGGCAAAGCTAAATCCTTGGGTTTCGTCGTCGGACTCTTCGAGCAGTACCGGCTGCCAGTATTGACCATTCCAGGCTTCCCAGCGTCGCGGGGGGTCGGTGGGGTCGATACCGGTGGGAGTGGCTTCCTGTCCCTTAAATGTGAGGATAATTACATTTCCGTCTAAGGGTTCTTGGGGATCGAAGACCAGATAGAAACAATTCCCCGGTTGCGGTTGGGCGTTAAAAACGGGCACTTCCGGGCCTGACCATTCCCCGGTGGGGGTGAGGTTCCAGAGGTTGGTGAAGCGATCGCGTAAAATTTGCGGCGTTTCCTCAATTTGCTCGGCTCCCAGAAAATGGTTAATTTGGGGATTACCGATGGTTAGGGGGCGATCGGTACTAAATACAATGGGTTCGAGTCGGGGGTTACGTTCCGTCGCCACTTCAATTCCTGCCGGTATCGTATAAGACTCTGGCAAATCCGACACCAAATAAAACGTTACTTCCGTGGTTGCCGGATTCGGCGGCTCTAAGCGAATACCGAGCAACTCTAAGAATAAAATATAATTGCGCCGAGGCAGTTGATTAAACCGCAGCAGCATTTGATGGGTTAACCAGGCAAACAGTTCAATCATCGTAATGCCTGGATCGCTAGGATTATGATTCGTCCACTCCGGACAATAGCGAGGAATTCTCAGCAAACACTCTTCGATCAAGTCTTGATATTCTCGGTCATCTAAATTCGCTTTCGGTAATTTCGGTAAGAAGTCAAAAACCATAATCGAGTCCTGTCCGCAACCATCGATCGCGCTTTTCCTTGGTAACGGGTAATCTCCCCATCGCTTCTACTTTGTCCTGAAATGGGCTTCAATCTCCCTTCTTTTAAGATTTCTTTACCTTCGTGTCCAGAGCGGTTGAGGGCGATCGCCCCAATTGTCGTAAAATAGAACATCATTGCCATCCAACTGTTCTGTGACGCGCCAACCCCACGATCAATTTGCCAAGCAATACCTGAAAGAACTACTCGAACCCCTAGGAACTGTGGAAATTAGCCGGGAAATTCCAGGGGAAACCTTGCAAATCGATCTCATTTTCGATCCCTCTCCAGAACCCCCAAGCAACGCGCCTACCTTGGGTTTGCTGGCTCAATTGGCAGCTACCCCTTGCTTGTTAGAACCTTATCGCAATTGTCCGAGTAACGCAGAGATTCGCAATTGTATTCTCAAGCTTTTCCATGTCCATGCAGAGCTGCAACGTCAAGCCAAACGGGAAGATCGCCTACTTGAGGAGCAGCCATTACCTCGATTATGGATTTTAACGCCAACAGCATCTAAGAGACTGTTAAAAGAATTGGGTGCTGAAGCCGATGGAGAGTACAACTATACAGGAGTGTATCGACTCGCACAGATTAACCAAACGGGAATCATTGCGATCAACCAATTGCCAGAAATCCCAGAAACCCTATGGTTAAGGATGTTGGGAAAAGGGGGAACTCAGAAAAGGGCAATTCAGGAAGTGCTGGAATTACCCAGAGAAGATCCTCAACGGCGAAATATTTTAGAGCTAGTGGGGATATGGCGAATTAATGTAGCCACTAAAATAGAACTAGACCAAGAAGATAGGGAGTTAATTATGGAGTTATCACCAGCGTATATAAAATGGCGAGAAGATACCATTCAAGAAGGGATTAGACAGGGACTTCAACAGGGGGTTCAACAGGGGGTTCAACAGGAACGACGGTTAATGATTGAAGCCTTGCTTAGGACTCGGTTTGGTGAGTTGGATGAGGCGCTTTTGGGTATTATTGACGCTTTGTTGGTGTTATCTCCCAATGAGTTTATGCCTTTGTGTTTGCAGTGTTCCCGTGAGGAGTTGTTGGAGCGATTTGACGATCGCCCCAACGATGTGTAGCCTTATCGCTAAGGCGATCGCCTGCTGACTTTGGGAGGCGATCGCCTGTCGCTTCTCATACAAGTATCTAACATAACATCATCACAGGGTAACTATGTCAACGGTTTATCGATTAAAAGCCAGTGAAATTAATCCTGAGTTCCTAGACAAGATTAAGACTGAGTTTGGGGAGAAAGAGATTGAGATTGTGGTCTCGGAAATACCGGCTGATGACACTGAGTATCTTTTGCAGTCGGAAGCCAACAAACAGAGGCTGTTGAGGGCGATCGCAAATATTAAAGCTAATCAAAACTTGATTACCGTCAGTTTAGAGGATATTGAGTCGCCAATGGTTGTCCTCTCATCTCCCTAACCCCTTCTCCCGTAGGCGCTGCCCTGCTTGCCCTGAGCGAAGCTGAAGAGAACGAAGCCGAAGAGAGAAGGGGGACATGAAAGGGAGAGGGCAAAATCTTCTCAATTCGGGAAAAATGTCCGTTTAATGGCTACACCCACCACCGTCAAGCCAATGGCTAAAACACCCATAACCGAGGACGCTTCGGGAACCGGTTGCGGGTAGCAGTTGGTCACATCGCAAACGTCTAACTGATTTTCCCATGAGAGGGTGGTTAGCTCGAAGTCTTGTGCGGGTTCCGTCAAGATAGACTTGAATACTTCCTCAATTTTATTGGGATAAAATGAATTTTCAGACGTGATTTCATCGCTGATATTCTCAAAAATGCCTGGCTCGGTTTCTGGCAAAACCAGATAATAGAAATTGCCATTAGAGTTAGTGGTTGGCTCAAATCGGAACAGTTGCAAGTCATCCAACCACAGCGATGAGTTTGGGTATTGATCCCAGAAATTAAACCAAGGATTGTAGTAAAATGACCAGCTAGAAAAATACCAGAGGAACGGTAGAGAAACCGATTCTTGAGTGCTGGGACTTTGGACTTCGACATAGCCACTAGAGAGAGTGAAAAAGTCAAAGCCGAGCGTTTCGTTGTAAGTGTTTTCTTGAATTGACCAAGTTGAAGGCATAGTAAATCTCCTTAAGGTTGATTGTGAAAAACTTTAATTAGCCGCTAGTGCGAAAACGTTGAGCATAAATTCTATGAGTATTATTATCTGGACTAGATGTAGACCAGCTCACAACAAAGTCTTTATCATTTAATGCTGCTCCTACCACATCACCTCTAACATCAAATTGGCTTGGATTGTAAGGAATATTTAATCTTTCGCCAACACTATTATTGTAACGATCCCAAAGTGCAACAATAATTTCATTTGAATTATTATAATTATTATAATCCAATGTAAAAATTTTTTTGTCATCCTTTAATCCCATTATAAATGGTACTGGGCCCTGTTGATTATAAACATCTGCTTGAAACTCTCGGTCAATAAATACGCCATTTCGGTCATACCGTTGGCTATAAATTCCATCACCATTTTCATCTTGGCTAAATCGGCTCAAGTGATTCCAATTGATAGCAAATTCACTATTGCTTAATGCTTCTACTGATAAATGTAAAACCCGGCTACTAGGAGGCGTATCGATTTCAAACCAAAACTCTTCTCCAATTCTGTAAATAGGGGGTTGACCGTAAAGATTTAACTTCCAACTGTCCCATTCATTCAGATCGGAATCATTTCCTGCATTTTTATCTCTAACCTTTAATCTCCATTCTCCTGTAGAAGGCTCACCCCAATGTCGAGCTGATGTAAATCGCCACTTATAAGAATTATCATCTCCTAGATATTGTCCATTAAAATGCTGTTCTGACAATACAGATTGGGTCACTTTTTGTTCTCCAAAATCATCAACATCAATATAAGTATGTTCAAGAATGATTTCTAAGTCTCCCTTGTACTCATGGTCAGCATCAAACTCAACTTCCACCCATTCTAAATTAATTGAATTACTCGCATCAAAGGTTAGAGTAGAAGTCAATTCAGAATTGGGATTATCTTCAATCCGTTTATCGACGGTTTTACCTTTGAAAATATGTACCTCATCAGCAACCGTTGTCCAATCTTTCGCCATTTCCACTGCGGCTAATGCATCCACCGCACCAAACCCATATTTATGATTCACCCAACGTCCCGCACCATTGAGCACCCAATCTTCATCATCGGGGTCATTTTTCTGCGCTGTTTCCACTAAAATATGCTGCACGTCTCGTGCCGTTAAATTTGGATTGGCTTCCAACATTAATGCCACGACACCGGAGACTAAAGGAGTAGCAGAAGAAGTTCCTCCAAACGTTCCTCGCAGATAATCATTCGTATCATCTCCATCATCTGCATAGGGGCCTGTGGTGGTAATTCCCACATAATTGTCTTTCGTCCCATTGTCCGAATAAGCAGACACCAATAATGCCGCACCTGATTCGCTATAAACCGATTGTTTTCCTTCATGGTCAATCGCTGCTACGGCAATGGTATGGCGAGAATTAGCAAAGGCATTATAATTAACGTTTCCTCCAGCTTTACTGGCATTACCACCGGCAAAAACATAAATATTTCCGAAACCATCCCGTCCGTCTTGAGCGCCGACTTCTAAAGCTACTGGTGCAAAAGCAAATGGATTATTGAAAAAGCCCAAGCCCCAGCTATTATTGTAGATATCAATCTGATTCCAATCAGAGGATAAAGCGCGAGTCATTTCAATATCGTGGGTTCCATTTCCACCGACTCGCAATCCTGCCCAACTCGAACTTCCAGCCACACCATTCACACCCAAATCATTATTGCCATCTGCACTAGAAACGCCAACGACTGCGGTTCCATGAGCATTTACCGTGTCTAAATCCAATGACCAATGGTTCAATGTTCCTGTTTTTCCTTGCACATAATTGGTGTCTTTAATCTCTAAGCGCCATCCCTTTGATGCCGGTTGACCTCGCAAATGAGAGGTTAAATCAACTGGAGTTACAGCTTCACCGGCATTTTTAACTTGTACTTTCTTCGTGACGGGGAATGGAGAAGTTTCACTCTCCTCATTCCAATAGAGATAAATCTCTAAATCTTCCACGGATTCATAATCAATATCTAGATTTAGGGTTGCATTTTGAATCAAGCCGCTATGGGGATTACGAAATATAAAATTACTATTCCCCCCGAAATAACCCAAGGTATGGTTTTGTCCTTGATAAACCGCTTCAGAGCTAACCACTCGCGAAGGAATATCATCTCCTTCATCAAAGTCATAACTCAAATCGGCGCGATAATTGGCTGCCAAATCAGAATGAGTGGCTAAATTACGTCCCTGGTCTGTATCGGCAACTTCAAAACCATTATCAATCACGCCAATCACCACGTCTCGACCTTGTAAATCATATTGCTCATAAACTTCGGTGATATTGGCATCTGCATCGGGATTTTCGCCACTGCGTAAGTGCCACTGATAACTGTTGAGTAACTGGATTTCTTCGTTATTGAAATTATCATCAGCATACTCTACAGGGTCAGACCCTTCTGGCCGTTCATAAAATGAGAAGAGTTCTAGAAAGGTTGAGGTGAGATTAACAGAAGGATTACTTCCTGGGCTATAAAACTCTAACGCGACTTGAGGTTGAGGAAAGACTTGCTCCAGTTGTTGCTGTAAGGCTTGCGCGGGTTGCTCTCCATACTCACCGGATAGGGTACGCACAAAGAATTTAGCAATGGATTCTTGTACAGCGTTTTCATTACGACTGAGTAATTGCCGGATATCATATACCGCCTCTCTCCAATGAATTTGCCTCTCACTGACTGGAGTTGGTTCCATTGTCTCGCGCAAACTTTGCCAAATTACCTCTTGATGGGAGGGATAAAACTCTAGGGGAACTTCCACCAGGGGATACGCATATTCGACTCCCTCCACTTCGGCTAACTGTGCAGCCACGTCTTGGGGACTGGTTCCCAGGGGAAATTCCCAAATATAACTGTTGGTGGTGCTTCCGGTTTCCCCTACATGGGTGACTCCCAACTGCTGCGCTAAGGCTTCACTATCGATGTCTGGGGGCAGACTGACGACCCATTGGCGGGTATTATTCAGGTATTCTGGGTCGTAATTGTCTAAGTTTACCGCTTCGGCGATCGCCCATCTCCCCCTATCCGTTAACTCGCTCTCTTCCGATAACACCGTAAACGACTGTATCTCCGTATTGCTCACTGCACCCTGATGGTCGAATGCTTCCACTTTGAGCTGATAACGACCAGGAGATAATCCGGCTAAATTATGATTAAAATGACCCGTATTCGGCGCGTCTGCATCCACATCAAACGCGCTGATTTCATCCCAAACTCGCCACTCTTCCTCCTCCTGTTTCACGGAAAACACGACTTTGGCTAAATCTGGCGCAGTATCCCCATCCGTGACTTGACCAAAAACATGGATACTTTCCTCCGCGTTATAAAACCTATCCCCAGCAATCACTAGATTTTCCGGTGCTTGATTTTCTGGCAGTCTCAAAAACGCAACGTTCTGGGGTACAGTAGACCGAGCTAAATGAATCGCTGCTTCAGGATTAATCAACTCTCCCGACTCTTGCAAATCCGTCGCCGTTACCTTCACCGTTTCAATCACTTGCTGATAGCTTAAACTGGGATTCGCTTGCCAAACTTCGGCAACCACTTGCGCTGCATTCTGATTGGCAACTGTCCCATTTTCTCCCACAACCACCACATCTAAATACTCGGCAAAGTTAGAATTAGCTCCCGAAACTACGCCTTTAGATAACGGGACATCTAAATTCTGTCGTTCTCCCTGTCCCACAACCAAAACATTATCAAAACTTTCTCTGATTTCGGTAATCACTGGTGTAACAGTATCGGTCTCGTCTCCTGTGGAAATAATGGTAATTGCTCCCTGGTCTTTGACTTGCGCTAAAACCTCTTTTTGCTTGTCCGTTAATCCCTCGCTTTCCGACTCCTGCAACTGAACCCGAATCACCGGATTATCGTCCTGCAAGTCTTCTAAAACCTGGTCTTCCCAA
This sequence comes from Roseofilum acuticapitatum BLCC-M154, assembly GCF_030068475.1. Classification (GTDB taxonomy): domain Bacteria; phylum Cyanobacteriota; class Cyanobacteriia; order Cyanobacteriales; family Desertifilaceae; genus Roseofilum; species Roseofilum acuticapitatum. Next base: position 146,454 of record NZ_JAQOSP010000063.1, on the reverse strand, counting down.
GGTTTATCCTCAATTGGCTTAGGCTCAAGAGTAATGGGTTCTAACTCAATCTCTCCCGACTCTTCCACCACCAAATAAGGCTTCGTATACTCAATTAATGTTTGCCCTAAATCTGAGTTGCGCCAATCTTGTTCACTATCAATTACCTCATCCAGAAGCCGCGCTTTTCCCGTGGCATTCCTGACTTGAAAAATCAGGTCATTATAATCCCCATCGGACTTGCCATCGACGCGCAAATCTTCAAAGACAAATGTATTGCCTTCTCCGGTGACATCTACAATTTGTCCCCAATGAAACCCATCTTCTGGATTAGCAGTAGCGAGGGAAAATAGAGGACGCGCAGCACCGCCAATTCCGGGATTATTCACCACTTGTTCTACTCTTCCCTTGGGAACCAGCATCATCCCGAACCTATCCCCAGAGTTCATATTGAAGGTTTTTACGCCTAGATATTCCCCAGAATTTTGGTTGGTTTCTCCCAGTTCTCCGCTAAACCGTGCCCCTTCGCTGCGATCGCTGATGATAATATGACCTAATTCTGAGTTAGAGTGCGATCGCCGCGCCGCCTCTGCGATAAACTCTTCTGTATCGGGGTCATACTCTTCCATTCCCCCTAAACTAAAAATGCCCAGTTCTCCCTTATACCCTCCCCCATCAAACAGATAATCAACCCCCACTTCTCCCGTTTCTCCTACCACGAAGTAACCGGAATCAAATTGGGGTGAAGAACTCAACGCTTCTGCTATCCCATCCATCTCTACATCGTCACTGCTCAAAGTCGCCTCTTCTTGAGTATGACTCTCCTGTAGATCAGCAACTTTTAAGACATCATCTACATTTTCTGCGTAAATAAACGGAATTTCCTCGAAATCTTCATCGGATATTTCCGGTAAATCACTGACTTCATCTAGTGCATGTTCAGATACGTCATCAATTAATGCTTCAGGTAGCTCGGATTCCATCGTATCTGCAACTGTACTATCCGCATCTAGATCTAGATCCGATGTATCTTCTAAACCATCAACAATACCAGAAGGGGTAAGAATGGGTTCCAAAATAAAGGTTTTATGTTGCTCTGAGGGAGAACACGCAGAAAACCAGGGATGAAATAAATTCTTCAACCAGCTCATAATACACTGAGAACGAGAGGAAAGTGAATACACTTAAACCTATCATTCTTTTTTATGTGCGAACATCAAGATTTGATGAAGTTATGCGTGATTTTAATGAAGTTTTTGTAAAGTAAATATCTTGAAAATTCCGACCTAGATCTCAGAAAAATCAGGTGATTTTTATGCAAAACCCCCAAAATTGTAATAAATCTTTATAAAGTGCTGGGAATAGACAATTGATAATTAGAAAGCTTCCCCATCTCCCCATCCCCCCATCCCCCCACTCCCCCATCTCCCCCATCTCCCCAGAATTTGTCACAATAAACAGAAGGAAAACCCGGTCTCGGTCTAAACCCCATGTCTAACGAACCCTCGAATCAACCCCAAACCCCTGAATTAGAAACCCGTGTGGCTCAATTAGAGGCTCAAATGACTCAGTTGAGCGCGTTAACCTCCCTCCCTGAGAAAGTAAGTCAATTAGAGGAACAAGTTGAAAATTTACTCAATGTTGTCACCGATGTAGAACGCTATGGTAAGTTGCGGGATTGTCTAAGCGCGGGTCAATGGAAGGATGCAGACCAAGAAACCACGGCCCTGATGCTAGAAGCGATGGGGCACACCCGTCATGATAAACTTACCCCCGATGATGTGCTGATGTGTCCCTGTAGCATCATTCGGGTGATCGATCGCCTCTGGCTCAAGTATAGTGACGGTAAATTCGGCTTTAGCCTGCAAAAAAAACTGTATGTCGAAGAGGGCGGTAATGATGATATTTCTAAGGTGGATATGAAGATTTTAGAGAAAACAGCAGCTAAGATCGGTTGGTTTAAGGAGGGTAATTTTTTACCGTTAGACCAACTCGATTTTAGTCTAGATGCACCTGCGGGGTCTCATCCTTCCGGATGGTGGCGATCGCCCTATGGTGGAAAAATGGCCACCTATTTCTTTGCTCGCATGATCCGATGCGGCATGTAATAGAGGATTTTTAAAATTAAAATTAAGTTATCAATGGCTGCTCTCTTCCCCATAGGGAGAGAGAACATCTTACTCCTAAAACAAACTCCCTTGAATAAATTCAGGTTGTTTCTTAATTGCTTTGGGAGGCCAAAAGACACCCAAGACAATCCAAGTATTATAAGGAAACACTGTTCCCATAAAAAACAGTGTATCTTTCTGGTAGCTACAAATTTCATTCAAAAACTTCTTCCGCACACTTAAAGCAGCTTGTTCCTCATCCCCTAATCGCTCCACTTCCTTGAGCCAAAGAACACCTAACTCCCAATCGGTAATACTTGCCTTATGGGGTTTATCGCTATCTTCACATTTAAATACATAGCTAAATTTATAGGGTATTTTACGCAAAGGCTTTTGAGCTGGGCCAAATAGTTTCAGTTGATTAAATAGTTGTTGCCATTCAGGTTTCCATTCAGATTCATCCGGTTCAATCTTTAAATCAAGAACTTGGCTTGGACGGACAATTCCTAAAGAAGTCCGATCGGATTCATGTAATTCTTTCAGTTGTTTTATGGTGTAGATTGGCATTTGATCGATTATGTCCCGTCGCTCTTGCCAACCCTTCTGGGTTGACAGAGGCTCTCCCAGTATCCGTAGAGTCTCTAAAATAGGCTTTCGGCTTTCTTTACGGCGATCGTTTCTATCACCATGAGCTAAAAGATCGACTTCTATCCACTGGTATTTGCGAAATTGTTGATTTCTACCTCTATACCGATAATCAATAGGATAGAGCCTCACCCATTCATAATTCTCTGTAATGCCAGCAGTACAAATTAATTCTTGATAGCTGCGTGATGGATGAGGATAGGTCATGACTGTAATCAAAACTTTGGTTTTTATGGGGCGATCGCTCATTTAGGAATACCGAAGATGCTCAATGGGTAAGTTAATTATACCTGCTAGATACTGAGCTAGAACGTTGCGATGGCAACATTCTGGATTGGCTTCCATACAAACTAAAACACTAGGTTCAGAGGTTAAGAGAGATATGACTGTCTCAATGTCATCTGTACAATTACATAGACTGGCATGATAGTCTTGAAAGAGGGATTGATAATGATTTGTTGAACTTAAGTTTTTGCGAGCCGCTCCAGGAATTCCTAATCCGGGAAGATGTTGATAGTCAATATCAACAGAATGGCACAACTTTTTCAATGTACTTTTATGAAAACCATAACGGCGTGCAATCGGATTATAGCGAACATCAATCAGCCTCCGAATTCCCGATTGCATCAGGAGATTGAGAAAATCATCAACGGTTTTCTTTTCATATCCTGCCGTATAAATTGCCAGGGGTGCAATCGGTCGTTTGGGTTTGGACTCGATCTCTAGAGAACTGTTGACTGTAAACCAAGGATAACGATTGTAAACTGTATCTATTAGCTCAGATATGGATAACTTTTCATATTCCTTGATGACGGTAGAAATATCTTCATGAATTTGCTTAGGCAAGTGGACTTTTTGCTGTTTTCCTACGGAGGTCAGTTGCCAGCGATCGGAATCTTGTTGATTTAAAAAACCATTGCGGACTAAGACATCAACTTCACGATTGAGGGTAAATGAATAAGGGCCGTATCGATAAGGGATAAAGCCATAAAATGTTGAACCACCACCAGATGGAGTTTCTTGATGCAGCAAAAATGACCATTTCATCAGTTGTAATGAAGAAATATTGCCCCCTGTTTTTTGTATCATGGTTAGGAGGATTCTTTGACGATAAAGCATAAAATTTATGTCATATCTTTTCTTTGTAATTATAACATTTAATTCTGGTATTACAGGGATTGTTGCTGCAATTTCTGCCAACCGCGCAAGGGCTAGAAACGACGAGATCGATCTTTGGGTCGCCCTGCTGTAAAATCACAAATGGTATAAAGTCAAGGATATTCAATTTCCCTATATGTCCTTTCCCATGACTCCACCTCTGTTGCAGCTTGACCAGTTATCGATCGCCTACACTCCCAATTCAGAATGGGCCGCTAGAGAGGTCTCCTTGACCCTCAGAGCAGGCGATCGCCTCGGTTTAGTAGGGGAGTCTGGCTGTGGGAAATCGACCCTGGGACGGGCCATTATGCGTCTGTTGCCCTCCCAGTCCCAGATACAGGGAGATATTCGGGTACAGGGAAAATCCGTCCTAGAGTTAACCCCAGAAGAACTACAACGGTTTCGGGGTGAAGAAGTAGCCCTCATTTTCCAAGATCCGATGACTCGTCTCGATCCTCTGATGACGATTGGCGATCATTGTGTGGAAACCCTACAGTCTCACCAGTCCATATCCTATCGCGAAGCAAAAGAGCAGGCGATCGCCGTTTTAGAGTCCGTCAGCATTCCCCCCTCCCGATGGTCTCAGTATCCCCACGAGTTTAGCGGAGGAATGCGTCAACGGGTAGCGATCGCCCTAGCGCTATTATTAAATCCAAAGCTCATTATCGCCGATGAACCCACCACCAGCTTAGATGTCACCGTCTCCGCCCAAATTTTACAGGAATTAACCCGCTTATGTGCCGAGCGGGAAATGGGCTTATTGCTCATCTCCCATGACTTAGCCTTAGTGGGTGAATATTGCTCAGAAATTGCCGTCATGTATCAAGGGCAACTCATCGAGCGCAATCAAAGCCAGCAAGTTCTCTTCCATCCCCAACAGGAATATACCCAATCCTTGCTCGAAGCAGCTCTACATATTCACGCGATCGAAACCAAAGCAACACCTACACTCCCCGAAAAACAGCCCTTACTTCAAGTCACCGATCTCAACAAACATTACAGCCTAGAAAGTAATTTAATCCAACAACTCTTTAGCCGAACCTCAACCGCAATTAAAGCCGTGGATGGGGTAACCTTTGAACTCTATCCCGGAGAAATTTTAGGACTCGTCGGAGAATCCGGCTGTGGCAAAAGTACCCTATCGCGCACCATTTTACAACTCATTCAACCCACTTCTGGCAAAGTCGAATTCCTCGGTAATGGCATTACCTCCATCAACCGTAGAGCATTGCGCCAACTGCGCCAACAAATGCAGATGGTCTTCCAAGACCCCCATGCCTGCCTAAATCCCCTCATGACCGTCGGGGAGAGCATCGCCGATCCCCTCCTCATTCATGGTCTAGAAACCCCCAAGACAGCCAAATTAAGGGTCTTAGAGATGCTAGAACGAGTAGGCTTAACCCCTACGGAAACCTACTATTCTCGATATCCGGGGGAACTCTCTGGGGGACAACAGCAACGGGTGGCGATCGCCCGCGCTCTCATTACCCATCCCAAACTCATCATTTGCGATGAACCCGTCAGTATGCTTGATGCCAGCGTACAAGCCCAAGTATTACAACTGATGCTAGACCTAAAACAGGAGTTTGAGTTAACCTATCTCTTCATCACCCATGACCTCTGGGTAGCGCGATTTTTATGCGATCGCATCGCCGTCATGAATCAAGGCAAAATCGTCGAACTCAACACCACCCACCAAATCTTTACCCATCCCCAACATCCCTACACCCAAACCCTCCTCGCTGCTGCTCCCCTATTAGCCCAATCCTCATAAATCAATCATCCATCACTTCCACCATTCCCGTTGCCCCATCAATCCGCACCCATTGCCCATCATGCAAGCGTTCCATAATATTCGGAATATCCATCACTGCTGGAATTCCGTACTCTCGCGCCACAATCGCCCCATGGGATAGCTTTCCCCCCACCTCCGAAATCAATCCCCCAGCCTTCGATAACACCAAAGACCAACCCGAATCTGTATAAGGAACCACTAAAATAGTATCCGCATTTACATCCATTCCATTTTGCAACTGACGCATAATTTTTACCCGACCTTCCGTTTGTCCCGGACTTGCGCCGATCCCCGATAACTTTTGCCCTTGTTGCAGTCTAGACCCCTGATTAGAAAGTCTTTTCGGGGGTTGATTGCCATAGACCACATAGGGAATAGACTTCACCTCTTTATCTTCCGCAAACTCCACTTTACGAGCGGTCAGAATATCTCCGATACTCTGGGCAGATATAGAGTCTGATAACAGCCCTTCCACCTCTGAAAAAGTAAGAAAAAAGATATCCCCTCGATTCTGTAAAACCCCCGATTCGAGCCAAAACTTTTCTAGGGCTAAGAAACTCCAACGCAACTGGGCCAACAATTGGCTATAGACTTGAGTCACCCGACCTTTGAGATTTAAACGCACTTGCACAATTTGAACTTTTAGGCGTTTCGGTAGCGTTTTGGGGCGATCGCCCTCAACCTGATGCAACTGCTGTAAAAACATATCCCTCACCATCCTCGGATTATCTCGCCATCGAGGAACCGAAATATCCGTCGCCACCTGACTCAGATAACCATAATCCTCCATAAATTGGTAGAGTTGGTCAATAATCATCTGACCATCCGGAAATTCAGACAACCGACCAAACAAAGTTTCCGGGGTTTCTGTATCCAAATGGGGCAGTAAATGGTGGGCACAAGTAGCCAACTCTTGCAGTGCTTGCAGAGCAGCAACTTCCGGCATTTGCTGATAATCTAAATCCTCTTCTGAAACCCGAAACACCGCTTGCCTCAACGCAAAACTCAACGGAGCCAAAATACTGTAATAAGTCGCTCGATTCAGAGTTTCTAAAATTAAATTTACCCGGTCTAAACACTCCAGAGGCGTTTGCGGACTTTGGCTTTTTAACTGCTCTAAAGTAGGACTAAACCACTGACGATAATCGCGCTCAAAATCCTCTTCTAAACCCCATTCCCGTTGGAGCAGTCGCCATAATCCAGGAATCTGCTTGAACGTCGAGGATAAAGGCGGTCGAGTAAACTTAGCCCCCCTAGTCAGAAACTCCAAACTTTCTGGAGGCAGTCCCATTTTCCGAAAAATTTCCCCCAACAAAGAAGCATTAAAATAGGCGACAGAATGATGAAGCGTAGCCAATTGATTCAAGTCTAAATTAGCAATTTTCGTGCCTAAAACAATGGCAAAAATATCCCGCCATACCCCACAAGTAAGGGGTTGATTAATCGACCAAGTAAGGGGATGAATAAATCCCGGAATCACTTCCGCCGCAATTTTTCGAGTCCAAATGGGAATTAGGGTAGTAATTGGGCGAGTTTGTAAAATCCACAAGTGTTGCCCGTCATAAGTCCATTCAATATCTTGAGGAATCCCATGATAGTCGGTTTCAATTTGACGAGCAATTTGCGCCACATGATGAATTAAGGAGGGGGGAAGATCGCCTTCACCGCTTAAGATTTGGGTAGTGGGTTCTCCCTCCGTTTCTACCACTAAGACCTGATAGGATTCTGGAGTCACTTGGCCCGATACAACGCGGGTGGCATCTCCAGGAAGGGCTTCAATAATCGCATTATCCCCACTGCGGGCAATAGGATCGCGGCTAAAGGCGACACCCGAAAAAACTCCAGCAATTTGTTTTTGAATTAAAACGGCGACTTGGGTATCGGCAAGTTGTCTTTTGGCCCGATAGGCGATCGCCTGGGGATTATCAGCCGATCGCATACAACTGAGAATCGCTTGCTGTAGGCTTTGGGCAGTAGTGACATGGAGAATACTGGTATATTGACCCGCACCAGAGGACTGTAGGGTATCTTCTCCAAAGGCGGAGGAGCGCACAATCAGGGGATTTTCAGCCGAAGGGTTCAAGAGACTAATCAGGGCTTGGGGGTCATCTCCAGGGAGTAAAATCCAACCGGGAGGCACAGCATAACCCAATTTTTTCAGGTAGGCCAGATTAGCCGCTTTTGCCCCAACCTCTTGAGATTTGAGGGGTTGATCTAGGGAGAGAATGCCAGGATTTTTGGAAAACAATGGGGGCATATTGGGGTCTGGGGTCGAGGGTTCCGACAGTTCAAGGTCGTCAGGGATCTGTTGGTAGATGAGGGCGAGGGTGGCATTCAGGCAAAATGTGGCGATCGCCAATCCTTTGGCACTAGGGTACATGAGTATCTGAAGCAAAGGAAACAGGATTAAGATGCCATATTGACGGGATTTCCGCTCCCGGACAACGGTGAGACCCACCAGGGCGATTAGACCCACCAGGGCGGAAATTTGCCAATTATGCACCACTAATCCCCAGGTAGCATTGGTGGTTCCTGCGCCTTGACTGATAAAGTAGCGTCCCAAAACCAGGGCAATCAAGGCAATAATTTCCCAAACCGGAGTCTGGGGAAAGAGCGATCGCGCCAAGAGAACTGCACCCATTCCTTTTCCCGCTTCCGATACTACGGCACTGATACCGGCCACTTTACCCCCATGATAGAAGGCCGCGGAAACGGAAATATTACCCGTTCCCAATTGGGCTAAGTTTTTGCCCGTTAAGGCCAGGGTAAACCATTGAATCAGGGGCGTGCCACCAAGCAATGGACAGAGAGTTAAAATCGCCAAACCTTTGAGCAGTTCGATAGACATTACGATCTTTTTCAATCATTTAACTTTAGATTGTAATGATAAGAATTGCTGCTATCAAGGTTAGAAAGACACAACCTGTACCGAGTTTTCCGAGCATTCTGTGGATGGTGTCACCCCCGGTAGGGTGTGTTGCGGCATCGATAAATCATCGGTTTTCACGAAAAATATTGACTTCGCCGCAACGCACCACCCCCACCAAAAAAAACCATCAATAAATATGTGAATTTAATCAATAATTCAGACGGTGCGTTATGCGGAAATATAATTGATTTGTAACCAGTCGCATTTTCTGGCCGCATAACACACCCTACCTATGATGGTATCGCCCTCGGTAGGGTGTGTTGCGGCATCGATAAATCATCGGTTTTCACGACAAATATTAACCTAGCCGCAACGCACCGTCCCCACAAACAAACCCCATCAATAAATAAGTGCGATCGCAGCAGGAGGGTGTGCTAATCACGCACCCTAACCTCCTAACTCCGAATTTGAACCGGCATCAATAAACAAGTCATTTGCACGCCACCAAGAGGCGATAAAATCACCGGTTTATCCGCACTATTAACCTGAATTTTCAGCTCTTGAGACGGAATAGCCTTGAGCGCATCGACCAAATACTTCACATTAAAAGCAATTCGCAGATCTTCCCCAGAAATAGTCGCAGGAATAGACTCCGTTGCCGAACCCACATCCGTTGCTTCCACAGAAAGAATCACCTCTTGAGTCTCACCACTCAGGCTAAACATCACCACATTATTCTTCTGATCGGCCAGAATCGCAATTCGTTCAACTGAGCTTAACAGTTGACGGCGATCGAGATCAATTTGCCGTTCAAAAACCTGGGGAATCAGTTGTTCATAGGCAGGATATTGGCCCTCTAGAGTGCGACAGTTGAGGCGACAGGAGGGCAGTTGAAAGACCACTTGGCCCTCGTCTACCGTCAAATCTATGCTGATACCTTCTTTGTGTGAACCAATCATTCGTTCAATTTCCCGCAAAGCGCGGCCGGGAACCGTCACTTCAAAGGGATAATCGGCTTGCATGGAGGGAGTAGAGTCTTCTTCCTCTTTTTCCGTGCTGGTGGTGACAACGGCTAAACGATGGCCATCGGTAGCTGCAAATTCTACGCTATCTTCTTTAACCGTTAAGTGAACTCCCGTTAAGACTTGTTTTGTTTCATCTAAGCTAGTGGCGAATAAACAGCCGCGCAATCCTTCTAGAATGGCTGCGGAGGGAAGGGTGAGGCTTTCACCCGTATCGATGATGGGTAAGGCTGGGTAGTCGTCTGGGTCAAGTCCCCGGATTTGATAGCGTCCACAGGAGCTGGTAATGGTTACATTGGGGTCAAGGGTTTCTCCATCCTCGGAGTCCGCTTCTAGGGTGAGGTCTCCTGGAGGGAGTCGAGCAATCATGTCATTGAGCAGTTTGGCAGGAAGAGCGAGGTCTCCGTCTTCTTCGACAGTGGCGGCAAAACGCGCTTGAATACCCAGACTCAGGTCAAAGGCAATGAGGCTCACTTCTTGATTTTGGCGATCGGCAATAAACCGGACATTACTGAGAATCGGTTGGGAGGGACGGGACGGAATGGCCCGACTCACAAGAGAGAGATTGGTGTTAAGGTCACTTTGGGTACAGACCAGTTTCATGGCAGCAGATCAATAATCAGATAGCTCGATCTAGTGTACAGGGACTGGGGGAAGACAGGGGAGAGTTTAGCGATCGCCTTTCGAGTAAAGCGTTTTGGAGCGATCGCGATTTATTCCATACGTTTTTGCCAATATCCTGGTTCTCGATGACCATGCACAACCGCTACAATCCAAATATAATCTTCCTCGATCGCGTACAAAATTGCGTAGGGAAATTTTCGAGTTCGGTACCGACGAATATCTCCCTCAATTACAGGCCAGCGTGTGGGAAATTCAATCACTTGAAAAATTGCACTCTCAACAGAATTAATAAATTCCTGTGCGAGTTCTCTGTTGCGTTCAGCATAAAACTCAACAGCTTGTGCATATTCAGTTAGGGCCTCTGGATGAAAAACGTATTTCATCGCTCTAAAAGTTGCCGGACTTGAGCCAGTGCTTCCTCTCCTGGAATCGGTTTGACTGAACTGCTTCGGATTTCATCCCTGCGTTTTTTGGCTTCCTCAATCCAGAGGTCTTGAATGGTTTCATCAATGTTCATGTTATCTTCATCACCCTCTAGACTTTCCCGCAACTTCTTGAGCAACAGCGAGCGATCGGCATTCGATAAAGTCAGCGCTTCATTAAAAATTTCATCTACAGTCCGCATAGTTTGATCCCTACAAACTTTGTCTAAAATTATCTTAACAGTTGGCGGCTATCTAGTGTACAGGGACTGGGGGAAGACAGGGGAGAGTTACGATCGCCTTTGTCCCTATTCCTTCTTCCGATGACAGACTAATGGTTCCCCCATGGCACTCTACAGCATATTTCACAATCGAAAGTCCTAACCCTGTACCTTTAATTGAGCCAACATTACCAGCTCGTTCAAATTGGGTAAAGAGTTTCGGTTGATACTCTGCTGGAAATCCAATCCCTTCATCTTCAATCACCAAAATCACATCCGTAGCGCTAAGGGAGATACTGAGGGTAATTGCTCCTCCATCTGGTGAGTATTTAATCGCATTAGAGAGCAAATTTCCCAGGATATGATAGAGCAATTTAACATCGCAGTCCACTATGATTTCTGGTTCAGAAGTTTGCAAAATTATCTGATGTTTTTCTGTGGCAATTAACTCAAAATCATGAACAATTGATCCACTCAACTCCACTAAATTCACTGATTGTGGTTCAAAGTTCAATTTTCCTGCATCAGCTTGATTTAAAGTCAGAATATCTTCCAACAAAGTATTGATATTTTTCACAGAAGATTTAATCCAATCTAAATGCTTTTGTTTCTTTTCTTCTGAGAGTTTATCCCCATAATCCTTGAGCATCTCTGCTGAAACCTGAATCGTGGTCAAGGGATTTCTCAAGTCATGAGATGTCAGGGATAAATAGCGAGATTTTTCTTCATTTTTAGCATTGGCAATGGCTAAAGATTGACGGAGAATTTGATCGTCTTCCCATTTCTTTAATGCCATTTTCATAGTGGCATACAATTCTCGCTCTTTATAGGGTTTGAGCAAATAACCATAATAATTACTATCTTCTGCTCTCACTAGGGTAGCATCGTCGGCATAGGCAGTTAAATAGATAATCGGAATCGACTGAGATTGATTGATTTTTTGAGCCGCTTCTATGCCATCTATCTCTCCTTCTAGAACAATATCCATTAAAATCAGATCGGGCTTATGAGTTTTGCTATATTGGATTGCCTCTTCGCCAGAAGCAACAATATCCATCACCTGATAACCCAATTTTTTTAACTTCCTTGCTAGTCCTTTAGCAATCAGTAATTCATCTTCTACAATTAAAATCCGAATCTCACCCATAGTTACCACCTCCGAGGATATTTAAGTTCTGAAAATTTCAATCGAATATGAGTCCCTATTCCAGGAATAATTTCTGGCTTAGTTTTCAATTGCTCTGCTAAAGTACAGACGAGTTCTAATCCCATGGTATCTACTTGGTAAATATCAAAATTAGAGGGCAATCCAATACCGTTATCTTGAACTTCAATCGTGATGACTCGATCCGGATCTTTATCTAGCCGTAAACAAATCAATCCTCGATAATTTTCTGGTTTATTAGGAAAGGCATGTTTTAAGGCATTAGAGACTAATTCATTAACAATTAATCCACAAGGATTAGCTGTTTCGATATTAAGATCGATCGATTTCAAGTCTAAAACCACATCAATCTGTTGATCTCTTCCTTGATAAGAATCGAGCAAGCCTTCTACTAAAGATTCCAGGTATTCATCAAATTTAATTCGATCGAGGTTAGTATTTTTATACAGCTTTTCGTGGAGCAATAGCATTGAATAAATGCGATTCTGGCTATCTGATAAAATTTTAATCAGGCTAGGATTTTCTAGATATTCAGATTGCAATTCCAATAAATTAGAGACCACCATTAAGTTATTTTTGACCCGATGATGAATTTCCTTGAGTAAGACTTCTTTCTCTTTCAGAGAAGCTTTGAGTTTTTCTTCGGCTTTTTTGCGATCGCTAATTTCTTCAAATACCCAAATATAATAATGATTTTCGCCAGAAGTTTTGCGGACTAAAGAGATGGTTACGTGACCCCAAACCATGGTATTATCTTTGCAAATATATTGGCTTTCTAAGGTTTCACTTGCATGACCCTGAGTCAAAATATTATCGATGGCTTCCATTAATTTAGGTGAATCTTCTGGTGCAGTAATCGTTTCAAAGGTTCTCGATAGCATTTCCGGGCGATTATATCCAAGAATATCACAAAACTTCTGATTAACTCGGAAAAAATGTCCATTTAAGGTTACGATCGCCATTCCTACCGCCACTTGCTCAAAAATTGCTCTAAATCGCTCTTCACTTTCTCGCAGTGCTTCCTCTGCTTTTTTTCGTTCAGAAATATCGCGAAAAATACCACAATTATATTCTTTACCATTAAATTCCAAATAATTCATCCGCACTTCTACTGGAATAGCTGTACCATCCTTTTTCCAAAGAACGGATTCAAAGGTGAGAGATTTTAGCTGACGCAATTCATGCCAGTGGGCGCTCCAAGTCTGGTCGCAATAGAAGGTATCAATCTGATAAAAGTTCAGATTTAATAACTCCGATCGCTCATATCCCAAAGTGCGACAGGCAGCCTCATTAACATAAAATAACTGTGCTTCAGCCGAAATGAGCAAGACAATATCGCCTAAACGATTGAGAGTAAACTGAGTTAACCGTAATTGCTCTTCAATCTGCTTGCGTTCGGTGACATTTTCATAGGTTCTTAAAATCCCCACGACTTGATCTTGGGCATCATGAAGGGGAATGGTATTGGTATCAATCCATAAACGGCTGCCATCGGGTTGAAACTTGGTCTCCACTCGATGATATTCGGGTTTATTGCGACTCATGACGCGGCGATCGCCCTGTCGATACCAATGGGCTTCTTGAGTCGTCCAAAATAAATCATAATCGGTTTTACCGACAATCTCTTTGGGAGTCGATAGCCCCGCTAACTGGGCAAAATTGCGATTACAACCCAAATAAACAGAATTTAAGTCTTTCCAGACAATAAACTGGGGAATATTATCCATCACCAATTGCAATAACTGCTTAGAGCGTCTCAATTCCTCCTGGGTTTGATGGCGATCGCCAATTTCCTGACGCAACTGCTCATTAGCCTCCTGCAACTGGGCGGTTCGCTCCTCCACCCTCTGCTCTAATTCCCCATTCAACCGTTGCAGGGCTGCGGTGCGCTGCTCCACAATCATCTCCAACTGTTCCCGAATATTCTGAAGCCGCAGTTCTGCCTCCTTGCGATCGGTAATTTCCCGTGCGACCCAAACCACTGAAGTCTTGGAAATGGGGGAAATATGACTGGTAAACCATAAGTCCCGATTGCCTTGCCGCAAACTATACTCAAAGGTGACGGGATGTTGTCGATCCAGCGATCTCCCAATCTCAGTGCGAAAAATCTCCGCCTGCTCCCCATCCCAAAACAACTCCAAAGTCTGACTGACAACATCCCATTGAGGATGGGCAAAAATCATTGGATGGGTGGGAATAACTTCAATCTCCTGAAGATTGCTATCTAAAACTAAAACGATATCCTGCATCGCCTGAAAAATTGAGCGCATCTGCGTCTCAGCTTGGCCTAACTGCTCCTCAAGCAAACGGCGCTCGCGAATTTGTTCCTCTAACTGCGCCGTGCGTTCCCGAACCCGATACTCCACCTCCTCTTCTAACCCAGAGTTCTCCCCAACTCCTCCATAGCGTTTGCGTAAAGCTTCATTTTCTGCCTCTAATTGGCAGATCTGCTGCTTCAAACGCTCCACCTCTTCAACTAGCAGCACCTCATTCACCCCTGGCTCCTCCCTAACATAAACTCTCCCTCCTTCTATCTTGGCATTCTTGGCAAGTGATCCAACTCACTCGCTAGGGTTTGCTTCAGTCACTCAAAAGACTGAGGAACTATCACCCCCTTGCCACAGCTCTATCACTGAGAAATTTCTCCCCATCTCCGATAGTAGAACTATAGAGTTCCAACAATTCTCAAATGCTATTTTCTATCTATCCCCATCCTTCATCTGCGATCAAATTCCCTGCACCCGGTGGCCCCTTTGAATTAATTTCTGGGGGACGGGGAAACCCCCATTCCCCCAGTCCTCCTAGGGTATTGACGATCGCCAGCAATCCGGAATTGGGCGATCGCATGAGTACCCTGATGAGCGATCAAGGCTATGTTGTCACTCAAGCGGATGGCGCAACAACCGGGTTAAGCCAGGCAGAAGAAACGGAGCCAGATATCATTTTGTTAGAGGGTTCTCTCGCCGATGGTGATAGCCTCACCTGTTGTCAACAGTTGCAGAGTCTGTGGTATGCCCAAAGGGAACCGGGGACTGTGGGAATTTTTATGATCCATTCCTTAGAGGATTATGATTGGGTCAACCAGGCTTTTAACCTGGGTATTGTTGATATTATTCCCACACCCATTCATGGAACCCTTTTGGTTCAACGGGTAAAACGTTGGTGGGAACAAACCCAAAAATTTCAACAACTCACGGATGCTAATCAACAATTGCAACGGTTAGCCGGGATCGATCGCCTCACCCAGTTAGCCAACCGCCACTACTTTGATGAGGTGTTAGAGAGGGAAGTCCGACAAATGAAACGGGCCGAAACTCCCTTATCCTTGATTCTGGCAGATGTGGATTATTTTAAGTTCTATAACGATCGCTACGGTCATCTTCAGGGCGATCGCTGTTTACAAGAGATTGCCCAAGGCATTCAAAGGGCTGTCCGTCGTCCTCAAGATTTAGTCGCTCGCTATGGGGGAGAAGAATTTGCTGTGGTTCTACCGCAAACGGATGCGGCAGGGGCAATCGCCGTTGCCCGCAATATTCGCACCCAAATCCAGCAACTGAACATTCCCCATGACCAATCCCAAGTCAGCGATCGGATTACCCTCAGTTTAGGCATTGCTTGCGCTTTTCCAGAGGATAAGTGTTCGGCGACCCAACTGATTCAAGCCGCCGATCGAGGACTATACCGAGCCAAAGAGCAGGGTCGCGATCGCCTCGAACAACCCGATGAATCTAGCGAATACACCTTCTAAACCTCCGGTTGATAGAAAATTGCAAACACTGAAGTATATCCATGTAAAAACGTATTTCCTCCTACCGGGCCAATTTCACCTTGACAGAAAAAACCACTCAGGGGAATCGACTGGAAGTATCTCTGAAATAAACCCGAATCCACATTCGGCCGATCGTAGAGTTGTTCTCCCCTACCCAAACAAGTAAACATCAAAGCCCCCGCTCTAGAAGGACGAGTTGATGGAGAAAACCGCTTGTCCCCAGTTTGTCGATCCCATTGTTGTCGGTATCGAACCAGTAAATTTCGTAACTCTTCTTCCGAAGCCAAAGCATCTCGCAAATGAAATTGAATCCGTTGACCAATTCTCACCCGTTCGGCGATCGCCAAAGCCCCGATTCTGGGATCGATCCCCAACAAATTGCGAATTAAAAAATCTTCCGCCTCCAACTCACACTTAAAACTATCACTTGCCACTCCCACAAACAGAGAATCTTGCGCCAACTCCCGGTCTTCTTCACTTAACCGACCCACTGTTTCCCGCAAAATTTCCAAGGGAACGCCCGTTTTACCGCCCCCAAATCCACTCGCCTCTTGTTCTTGTAGCTCTAAAACAATATTGCGTTCAGCCTTAGTAATTTGATAGATCGAACCAATGGGACGGCAACCTTGAGCCACAATCGTTTCTACGGCAATATTGCCACTTAGGGCCAACCCCACGACCCCCTCGCTATAGAGTTCGTAATTATAAAATAAACTACTGCCATGATTGACTGGACTCGAACTGGCTAATCCACCCACCTTCAGACTATGGGGATAGGCAAAATCTAAACCCTGAAGCAAATCATTCAAACCCGGAGACATGGGATCGCCCAAGAGAATCAAATGAGGATGGTTTTCTGGAGAGACTCCCACCAACTCCACCCACTGATCCGGAGGGCCATCTAGGTCGGGTAATTCTTCTGTATCAATATAAAAAGCGGTCACCTCCACCCCCGGTAATCGGGCTAGAGTTAAACTTAAGGCCGCTTGATCTTCAAATTCTTCGGGACTCTCTCCAGAGACCATCCCAATGATGCCTCCTCCCCCACAGCCGATCAACACCGGAGTGTTGAGCTTTTCTTGCAGCAAGGGCATTAAGCGGGAAAATTCGCTGGTAAAGGCAGACGAGATAAAAACTAGCCCAATAGAGGCGGGTTCGGGTATTTGTCGATGGACGGTTTCGACAACTTCAGCGATCGCAGCCTCCAGAGATGGACGGGTAGATAAGGCATTTGCCCACTGCATCTGCTCCAATCTTTCGACTCCCCTATTGTGTAAACCTGTTTTAATATTAAATTAATACGGTAACCTTAAGCCACTTGCGACCCGGACTCAGGATTTCTCAAGCTGTCACTGGACGGCTACTGAATACTCAGGAAATCTTAAAAAATTGCAATCAACCCCTGGATCGCCCGTCAGATTCCGTTATGACTAAGTTAGGATAATGCAGAAACGGGCAGAGTGGTTTAACTTATCCTTTGAAGAACAATTACTGAACATCTAAAACCCTATCTTATGACCAACGACATCAAATCGAAAATTGACCAAGAGTTAACTGAAGCTCGTGCTGTTTGTGATGCACAAGGGGCTGACTCGGCTCAATGTGCTGCGGCTTGGGATGCAGTCGAAGAACTGCAAGCTGAAGCTTCTCACCAAGAACAAATCAAGCCTAAAAGTGGGTTTGAACAATATTGCGATAGTAATCCAGATGCGGCTGAATGCCGTATTTATGAGGACTAAACCCCTAGCCCTAAGTCTGGGTTAAGTATCTCTATGGGGCTGAGTGACGGGTTTCACTCGGCCCTTTTCAATCAAAAGGGTTTACGTCTTGGATGGATATGACCTCTACCTTATCTAGTCGGTTTCAGGGGGCACTTTGGGGAGCGGCGATCGCCGATTTTTCCTCCCCCCTTTCAGATTCAGTTTGGTCAAAATTGGTCGTTTGCGGATGCCAACAGTTGATTCAACAGGGCACTTTAAGACCCCAGAATCTACCGGTGGCTCAACCTTGGGAGGTTACTGGGCTGATTTTGCCCATCTCCCTCTATTTCCATGAGGATCTCGACTCCTTGGTGGATGGTTGGAGGGCGATCGCCAATCATTATCAGCTATCTTCAGAATGGCATACCCCAGGATTACTCCTTGCCATCAGCCTCAGTGCCCTCGTTGAAGGCTATGTGAGTCCAAGGGATTTAATCGCTTATGGGCGATCGCACTTAGCCCACTTCAGCCACTATGCCTTAGATGACTTTCCCCTTGACTCGCCCTTGATCGAGGGTTTACAGACCTTTGTCAAGAGTTCCTACTCCTTTCCAGGGGCGATCGCCCTAGCCCAGAAAACCTGCTCACACCCCTCCCTGAGTTCCCGCATTGCTGCCACCCTCTGCGGAACCCACCAAACCCGTTTAGGGATTCCCCTACCTTGGCAAGTCTTCCTAGATCATAAAATTAAAGACCCCCACACTCCTTGGCCCCACGGGATCGGACAATTAAATACCCTGAGCGCCCATCTGCTCGCCAGTTGGTCAGGAGCAGATTGGGTCATCCGTAACCCGGAATAAAGCTGTCATATCCCCCAAAAACCCAACAGCGATCCACAAGCGATCGGGTCACGCTAAGATAGTCTAGATGAGGAAGCATCATCCCTGTGCTAAATTCTCCTAATTCCTAAGAGGGAGTGGAAAAACGACAGCTTAAACCAAACCCGCCCTGAGTATTATCCGGGTTCTTGAATCAGACCCGATCAAAAACCCTGTAGCCTTCTTTGAGTTGGGTGCCACAATGAAATCTTTGCAAGCACTAAGTAAACGGGTAGACCAATGGTGGCGCATGTACATCACCAATTCTCCCGAACAACGCCAACCTGGATACAAAACCGTTTCCCCTTCCCCGAAATCATCAGGGAATCATGTTGCCAATACCACCCAAAGCCGCTCTAGCCAAAACTCAGTGAAGAAAATTCCACCAACGGCTTTCTTTGTGGTTGCAGTGGCCTCAGTCACCAGCTCTTTCGGTTACCGCTTTTATAGCACTCCCCAACTCAGACCGGGAACCTTCGCCCCAACAACTATTACGGCCCCTCGTGCAGAAACAGTAGTTGATGCAAAGGAGACGGAAAACCGGAGAAAACAACTCCGTAATGGTTCCTATACTGTCCTGAAAATTAATTTAGAGTTAAACCAAGAACTCAAAACAACCCTCGACAGTGCATTGAGTCAAGGAGAGTCTTTGCGATCGCAAACGGGAGCATTTCCTTATGTGGATGAGTCGCTTTTGCCCCTGGAAACCCAGCGCTATTTACGCCAACTCTCTGATAGTGAATGGCAACAGATTACAGAAATCCTGAAAACCTTTCCAGACCAGGAAAATACAGACCCAGAAGAAACCCCTAACTCGAACCGTGCTGGGGTAGATGTGCAATATCCTCTGGTGCTTAATCCCCAACTTCAGGGGGCGATCGCTCAATTGCAAAGCCTGAAACAACAGAGTTCTGAGAGCGAGTGGGCAAATGTGCTGCTTATCATTTCAGAATCGCGCAACAACTATGAATTTGCTTTACAGAAGCTGAGAAGCCAACAAACCAGTAGTAACACCTCTTTGTATACTCCAGCTTTATTTGATTGGAGTGAGACCACTTGGGAGGAAACTCAAACCGGTATTAAGCAAAGTCTAGAGCGGATATTAACCCAAGGTCTGGCCGAAGGATTACCAGAGCGACAACTGCAACAGGCGATCGCCCTGCAAGTTCAAGATTGGGTTCCCCCAGAAACCCAAAAGTTTGCCTCAGATACTTTACACATGATTCTGAAAGGACAACATAATCTGATTCATGATAAAGAAGAGGCCAACCGCCTAGCAGAAAAAGCGGCTGAGGCTTTCCCCCCCATTGAATATCAGGTCAATGAGGATGACGTAATTGTTCATAAAGGGGAAAAAATTTCAGATAAGCAATTTGTTCTCATCGACCATTTTGAATTAAGTCAACGTCAGATTAATTGGCAGGGCTTAACTGCTTATGCTCTACTTATTAGCGGCTCAGTAACCATTTTTTGGTTAATCGAAAAGCGTGTCCATTCGGGAATGCGTCAACGAGACCGGATTCTGATCCTCTTGCTGACCTTAACTTCTCCCTTGCTCGTCAGCCTGAATTTCCCTTCGATCGCCTTATCGGGAATCGGCCTATTGTTGGGTGGCTTCTATGGATCTACCTTAGCCACCACGGTTGTGAGCCTAATTGCGGCCGTACTGCCCGTGGGTATGGATGTGATTTGGAATCAGTGGTTGGCTAGTGCTGCGGGAGGAATCTTAGCCGCCATCATGGCCGGCCGGATGCGATCGCGGGAAGAAGCCGCTCTTCTGGGAATGGGAGTGGGGATGACCCAAAGCGTCACCTATTTGGTAGTCACCCTGATTCAAACCGCAATTCCGGGAATTACTTGGCAACCTCTGTTAACTCGTTCGGCTTTGCAAGGGTTGGGGGGACTCGCTTCGAGTATTGCCGCTTTGGGATTAAGTCCCTATCTTGAACATTTGTTTGATTTGGTCACTCCGGTGCGCTTGGCGGAAATTTCTAACCCCAATCGTCCCCTGCTGCAACGGTTAGCGGCTGAAGCTCCGGGAACGTTTCAACATACCCTCTTTGTGTCTACCCTGGCAGAAGCAGCGACCCGCACCCTGGGCGGCAATTGTGAGTTAGTCCGCGCTGGAACCCTTTACCATGATATTGGTAAGATGCATGACCCCCTAGGCTTTATTGAAAATCAAATGGGTGGCCCCAATAAGCATGATGAAATTCAAGACCCCTGGAAAAGTGCCGAAATTATTAAGAAGCATGTGAGTGAAGGTTTGGTGTTGGCCAAACAGTATCGCCTACCCAAGGCCGTGCGGGCGTTTATTCCCGAACATCAAGGCTCGATGCTGATTGCCTTTTTCTATTACCAGGCTAAACAAATGGCGGAGAGTGACCCGGATTTAAGGGTGCATGAGGAGGATTTCCGCTATCCGGGGCCGATTCCCCAGTCACGGGAGACCGGAATTGTGATGTTGGCCGACTCTTGTGAGGCAGCGTTGCGATCGCTCAAAGAAGCCACCTACGAAGAAGCCTTAGCCATGGTCAATAAAATCCTCAGAGCCAGATGGCAAGATAATCAGTTGGTGGATTCGGGCTTGAAACGCGAGGAAATGGGCGTGATTGCCGATACCTTTGTCCGGGTTTGGCAACAGTTTAATCATAAGCGGATTGCTTATCCGAAAGGGGCATTACCCAAGTAAGGAAATGGGTAATGGGTAAAAAGCATGTTTTTTGAGTAATGAGTCATGACTCATGACTCATTACTCAGTTATAAAAGCTCTGGATCGGCGGCTTCTAGACCCCCAGAATTCATGGCTTCAGAAACCCAGGCTTGAGGATCGATCGCCAGACTAGCAAAACGACTGCCGACAAAAACCGGCGTTTCTCCATTCTCGATTTGCTGATCATAATCATCGAGGACAGCAAACCCTACATTAGAGAGCATTAACAAGGCGGCTAAATTCACCAGGGCTAAGAGTCCCATGGTGACATCAGCAAAGCCAAAGACGGTTCCCAGATCTTGGACTGCACCCCAGATCACTAGGGCGAGGGTGAGAATTCTAAACCCATTGAAGAGAACTTTATTTTCGTTGCTGAAGAAGTTGAGACTATTTTCGCCTAAGTAGTAGTTATAAATAATCGAGGTAAAGGCAAACAGGAAGAGGGCAATGGTGATAAAGGCTTGACCCCACCAACCCATATGTTCAGCCATGGCTTGTTGGGTAAGGGTGACACCGCCTAATGCGTCGTTACCGGGTTCATAGACAGAAGAGAGTAAGATCACTGAGGCTGTGCAGGAACAGAGGATAAGGGTATCGATGAAGACACTGAGAGCTTGGATAATGCCCTGTTCTACGGGATGTTTGACATAGGCGATCGCCGCTACATTGGGAGCGCTCCCTAAACCGGCTTCATTGGAGAATAAGCCGCGTTTGATACCATACATAATGGTACTTCCCACTCCTCCGGCGATCGCCGTTTTCACCCCAAAGGCACTTTGGATAATGCTGGCAAATACCGCCGGAATTTCACCCAAGTTGGTGACGATCACAAAAAAGGCGAGAAGAAAATACCCCATAGCCATAAATGGAACAACGTATTCTGCAACTTCTGCAATGCGCTTGACTCCCCCAAAAATAATTACTCCGAGAACCACCATCAGGGCAAAACCGGTAATATTGGGACTTAACCCAAAGGTCTCTTGAAAAGAGGTGGCTACGGTATAGGACTGAACCGCATTGAAGCCAAAGCCAAATGTGGCGAGTAAGAGGATCGAAAATAGGCTTGCCATCCAACGTTGTTTTAAGCCTCGCTCCATATAATAGGCTGGCCCACCCCGATAGGAACCGTCAGGTTCAGAAGTTTTGAAGACTTGGGCAATCATGCATTCAAAAAAACTGGTAGCCATGCCGACTATGCCAATGATCCACATCCAAAAAATAGCCCCAGGGCCCCCTAGGGTAATGGCCACGGCTACCCCGGCAATATTGCCCCCTCCAACCCGTCCAGCTACACTCAAGGCCAGGGCTTGAAAGGAACTGAGATGGCCTTCTTCTTTGGCAAATGTATCTTGAAGATTGCCCAACATTTGCCCAAAATAGCGAAATTGGACAAAGCGCGATCGGATGGAGAAATACAGACCTACGGGAACGAGGACAAAGACTAAAATTTTGCCCCAAATTAAGTCATTTAAAAAACTCAACATGGTTTAATATCCTCATATTAAACAAAACTAACAAGATGCAATTCTGAAATTTTCGGTAAGATTAGCTTCCGTAGACCTTAACTTGGTCTAGAGAAGATAACTGTATCTAGGTCTACAAATGGCGATCGCGCTTCTATCATTTCTGGTATTTCTACTCAAAGCCCGATCTAGATCTTTAACTTTGCTGCATTTTCCAGGTCATCTTTTGCCCTGCCCTTAAGGGAACTAATCCTGATTCGGTAAAGGGGACTTCATCGGGAATTGTCCAGGTAGTTTGAGTTAAGGTAATTTGTTCGGTATTGCGGGGGAGTTGATAAAAATCTGGCCCGTAGAAACTGGCAAAGGCTTCGAGTTTATCCAGGGCATTCACACTTTCAAAAGCTTCTGCGTATAATTCCATAGCATGTAGAGCAGAAAAGCAGCCGGCACAACCACAAGAACTTTCTTTACTGGTGCGGGTATGGGGGGCGCTATCTGTGCCGAGGAAAAATTTGGGATTGCCGGAGGTGGCGGCTTTGAGGAGAGCCTGACGATGAATTTCTCGTTTTAAGATGGGCAAGCAATAAAAGTGGGGATTAATACCGCCTTTGAAGATACGATTGCGGTTAAAGAGGAGATGTTGGGGCGTAAGAGTTGCGCCGATGTTGTCAGTGTTGAGGACATATTCAACGGCATCAGAGGTGGTGATGTGTTCGAGGACGACGGGCAGTTGGGGAAAGCGCTGTCTGAGGGGCATTAAATGTTTTTCGATGAAGACTTTTTCGCGATCGAATATGTCTACGTCTGGATCGGTGACTTCTCCGTGGAGTAGTAGGGGGAGGTTGACTTGTTCCATGGTTTCAAAGACGCGATCGCACTTAGCAATATCTGTAACCCCTAATTCTGAATGGGTTGTTGCACCGGAGGGGTAGTATTTGACGGCTTTTACAAACCCCGAATCCTTTGCTTTCAGGATCTCTTCTGGCCGAGTATTATCGGTGAGATAAAGGGTCATGAGTGGCTCAAACTGTTTGCCCTCTGGAATGGCTGCTAGAATGCGATCGCGATAAGCCGCAGCATCGGCGAGCGATCGCACCGGGGGCTTCAAATTGGGCATAATAATCCCACGGGCAAACTGTCGCACCGTATGAGGTAAAACGGCTTTGAGCGCATCACCATCGCGCAGATGGAGATGCCAATCATCAGGTCGAGTGAGGGTAAGGTGTTGCATCAGGTTGTCTAGAAATGAATCCTAATTGGGTTTTTTAGCGACTATAAAAACCGCTTTATTTTTGCTGGGTTGCCATTGGTAATCGATAGTTAATCCAGCATTCGTTAAGCTTTCTGTTAACTCTTTAATTGTAAAAATTTTAACTAAAGGCAAAAAGCCCAACATTCTGCATAGGGGAACAATGAGCTTAAACCAGAACATGGAATCTCCGAGGCAACTTGTGCTGGTGACAAACAGTCCGCCAGGTTTAAGCATCTGATAAACTTGGGCAATAGTAGCTTCTTTATCTTCTAGGAGATGTAAAATACTTAAACCCAAGACCATATCCAAGGTTTGGGGGGGAATATTTAAGTCCTCAATGCTGGCTTGTTCAAAGGTGACATTGGTAATGTTTTGATTGGCGGCTTTTTCTTGGGCGATCGCAATCATCTGAGCAGAAAAGTCAATAGCGCGAATCTGTTTGACATAGGGAGCATGGATGAGAGCGGTTGAACCCGTACCGCAGCCAATTTCCAGCACTTCCATATCGGGGCGAAAATAGCCACGAGTAACTTCTAGTTTCTTCTGGTAGGATGCTTCATCGGCGATCGGTTGTTGGGCATAACCTTCGGCGATCTTGTCCCAAAATTGGGTTGATTGTGCCATAGTAAATCTCTTTGGTGTGTAATAATTATACACTACTACAAAACCAAACAGGAGTGCGAGCATCTTGCTCGCTGTTGTCCAAACAGGAGTGCGAGCATCTTGCTCGCTGTTGTGTACCCTAGCGAGCGAGACGCTCGCACTCCCGAAAACCTAATGCACTATTTTAGTAAGATAAGCTGGGGGTTTGATGGAGATAGAGGTTAGAATCATTGACTTGCTTGAGGATAAAATCGGCTACATCTGCCCGTGAAATTTGCAATTTTGAACTCCGATCTGTACCAGGGAACCCATGACGATAATCACCCGTGCGATCGCCCTCGACAAAAGCACCGGGACGCACAATCGTCCAATCTAAATCACTTTGTAGCACATCCTCCTCTTGCCGTTCATGATCGGCAAATACATTCCGCAAGATCAATCCAAACATGATGTACTTCCAGTAAAAATCAAGACTTCCCCAGCTATCTCCTACTCCTAGAGTCGTCTGACAGATCAACCGTCGTACTCCCGTTTTTTTCATGGCTTGCAAAATGTGCCGAGTTCCCTGCGATCGCACGGTTCCCGTGAGTTTTTGCCCGGAACCTAGGGTGCAGATGACGGCATCTTGTCCTTGCACAGCTTGTTCGACGGCTCCCCGATCCATCACATCTCCGGGAAATAATCTAAGATTAGGGTGCTTAATATTCAGTTTATTAGGATTGCGAGCAAAGGCGGTAACGCTGTATCCTGCTTCTAGAGATTGTTTTACCACGTGCTGACCGACACTACCCGTTGCTCCAAAAATAACCAGTTTCATGATTGTTTGCTCTGAATACCAACATCTCTAGCTTAGGAAAGCAATGGAGTTTCTACTCTGCTATTCTTGCGATACTTGTACAATCTTGCGGTTAATTGAATGGTTGCTGGAAATTGGACGTTATGAGGTTTATTAGAGTAAGGGTTCGCGGCTGCGATCGCTCATAAATGCCAAGGCGATCGCAGCGATCGCAGCACTGATCATTAAATAAAGGGCAGGGGCATAAATATTCCCACTGATATTAATCAGCCAGGTACACACCAATAGAGAAGTTCCCCCCATAATACTTGCGCCTAGATTATACGAAATAGAATAGGCACTCAGGCGAGTCTCTGTGGGAAAGAGTTCTACCATCATCGCTGGAGAGGTAGCCAATAAGGGGGAAATGGCGATCGCCAATAACATCTGAGCCAACCCTACTTCATAATGATTGGGTTGCAACAACAGCCAAAATCCAGGAACACTCAATAATCCCATACCCAGGATTGCCAACAATAATAAGGATTTACGCCGTAGGGCACTATCGGATACCCAACCCAAGAGCGGAATCAGGGCGATCATGATACTCAGGGCAACTACATTGACGGCTAAAACACTACTACGGGGCATATCCGTAAACCGATCCAAGTAGGTCGGAAGATAGATGATGATAATGTAATAAACCGAATTATAGCCTCCGGCATAACACATGGCTTGCAACATGGGTAATAGGGATTTTCTCAGGGCATTGAGTAGGGGAACTTGCCTTTCTTCCTGGTGTTCCTCGAAGATTTGTGAATCAGGGAGATTGGTCCGAATGTAGAGTCCCATTAATCCTAAGATACCGCCAAATAAGAAGGGTAAGCGCCACCCCCAGGTATATAGGGTGGTGTCAGAGAGGAGATGGGTGAGGAGCGTCACTATCCCTAAGCCTAACAAGAAACCGGTGGTAGCCCCAACACTGACAAAGCTGGTGGTGAACCCGCGCCGAGTTTGGGGTGCAGTTTCAGCTAAATAGGTGATCGATCCAGTGAATTCTCCGCCGACGGATAATCCTTGTACTAATCTGAGTAAAATTAAAATGATTGGGGCGGCAATGCCGATCTGGTTATAGGTGGGTAAGAGACCTAAGCAGAATGTGGGAATTGCCATTAAGATGACGGAAATAAAGAGTTCAGTACGGCGACTGACGCGATCGCCGATATAACCGAAAACTCCTGCCCCAATAGGTCGCATAATAAACCCGGCTGCAAATACACCATAGGTTTCTAGCAGAGAGACCAGTTCATTACTATGGGGGAAAAAGAGTAGGGAAATAATGGGGGCTAAATAGCCATAAAGGGCAAAGTCATACCATTCAATTGCATTACCTACCACACCGGCCAGAATCACGGTTTTGGTATTATTTACGCTAGAAATTGTTGGATGAGCTTGCCGATCTTGGGCGGCTTCAATGGGGGATAGGGGGGTCACTCGCATAGGGGGTTAACGACTTGATCCCTATTTTAACTCAAAGCTAAAGGGTAAAGTCGGTACAGGGAAGCAGGGGATTAACCGGGAAGCCAATTCAGTCGAGTAGACTATAATATCGACACAACGCTTACTGGGTTCGTCAAGATGCAAAATCATGCTCTATCACCTGTTGAAAATCATGACTGGTCTGAGCATCAGGAGAGGGTTCAAGTTACCCGACTCCAGAACCCTACTGGGGAAGGGAGTTGTCATTTCCGGGATGAGCATAGCTTATTTATCTCTCTTTCGCCCCGTCCCATTGAGTATATGCAGTCCCAAGATGGCAAGACTTACCGGGGGCTGTATCGTGCCGGAGATCTGTTAATTACGCCTGCGAATACCCCTTTGTTTGTGCGATGGGAAGGGGAGGAAGATTGCTTGTGCCTTCAGGTGAGCGATCGCTTTTTGCGCGATGTGGCGAGGGAAACTCTGAGTCAAGATAGCGATCGCCTGCAAATTATACCGCAGTTTCAGGTACGCCATTCTCCCCTAGAGGCGATCGCCAAAATGCTGCTTGCTGAATCCCAACAACCCGAATTAACCAGCCCCCTGTATCTAGATTCCCTGACCCATGTTTTAGCCATCAATTTTCTTCGCCATCATGCCACTATTCAACCCCAATTACCCGTTTATGAGGGAGGGTTACCCCCTCGCCAACTGCAACGAATTTTAGATTACATTGATGCCCATCTCGATCAACCCATTCAACTGAAAAATCTAGCTCAATTACTCAACATGAGTCCATTCCATTTTAGCCGTTTATTCAAGCAATCCATCGGCCTATCCCCCCATCAATATGTAATTCAGCAACGGATTGAACGAGCCAAACAGATCCTCAAATCCGGCGATCGATCCATTATCGAAATTGCCTTAGATTGTGGCTTCAGCAGCCATAGTCATCTCAGCAAACAGTTCCGACAAGTCACCGGGATGACTCCCAAAGCCTATCGGAATAGTTAGGATTTATAATGAATTATGCAATGGCTGCCCCTCATCCCCCAGCCCCTTCTCCCGCAGGAGAAGGGGAGCAGAAGTCCCTCTCGGAGTGCTAATCTTGTAGGGGTTTCATTGAACTACGATCGGGTATTTAACGGCTGTAAGGAGTGCGAGCGTCTCGCTCGCTACAGAAAGGCAGCGAGCAAGATGTTTGTCCTGCGAACACGCTGCGCTACGCACTCCTTCAACTCTAAATTCATCTGCGTCTTAAAACCCCTACAGAATATAACTCTAGATGCAATCATCTCAATGTACAGAAATCAATTGGAATGACTATCATTTAGACTAGCGATATATTCTTTTAACCATATACACACTGTAAGGATCTGGGCCATAATCTCCAAAAGGAAGACAATTCACATAACCCAATTTACGATATAGGGCAATCGCTTCAGTTTGATAAATACCCGTTTCTAACTTTGCCTCACCCATTCCCAAGTTAATCAGATGCTTTTCCAACTCACCCATGAGCATCCGAGCTAACCCTTGACCTCTAAACTCCGGCTTAACATACAAGCGCTTCATCTCGCCATAATCATCTAATACTTTAACTGCACCAATTCCCGCTAATTCACCCTCCACAAAAGCTCCAATCATGTGGACATTCTCTTGAGAGAGAACATCCACAGAATCTAAATGATTACTTTCATCAGGATAAAACCCCTGGAGATAGATATCCAGTTCTGCGATTAGCTCTTGTGCTTCATGGGCTGCAATAACTTTCAGCATTCTCATATTTTAGGAAGGATTAGGCGCAGTATAGCCTTGTAAACTTTCTGGTTCAAAGGGACGAATAATAATCGTCGCTTGTTCAATCAGACTACTAGAACCTTGTACCACAATTAAATACTTGCCTTCTTGTAAGCGGTTGCGATAGGGCAGTGCATCGCCACTACCACTAATTAAACCTACACCACCGCCCACAAATAAGGCTCCTAAGCCACCGGAAGCAGCACCTAAAAGTCCGCCCACAATATGATTGCCGATTTCGCCAGCCCAGGCAAAAGTATTGAGGCCAGAAATAACACTAAAGGTAACGCCACCAAAAAAACCAAAGGGGACTAACCAAGTCGCCATCAGTTGGGCTTGTTTTTGAGCAGCTTGGTTAGGGTTGATTAGGCCAAACTCATCGGCACTTTTGTAACCTTTGCCTAAGATGTTCACTTGGTTTGTGGGTAAGCCTCCTTTTTCTAAGGCACAGTAGACTCCTTCGGCTTGAATGCGATCGCGCAATACGGCAACTAGATAATTCATCGGCTCTGGTAATTTAACCCAACACTCTGATTACAGCACTTCCTATGATACCGGTTTACGCCTAAGCTGATAGAAAGAGTCTCAAGAAAAGCCGCAATGGTCACGATTAACGAAAATTATCTCAAAGTTATTTCAGGTAATGCCCTCTAGAGATGCCATTCACGCTCAGGTTAAAGCTGCTCTACAAAAAGAGGGGTGGATAATTACCGATGATCCCTATGTGATCTCCTATGGGGAGCGATTTTTGTTTGTAGACTTAGGAATAACCGGACAGTTTATCGGAGCCGAGCGTGATAAGTACCGCATTGCCATCGAGATTAAGGAACTACGAGGCAAATCCCCCATTGCTGAACTTGAACAAGCTATGGGCCAATATACGCTGTATCGACTACTTTTAGCACAGGTTGATCCAGAGAGACAGCTCTATCTAGCGGTGAGTACCCAGGTGTACAATGAGCTATTCCAAGAGCCGATTGGCCAATTGGTTATCCGAGACCTGCCGCTCAATCTATTGGTTGTGGATGTAGAAACTGTAGAGGTGAAACAATGGATACCGCGACTCTGAGAGATAAAGTCAAGCAGGTAATTAGTCAGTATGGGCGCTTAACCCCTTCTCACGGGCAAATTCGCCTAGATACAGTGTTTGATGAAACTCAAGACCGCTATGCCCTGATGCAAACGGGCTGGAGTCAGGGCTGTAGAGTGCGGGGTAACTTGATCTACATTACCCTGGAAAATGAGCGTATTTATGTCGAATATGATGGGCTAGAACAGGGTATTACCCAAGATTTGCTCGATCTAGGTGTGCCTTCTGAGCAAATTGTCCTGGCTTTCTTGCCAGAACAACCCCTGGTTCTGGCTGGATAAATGGTCTTCCTATGATACCGGTTTACGCCTAAGCTGATAGAAAGAGTCTTAAGAAGAGCCGCAATGGTCACGATTAACGAAAATTATCTCAAATTGAAAGCGGGCTATTTGTTCCCGGAGATTGCCCGACGGGTGAAGGTGTTTGCCGAGTCTAATCCGGATGCTCCCATTATTAAGCTCGGAATTGGGGATGTGACGGAACCTCTACCGGAAGCTTGCCGCACGGCGATGATTAAGGCGGTGGAAGAAATGGGCGATCGCGCTACATTTAAGGGATATGGCCCAGAACAGGGGTATGGTTGGTTACGGGAAAAGATTGCCAGCCAAGATTTCCAAGCACGGGGATGCGACATTGATGCCTCGGAAATTTTTGTTTCTGATGGCGGGAAATGCGACACCGGCAATATTCTCGATATTTTTGGTAAGGATAACACCATTGCCGTCACCGATCCCGTTTATCCCGTGTATGTCGATACTAATGTCATGGCCGGCCATACGGGGCCAGTGAATGATAAAGGCGAATATGGAGGCTTATTCTATCTGCCGATTACAGCCGAGAATAACTTTACCGCTAAAATACCGGATCAACCCGTAGATCTCATTTATCTCTGTTTCCCCAATAATCCCACAGGGGCAACTGCATCGAAGGCTGACCTCAAAGCTTGGGTAGACTACGCTAAAGCCAATGGTTCCGTCATTCTCTTTGATGCAGCCTATGAAGCTTTTATTACCGACCCGGAACTGCCCCATTCTATCTATGAAATTGAAGGCGCAAGGGAATGTGCGATCGAGTTTCGTTCCTTCTCCAAAAATGCAGGATTTACCGGCACTCGATGTGCCTATACCGTCGTTCCCAAGAGCCTCAAATCCAAAACTGCCGATGGAGCAGAAGTCACCCTCCATCAACTCTGGAATCGTCGCCAATCTACCAAATTTAACGGCGTTTCCTACATTGTCCAGCGTGGCGCAGAAGCGGTTTATTCCCCAGAAGGACAAAGCCAAATTAAAGACTTAATCCAGTTTTACCTGGAAAATGCCCAAATTATCCGTCAAAAGCTCTCCGAGGCTGGATTAACCGTTTATGGTGGGGTTCATGCCCCCTATATTTGGGTGAAAACGCCCCAAGGATTGTCCAGTTGGGATTTCTTTGACAAATTACTCAACTTATGCTACGTCGTTGGCACTCCCGGATCGGGATTCGGCGCTGCGGGAGAAGGCTACTTCCGCATCTCCGCCTTCAACAGTCGGGAAAATGTCGAAGAAGCCATGAGTCGGATTATCGCCAATTTCAAGGTTTAAGCTTCTGAGTTGGGTCACCCAGTGACCCAACAGAAGAATTATCAGAAGAATGGGTCTAAAACCCCATCCTAGAAGGACGGCTTTTCTTGTTCTTTAATGTACTGCATTAGAACTGCTATTGGCGCACCTCCAATGGAGCTAACCCAATAGCATTGACAGACCAATTCTAGCGCAAGTAATGAAAGCGAGATATCAAAACCGTTTCTATCAAACTGACCAACAGCGACAGAGTTGAGCTACTGTCCCCATGGCCTATTACTTGCCCCCCTCAATGGGGAGTGCTATGGTGAATTTAGGCAGATTTTAGGCATGGGAGCCGGTTCCCATGCTATTGATGGGGGTAAAAATTCTATACACCCAGGATACTTAAGAAGCGGGTAGGGGGAATCGAACCCCCATCAATAGCTTGGAAGGCTATGGTTTTACCACTAAACTATACCCGCAAGCTGGGCAAATCGACGGACACAACCGTTTATTACCCACTCTCACCAATCTAACATAACTTTTAGAAAAAAGCTAGACCTTGGGCAAAATTTTTGTACTGCCCTTAAATCAAGGCCTGGAGGCGTGCGATCAGGGGTTCGGCCTTAATCACGCCTTCAATTTTATCCACCGGTTTGCCCTGCTTAAACAGAATCAGGGTGGGCAAGGCTTCTACCTGGTACTCAGAAGCGAGTTGGGGGTATTTATCTGTGTCAATCTTCACCACTTGGATGGCTTTACCCATCTGAGCGCTTACTTGCTCCAAAATGGGAACCATCATTTGGCAAGGGCCGCACCAAGTGGCATAGAAATCGACCAACACAGGGACATCAGATTGGGCGAGGAGGTCAGAAAAACTTTTGAATTGCTTTTTAACGGCCATGTTAAATTCTCCAAAAGTGAGGCAATTCACCCCATTCTAAGGCAAAATGCCCTAAGCCTAACTTAAGAAATAGTCGGAGAACTGGTTTATGGGAAATCTATTACAAGATCGAGTAGCCCTAGTGACGGGAGCTTCTAGGGGAATTGGTCGGGCGATCGCCGTTTCCTTAGCCGCAGAAGGAGCCAAAGTTGCGGTCAACTACGCCAGCTCTAGCACAGCAGCCGAAGAAGTGGTCAGTCAAATTAAAGACCAAGGAGGAGAGGCGATCGCCCTGGGAGCCGATGTTTCCCAAGCCGAAGCCGTGGATACCCTAGTCAAAGCCGTCATGGAGCAATGGGGACAGATTGATGTCCTGGTCAATAACGCCGGAATTACCAGAGACGGTTTACTCCTACGAATGAAGCCCGAAGACTGGCAAGCCGTCATCAACCTCAACCTAACCGGAGTCTTTTTATGTACCCGTGCCGTCAGTAAAATCATGCTTAAACAGCGTCGAGGTCGCATCATCAACATTGCCTCCGTCTCCGGCCTGATGGGAAACCCCGGTCAAGCCAACTATAGCGCCGCCAAAGCCGGAGTCATTGGATTTACCAAAACCGTCGCCAAAGAAATTGCCAGTCGGGGGGTCACCGCTAACGCTGTTGCTCCCGGCTTCATTTCCACCGACATGACCAAAGACCTAGCCGCAGACGAAATTCTCAAACTCATTCCCCTCGGTCGCTATGGTCAACCCGAAGAAGTTGCAGGAATGGTGCGTTTCCTTGCTGCCGATCCCGCAGCCGCCTATATTACCGGTCAAGTCTTTAACGTTGATGGTGGCATGGTGATGGCCTAATCCCTTGATAGTCTTCCGGATCGATCAAGCAAGGGGCCCCAAGCCCCTTGTTTTGCCTGTTAATCTCCCAAACAAATGCCCAAACCTCTGGCGGTTTTGACTAATGT
The DNA here is from genome assembly GCF_030068475.1 of Roseofilum acuticapitatum BLCC-M154. Lineage (GTDB taxonomy): Bacteria > Cyanobacteriota > Cyanobacteriia > Cyanobacteriales > Desertifilaceae > Roseofilum > Roseofilum acuticapitatum. The sequence goes on along the minus strand of NZ_JAQOSP010000063.1, from coordinate 113,537 downwards.
GCCTTCAGCATCAACCGTTTGGTAATGTTTAATCGCATCTTCAATGGGTACACTCACCACCTGGCGATTTTGCCAAGTCACCATGTAATCATATTTATCCTCAGCCACTAAATCAACGGCTGCCACACCAAAGGTAGAAGCCACCAGGCGGTCTGTAGCGGCGGGAATACCTCCTCGTTGGGTATGACCTAACACCGTCACCCTGGTTTCTGCACCAATTTTAGAGGTAATGCTATCGGCAATATAATGACCAATACCTCCATAGCGACGCTCTCCCAGAACATCCACATTAGTGATCGCTCCGCCATCAATGGTTTTTACCGCTTCGGAGATAATCACCAGAGAATAATTTTTACCGATATCTCGACGCTTAACAATATGGTCGCAAACCTTATTGATGTTGTAGGGAATTTCGGGAATTAAGATCACATCCGCACCGCCAGCAATTCCGGCACTAATGGCAATATGACCGGCATCCCGACCCATCACTTCCAGAATTAAGACCCGATTATGACTGGCTGCGGTAAACTGGAGTCGGTCTAGGGCTTCTGTTGCAATATTGACGGCTGTTTGAAAACCAATAGAGCGTTCAGTAATGCCAATATCATTATCAATGGTTTTGGGGATACCAATAATGTTCATATTGCCTTGTTTAGCCAGTTTTCGCAGAATGGCTAAAGATCCATCGCCACCGATCACCAGTAGGGCATCGAGACCCAATTGGTGGTATCCTTCGATCATTTCTTCTGAGCGATCGATTGATGTACCATCGGGCATCGGATAAGCAAAGGGGTCACCCTTGTTGGTGGTTCCTAGTATGGTTCCACCAGTGAGCAGTAAGCCACGAATGTTAGTGCGATTTAATTCGATCGCCTTTGGAGGACGTTCTAATAACCCCAATGTGGCTTGATAAATGCCAAAGACTTCATAACCATAGGTTCCTGTGGCATGATAGACGACAGCTCGAATCGCAGCATTGAGACCTGCACAGTCCCCGCCACTGGTTAAAATACCAATGCGTTTTCCCATAACCTTGTCCTCCCGTAGCTTTGAAGGTGAATGAAGACAAAGGGCCACTTAGCCCTTACAGGAGTAAATTAAACTTAAATTCTCTGAAAGTTCCATAACGTCAACTTGACTTAATCTTTGTTAATTCCTGACTTACGATCCTCCATGACTGATTCTCTTGATCCCCAATCTGAAGCTCTCTACGATTCTTCTGCTTTATCCTTTAATATAATTCCAGAACCCCCTCCTGGCTTTAAGTCTGGGTTTGTGGGCATTATTGGCCGTCCCAATGTGGGTAAGTCCACCATTATGAATGAGTTGGTTGGACAAAAAATTGCGATTACTTCACCGGTTGCTCAAACCACACGCAACCGCTTGCGGGGAATTCTGACGACTTCATCGGCTCAATTTATTTTTGTAGATACTCCTGGAATTCATAAACCCCACCATGAGTTGGGGAAGGTGTTGGTGGAAAATGCAAAGTTGGCCATTAAATCGGTAGATGTGGTGTTATTTGTGGTCGATAGTGGGGTGGCTGCGGGAGGGGGCGATCGCTATATTGTTGATTTACTGTCCTCCGTTAAGCTACCCATTATTCTCGGACTCAATAAGGCAGATCAACAACCGGAGGACTTTGAGGCGATCGATCGAAGCTATGCCCAACTGGCCCAAGCTCACCAGTGGCCTACCCTGAAATTTTCTGCCCTCACCGGTGAGGGATTAGACTCCCTACAAACCCTACTGGCGGATAATCTCGACCCTGGCCCCTACTATTATCCCCCCGATTTGGTCACTGACCAGCCAGAACGCTTTATTATGGGCGAATTAATCCGGGAACAAATTTTACTGCTGACTCGCCAAGAAGTGCCCCATTCCGTGGCAGTCGAAATTGAGCGGGTGGAAGAAACGGAGAAAATTACTCGCGTTTTTGCGGCCATTAATGTAGAACGGGACTCTCAAAAAGCGATTCTGATTGGCAAAAAGGGATCGATGCTCAAAAGCATTGGCACAGCAGCACGGGAACAGATGCAAAAATTGATTTTAGGCCAAGTTTATCTGGAATTATTTGTTAAAGTTAGACCGAAATGGCGACAATCTCGCGCTCGTTTGTCCCAGTTTGGCTATCAGGTGGGAGAAGATTGAGAATGTTATCATTGCTCTAGTATAGCTATGGTCATTTTCGTAGCCTGTAGTCTTGAGAGCATATCTCAACTGGTTCAAAGATATTAATCCTAGAGACCGTTTAGGAGCGTCTTCAACTATGAATTCAGTATTTAATCGAATTGGGGACTGGAATCCCCAATTATTAAGGGAGCTAAAAGGGAGGCTCAAACCCGCTCCCCTATTTTTAGCGTTGGGAGCAGCCGTGCTTTTGCAAGGTCTTCTGATCCTGATAGCAGCAGAATCTGATTATATCGGTCAGGAGTTTGCCTGGTCAGTTATTTTTGATTCCCTGGGTTGGATTATCCCTTTGACTTTATGGGTATGTGGAGTCTTTTTATTGACCAGTGATATGGCCAAAGAGGTGAGCAAAGGGACTCTGAATTTTATTCGCTTCAGTCCTCAAGAGAGTGAAAAAGTCTTATGGGGTAAGGTGTTGGGCGTTCCTATTATTGTTTACGTCTTTACCGTGCTGTGTTTACCTCTCCATGCTTTCGCTGCTCTACAGGAGTATTCTTTTGTGAGCCTTTTAGCTCTCTATAGCCTGTGGGGATTGGGATGTGGGGTGTGTTTCGCCTTTGCCCTCTTGGTTGGCCTCATGGGTAACGATAAGATGGGGGAACAAGCTCGTGCAGGTAGCTCTAGTGTCATCAGTTTAATGGTGATGCCTTATTATTTGCAGGGGGTGAATTGGTGCTTGGATCAGTATGTTTTGGGTAGTGCAGAATATATTAAGGAGTATTGGTTTACGTTTCCTCTATCTTCGGCTTGGGTGGGTTATGGATTAACGATCGCCACGGGTGTGGCGATCGCTTATGGGATTGCCTCTATTGTCAATCGAGTTTACCAAAATCCCCTAGGTACAAGAATGAGCAAAGCTCAAAGCTATGGGATGGTGGCACTGCTTCAGGTGTGGTTATTGGGGTTTATGCTGCCGATAGGCTTAGATTACCCTGAGCAAGGATTGCACATGCTGTTTTCCCTGAGCGTGTTTAATTTGATAGTCATTTTGTTCACCAGTTTTATGGTGACTCCAGAGCGGCAAAATTGTCTAGATTGGGCGAGATATCGCCATCAACAGTCTAGGGAAAATCGAAGGTTAATTCGGGATTTGCTCTGGGGTGAAAAGAGTCCTGCGGTGGGGGCGATCGCCCTGCAAGTGCTGATCGTTACAGCTATTTGGAGTTTTTGGGCGATCGCTCGCTTACCCAACGCCGAAAAAATGGGGGCAATTTTCTCTTTGATCCTCTCAGCTAATCTGATACTCATTTATGGAGTCATCATCCAACTGAGTTTACTCAACCGCTCTAAAAACCGGACGGCGATCGCCGGATCTTTAGTCATTACAGTATTAGTCTTACCCCTAATCATTGTCGCCACCTTAGAAATCAACCCCCAAACCTCAGCCAGTTGGTGGATGTTCTCCGTATTCGGAGGCAGTTGGTTTGCCCTCGAACAAACGGCCCCAACCTTAATCTTGCCCTTTGCCTTTTCCCTCTTAGCTCAATGGGCCATTTTCGCAGCCTTGAATAGCACCTTAATGTCTCGGTTGAATAAGTTAGGGCAATCCACCACCAAGGTTTTAATGGCAGATTAAAGCCATTTATTGGAGTGCTTGTTTCTGGGTAAAATAAAATACAAATCCTATGGGGCCGCGCTTTTTCCAGGAAACCTTTTTCGGTTTCCCTAAAGCCTGGGTGATCCGGTCTAATAAGATCGCCACTAAGACAATACTGACCCCGCCAACCGTTGCTAATCCAACATCCAGGCGGCCAATGCCCCGTAAGACCATTTGACCGAGACCTTCGACAGAAATCATGGATGCGACAACCACCATGGATAGGGCTAAGAGTATAGATTGATTCACGCCCGCGAGGATTGTCGGTAAAGCGAGGGGAATTTGGGCTTCCCAAAGGACTTGGTTGGGAGTGGAGCCAAAGGCGATCGCCGCTTCCACCACTTCCTTAGACACCTGACGAATCCCCAAATTCGTTAACCGAATCAAGGGCGGAACCGCAAAAATCAAAGTAACAATCACTCCCGGCACTTCCCCAATCCCAAAGAGCATCACAACCGGAACCAAATAAACAAACGAAGGTAAAGTTTGCATCGCATCCAGAAGCGGTCGCAAAATAGAGTCAAAGCGATCGTTTCTGGCAGCTAAAATGCCAATCGGCAGACCGATAATCATACAGAAAGTCACGGCACAAATGACCAGAGATAAGGTAGTCATTGCCGGTTCCCAGGTTCCCAGTAAACCAATAGCCACCATAGCCACCAGACTGTAGATAGCAATGGCAGCGCTACAAAATTGCCACACCAGCAACCCTAAGAGAATTAAGAACAAGGTGGGGGGAATAACCAGTAAACCCGCTTCAATTGTGCTGAGAACAAAGGCAAAGGGAATTCTAATCAGTTGAAAAAAAGGGCGAAACTGATCGACCAAGAAATTGACAAAATCGGTCACCCAATCTCCCAAGGGTAGGGTATACAATTGAAATGGGTCAAGAAAAACGGGCATTTCACCAACGAAGGATGAAGATAAAGAATCAAGCATGAATCTATAAAATTAAACGAAACTACAAAACTAAGGTTAAACTCGGATCGCCCAATCTTGATGTTCGGAAGCTATCCAATCCATCTCTCGCTCCAGATGGGCATTCTGGGTTATAGGTTGGTTAAATCTCTGAAGTAATTGATGACCCGTGCCTATTCTACAATCAGGAAACTATCAGCACCATCCTGTGTCATCCATTAAAGAAGGATTGCTAACCCTGGGTAAAGAATCATGATCCAACCAAAAACCTTATTCCTGTCTACCCTAGCAGTGGGACTATTCATCGCGCCACCAGCCCTCAGTGTACCGGAAATTGGACGACTCGCGCAATTTAGTGGGGAAGAACAAACGCGGATTCAAGTCTATCGCCAAGCCAGTCCTGCGGTAGTTACGATTAAAGCTGGACGAGGCTCAGGTTCAGGGAGTATTGTACGCTCTGATGGTTTAGTCTTAACTAATGAGCATGTGGTTTCTGAAGCCAGACGGGGACAGGTAGAGGTGAGAACCGCCCAAGGCAATCGTTATCCAGGTTATGTGATTGCTGTGGATCGCCGCAATGATTTAGCCTTAGTGCGTCTACAAACGAATGAGAGTTTACCTACCATTCCGATCGCCGATCGCCAAGGGGTACAAATCGGTCAACAAGTCTATGCTATTGGTAGTCCCTTTGGTCTGTCGGGAACCATTACCACCGGTATTCTCAGCCGCATTGATCCGGAAAATGGAGACCTACAAACCGATGCAGCCCTAAATCCTGGGAACTCCGGCGGCCCCTTACTCAACTCCCGTGGCGAACTGATTGGAGTCAATAAAGCCATTTTAAGCCGGAATGGAACCAATAGCGGCATTGGTTTTGCCACTAATGCTTTAATTGCCCAAGAGTTTATTGTGGCTAATGGCAATCAGCGCGATCCTGGCGTTCCCAATGATTCAGTGGCTCGACGCGATCCTACATTTCCTCAAGATAATCAGAATAACCGCGATCGCTTTTCCGATCCTCCCCGTTTAGGCGTAACCGTAGATCAAGACTTAACCGTATTAGAAGTTGAACGGGGTTCTTTAGCCGCAGATATCGGTTTTCGACCGGGAGATCGCCTCTTAGCCATTAATCACCGTCGGTTGCGAGGAGTCAACGATCTCATCGGTTTCCTAGAAACCCGTCCCCGTTCAATGCTGCTCACCGTGCGACGCAATCGCAGAATTGCCGAAGTCTTGGTTGAATTTTAATGGGTCGATCGAGAAGCGCTATAAAAGATGAAGGGGAAATGATATATGGAGTAAGAGCGTGATACAAGCGATCGCCGATTGGTTAGAGAGAAAATGGGTTAACCCCGCTTATGCGGGATGGTTGCTAGGCGCTCTGATGGTCTTTTTCTTTGGAGCAGCCACCAATACCATGGTCGGATGGCTCTATGTCATTAGTGGCATTCTCGCCGCACTGCTGTTTATGGCAGCTATTTTACCCGTGCGATCGCTACGGGGTCTCAAGATTCATCGCCATCGCATTCGCCCCATCAGCGCTGGCGATCATCTCACCCTTGAACTGGACATCGAAAATTGTACGAACCAACCCAAAACCCTGCTTCAAGTTCAGGATCTGCTGCCCTTTGTCCTCAGTCCTCCCCAAACCACGGCGATCGCCCATATCCCCCCTTACAGCAGCTATAAATGGATTTATGACCAACCGACCCAAAAAAGAGGAATTTATCGTTGGAGTACCCTACAGCTCAGGACAGCCGCCCCTCTAGGCTTATTTTGGTGTCGCCGTCGCCGGGAAGCGCCTGCCACGGCGATCGTTTATCCCCAAGTGCTACCCCTACGGAGTTGTCCCCTAATTGACGACCTTGGTCAAGACCAAAGCCCTAAATTTAAGCGCGACCATCAGGGCATCCAAAATTCTACAGAAGGCTTAACTCGCTCCTTGCGCCCTTATCGGGTGGGAGACCCCTTAAGACTGATTCACTGGCGCACCAGTGCCCGCTATGGAGACTTAAGGGTACGAGAATTAGAAATTATGGCGGGCGGTGATGATGTGTTGATTGCCCTCGATACGGAACTGGCTTGGCATCCCGCAACTTTTGAACAAGCGGTCATTGCGGCTGCTTCTCTCTATTTCCATGCCTCCCGTCGGCAAATGAATGTGAAACTCTGGACGGCTTATACTGGACTGATTCAAGGTTATCAAGTGGTCTTAGAAGCCTTGGCGGGAACTACATTTGGGGAACCTGCGCGGAATTTACCCAATGTACCTTTAATTTTACTGACTCAAAATAGCGATCGCCTCAATCAGCTCCCCGTCGGCAGTCGTTGGGTCTTTTGGCCTCCAGAAGAGGGGTTTGGCAGCATTAAACAAGATTTTAAAGGTTTAGAGATTAAGGGCGATCGGCCCCTAGAGTTGGAATTACAACAATCTGTGTGAGGATGGGGAGATGTTGACATACTCACCGTCCTAAAGGAGCAGTGATTCTTGACGCTTCACTGACTAATGCTACCGCCCAGCCTCGCCGCAGGCGATAGTAGTCTTACTTGCGTCTCCTGACACCTTCAGAGAATTTAATGTTAGCATGACCCCTAAACCTAATCGAGTCTTTACATTCTACTTATTTGCTACAGCGACTCTAAGTAACTTAACAAGTCCGCCATCACTTGGGGACTGGGCTGAAACTGGGGCATAGGTGGGGTTTTGCCACTGATCACTTGCTCAACTAACCGGCGCTTAGACTTATGTTCTGATACTCCTTGCAAGCTTGGCCCGACTTTGCCCTTAGCTTCCCAACCATGACATCCGGCACAATTCATTTGGAAAATAGCATGGCCTTGAACGCGATCGCCTTTCAAGGTCAAAACCTCCTTTAAGTAGGGAGAGGGCTGATCGAGATACTGAATCGAAAAGCAAATCAGACCCACCGATACCAGCATAAGGACGACTACCCCCCAAAAACGCTTACTCAAGAGGGGGTCACGGAAAGGATGATCCAACGTTTTATCACTAAACTGCTTCACCAAGAGGGTTAAAGTATCAAATGAAGATGATCGGAGCCGAACACAAAAATTGGAGAAATATGAATATTTAATAACATACTAATAACATAACTTAAAATTTCACAACTCCCAAGAAGGGCAAGTTTACTCAATTCTGGGTCTTCCCCTTAAATTTTTAGATAAACCCACCCCTATGACCCGATCTGGTCAAAGTGAAGAGAACACGCTAGGTTATATCTGTCTCCAACGCTGAACCAGCGCGATTTCGCATATGGAAGGATCATTTCAAATAACCCTCTTGATTATCCTCACGGTGATGGCCGGGATTAGTGCCCAGGTGCTGGCGGATTTTCTGCGCGTACCGGCGATCGTGTTTCTGTTGCCCTTTGGGATTTTATTGGGCCCCGATGGCGTGGGGTTAATCGATCCTCAATTACTCGGTATTGGTATTGAAGTCATCGTCGCCCTCTCAGTTGCCCTGATTTTGTTTGAAGGGGGGCTGAATTTAGAGCTGCGGGATCTGGGAAAAGTATCGGGAAGTTTGCGGAATCTGGTTACAGTTGGCACTTTAATTACCTTAGTGGGTGGGGGAGTCTGTGCCCATTATTTGGCTGAGTTTCCGTGGGGAATTGCTTTCTTATATGCTTCGTTGGTGGTTGTGACGGGGCCCACGGTGATTTCTCCCCTCCTCAAGCATGTGAAGGTGCAGCGACCGGTAGCCACCCTTTTGGAGGGGGAAGGGGTTTTAATTGACCCGGTGGGGGCGATTTTGGCGGTGGTCGTTCTGGATATTATCCTCAATGGAGATGCCGATCCCATCTCTATCATTAGCGGCTTGTTGTTGCGTCTGGGTATTGGAGGGGCGATCGGTGCTTTGGGGGGCTGGATACTGGGTTGGTTCCTCAAGCGCAGTCAATTTTTATCGGAAGATTTAAAAAATTTGGTGGTCTTGGCTGGTTTGTTGGGCCTGTTTGGTATTGCCCAAACCATCCGCTCAGAAGCGGGATTAATGGCTACAGTTGTCTCTGGAATTGTGCTGCGGGGGTCTTCACTACCGGAGGAGCGGTTATTAAGGCGGTTTAAGGGCCAATTAACCATGTTGGCAGTTTCAGTCCTCTTTATTCTCTTAGCTGCTGATTTATCAATTGCCAGTATTTTTGCTTTAGGTTGGGGTAGTGTCTGGACAGTCCTGATGCTCATGTTCGTCATCCGACCCCTGAATATTTGGGTCTGTACCTGGCCGAGTGACATGAATTGGCGACAAAAGTTATTTTTGGGTTGGATCGGCCCTAGAGGAATTGTTTCGGCTTCTGTGGCTTCCTTATTCTCAATTTTATTAACCCAACGGGGCATTAGTGGGGGAGATGCCATTAAAGCCTTGGTGTTTTTGACGATTATTATGACCGTCTTATGTCAAGGTCTAACGGCGGGATGGTTCGCCAACTGGCTGCAAATTACCTCGACTAAAGCTACGGGAGCGGTGATTGTGGGCATTAGCCCCTTAAGTCGGTTAATGGCGCGTTTGTTTGAGGAACAAGGGGAATCTGTTGTTCTGATCGATACGAATACGGAAGCGTGCCGTCAAGCGGAAGCGGAAGGGTTGCGGGTATTTGTGAGTAGTGCCCTAGATACGGCGGTTCTGGAGGAAGCGGGACTGGCTTCTATGGGGACATTTTTGGCGATGACTAATAATGGTGAGGTGAATTTTGTTTTGGCGCAACGGGCGGTAGAGGAGTTCGATCCGCCTAGGGTATACGCGGTTTTTCCCCGTGATTCCCAAGGGCAGCAACATTCGGGTAGCCCCAAGAAGATTGCCCAAGCGTTTATTCCCCACCTACCGATTAAGGTCTGGAATCAGTATGTGGATGAGGGTAAGGTGAAGTTGGGGGTAACGACGCTGAAGACGGAGGGGTTAGGGTTTCAACAGGCCCATTTACAAGCCCTGATTCGTGCTGGGGAGTTGGTTCCGATTTTGGTCTCTAGGGAGGGACGCTTGGAAGTGATGCCTGCGTCGGAAGAGTGGCGCAGTGGGGATTTGATTATTTATTTGCTCCACGATCCACGGCCGGCTCTGTTGAAGCGCTTGTCGGGGGCTTCTCAGGCGACTCGGTTATCGGTGGAACGGTTGCCGGAAGTGGAGGAAATTCCCCTAACTAAGGTAGAACCGGAAAAGATTTTAGAGGGTGTTCCGGCTGAATCAAAATCCGATCAGGTGTCCCAGACGAAGGCTAATGCTGTGACACAGCTAAAATAGTGCATTAGTGTAGGGTGGGTTAGGCGGCTAAAACCTAGACTGTGAGAGCAATCTATCAATCCGCCGTAACCCACCATTTTAGGGTTGTCACGGCACTAAGGTGGGATAGGGTGTTGGGAGGAGCGGGAATGTCAAGAATCATGACGGTTTTATCGATGAATTATTAAATATTTTTTCAGGAATATACCGGCTCTCAGAAGGTTAGGGTTCAATGGAAGTAGTAAGGAATTGATATGAATAAAGGATTGGGCCCATTGCAAGTAAGGACTTAAGGCTATGAAACGACCTTCACAACTCACGCGGTTGATCTGGGATTTTTATCGCGAAAATCAAGGGGAATTAAGGTGTTTGCTACCTTTGGCTCGATGTCAGGTATTTAGACGGTGGGGGGTGTTGCATATTCGCTGTTTGAATCGGGAGATGGCGGAGGGGATCGCCAAGGCCTATGCTTTGATTCGCGAGCCGGTGATCCAATTGAGGTTAGCCCATACGATTAAAATTCAGGTGGATCAGCGATCTATCGCGGTGGTTGATGTGCCTTCGGGAGAGTTGATGGCTTGATGGCTCCTGGGGTCTCCCTTGCCCTGAAAATCCCGGAATAGATAAAGATGAGAATTTTTGTTGGCGATCGCTAAAACAAATTCTCATCTTTTGACTGTTGACAAAAATCACTGCATCTCATTACGTTAGATTAAACTCCGCCCATCCCTCCCCTTTACCGGCCTTCAGGGTATGTTATTCACAAGCTTTACCTTCTTAGTTTTTGTTCTCATTACGTTTATCCTTTATTACTTACCCATTTTCAAGGGCATACAGGTTCCAATTCTCGTTACTGCTAGTTTTATCTTTTATGCCTGGAGTTCTCCAGCTCTGCTATTATTACTCATTATCTCGATTGGCATCAATGTTTTAACCAGCTTCAAAATTTGCCATACAGACAAGCGACAAGTTAGGATTCTCTGGGCCGTTTTGGGAGTAGCCGCCAATTTAGGGGTGTTGGGATTATTTAAGTACGGTGCATTGCTCACCAACCTATTTACAACCTTCTTGAATATTAATCCCACTCCAGAAGATGCCCTCATACAAACCCTTTTACATCTACCTCTCCCCATCGGCATCTCCTTCTACACCTTCCAAGGCATTAGTTTAGTCGTCGATGTCCTGCGTCAGCAAGATGCTGAATGGGAAGTCAGAAAACAACAAGAGAAATATTTTGTCCATCTTACCCCTATTCGCTATTTACTCAACACCTCCTTTTTTCTGTCCTTTTTCCCGCAACTGGTCGCTGGCCCCATTGTCAGAGCCAATGATTTTTATCCGCAAATTGCGAGAAAATATTTTCAGGATATCCCTTGGGAACTGGTTTTTCGGGCCCTGGTGTCTGGCTATTTCTTGAAAATGGTGATCGCGGATAACATAAAAGACTATACCTTCTGGATTACCTATCCCTATTATCAAAGTCAAGGCACTCTGACGAACCTAGTCTTGTTATTTGGTTATTCCATGCAAATTTTTGCCGATTTTGCCGGATATTCCTTAATCGCGATCGGTTTAGCGGCATCCTTTGGCTATACTCTACCCGAAAACTTCAATTTCCCCTATATTTCCCGCTCCATTGCCGAATTTTGGCGACGGTGGCATATTTCTTTATCAACTTGGTTAAAATATTATCTCTACATTCCCCTAGGAGGGAATCGGAAAGGTGAAATCCGAACCTATCTTAATTTAATGATTGTCATGACTCTGGGGGGATTATGGCATGGAGCGGCTTGGAGTTATGCAGTATGGGGGATGTTTCATGGTATGGGGTTAGCGGTAGAGCGATTATTGGGATGGGATCGTGTATCTCAATCTAGCGATCGCGATAGAATCCAATGGAAGCCATTCTTGACCGATACTATCCGAGTCTTAGCGGTATTTACGTTTGTTTCTTTCGGCTGGCTTTTATTTAAGCTTCCTGAGTTTAGTCAAGCGGTTGACTTCATGGTAACCCTGGCTAGAAATACTCAGGTGAAACCTGCTCTAATTCGCATTATTCCAGTCTTGCTCTTCTCTCTCCCTGTCTTACTGTATCATTTGCCTCATTTTCCCAATCTGCAAAGCAAAGGGGCGGAACTTCTTGGATCTGGAACCGGAAAAAAATTACAGGTCTTAAGTTTTGGATTGATGCTGGCATTGATAATTCTGAATAAAGGAAGTTCTAATGCGTTTATCTATTTTCAATTCTAAAGTCAGAAAAATAAATTTTGTCGGGCAATGTTTACTCTTATGCTTTACAGTGATGATTGGGTATCAAGTTTTGATTTTTTCAGGTTTGATTAGTCCCAGTGAAGGGATTCATCAAGCTCAGTCTAATTTCATTAAAGCAGAAGAATATGTTTATACTCCCATGAGTCATGCTCAAATGGTTTTGGTCGGAAGTTCGCTAACGGCTAATCTCGATCCCAAAATGATTGGTTCTGATGTGTTTAATTTGGCGATGCGGGGAGGTTGCACGCAAACAGGTCTAGAAATTGTAAGGAAAAAATCATCAAAACCTAAAATCATATTGGTTGAAGTGAATGAGACGATTCAACGGGAACTGGATGTATATTTGATTGATTCTTTGTACAATCCTTTTTTATATTTTATGCGCTCTCATTTTCCTATGTTTAAGCAAGAGTATAGACCGGTTAGTGTGTTGGTGGATAGTTTGAGGAAGTGGTCACAAGGGAATCAAGAATCTGGCACTGCGCCAGATTCTCCGTTGAGGTTACAGGAAATAGAAAGAGTGAAGAAACAATTCAGTAATCCTCTATCTGATGAGACAAAAGCATTGATTATTGAACAAGCTCAGGTGATCAAAAATCAATTATTGGCCATCAGTAGTCAGGAGTCGCGCATTGTTTTATTTAATGTTCCGGGAGAACCGGGTTTAGAAACAACGGTCAAAAAACAGGAAATCGAAGAGCTAATAGAAACTCTTTTTCCGAGCGATCGCTTTGAATGGTTACCGAATCCCCAGAGGGAGTGGAAAACGAGCGATGGGGTGCATCTAACTCAGGGTGATGCTCAAGAGTATGCTGTTTATTTGAGAGAACAATTACTCGATCCGATTTCGGGTTAAACCTTCAGCTCAATGGATTTATGAAGAAAAGGTTAGTACAGTTCTTGGGACTATTTTGTATAGGCTGGATTACGTTAAGCTGTATGGGCGATCTTGGCTATACCTCAGCACCGGATGGGGGGTTTTCTTGTAGAACGCTCCAGGTTACCAGTTATCCAGCACTGACTGAAGTTCCGGAAAATGGCGATCGCGCTCAAGTCTACCTGAATGGGGTATGGGATTTTCAACCGGCGATCGCCTCTACCACCACTCCCCCCCAAAACCATTGGGGAAAAATTCGCGTTCCTGGGGACTGGCGGCTAGAAAATGCCAAATTAGTCCCCAGCTTGCTTTCCCGTGGCACTGGAGCTGTATGGGAGGAGTATAACGGCAAAACGTTATCTCAGGCTTGGTATCAACACCCGATTAATATTCCCCAGGAGTGGGAAGGACGCAGAATTCTGGTGAGTTTAGAACGAGTCAGTACAGACGCGAAACTATATGTTAATCAGCAAGCTTGTGGTCAAGTGAATTGGCCCTATGGTGCTGTGGATATCACTTCATTGGTTAATCCTGGAGAAGAAAATAATTTAACCCTTTTAGTCACGGCAACTCCAGAAGCTGAGAATGAGTCTGAAGAGGAAATCCGTTTAGCTTCTCGCGGATTAATTGGAGAAGTAAGGTTACTCAGTATTCCTCAAGGCCCGTTTATCAGCGATGTTTTTGTCAAACCTTCAACCCGTCAGAAACAAGTAGAAGTAGAGGTTGAACTTACGGATATTACACAAGCGGGTTCAGTGGAAGTTATCGCCACAATGCTCAATGAACAGGGTCAGGTTGAGCGAGAATTTACAGCCCAAAAAAGGATTAAAGCACAAGGGATTCAAACTCTGAATTTAACCTGGGATTGGTCTAATCCTCGATTGTGGGATTTAGAAAAACCCAATTTGTATACCCTTCGATTGCAAGTGAAGGGAGAAGGAATTGAAGATACTTACGATCAGTCTTTTGGCTTTCGGGAATTTTGGATTGAAAATAAACAGTTTTACTTAAATGGGTCAGAAATACGCTTGCGTCCCGTGTACCATGAAGATATGTGGAATGCTTGGCCCGTGGGTATTCCTAAAGTCATCGATCGGATGATTGAGGGGTATCAGTGGGCGGGTTATAATATAGCTGAACTCTGGCCTTGGAATCATGATGAACGGGGGCGCTGGCATTTTCGGGAGTTGTTTGCTGAACGGGCAGATTTAAAAGGATTTCCGATTATGGCTCCGGCTTTAGATGCTGGAAGAAAAGGATATATTTTTCGCTGGAATGGCTCCCAAGGGAAAGTGAAATGGGAGCCACGCATGGTGAATGAGTTACGGCGATATCGAAATCATCCTTCAATTTTAATGTGGGCAACTACTCCTAACTTTTTTGCTCCTAAAGGTGACGATCAAAACCCTAGACGAATTGGAAAAAAAGAAGTTACAGGAACATTCGGAGAGGTTTGGGATCGGCGCTGGAAATCGTGGAAACAGCCCGGAGAAGATATGGTTTCTACGGTTAATGCTTATGACCCTACTCGGCCGGTTCTGGTGCATAATGGAGGGGCGATCGGTGATGTTTATGCTCTGAATTCTTATCTGAATTTAATTCCTCTCCAAGAGCGAGAAGAATGGATTTCTAACTGGGCAGAAGAGGGGGATATGCCCTATATGGTGGTCGAGTTTGGCACTCCTCTACATGGGGCGATGATGCGGGGAAAATATGGATTGCTGGAAGGCTCCCGGTTTGAACCGTTGATGACTGAATATACAGCTATTTATTTAGGAGAAGAAGCGTACCAATTGGAAAGGCTTGACTATCGCTCTAAAATTCCGCAAATGTTTATTAAAGACCAAGAGTATGAAAGTTGGCATTCTGCTCCAGAGTTGAATTTTTCTCCTGCTTTTCAAGAATTGCAATCTTTGTTTAGTCGGCAAACTTGGCGCAGTTGGCGAACTTGGGGAATCACAGGGGGGATGATTCCTTGGAATGATGGCCATGGATGGCAAGAGTCTGAGGAGGGAGAACAACGGGTTGCTTTGGGTTTATTTGAACCGGGACAACGAGGGGTTTATTTGCAGGAGGTTCCGCGAAGATTCCTGAATTATTTACAAGCTCCAGAGTTTAGGATTCATCCGGGAGGAAAAGCGCTGTTGGAGAATAACAGGCCGACTTTAGCTTGGATTGCTGGAGAATCAGAGAATTTTGTGGCGAAAGATCATAGTTATTGGGAGAAGGAAAGTCTCAATAAACAGGTGGTCTTGATTAATGATATGCGGGAAAGCGAAGGTTTTTCGGTTCACTGGGAGGTGAGGATTAATGGAGCGATCGCCCAAACCGGCGATCGGCAAGGAGAAATTGACCCAGCTCAGACCCTCTTTTTTCCCATTGAGGTTTCCTTGCCTTCTGTGACTCAAAAGACTGAGGGAGTGATTGATCTGACGGCCCAGATTGGAGAGAATCAACATCAAGATTCCTTTGATTTTCGGGTGTTTCCCTTTCCAACTGAGCAGAATTTACCGCCAATTTCGGTTCTCGATCCAGTGGGTAAAACCACGGCAGTGCTGGAAGAAATGGGTTATCGGATTACCTCCTGGGATGGATCGCAGACGGATGGGTTAGTGGCGATCGCCAGAGAAGCCTTATCCAAAAAACGGGGATGGGGAGACAGAAGCTTCAAACAACGATTGGCTCAGTTAGAACCCTTTGTCAAAAATGGAGGCAGAGCGCTCATTTTTACCCAAGATCCAGAGTGGATACAGGGAACTCTGGGGTTTCGAGTGGCTCCCCATCTGAGTCGTCGAGTATTTCCAGTCAACTCTGAACATCCTGTCCTTCAGGGACTCGATCGCCTGGATCTGCGAGACTGGAGAGGGGAAAGCACCCTCACAGAGGCTTATCCAGACACTACTAGAGGTGGGGTAAAGCGCAGTCCTCCCCGTGAGTTGCCTTGGTATGGATGGCATTGGGGAAACCGTGGGGTAGTCAGTAGCGTCTCCATAGAAAAACCCCATCGCAGTTCTTGGCGACCGATTCTGCAATCGGAGTTTGATTTAGCTTATACTCCTTTGATGGAGTTGGATTATGGTCAAGGTCGGCTCATTCTAACAACCTTGGATTTTGAGGAGCGCGGAAAGTCTGAGCCAGCCGCTAGAACACTTTTAGATCGGGCGATCGCCTATGCTGCGACAGCTCCCTTATCTCCCAAAGTCGAGAACGTCATTTTTATCGGTAGTGATGCCGAAGCGACTCAGTTAGATGAACTGGGAGTTATTTATCGGCGATCGCACAATTTAAATTCAGAAGCAGACTTAGCGATCGTCGGCTCTCAAGTCCAGCTTGCAGATGAAGCGATCCGGGAGTATCTCCGTCAAGGGGGACGGTTATTTTTTCTCTCCAGAACAGAAAACTCACCAACAGTTTTAGGGGTTACTTTTAGCAAGCAACAACCCTTTTCTGGGTCATTAGAAGTGCCCTCCTGGCCAGAAACAAGAGGTTTAAGTGCCTCAGATCTGCGATCGCGAACCGACTACCCAACCTCCTTAATTGTGTCAGGAGGAGACATGGGGAGTCATGGGTTATTCAGCCGAGTTCAAATGGGGACAGGAGTAGCCCTATTTTCCCAATTAAATCCCGCAGCTCTCAATAGCGATCGGTTGACCTATTTTCGCTATACACGCTGGCGACAGACCAGAGCTATGAGCCAGATTTTAGCCAATTTAGGGGCAAGATTCCAGAGCGATCGGTTAATTTTTGAAAATCTCCAGAAACCACCCCAAAAAAAGCATTTATCAGAGCCTGTTATCAATGAATTTTATCACCCGGACTATCGCACAGATTTTGAATTAGGGGATGACCCTTATCGCTATTCTTTATGGTAGTTGTCAATCAGTTCTGTAAACAGATCAAGGTAATTTTTAGCTTGGATCTCTAAGGTGAATTCTTGTTCGACTTTCCGACGAGCGCGATCGCACAACTCATTGTACCGTTCTTGATCCTGCAAAATCCAACCCATCCCCTGAGCTAAATCTTCACTTTCAAAAGGTTGCGCTAAATAGCCATTATTTTCATGTTCAATCATATCAGGAATTCCCCCAATCTTGAAAGCAACCACGGGAGTTCCACATGCCATAGATTCCATAATCGTATTTGGCAGATTATCTTGTACCGATGGCGCAACAAATAAATCCACACTCGCATAAATTAAACTGAGAGCCACATCATCTTTAAATTGACCCAAATAATGAATTTTAAATCCTAATTCAGGTTCTTGTTCTGGTCGAGAAGCACCAAAAATAACCAATTCAATTTTATCTTTCCAGTCAGACTGACTTAGAGATTTTAAGGCAGGTTCTAAGTATTGAAAGCCTTTACGAGGGTCACTGGTTGGATTTAAAGCACCAAAAAGGACTAAATGTTTATCAGCAGGTAAATTTAATCGTTCTCTGGCAGCCCTACGATTCATAGGTTTATAAATTTTTGTATTTAATCCATTCGGAATAACTTCGATCCGCTTATTGGCGAATAATGAACTATTTCGAGCGCAGTCAGCTAACCAATGACTAGGAGTCACAATAGTTAGGGGGAGATTGCACCAAGCCTTCGCTTTTCGTTGCCAAATCCAACGGGATAAATCGTTGTCTTTGCTACTGTTTAATTGGGGACATTGGCCACAAGATTTGAGGTAGCGATCACACCCTTCAGTATAGTGACATCCCCCTGTAAATCCCCACATATCATGACTTGTCCATACTAGAGGATAGGGAAGTTGTGCCAAGGTTTCAACTTGCATAAATCCCTGAGAAATCCAATGAAGATTAACAACATCAGGCTTTAAAATCTTCAATTTTCCAGAAACTTCATCTGGAACCCATTGCACAGAAAATAAACTCTTAGAAGACTTATCATAGGTTTTAATGGGTAAATTATCTAAAAACCGAGTCACCAAACCTCTCGCTTTACCTACCTTAGAATCATTAACTAAAACAGTTTCCTCTCGGTTTTTATTTCCCACTAATAACGTTGCATCAATTCGAGCATCATTCAAGGCATAATAGAGGCGACGCACCGCAACCGATGCTCCCCCACCGACATCAGACCGACTGAGTAAAGTGACTTTCATGATATCCTCTAGGAATTAGCTCACTTGGATAACGATTATATTGTGAAAATATTGTAGCGTCTAGAGAGAGTTTATTAAAATTATGGTAGGATTATCTTAAGAGTTTCTATGGTTCACTATTCTTATTCATTTACTCTAAATTTATCTCAATAAGAAATATGCATTCTGTAAAAATATCCATTGTCATCCCCACCTTAAATCGACGAGAGCTATTGACTCAAACCTTAGCCTCCGTCCAGGCACAAACTTTTGAATTTTGGGAAGCTTTAGTGGTTGATGACGGTTCAACAGATGGTACGAAAGAGTATGTCAGTGAGCTTCATCGCCAAGATACTCGTATCCATTATCTTCTCCGCGATCGCCACCATTCAGGGGCCCCAGCTTGTCGGAATCAAGGTACAGCCTCTGCTCAAGGAGAATATATTATCTTCCTTGATTCTGATGATTGCCTTGCCCCCCACGCCCTAGATAACCGCTTCCAGATTATGAAAGCCCACCCAGAGTTGGATTTTGCCGTATTTGGCTGTATTTTATTTGGCGATCGTCCAGGAGACACCCCACTATTGTGGAATGGAGACACAGGAGAAGATGATATCAATCGCTTCTTAGCCAATGATGTTCCTTGGCAAACCACTAGCCCGATTTGGAGAAAAAAAGCCTTAGATAAACTTGGCCCTTGGGATGAAACCTTAACTACTGGTCAAGATTGGGATCAGCATTTACGAGCCTTAATTCTTAATCTAAATTATCAGCGATTTCAACCCCCCGATTGCTATTGGCGAAAACCTCATGGTCAAACCATCGGTTCTCAATCTGCTGCTAGAGAATACTTAGCTTGCCGAGAAAAATTATTAGAGTTAGCTCATGAACGACTAGAAGCAGCAGGGTTACTAACTTTGGAGCGAAAAAAAATTCTTAGAAAACGCTATTTTAGATTAGCAGATAGCTGGATTTATGCAGGAGAAAATCACCAAGCCTTTCAGGTATGGCAACGGTGTTATGAACGGCAATTATCAGATGATTTCTTATATACTCAAGGATTAAGATATTTACAAATTATCGCTGCTTTACCATCAGGACTAAAGCGAATTGGACGAAAACTCATTCGAGAGTTCGGAAATTCTGCGGTCGTTTTTCACTGGCCGAAAGGATTCCGAAATACACCATTTGTAACTTAACTTCCTAAACCAATAGCATTCTTGTTTTTCAACTCTAAGTCATCTACATTAACCGTAGCTAGACATTGTAGAATATACTCTTGCTGTTGGTCATCAAAGAATTCATAAAACTTCTTACCATTAGCATTTTCAATGGGAGCAGCTACCGCCATTTTCCAAGTTTCATCAGGTCGCACCACTTGTTTAGCTGTTTCCCCATAAGCAGTTAACATAACTGGATCAAATTCTAACCCTAAAAACTGACATAACTGGATTAAAGTCTGCTGAGGATCATTCACTAATTTTTCATAGCGAATTAAAATATGATTAGATTTATGTAAGTGAGAACTAGAAAACTTAACCGAATCAATCCAAGTTGCAACACATTTATCAACATCCCAAGGGTCTCCCCAAATATCGCGACGTTTATGTTTACGAGAAACATCATATAAAGAAGCGACAACATCAGCCCCATTACGGATTAAATGAATAAACTTAGCGTCAGGTAATAAATGTTCAAACAGTTGGATGTAACGAATATTTTCTGGAGATTTCTCCAGCCAAATTGATTTTCCTTGTTTCTGCGTTGCTTGGTCTAGGGCTTGTTTAAAAACACTAACATATTGAGCTATAAACAAAGGTCTTTTTGGAAGTCGGGATTTAAATTCAGCTTGTCCAATTTCCTCTAAAAACCAGTTTAACTGCTCCTGACCTTTTAACGAGGCCAGACCCAGTAAACGACTCCAGTAAGGAATGCGTAATTTCCGGAAGAGATGAGACTCAGGAAAGGAGGCAATTTCTGGATGAGTTCCAAGAAGACTCTGGAGAAGAGTAGTTCCAGAACGGGGACATCCCCCCAAGAAAATAGATCGAGTAGAGTAAATATTCATGCATTTAGTTCTGATTCTATCCACTATTACTTAAATTAACGTCAGTTTTGCTTAAGGGAATTTTGCGCCTGATTTTACAAAGGAATGCGAATTACACACAACGATAGAATCAGGGTTGTAGCTTATCTAAAACTGACTTTAATTACTTATAGTTTTTTGATCGTCGCTATTACCCAATTACCATCATAATAACACCTGACTTCTGCCTGGGGACTAAACAATTCAGTAACATTATGCTTGCTGGATTGATTCCAAATCACAAACTTTCCGCCTTGCTCATCAAAATTCCATTGATGTAAACCTTGATATTGCTCTTGTTCAGCTTCATTTTTGTGATGCATCAGCACAACAAACCCATGTTTCTTTACAACAGAAAACATATTTTTGACTACTGACAAAGGATCGTAGCTATGGTCTAAAGCATTTCTGGAGTATGTGATATCAAAGCTTTCAGCAGAAAATAAATCCAACAGTTTTTCTCCAATCCCAAACTGAGTTCTCACTGGAGGAGTAATATTATGTTTGTCAAGAATAACATCATACTCACGAGCTAAAGGATCAATAGCTGTAATCTTCAGTTTTTGATCCTTATAAACTTTTCCCAGTGGTGTGAACGGCCCAGCTCCAACATCAAGAATGGTAAATCCTTCTTCCTTTAACTCCAGGGTATCTAAGCAATTAGCAATCTCCGGTTGCAGAGGCAGGGTTGGATCGAGTTTTTCCTTATATTTATCTTGAAACTTACCCAATCCCTGAGTTGCTATATATTCATCCCAAAAGTCAACTTCACTGGCTTGAGATCGTTCCCATAATTTTTCTGTGGGATAAAAACGATTTCTGAGTTTTCGGTAATTCAGGGCAATTTTCCGAGAAAACCAGGGAATGATTTTTGTTAGATAGTTAGTTGATGACATACTTGATTGAAAATTTACTTTGTTAACCATTGTACCATACTCTCAATAACTTGCAGAGTATTTTTATTTAGTAGGATAAAATCACTTTAGCTTGATTTTAGAGATCGGAATAAATCTAAAGTTTGATTAAATAAAGTAGGAAATAAAACTCGGATCGTTATGCCATAAGCCATAGGAGCAATAACCAGACAGAGACCTAGAGTCCAATTTAATGTCAAATAGGGATCTAAAACTGCCTTACTCCCTAGGATGGCCACCACCATAACTCCTGTAGCTACCAAAGCCGGAACTAATTGATTAATATAAGTTTTGAGATTGATTTGGATTAATTTCTTAACCATGATAATAAATGTAGGGAGAGGAATTAAATAGCCACGAATTACGAAAGCACTAGCAATAGCAACAATTCCCCATTGAACAACCAAAATAAATGCAGTAACATTAGTGACTGCATTAATGATGTTGACTTTTAATGCCCAATCGGGTTTTCCCATGACTAAGATAATACTTGTATTAATACTACCCAAGGAATGAACAATGCCAATCAGCATTAAAATTTGCATGACTGGGATACTTGGATGCCATTGTTCCCCAAACATAATTGGAATGATTTCAGGGGCTAAACTAGATAATCCAAAAAACAATGGAAATGAAATCAGGGCAGTAAATTGAGTACCTTTATAAAAGGCTGATTTGAGTTTCTCTGGTTCATTTTGCAGTTGGGAAAAAGCAGGAAATCCTACCTGAGTCATAGTAGTAATCAAGACAGTAACTGTCTTTAATAAACGATAGGCAATCGCATAATATCCTAAAGGAACTGGCCCTAAAAAATAACCAATCAAAAAGTCATCGGATCGTTTATTAAAGAAAGTTAATAACTTGATCCCTAAAATATTTACTCCAAACCCAAATAAATCATGAAAATGTCTTTTAGAAATTCTCAATTTAGGTTTCCAATCACTAACCCACCATAAAACTAGAATTCCCACACACTGATTCACTAATCGCTGACCGACTAAACTCCAAACTCCAAATCCCATAAATGCCATAGTTACGCCTACAATTCCACCTAATAACTGAGCGATTAGGGATCGTAAAGATAATTGTTTGAAAGCCAGACGACGAGTAAAAATAGCTTGTTGTATACCATTAAATGAAGAAAAAATAAGAGCCAAAGATAGCCACTTAATAATCGGTTCTAAATTAGGTTCTTTCAAAGCAATCGCAACCCAACCTGCACCAATAAACGTGATTAATGTCAAGCCAATACTGATAACTAAATTAATCCAAAATGCTGTATCTAAATGTTCATCTTCTAAGGCTTGACGTTGTACAATTGCCTGGGTAAAGCCTTGATCTGTAAAGACCTCTAGAAAAACCAAATATACATCAGCTAACGCAATTAAACCAAAGGATTCTGGCCCTAATAATCTAGCTAATACAAAAAAAACAATAAATGAAATAAGTTGATTCCCCAGCTTTTCAATGGCTGACCAAATCACACCTGCGATAGTTTTCTTTTTTAAATCCATAAACTAACAAAGAACAATAACAGATAAGACTTTAACATACTTTTTGCGATCGTGCTAGTCTTAATTGAGTCCTAAATTTTCTTTGTTTAACTAAATAGACATTATCTGATTTTACCTGATTTTGTTTTAATTTTATATTAATTCGTTTTTGTATTTTGTAGATCGCGACTCACTCTGACGTTAATCAAGATATATATAAACCACATTATACTAGGTGAAAACAGACTACTTACTGTAATATTAGGAATAATCATCCAAGTAAGTATTAGGGGGGGGAGTAAAGCTTCAGGAACCGAGCTAGATATCATATATTTTACAGACATTGATACTGTAATCAACAGTGCAAATAAAAACAATAATAATCCCAAAAATCCGAATTCTAAGAATAGTTCTAAAAAACCATTATGAGCATGAGGAGGAACCCATCCATTATCAGAAACAATACCATAAGCTGGGTTATCTTCTCCGCGCCAGTCTTGCCAAAAACTGTGAGTACCATATCCAAAAAATGGTCTATCCATTCCCCGTTCAATCATTTGTGGCCAAACAATAGTTCTCCCTGTTAAAGTTGGATCTTTATCTAATGAAACTAAAAGATTATTCCAATTTTCGAGAAGAATAAATGCTAAACAAGTTCCTACGAGCATGAAACTTAACACACCAACAAAAGCTTGTTTATATGGCAGTGTTCTTAAAATTTTTAATGCTCCCAGTAACATCATTAAGAGGATAATGACGATTAAACTGGTTTGAGAATTTGTATTTTCTCGCACATAGAGAGAGAGAGCAATAATACCGACTGCAATCACTCGCTGATTCTTATGATGCATGATATGAAACAACCAAAGGGTTATATTGAGTGCTAAGACAACCCCTAATCTATTTGGGTGTGACATTACTCCTTTCCATCCCTTAAACATTACTCCAATTGAAGGCTGAGTTAAGGAATAAAAGCAACTAAGAGCTGAGATCATGCTGGTACTCCATCGTAACAGGCTGATAATTTCAGCCCAACTGTACTCTGTTGCAATTTGAGCTGCAAGAAGGGTTATCTGCATCATCATTAAGGAATACTTTAGGGCATAAATTGGTGTTTCAGACCACAGTATTGATAGCAGGGTAAAACACAAGAATAATCCCAAACATATATTATTAAACAATGAAAATATAGAGTTGTTTATTTTTTTAAACCAATGTCTAAGAAATAATACAGACAGGCTATAATAAGATAAATTAATAACCAATTGAATTGGCCCTAAGTTCTCATTCATGAGCTGAACCGGCCGCAAAAGTGAAACCGGATAAACAGTGAAGTCACACAATACAAGAATAAAGATAAAGCTAAATAAGTAAATAATATTTTTTTGAAAAAAAACGTAGTCAGTCCAGTAGAAAAATAATACAAAATAAATTGTAAAACATATAAAAATGGGAAAAAGAAAAATAGGATCTAGTATCAGTTCTTTCATGGTTTACATAATGACTTTTTATTGAGCTATAATCAGGATCAATGATATGAACTGTATCGATCGCTAATTCAGTAAAAAAGTTATGATCATCATAAGATACGCTACAAAAAAAGTAGTAGAATTATTGAAATATGGTGGATGCTCTCTTCTTTTAACTTTACAACCTGTAATCAAGGCTCAAGCCCAGGTTAATCTATTTGAGTCTAATCTCCACTCCCATGAATATACAACCGAGCGGCTTGAAGAACCTCTCCAAAACTTGAGTCCCTCGTCTTCTCCGTTAACTACAAATACACCTCTGTATCGTTTGGGAGTTGGCGATCGCATTCAAATTGATATTTTAGAATCTCCCGAATATGGTGGAGAATATCTGATCGGGCCTGATGGCACTCTAGATCTACCATGGGTGGAGGCTATTTTTGTACTCAACCTTAGTTTAGAGCAACTTCGAGAAAAAATAGAAGAGCTATACACCCCCGTACTCAAGTATCCCGTGGCCACAGTGACTTTGACAGATGTTCGGCCAGTGGCTATTGCGGCCACAGGAGAAGTGAATAATCCAGGCCTTTATCCCATTGACCTAGATCTCGGTCGAGGGTCAGTTCCTCGATTTCGCTATCCCACTATCCCAGAAGTATTACAAGCCGCAGGAGGAATCACTCTGGCCGCTGATATTCGCCAAATTGAGGTACATCGTCCCCTCCCCAATAATCAAAAACAGATCATTACAGTCAATGCCCTAGATTGGCTTGAAACAGGTGGAAGCGGGGGAAATATGATTCTGCAAGATGGAGACCGAATATTTATTCCAACGCAAAACGAAACGAACCTCTCAGAAATTCCTCAACTCGCAACCCTGAGCTTTGCCACACCCCCCGATCAGCCTCGTAACGTTAGCATTATTGGAGCAGTCGTAAACCCTGGAGAATATGTTCTCATCGGCGGTGCGACTCGCTCCGAGTTTGAACCGGGAGGGCTACCCACTGTGAGCTGGGCTATTAGCAGAGCTGGAGGTATTCAACAAACTGCTGACTTACGTCGAATTGAAATTTACCGACAAACCAAAAGCGGGTCACCCCTTATCCTCAATATCGACCTTTGGGCATTTTTACAAGGAGAGAAGATCGATCAAAATACCATTATCCAGCATGGCGATGTCATTAGAATCCCATCAGTAGAAACCTTGGATGTGGGGGAAGCGATCGCCCTAGGTGAGAGTAGTTTAGCCCCAAGAAACATACGGGTGTTCATTGTTGGCGAAAAATCTACTAGGATTGGCATTGTCAAGGAGATAGAAGTTTCTTTAAATACTCCAATGAATCAAGCCTTGCTCTCATCAGATAGCTTTATTGATCGGCGGATACGCCAGACCTCAGTTGACTTAGTGAGTGTTAATCCTGATGGAAGCGTGATCAAGCGACAAATCCCGGTGAACTTAGGGGCTGATCTCAATCATGAGACTAACCCTCCTCTGAAAGATGGAGATATCATTATTGTTAGCCGTTCTCACTTGGCTAAATTCCTGGACTTGGTGGCTACAGTCGATGGAGTCTTGCAACTGACGCAACCCATTCGTGGTATTTTTAATACTCTAGAAGCCTTGGGATATATTGGAAATCCAGACAATTAACCTTATCCATAGACATTATCCTGGTGTTGTTTCTCAGACCTACTGTTTATGAACCTGACCGAATCATCAGATTATTCCCCTAACTCCCTCAATTCAGACCTGAAAGTCTTGAACACCAATCTCAATGATAAAGAGGATTCCGGTTTTGATTTTAACTGGGTTCTATCAGTATTTACCCGTCGCGCCCCAATCATGGGGATTGTTTTTGCTGGGATGACTGCTGTGATGGGAACCTTGATTATTCAACAGTCTCGTGAAGTAATTCCGATTTATGAAGGCTCATTTCGTCTGCTCGTCGAACCCGTAACCGCAGAATCTAGGGTTGCTCAACTTTCTCTACTTTCCCAAGATCCAGAAGATATTACTAAACAAGGTCGATTAGACATTAGCTTGGTGGATTATGAAAGTTTAATCCGAGTGCTGACGAGTCCTAAACTGATTAATCCTCTATTAGACAAAATAAATACCAAGTATCCCAACATGACCTATAACGGGTTAATGAGTAATCTCTCGACCACACGGGTGACCTATGAAAAAGATGCGAAAACGGAAGGTACGTCGTTGGTTCGAGTGAGCTATCTGAGTTCAGATGTAGAAAAAATAGAGTTTGTAATGAATATTCTGGCTCAAGGGTACACTGATTATAGTATTGAAGAACGCAGAGCTAATACTAAGCAAGGTATAGACTTTATTGAATCTCAGCTTCCTGAACAAGCGGCTAGAGTGAAAATGCTCGAAGATCGGATTCAAGACCTAAGAGAAGACTATAATTTAATCGATCCCCCCTCCCAAGGAGTACAAATAGCGATCGCCCACCGAGATATCACAGCAGAACGACTCAGAGTGGAAGCTGAATTGAATCAACAGCAAGCAATCGCTCAAGGTATGAAAGATCAATT
This sequence comes from Roseofilum acuticapitatum BLCC-M154, assembly GCF_030068475.1. Classification (GTDB taxonomy): domain Bacteria; phylum Cyanobacteriota; class Cyanobacteriia; order Cyanobacteriales; family Desertifilaceae; genus Roseofilum; species Roseofilum acuticapitatum. The sequence goes on along the minus strand of NZ_JAQOSP010000063.1, from coordinate 86,844 downwards.
TGACCAAGGCAATTATGTCTATTTACTCAATACCAGTAACTCAGGAAGTATCTATCTTACTCTGCTCAAAAATCTTCAGCAGCTTGATGCCGATATTGCCATAGCTTCTAGCCGACTCAATGATAATAGCATTCCCATACTGATCCTCAAAGAGCAGCGGGAAGAGTTAATGCAGCAAGTTCGCCAAGAAGCAGCAGCCCTCATTATAGATGCACAAAATCAAGTTCAAGGTTTGCAAGATAAGTTAGCGACTCTCCTTGAGGGAGAACAAGTGATTGAAAAAAAAATCAATGTCTGGCCATCAGCAACACGACAATACGATGAACTCCAAAGAGAACTAACCTTCGCCATTGATCGCTACAAAGAGCTATTATCCAAACTTGAAGCCCTGAAAATTGATGAAGCTCAAATTCAAAGCCCTTGGCAGATCATCGACCCGCCTAAAATTATGACTGACCCCAATGGAGAGCCAGTTTCCAGAGCAGAAAGCGACACTAAGAAAAAATTGGCTCTATTGGTCGTCGTCAGTACCCTATTAAGTATTGCGGTGGGTTTTCTGGTCGAAATTTCTATTCCAGTTTTTCATACTCCTGAAGAAATTAAGTCATCTGTCCCTCTAAAGCTATTGGGAGTTATTCCATTAGCCACTACCTTAGAACACAAAGAACGACATCTGCTAAAAATTCCATCCCTAAAACGCTCCCTATCGGTAGACCTACCTCCAAGGGTGATCCAACCCGAGTATAGCGCTCCCTTCATTGAATCCTTTCGATCGCTCTACAGTAACATTGCCCTGATGAGCAAAAGTCAACCCATCCGCTCCCTAGTTGTCAGTTCCGCCAGTTCTAGTGATGGGAAATCGACTGTAGCCCTTAATCTTGCCCATACTGCTGCTTCCATGGGACAACGGGTACTCTTAGTTGATGCTAACTTGCGATCGCCACAACTCCATGACTTGCTCGGTTTAGAAAATAGACGAGGACTCAGCGATATCATCACTGACTACTTAAGTCTCAACGAAGTGATTCAAACTTCACCCACCCAAGAAAATTTACTTTTCCTCAGTGCCGGTCATCTCTCCCCTGACCCAATTCGATTATTATCTTCCCAGAAAATGCCCTACTTAATGGGTCAGCTCAACGGCTTCTTCGATTTAGTTATCTATGACACGCCTTCTTTAGTAGGGTTAGCAGATGCTCATCTAATTGGCAACCACGCGGATGGGATGTTGTTAGTGGTTCGCCTTAAAAATACGAATCGAGCTGTTATTCAAAAAGCATTAGAAGAGTCTAATATTTCTGGTAGCTCTATACTGGGTCTTGTGGCTAACATGGCTAAGTAAACCAAAAACCTTCTCTAACATAGCTGACTTAGAGAAGGTTTTCGTAGCTTGATCATTGAATCTATAACTTAGAGTTTCTAGGGGAGTAGTTAACTCCCGAAGATAAGGAAGGAGAGACTAGGATGAACGACGACGCAGGCTCAGTAAACCGGTAACACCAAGAGCCATTAATCCGAGAGTAGAAGCAGGCTCAGGTACATCAGCGATGTGCCTTGCATTGCCTTCACCGATATCTACGACGAAGAATACATCATTGTAGTCCATATCTCCACCCCGGATAATATCTTCCCATCCCATCAGGATGTAGCGGTTATCCAGGACATAGGAGACAACATGCTGCAACCCATCGGAGTTTTCTGCGGTGCGGGTGCTGAAGACATCATCTCTATCCCAAACATGGTTGGTGAAATCTACTGTTTCGCCATTCCGTCTAGTAACCGTTTGGTGGCAGTTGGTATCCTCTGGGTTATCTAAACAATACCCATCAGCTCTAAGAGCGAAATCAAGTTGGCTACCTGCTCCAATTGTTCCGAGGCTTACCCAGTCACCCAAGTCGAGAGCGTCTCCACCCCAGTTACCGACCGCTTCTGCTGAGGAGATATCCTTGAAGACAACCCCTTCTCTATTGGTTGTACCTGTTGCTTCATAGGACAGTTGGTTTCTGTATTTCGCCCCTTCATTGATGAAGTGTACCTTAACTTCGTGGTCATACTTCAGGAAAAGACTATCAGGGTCAAACTCATATAGGTTGGCATCTTCTAGTTTGACTCTTTCTTCTTGGAAGAATCCTGCAAATTGCTCGTAGAAGCCAGTGGTGTCACTGTTGATGGTGGGTGCTGGGCCGCTGAAGGTGAATGCGGAAGCGGCTGTGGTTAGGGAAAAGAGTCCTGCAACTGTGGTTGCTGTTCCGAGTGCGATCGCCTTAACTGTGCTGTTCATGTCTGCTCTCCTGTCCTAGAACTGTTTTGTTTGTCTATATCCCTAATTTACGGCTTTCCAGAAGTTTTGACATTGGAAGATCTACTAAATTATTTCTTGAATATTCGGCGAAGCGGAGGAAATACGGAGGTAAGATTTCAGGAGATTCCCGGAGTTAGCTTTATGAAGATAGGATAAAGCTCCTGGGGTGTCCAAAGCGCTAAGAGTCTGATTCTCTTGACTAAGATAGCTAGAAGTCAGGATTGGCCGACGATCGCCCGGACTCTATAGATGGGCCGGTCTTGAGATTCGTGGTAGACTCGCATCAGTAATTCTCCCAGCAGGCCAAAACAAAAGAGCTGTATTCCAGTCAGAAGCAGGACAACCCCTAAAATGAGTAGGGGACGGCCGCCGATATCTTCGCCAAAACCCAACTTCAAGATAGTCAGATAAATCCCCAACAGAAATCCCAGAAACATGGACAGCAAGCCCATGGAGCCAAAGATATGCATCGGCCGGGTGAGGAATTTCTTCATAAACCAAACCGTGAGCAAATCCATTAGCACTCGGAAGGTGCGTCCCAGACCATACTTACTCTTACCATACTGTCGAGAATAATGGCGTACTGGTATTTCAGTAATTCTGGCTCCTTCAATAAAAGCTAGAGCGGGTAAAAAGCGGTGGAGTTCCCCATAAAGGTTCATATCAGCCACCAGTTCAGCACGATAGGCTTTCAGGGAGCAACCATAGTCATGGAGTTTTACCCCAGTGACTCTGCCGATGATCCAGTTAGCAATTTTGGAGGGTAAGAGCCGAGTTATAGCATGATCTTGGCGATTTTTCCGCCAACCACTGACGAGATCGTAGCCTTGTTCGAGGGTTTCTAAGAGTAGGGGAATATCGGCTGGGTCATTTTGTAGGTCAGCATCAAGGGTAATGACAACATGACCTTGGGCATATTTGAATCCAGCGGCCATGGCTGGAGTTTGGCCATAATTGCGGCGTAAGATTAGGCCTTTGAGATGGGGCGTTTTCTGGGCGAGTTGGGTTAGGAGTTCTGTGGAGCCATCGGTTGAACCATCATCAACACAGATCAGTTCGTAGGTATATTGGGTGGATGTGAGGCTTTTGGCGATCGCCTCGACCAGTAAAGGCAAGCTTTCAACTTCATTGTAAATCGGAACCACAACAGAAATATCCGGTTTAGGGACATCAAGGACTTCAGGAAGTTGGCAGGCGTTCATCGATTTAGCGATTTCTTCAGGGAGCTTAGGGCAGTTCAAGGACAATAGCACTAAAATGACCCGAATAGAGACCTGATTCAATCAACTTTGAGGAAATGACCCGAATTCAAGGATTGATAAAGCCAGGCAAGTAGAGCGCCGATCGCCTCGGCTAATACACTAATCACCCGATATAAAGCTACTCCACTGAGGATAATAGCAGGTGCATAGACTCCATCCAAGAGGGCGATCGCCGTGGCTTCAAAGACTCCCAGACCTCCAGGTGCGCCAGGAATCACTAAACCGAGTAACCAGGCAAAACTAAAGGCACTTATGAGTTGGGGCACTTGGTCAATTTCTATGGTAGATAAGGCGGCTACGGCAAATAAAAATCCCAATCCTCGAATCAACAGAAATCCCATTTCACCGAGTAAGGGTTTTAAGGGATAGCGCTTTAACTCTGCTGAGGGTCGATCCTGAGCGTCTAATTCTCCTTTTATTTTCTTTTTAGAGAGAAAAGTGAGGATGGGGTTTAAGATCCGAGGATGAACCCCAATCAAGACGATGACGAGGATCGCTCCTTGCAGCAGTCCTCGGCTTTGGGGACTCGCACCTGCGGCTAGGATCAGGGCTGAGGCAGCCATCAGTAGGGGTTCCATTAGAGTGCTGAGGATGGCGATCGCCCCTGGAACCCCCACACTTTGAGCGGCTCGAATGCGACCATAAAAATGCCACACATTACCGGGCAAATATTTACCAATATTGGTGATCAGATAGGTTTGAATGCTCCAAAGGGCTTTAACCGGTTGGTTAAACTCAGCTAAAATCCATCCCCAGATCCAGCCTGACCAAATATGAGCGATAATTGTAATCAGGAGGGCGATCGTCAAAGACATCCATCCCCAACCACTGATGCGGACGGACAGCACCTCCTGCCAATGATCCTTAAAAGCATTCGCTAGGAAGAACAGCGCTGCCCCAACAATAAACCATCTTAGGTAAGATTTCACTGTTGAAACTAGACGCTGTAGAATTTTTTTCATTTTTTTGTTATCCTACTTATTGTAAATAAGCTTCAAACAGAGAACCACTTTCTCAGCTTTTTCCTAACCTTCTTGTTATATTGTAGAGCCAAACTATACAGATCTTCTAAAAAGAGCCATGCCTTCGCTTGATTCCCTGAAAGACCATACTCTAAACCAGCAAACTGCTGACGAAAGAACGTCATCGGTTCTGAATAGGTTTTTGAGGTAAACAACCAAGGTTTAGGGCCTGCCCAATGAATCACACAAGCATCGTCATTTTGTACCACTGGGCCACTTTCACTGATAGGAAATCTAGCTTTTAATTCCTCAGCACTAAAGTCTTGACCCAGCACTTGCATATCCACTTGATTTAACCGCAATTGACCTTTATCTGCACCCTGAAAAATCATATAATTCAAGAAACTCATTTCACCACCAAAGGAAAACACATTGGGATATTCTTCCACAAAATCCAACATCCCAATGTATTTCTCTAAAGGGAAAATATTCCGTCGGGCAAAATAAGTTCCGGTACAAAAGTAATCGGATCGATGTTTTTGCCAGTCAAAGGTAGGGAAGTGCTGTTCTAAATTTTGGACATGGAAAAAAAATTGGTCGATCGCTTCATCAGAGTAAGTATAATTGGGTTGATCGATGATCAGATCAAAATCATCGAAGTTTGCATACTTGAGGACATCTCCCCAAATTAGGGTATCTGAATCGAGAAATAGGAACCTTTCCCAAGGACTTTCCCAGAAGGCAATCATTTTCGTGATTCCCCAACCAAAGCTGCGTTTTCTCAAAACATCAGACTGTACTGTTTTGGGCGTAATTGTCTGGACTCCGTAGGCTTGTTTTAGGGAATCTACTGAAAAATCACCATCAATGATTAAGCAGATGGGGACATCCCCTAAAAAATGGCGAATAGAGGCGCAACATCCTTTAAATAAATAATAATCTTGATCGCAGCAGGCAATGATAATCCCAAAATCATCGATCATTGAATTCACTCCCAAATTGCACAAATCCTAGGGTTGGCTTGAGGATGACCGCAGATAGAAGGAGGTATAAAAAAGTCAGGGCAGTGTGCTTAACGCTTATGGTATCATCAATGCTATAACAATAGCAACAGGAGTGGTCAATCATTTATGAGCCATCAAACCATTGCAGCCCTTCTCAGTTGCCACAATCGTAAAGCCAAAACCTTAGAGAGTGTGCAAAACTTATTAAATCAAGCTCTACCCCCTGGATTTTCCCTGGAGGTCTATTTGGTAGACGATGGCAGCACGGATGGCACTTCAGAAGAGATTTCTGGGGCTTATCCGCAAGTGAAGATCTTTACGGGAAATGGTAGTCTATTTTGGAATGGTGGGATGAGACTGGCTTTTACCGAAGCCATGAAAGACCACCCTGATTATTATCTGTGGCTTAATGATGATACCGTATTATATCCCTCGGCTCTCGAAACCCTATTAACCACTCATCAAAAATTAACTGCCCAACAGGAAGAAAAGGCAATTATTACCGGTTCGACTCAAGATCCCGACAGTCAAGAATGGACCTATGGCGGTTATCGACAACTGGGCTGGTTTTCTCCTCCCTTCAAATGCAAAAAAGTCCTTCCTCAATCTGAGCCACAACCGTGCGATTTAATGTGTGGTAACTTTGTCCTCATTCCTAAAAGTGTGGTTGAGGTCGTTGGCAATCTAGACCCTAACTTAACCCATTATGCCGGAGACTGGGACTATGGCTTACGGGCCAAACAAAAGGGCTGTAGCGTCTGGGTGGCTCCTGGATACCAAGGAACCTGCGCTCGCAACCCCAAACCTGCTCCCGGAAGCGCTCCCACTTGGGAAAAAGGATTAAAAAATATTAATCGACCCAAAGGACTGGCTCTAGAAAGTGTTACACTACAGCCTTGGGAAGAATGGAAATTGTTAATGAAACGCCATGGGGGAATTCTATGGCCGATTTACTCGGTTCTGCCCTATCGAAAATTTTTATTATCCTCTGTTTTTAAGTCTGACAAAAAATAATTACTCAGTGCTGTTCTGAGAAATAAAAAAGGCTTGTGTGAATGTTTTAAGATTAGGGCTATTATGAGTCAACGAGTTGCTTTTCTTACCCACTTTATCGCTCCCTACCGGCTGCCCCTGTACCAGTCTCTTGCTGCCGAGTTACAAGAGTTCAAAGTTTTTGTTTCTACTCCTATGGAACCCAATCGTCCTTGGGAGTCAAACTGGGGAGATTTAAACGTTCAAGTGCAACGAAAGTTTACCTTAATTCGCACTTGGAATCATCCCCAAGGATTCGCGGAAACCTTATATGTTCATATCCCCTATGATACCTTTTGGGTGCTAGGAAAATCTCAGCCAGATATTGTCATTTCTCACGAGTTGGGAATGCGAACTTTGCAAGCAGCGCTGTATTGTAAATGGAATAAAAAAGCCAAATTTATTATCTGGGCTAAATGTTCGGAGTCTACCGAACAAGGACGGGGAAAACTGCGGGAGCTGTTACGCCGTTGGCTGATCCCCCAAGCGGATGCTATTGTGGTCAATGGGGACAGTGGGGCCAGATATATTCGCCGGTTTGGTATTCCTTCAGAAAAGATTTTTCGCGCCTTTCAGTCTACAGATACGTCTAATTTTTCTGGAATACGACTAGAAAAAAGTCAGGAAGAAGCCTATCGACTTTTATTTGTGGGTCAGTTGATTGAACGGAAAAATATGCAGCGATTTCTGGGAGAATTGGTGAAGTGGGCTGAAAATCATCCGGAGCGATCGCTCGAATTTTGGTTAGTCGGAGATGGTAGGGAGCGATCGCCCCTAGAGAGCCAACCCGTCCCCGAAAACCTCCATCTAAAATTCTTCGGTAACATGGCTTATGACCAACTTCCAGACGTTTACGCCCAAGCGGGTATGTTTGTTTTTCCCACCTTAGCAGATGAATGGGGGCAAGTGGTGAACGAAGCCATGGCTTCTGGATTGCCCATTCTCGGTAGTTTGGGCAGTCAAGCCGTCGAAGAATTATGTACAGAAGGAAAAACCGGTTGGGTCTTTCAACCCGATCGCCCCTCAGAAATGTATCAAGCCATCGACCGAGCGCTCTCGACTTCCCCAGAAACCTTAGAGCAGATGCGAATAGAATCTCGCAAAAGAATTGAGGGCATGACTCCGGAATTTGTGGCCTCAAAATTTGTAGAAGCTATAAACTCAGTCATGGCTGGGTAAAAATTATTATGAATGATTTTCAGGAGTAACTTATGAGTATCGCGATTATCACTGGTTCTGCGGGTTTAATTGGCTCCGAAGCCTCCAAATTCTTTGCCGGAAAGGGCTTAGAAATTGTCGGAATTGACAATGATATGCGGCGGGTATTTTTTGGGGATGATGCCTCGACGACGTGGAACCGCCAGAGATTAGAGAGTTCTTTGGGCAAACAATACAAGCATTTAGAACTGGATATTCGCGATCGCGAGGCGATCGCCAAACTCTTCCAAGACTACAGTAAAGATATCGCCCTCATCGTCCATACCGCCGCCCAACCCTCCCACGACTGGGCCGCTCGCGACCCCCAAATGGACTTCACCGTTAACGCCAACGGAACCCTGAACCTCCTGCAAGCGACCCGCGACTTTGCCCCCGAAGCTCCCTTTATCTTCACCTCCACCAACAAAGTCTACGGCGACACTCCCAACCGCTTGCCCCTCATCGAACAAGAAACCCGATGGGAAATTGACCCCGAACATACCTACAACACCGGCATTCGGGAAGATATGTCCATAGACCAAACCACCCATAGTTTATTCGGCGCGTCTAAAGTTGCTGCGGATGTGCTGGTGCAAGAATATGGTCGCTATTTCCAGATCCCAACCGCCTGTTTTCGCGGCGGATGTCTCACCGGGCCCAATCATTCCGGAACGCAACTGCACGGGTTTCTCGCCTATTTAATGAAATGCACCGTCACCGGCAAACCCTATACCGTCTTTGGCTACAAGGGTAAACAAGTGCGGGACAATATCCACAGCGCCGACTTAATCAATGCCTTTGATGCCTTCTTCCAAGCGCCGCGAGTCGGCGAAGTTTACAATACCGGGGGCGGGCGCTATAGCAACTGCTCCATGCTCGAAGCGATTAAAATTTGTCAGGAAATCACCGGCAAAGATTTAAATTGGACGTATTCGGAAACCAACCGCATTGGCGATCATATCTGGTGGATTAGTGATAATGCTAAGTTTGCCAATCATTATCCCAACTGGAAACACCAATATGATGTGACCCAAATCTTGCGGGAAATTTACGAATTTAATCAAGAACGTTGGGAAAAGGAGACGATCTAAATGATTGATGCTGGCAAGCGGAATATTCTGGGCGTTCTCGTCAATATCATTGATTATGAAGGAGCAGTAGAGCTAATTATTCAAGCCGCCAAAGAAAAAAAAGGGCTATCGGTTTCTGCCCTTGCTGTTCATGGGGTAATGACGGGCGTTCTGGATAATACCCACCGCTTCCGGCTCAACCATATGGATTTAATTTGTCCCGATGGGCAACCCGTGCGTTGGGCGCTGAATTTTCTTCATAAAGCGGGATTATCCGACCGGGTATACGGCCCCAATTTAACCTTGAGGGTCTGCGAGCGAGCGGCTCAGGAGGGGCTGCCCATTTACCTGTACGGGTCTCGACAAGAAGTTTTAGATGCTTTTTCTCGAAATTTGGGCGATCGCTACCCTCAGCTCAAAATCGCCGGGTCTCAGCCCTCCCGCTTCCGGCAAACCAGCGCCGAAGAACAACAAGAAATTAGCCAAACCATCAAAGACAGTGGAGCAGCCATTACCCTAGTCGGTTTAGGCTGTCCTCGCCAAGAAGTCTGGGCCTATGAATACCGCGATCGCCTTTCCATGCCCCTTTTAGCCGTCGGTGCAGCCTTCGACTTCCATGCCGGACTCCTGCCCCAAGCCCCCCCGACCCTGCAAGCTGTGGGATTAGAATGGTTCTATCGCCTCATTCAAGAACCCAAACGGCTCTGGAAACGCTATGTTTTCCTCAATCCCTACTATGTTTGGCTGTTAAGCTTACAGATTTTGGGCTTGCGTAAATTCGATCCAGATAGCGCCACTCCGCCAGAAAACGAACTCCGCTATGGCTAACCTCTTTGTGTTTTCCGTGTCTCTGTGGTTCTATTTAATATGCTCCCCTGCGCCCTAAAACCACCTGCACTGTTTTCAATAAAATCTCAAAATCAAGGGCTAACGACCAATTATTAATGTAAGACATATCCAATTTATAGGCATCTTCAAAGTTTTTGATATCCGATCGCCCCGAAACTTGCCAAAGCCCCGTAATTCCCGGCAGAACATTGTGGCGCATAAAGTGGTGTTCGGCAAATCCTTCCACATCTCGCAAAGGCAAAGGGCGAGGGCCAACTAGACTCATTTCCCCAATCAAAACATTCACAATTTGGGGCAATTCATCCAAGCTATAGCGGCGTAAAAATTTACCGACTCTGGTAATTCGCGGGTCATCTTTCATTTTGAACAGAACTCCCCCTTTAATTTCATTTTTAGCTTCGAGTTCCTTCATCAACTGATCAGCATTGATGACCATGGTGCGGTATTTCCAGACCTTAAAGTGTCTCCCCTTGAGTCCCATGCGCGTTTGCTTAAAGAAGATCGGCCCTGGGGAATCGATTTTGATGGCGATCGCCAGAGCAATGAAGAGAGGACTCCCTAAGAGTAAAATCAGCAACGATACCAAGACATCAAACGTCCGCTTCATCCAAAAATCACTGCCCAATAAACCCGGAGGCTGAAACTGAATACTGGGCATTCCGCCAATCATCTCAATTTTGGGATTATGATGGGGAACTTCTAGACCAATGGGCAAAATTCTTAGAGCAATTCCGGCATTTTTCAAACTCCAGTAAAGGGGCATAATATTGCCGACGACATTCCAGGAACAGAAAAATACTTCTCCCACACCCAGAGATTGAATTTCTTCAAGAACGTGAGACCATTGATTGGTATTGCTTTGTAGAGATAGATCCAGTTGTCCCGCGATCGTAAACTCTTTATTGCTATCGAGTTTTAGGGCAATTTTAGCAATTAGGGTATCTTTGGAATTACCGATCAGAAAAATCCGACGAGGCACTCGACCCTGGCGACGAAGATTGGTAATCATGGCTTCGGCAATTAACCGTGCTGTGCCAACATATAAAATCACAAATAACCAGGATAGGAAGAACATCGACCGAGAAATAATCAGACCCGGTTGATAGATAAAGGCAATGACGATTAAGACCCCTTGAGCAAAGGTAATACTTCTAAGTAAATGACCAAACTGACGACGACTACCGCGATCGCCATATAATCCTCCTGTGGCAATCATCCCTACCGTAATCCACAAGATTGGAAATAGAAAGCCGGGTTGCTCTGGAGTGTAGGCCAATAAGTGAAAGGAGGGAACATGATCTAACCACTGGACTTGTTCTACAATCACTTTTGCACTCTTCCAAGCCAAAGAAATCATCACCGTATCTAAGCACAGAAAAGCCATAATTCTCAGCCAAGCAACGATCAGCCCTCGTCGCAAACCGACAATGGTGGGAACACGCAAATCAACGTGAGTACGGTGTGATTGATGGGTTTTGTAAGGAGTCTGGGGCAGATTATCTGACATAGTTTAACCTTGGCTGCCTCGATCGCAGGTGGAATCTTGAGTCTCAAATCTAATGTGAGCCATTCCCAAGCTAGGAAACAGGGGGATAGTAGATGGCGACTACAACCTGACGCGCTCTGAGACTCAGATGCTCTTCCAGCCGGAAATATTAGTTATCTCTAATCCTATTCTGAATAGAGTTGATTTTAACATTCTCAAGATAAGTTGTCCAAAGGTCAACACTCCCCTTTTAATCAATTGGGATTTTATGGGTATTTTTTATTTCTCTCGAATATAATCTCTAGCAGGCGATCTCTAGGCATAGCCGCGATCGCCTCCTGCCGTTGCCTTAGTTTTCTATCAAACTCCCTTAAAGATCTGTCCTTCTCAATCTGTTAACGGCAAATCTGTAATTGTGAATATCGGCTATTTTGACACAATTGCTGAAAAGCTTGCGTGATTTGAGGATACTGCATGGGGTTTTTCCCATACATCATAGTCATTTGACGAAACTCTTCTGGGGACAAATCATGCTCTTCTAAAACCGTTTGTGATTGACTACAAAAATTTTGTAAATAGCTAATCATAGTTGGAGGAATTCCCGCCGTATTACTCACCGTTCCTGCCTCTAGGTTACAATCAAAAACAGGTCTATTTCCGGTTGAGACCAGTGCTTGAGTATTCTGCAAAGCCGTTTCACGAGCCAATTCAATCTCCAAAACCGATTGCACAAAGTTAGACATTTGTACAGGAGAATTAAATTGAGCTTGTGCAGTGTTGGCCCCAGTCAATCCTCCACATACCGATAATAGAGTGGCGAGCAACGTCCGGCAGATCGATTGACGATGAAATCCGAATCGACCAGAAGACCGAAGTAGCAATTGAAAATTAAAGGAATCATTCATGATGGCGCTTTCAAAACACAAGACTATCAACTCTTTTGAATTCTTTTAGGAGGGTGAAGTTCCAGCTCTCCCCCAGATGGCTGGGTATCCTCTATAGCGCTGGGGGCTGGTCACCAGATTAAGTCTTAGATTAAGTCTTAATTGTACGTTAAGACTTCCGATAGAGCTGACATATCTGGATAATGTGACTCTGGAGAATTTCCCGTTCGGGTTTTCCCTGCTTGAGTCCCCACTCTAGGGAGAGTAGAAGGGGTAGAGTCTGTTGTAAGGAGGTCAAAGGGAGCGATCGCACCTCTTTTTTGAGAAAATAGACCCGTTTAGGATTATTGACCTCAGCAGCTTGGGCAATTTGGCGATCGTCTCTTTCCCCACTCTCAACCATCAATTTAACCCAGAACCACGTCCGAAACTGCCCCACCAGGGTAGCCACAACCCTTAAAGCCGGTTCATTCCTCTGGAGTAGACCCTCAATCAAACTTAAACTGCGATCTACCTCACCTTTAGCGATCGCCTGGGCCAATTCTAAACTCGTTTGCGTATTCGAGACCACCAACCGCTCCACATCCTGGTGACTCAACACACCCCCATCAGCATGATACAGTGCCAACTTCTGCAACTCATTCACCAATCGACGAGTATCATTACCCACCGACTGACTCAAAACTTCCGCCCCTCCCTGAGTTAATTTTACCCCCTCTTGACTCGCCATCTCCTGAACCCGTTGTAACAGCAAATCCGTCTTCCAGGGCGGAATTAAGGCAAATTCACGAAATTCAGCATACTTTTGCAGCAGTTTCGTCACTTTTAACCGTTGATCCGGTTTTCCGGTTACAGTCAGTAATAGCACAGATGATTCTAAAAGAACCGGTAGAGTCCGCTCTAACTCAGCCAACAGACTTCCAGAAGTTTGCTGAAACAACGATGTATTCACCAACCAGACCAAACGATTTCCTGAGCCAAAAGGGGGAGTCATCGCCTGGTTTAAGGCTTCCATCACACTACCTGGCTGATCTGGCAAGACCTCAGTATAATTAAACGAAATCCAACTGCGATCAAGCAAGCGATCGCGTAACTGCTTAACCGCCTGCTCCATAGCAAACCCATCATCTCCCCAATATACATAAATAGGCATCAACCTAAACCATGAAACGTCGAAACCTGATCCGTAAAATCGCCCTAGGTGCAGCCACAACCTATAGTATCACCGCCTGTCAATCCCCCAACCCCCCTGAACCTACTCCCGAATCCACCCCCAGCCAACCCCTCATTCGCTGGCGCATGGCCACCAGTTGGCCCAAATCCCTAGACATTCTCTTTGGAGCCGCAGAAATTCTCTGTCGGCGCGTCGAACAAATGACCGAAGGCCGCTTCACAATTACGCCCTATCCTGCTAATGAAATTATTTCTCCCCTACAAATCCTTGATGGTGTACTGGCTGGAACCGTAGAATGTGGTCATAGCAGTCTTCTCTTTTACTTTGACCGTAATCCTGCCCTGGGACTCATTTCTGGACTACCCTTGGGCATGAACCTTCAACAGCATCATGCCTGGTTTTTTTACGGGGGAGGACTAGAGGCAATGCAAAAAATCTATCAAGGTTTCGGTGTGAATGCCTTTCCTGCCGGTAATACGGGCATACAAATGGGAGGATGGTTTAATCGCAAAATTAATACCGTTGACGATCTCAATGGCTTAAAAATGCGAATTCCTGGTTTAGGGGGTAAAATACTAGAACGACTCGGCTGTGAAGTCCAAGTGTTACCTGGAGATGAAATTTTTCCTGCTTTAGAACAAGGAAAAATAGATGCTGCTGAGTGGATTGGGCCCTATGATGATGAAAAGCTAGGACTCAACCGTGTAGCCCCTTACTACTACTATCCGGGTTGGTGGGAACCCTCTGCCGTCCTCGTCGCTTTAGTTAATCGTAGCCAATGGGATCGGCTGCCCAAATCATACCAAGAAATTTTTCGTTCTGCTGCCCTAGAAGCCTATTTCTTAACTACTAGTCGATATGATGCAGCCAATGGAGAAGCCTTAGAACGAATGGTTTTAAGTGGCACTGAGTTACTCCCCTACAGTCAAGATATTTTAGAGCAGACTTACCAAATTGCCTTAGAACTTTATGACGAGTACGCATCAAATAATGAAGATTTTGCTACACTCTATCAACAATGGAAAAAATTTAAATCTCCCATTTCCAAATGGTATAAAACGAATGAACTCACCTATGCAAGTTTTACATCGAGAATGGCCGATCTCAATTAATTCAGGATTCATTTTCTCTGACAACTATTAGTTATGTTCAATAAAATTACTAGGCAGTTCCAGTTATCGACCGCTCGAACCCTGAAGATCATAAGAAGACAAAAAATTACAATTAAAGACAAACTCAATTTTGCTTTTGGCGGATTGATTGGGGTAACTTTTTTAATTATGGGAGTTAATTATTGGAGTAGCGTACAAGCTACTTTAAATATTAACCGCACACAAGAATTGCGAATGCCGATCGCCTTATCTTCTTCAGAAGCACAAAGTGATTTATTGAAAATGCTCTCTAATGTCCGGGCTTATTTAGTGACCGGAGATTCTATTTTTCGACAACAGTATCAAGAATCGCGGCATGACTTTGAACAAAATTTAGCAGAAATGGAGGTCTTATTTCAAGAATGGCAAGCACCTGTACAGCTAGAACAATTAAAAAACTTGCGTAAGTTTTATGAAGTTTGGTCTGAATTACCTCCTTATCTATTTGACTTAAAAGACAATCGATTTGAGAGTGAACCTGCTTTTCGCCTTTGGGAAGAAGAAGGCGAAATTTTAGCGCTTCAAATTCTAGATAATGTGGACAAAATCAGTCAGGAACAAAATGAAAAGTTTTTGTCAGGTTCTAATCTTGATTTATTTACAGAATCTATTGAGTTAAGAATAAATTTTTCTCTATTGATCGCTGATATCAGAAATTATATTACCACCAGACAAGAGAAATATCGTTTTGATTATGTTGCTCATTACCGTCGCACTCAATCAAGTTTAAATTTTCTCAACGATCGGGCTGATTTACTCAGTCAAGATCAGCAAGAATATCTAGATGAAGTTACTGAAAAATTCTTGAAAATAGAGGATATCATAGAGAAAATACTGCTGATTATGGAGGGCGATCGCTATCGAGAGGATCTTTATGTATATCAAATTAAAGCTGAACCGATCGCCAAAGAAATGCTAATCATATTAAATTATATTGTCGAGACTCAAGAATCACAATTTACATCAGAATTAAAGTCTGGTGTATCTAGTTTAAATACTTCCCAACTGCAAACCCTTGTCGGTTCCCTATTTATCCTAAGTTTAGGCATGGTGATGACCCTAATATTGCGGCGAACAATATCCGATCCAATTCAGAGATTAACTGAAGTTACTCGTTCAGTCAGAGCTGGAAATCTTGATATTAAAGCCTCAGTAGAATCAGGAGATGAAATTGGTATTTTATCTAAAACTTTGAATGAAATGACTGATTCTCTCAAAGACTCTCTTAAGGCCTTAGAGAATTATAGTAAAAATCTAGAATTGCTAGTAGAAGAGCGGACTCAAGAAATCCAAATCAAAAATGAAGAGTTACAAGATACTTTGAGTAATCTCAAAGAAGCTCAATCCCATTTGATTCAAGCGGAAAAAATGTCGAGCTTGGGGCAGATGGTTGCTGGGATTGCCCATGAAATCAATAATCCAGTGAGCTTTATTCAATGTAATCTTTCTCCTTTAATGGCTTATTGTCAAGATTTACTGGATTTGATTCAAGAGTATGAACAGAATCAACTAAATCATCCCGAAATCCAGGAAAAAGCAGAGGATATTGATCTCGAATATATTAAAGAAGACTTACCTAAATTGGTGGAATCTATGCATATGGGAACTCGTAGAATCCATGAAATTGTTTTATCTTTAAAGAATTTTTCTAGAATCGATCAAGCTAACTTAAAAGAAGCTAATATTCATGAAGGAATTGAAAGTACCTTGTCAATTTTACAGCATCGATTGAAAGGAGCAAATAATCAAGGAACAAAGATTGAAATCAAAAAAGAATATGGGGATTTGCCTTTGGTTGAATGTTACCCTGGGGAACTCAATCAAGTCTTTATGAATATTCTGGCCAATGGAATAGAAGTTTTAGAGTCGAGGGTAATAGAGGATGAAGATAGACCAAGTATGGAAGATGGAATCTTAACCATTCATACTGAATATCAGATAGAAACGGACAAAATTTTAATTCAAATTAGTGATAATGGGCCGGGAATGGATGTTGAAACTGCAAAAAAGATTTTCGATCCATTTTTCACGACTAAACCGGTGGGAAAAGGTACAGGTTTAGGGTTATCTATTAGCTATAAAATTATTGTTGAACATCATCAAGGGATGTTGAAATGTTATTCAAAACTTGGTCAAGGGGCAAGATTTGATATTGAAATCCCTGCTCATCAAAGATTGACTTTATCTCAAGATGTACCCCAGCTTGGTGTGGGTTCTCTAACGTAGTCCCTTGGACGGGGATAAGCAGGTTGCACGATCGCCAACCCCACGATAATATTAAGAAAAGTTAAAGTTATTGACACAAATCCCCAAATATGGGTTGAAATTGCGTCAACTTAAATCTCGCGTGAGGAGTAACCGTGATGATATCCCCAGCTAACTTGACCCCAACTCCCCTCCAAACCTCCCAGGAACAAGAGACTGAGCGGTTTTTCCGAGAAACAGCAGGACGTTGGTCTTCTCAGCGACGCTACTATACGCTACCAGATGGAGACCCCCAAGAAATTTCTAGCATTATTGAAATTACCTATTTACCCCAAGGGAGCGAACCCCTACGGCATTTAGCACGGTTACACCAGCTCGAAGATGAAAACATGCTCTTATTTGGTTCTGTGGTGAGTTGGCATTCTCAAGAGTCGATTACGGGGAAAAAACAGTCAGATGGAGAAACCATCATTGGAGTTTTGGGGAATTTGTTGTATCGCGATCGCGGTTTTGCTACCTCTAAACCGGTTACTGCCTCCTATTTTCTCTCCAATCCCCAAACCCTATGCTTACGCACCGAATATAACCGCTCGGTATTTGAAGAGGAAATTAAACTGATCGGCCAACACTATCGTACAAGACAGACGATTATCTCCCGCGCAGGTGAAGAACAAATGATTGGTCAATATCTGGAAAAACGGATAGATTAGGCTAAAAGATCTAAGGATCAGGAGATAAATTATAGTGCGGCAAATCCCCATTCTATCCCTTCTCTCGTTCCTGCTATTGTCAAGTGCAGGGACACCGATCGCCTATGCTCAAGCCACTGAAGTACCCGATTTCGATAACAATGGCGACTTCAAATCCTCTCGCGTGCAGGGAAATCGAGGCACTTATGCACATAAACAATGGTTGGTGGTCGATCCCGATGCCAATGGTTTGAACTGTCGCAATGACCAGGGGTCTGTTGTCGTCACTCTTAGCTATGGTTCAGTGGTAGATGCTGTTTTTACCAATAACCAAGATAATGCCATTAGATTGATGAATGGCAAACCCTGGCTTAGGGTTTCTGTTGGTCTTGTGGATATCCACACTCGCCAGACCAATGAGCGTTTAAACACTTACACTTGCTATGTTCGCGCCAATAGGGAGTATATCGCACCGATTAACCCCGACTCACAGAGCCGATAAGTAGGGATAGGTTTCAAACCTACCCCTACCAACCCTTAATAATAACTGCCGGTTTTGCGATGGTGAACGGCGGTTACTCCGGTGCGATCGAAGACTTTACCGCTCTCAACGGTGGCATAAACCATCCAATGATCGCCGCATTCCATGCGATCGCCGACCGTACACTCCAAATAAGCTAAAGCCTCTTTGAGAATTTTCCCTCCATTCTCAGCTATTTCTGTTTCCAAGCCCGCAAACCGGTCTTCACCGGGGGCAAACTTGCGGGTAAACTGGCGAATTAAGGGACTATTTTCCGGCAAAATATTCAACACAAACCGATCGCCAGAATGGGTTAAAGACTCCATTGCTCGGTCTTTGGCCACCGCAACCGTTAACCCTGGAGGATTAAACGTGGCTTGAGACACCCAACTGGCCAGCATTCCACTATGTAAATCTCCGCGATGGGCCGAAACCACACATAACGATCCGACGATCCGACCGACTGCTTGGGCCGTGCGATCGCTACTCGACACATTCACCGATCGCTTGGGGGTGCGTCGTTTCAAATCCTTCTTCAACTGCCCAGCAAAATCAATCCCCGCTTCCTCACATTGCTGTAAAATCCCATCCGTGGGGGTAAACTTCACCCGGATCGGCTCAAACCCAAACTGATACCCTGCATCTTCTAACTTACTCTGCAAAATATCGATCGCCTCTCCACTCCAACCAAACGACCCAAATACCCCAGCTAATTTCGTTTTTGCCGCCGTCGATAGCACAATTCCCAAAGCAGTTTGCACTTGGGTGGGGGGATGGCCGGCTAAGGTTGGAGAACCAATAATAAACCCATCACACTTTTCTACCTGGGTCTGAATCTCGGCCGGATCGACCAATTCGCAATCAATTAACTCAACCCCGACACTCGATTTGGTAATTCCATGGGCGATCGCCTGAGCCAAAGTTCCCGTATTTCCATAGGCTGACGCATAAATCAAGGCCACCGATAATTCCTGTCCGCTTTGCTTCTCACTCCAATGGCGATAGAGCTGGGTTAACTCCTGTTTGCCATAGCGCAATAGGGGCCCGTGTCCAGGAGCATAATATCGAGCTGGTTTATCCTGCATCCGCTCTAGGGCCGTCAGCACCTGTCGAGGTTGGGTCGCATGGAGACAGTCGTAATAATAACGCCGGTCTTCGCTATAGAGTTTCCATCCTTCATCAAAGACTTGATCCCCACAGACATGAGCGCCAAAAAACTTGTCGGTAAATAGGATTTGGGAGAGGGGATCGTAAGTGCAAATGCCATCAGGCCATCGGGGGGTTGGGGTGGGGATAAACTGAAGATGATGACCTTGACCCAAGTCGAGGTCGAGATCTGACCGGTTCACCAGTTGCACGTTGACCTCTATATCTTCCTCTTGCCAAAGCTTATCTAGGGCTAACTTGGCTGCTTTCGAGCAAACTATAGTCAATTGGGGAGCCAAGTTGAGCAGTGCTTTCAGGGTGGCTCCCCGATTCGGATTAAAGTGGTGAACAATCACATAATCAATGGATTTGAGATCGACTCGATCTTGTAGCGCTTTGATATAGTTATCGGTGAAGGATTCTCCTGGGGGATCGATCAGGGCGACCTTATCGCTTTTAATCAGGAATGAGTTGGCGGTTGTGCCCTTTTGTAGGGAATATTCGACTTCAAATTTGAGACGATCCCAAGTGCGCGATCGCAATAAAGTAGTTTGATGATCGAGATAAACGACTTGGACATCACGGGGTTTAATTAAGGATGACATAGGATCAAGGCGGTGAGAATACAAGGATCGGTTACCCAATAGTATAACTTTCTGGCTTGCACCAAAAGCCACCCCTATCTCTTTAGTAAAGTTTATGGCTGAGATTAAGCTTTACCAATGAAGGGATTTATGGCTGAAAAAAGCCCGTTTTTGGGTTATTCCTTGCCCTCTACAAGAGACAAATAATAACCCAACAGATATAGGGAACCAGAAAGTACAATTAAGCCCGAAGAGTCTATCAGGGCCGCATCTAGAGCATTAGAGAGATCGTCATAGGCTGCACTACTTTTTAAGTTCGGTTGTAGGCTTTTGGCTAATTCCGATAGCTCTTGGGGGGAGGCACAAGAGCTATCAGGAATGGGAACAGTGAAGAGGCGATCGCCTGGACGCAGGAGAATTTGGAAGATTTCTGTATGGGATTTGGTCGAGAGCATTCCCATCACCCAATGAATGGGTGATGATTCTAGGGTATCGAGATATTGGCGCAAGACGATCGCCGATTCGGGATTATGGGCCCCATCAATGAGGATGCGCTGGTGTCTCCAGATACTCCATTCTAGGCGACCGGCCCATCGGGTATTGGCGATTCCTTGTTGGATTGCTTGGGGAGAAATCACCCAGTCTGAAGGGGGTAGGGTTTGGACTGCGGCGATCGCCAAAGCGGAGTTTTGCCGTTGATGCGCTCCCACCAAAGGAAGTTGAACCTCAAGATCGCCAAACTTGACTTTTCCGTTACCAAGATCTTCTGCGGGTGGGGGATAAATGGCTGGGCAGTTTAATTCCTGAATGCGTTGCTCGATAACGGCTTGCGCTTCTGGAGGAACAGCACCAATAATGGCGGGACAGTGGGGTTTAAGGATACCGGCTTTTTCCCTAGCAATATCTCCTAGGGTGGGGCCCAACACTTGCCAATGATCCCAACCAATAGAGACAATGACCGTAGCTAAGGGGCGATCGCAAACATTCGTCGCATCTAAACGGCCCCCTAATCCCACTTCCATCACGGCTACATCACAAGCTTTTTGGGCAAAATAGAGCCAAGCAGCAGCCGTAAACACTTCAAACTGGGTGGGAGAATCTTGGGGATTGACGACTTCTAAAACTTGGACGAGAAGATGATAGAGGTCTTCTAAGGCGATCTTCTCACCATTAATACAGATTCTTTCTGTCCAATCGCGCAAATGGGGGGAGGTATAGCGCCCCACTCGATAGCCTGCGGCAGTTAAAATCGAGGAGACATAAGCACAAACTGACCCCTTACCATTGGTTCCAGCTACATGAATCACCGGAACCCGATCTTGGGGGTTTCCCAAAGCAACCAAGAGTTGCTTAATCCGATCCAACCCCAGATGAACCGCCACATGCTGATGGGGGGGTAACAAATCGGCGATCGCTTGGCCCCATTGAGATGCTTTATTCTTCAAGTTGCAATCTCAAATTCACGGTTCCAGAGGGGCGAACATCACCAGGAGAGCGAAATAATCCCAGACCTTCCCCCGATCCGGCGCTCTCTCTGTACATGACATCTACCTTTTCATTGAGTCTCAATTGGGGAATCCCTTGAGGCGATCGCTGATTGGATAGGCGCGGATCGACTCCCATGGAAGAGTCTGTAGATAGACCGGGAAAATCCTGAGTGCTACGACTCTCTACGGTTTGTAAAGAATCCCCTTTTAGGGTGACTCCTTCTTCTTCTTGAGACAGAGCGGGGTTGCCGAGGAAGGCAAACATCGCGCTGAAGGCGATCGCCCCAGTTACTGGCCATAACGATAAAGTCTTCATCCTTGACGTTCAGCTTAAAGATACTTGTACTTCCCATTATGGTGCTATATAGAAAGCCTTGGCAATCGGTTGTTTACAAAGTTTTAATATCCTACTGGTTTAGCAATTTCTGAGTTTGTTTCTCCCAGGTTAAGGTTTGCATCATTTTGGCGAATTGCTTACCTTGTTTTTTGGCTTGTTTACGATGTTGGTAAATCCATTCTAGGGTTTCTAGAATTTCTTCAATATCGCAGTTTCCCCAACCTTCTGTACCTCGGAAGTGGGGATGGGAAGGGACTGGAGATTGGTTTTTTAGGGGGTAACCTGCGCCTCGGTTGAGTAGGTCTAAATGTCCAGTATTCGCCGATAGGATGGTAGGAACGCCACAGGCTAAACATTCCATGGCAGCTAGGTTGGTTCCGCCTTCGGCACGACTGGTAAATATGGCTGCGTCAGCTTCCCGGAGAATTGGGGGAAGTTGGGAGTTGGGGGTTGGGCCGAGGGCGATCGCCGCCTCAGCCGGTACACCATTTTTCTGTAACCATTGCATCATCTGTAACTCTTTATTCTGGCTCACTTGGGGTAATCCCGTAACATTGCCAGTGGTGTCTAAGCCGAGCATTAAACTGGGCCAGCCATTATGCCAAGCAGTGATGAGCAATGCATCCCGATGGCGCTGGTGAAAGGCTTTGAAGGCAGCCACAATCTGATCTTGACCTTTGCGGTATTCGAGTTTACCCCCAGCAAAGATAACGAAGCGCTCTTTACCCCAAATTCCCAGTTTAGGTGCGGGGTGAAAGAGGGTAGGATCGATGCCTTGTAAGATGGTTTCAACATGGCTGAGTCCAGCACTGGTGAGCAGTTGGGTGTTCCAACTGCTACCGGCAATGAGGCGATCGTAGGTTTGGGCATTGGCGATCGCCTCCTTGTCCAAATCTGTATCTTCAAAAAACACAATCCCCACCGCAGAATTACCCTGTAAACGCTCCATTAAGGGTGATTTTCTAAACCCATGACCTAAACCATGTAAGATGGGAATATTGGGGCTGACTTTGGGTAAGGGGCCCCTTTCTTTGGCTTCTGCAAATACTTGACGCAAGGCGATTTGATGCAAGGGGTGCAAGTTCTTAATATTACCAGGGGCAACCAGTAAATGGGGATAAGTTTCGGTTTTTTTGACCCATTGCAGGGCTAGATTGAGTCCGTATATTCCCCACCCCGTGTGGTTGCCGAGTTGCCAAGCAATTCCGATACCATTTTGGGTAATATTTGGGTCGGTAGGGGCGGGTTCACCCATAACCTCGCTATCCCACCCAGATCTCCGTGAACCCGCCCCCGCGCTTACGCTGGAGGGGATGAATTGTGTGTTCTGGGTGATGGTGGGGCGGGTTAACTTCAATTTGGGTTGATCTTCTAAATCTTGGGTGAACCTGCCCCTACGGGTGACTAATTGGGTTTTGACGGCACTGATGACAGAATGCCAGTCGCTGCGTGCGGGTTGGCGGAAGATGCGGATGGTGGGATACCAGGGACTATCGGAGCGATCGAGCATCCAGCGCCAGTCGGGGACAAAGGAGAGTAACAGCCAGGTGGGTTTACCCATAGCTCCAGCTAGATGTACCAGGGAGGTATCGACGGTGATGATTAAGTCGAGTTGCTCAATTAGGTTGGCGGTGTCGGCAAAGTCCTGGATTATGGGGTCAAGGTTAGTGATGTTTTCTACCCCTTCTAGTTCTTGGGTGCGATCGCCTTTCTGTAAGCTGTAAAAGTCTATTCCTTCGATGTCTAACAAGGGCAGAAGCTCGGCAAATTTACAGGAGCGTTGGCGATCGTTTCCATGGTTGGGATTCCCTCCCCAGGCTAACCCCACCTTAAATTTATCCGATTTGGCGATCGCCCCATCCACCGTAGGGGCGGGTTTATCCGTATCTGAGGACGAAGAGGATAAACTCTCTAAACCCGCCCCCCTCTCACCGGATCTGAGGCAGAAGGCTGTAAATGCCCTAAACCCGCCCTAACCGGAGCGCGAAGATAAGGAATAGATGCGGGAATGGTGTCTAAAGTCGTACCTAAAATATAGGGCAAACTCATCAACGGGGCCCAAATATCATAGTCGGGTAAAGGTTGATCCCGTGGCACTAACCTAACGGGTTTATATCCATCAGCGCTATGTTCTGTTACAAAGTCTGCAAACAATGCGATCAACAGTCGGGGACATTCGAGAATCACTTCTCCCCCAAGCTCTTGCACCAAAGGCAAATAGCGCAAAAATTGGATGGAGTCGCCAAACCCTTGTTCACAATAGAGGAGTAACGTTCTTCCTCTAAATGGATGTCCATTCCATCGGGGCTGATAAACGGGTTTATGATGGCCAGAAGTTTGCCATTGATAGCGCCATTCATATTCTGCCCAACCGTTGGTAAAATCTCCGGCAAGTAAGAGCGCTATACCGAGGTTCGTGTGAGCTTCGGCATAGTCAGGTTTAAGACGAATACAAGTTTCATAAGCGGCGATCGCCCCATCATAGTCTCCAATTTTATCCAGAGCAACAGCGAGATTATTATACGCATCGGCATAATGGGGATTGAGTTCTAGGGATCTGTGATATTCGGCGATCGCCTCTTCCAATTTTTCCTGTTGACTCAGAGTTACCCCTAAATTATTGTGAGCTTCCGGTGAATTGGGTTCGAGTTCTAAGGAGCGATAATAATGTTGTGTTGCCCTTTCCAGTTGTTTTTGAGCGCTTAGAGCAACAGCGAGATCGTGGTGCAATTTGGGCGAGTTGGGATCGTGAATCAGGGCGGTTTCATAGTGAGGAATGGCTTGCTCGATCTGGTTTTCTTGATGCAGGAGAGAAGCCAGATGACCATGAATTTGGGTATAGTCTGGGTTAAGATCTAGCGCTTTTTGGTAATGGGAAATCGCTTCTTTGCGTTCGTTTTGTTGATGGTAACAGAAGGCGAGGCTATAGTGAACCCCAGCATGATCGGGAACTTGATCAATAACCTGTTTTAACTCAAGAATAGCGGGTTCATAGTCTCCCTGTTCTAAATAGAGATTGCCTAAATTTTGCCGCGCTTGGGTATAGTCAGGATTAAGTTTTAAGGCTTCTTGGTAATTCTCAAGGGCTAAATCCAGGTTACCCAGGGTTTTGTAGGTTTTCGCCAGATTATAGTAACTTTCTGTATAGTCAGGGGCAAGGGCGATCGCCTGTTTATAATGGTTTACCGCTTCCGTGGGGCGATCGCTTTGAGCGAGGGCAGTGGCTAGATTATTATGGGTTTGCGGTTGATTGGGGTCAACCTTAAGGGCATTTTGATAGGCTGCGATCGCCTTTTGAATATCCCCGGCACTATAGTAAGTCACACCCAACAGATGCCAAACCTGTCCATTTTGGGGATTTTGCTGGAGAATCTGCCCGCACCGGTTTAGCGCCTCCTGGAACTGTCGTCCTTGAATCGCGCCAATAATTGGGTTCAGTTGTGCCCTGTTCAGAATAACCGTGTAATTCTCCACTATATTACTCGGTAGAATACGTTAACGTCTTAAACCCAGTTCGATCGCCGCGATCGCTGACTCTAATACCTTCACCCGTGCATAGAGCTTATCATTGCCCGCCACCACTGTCCAAGGCGCATTAGGCGTATGAGTGCGCCCAATAGCCTGATTCACTGCTACCTCATATAATCCCCACTTTTCCCGGTTGCGCCAATCTTCCTCAGTTAATTTATAGTGCCTAAAGGGGTCATCCTGGCGGGACTCAAATCGCTTTAATTGCTCCTCTGGACTCACATGGAGCCAAAACTTAACCAAAACATAGCCCGCATCCGTCAGCATAGCCTCAAATTCGTTAATTTCACGATAAGCCCTGCGCCATTGAATATCAGTGGCAAAACCTTCAATGCGCTCGACTAAAACTCGACCATACCAGGTGCGGTCAAAAATACCAATCTTGCCAGCCGTGGGTAAATCCCGCCAAAATCGCCAGAGATAATGATGCATTTTTTCTTCAGCCGTGGGTGCAGAAAAGGCTCTTACTTCATAACTGCGCGGGTCTAAATTATCGGTTAAGCGCTTAATGGCTCCCCCTTTTCCGGCTGCGTCCCATCCTTCAAATACTGCCAATACGGGCAATTTAGCCTTAAAAATCTTCAGTTGTAATTCCTGTAATCTTACTTGGGCTTTTTTCAGCCGTTTCTTATACTCTTTCTTGGATAAGGATGCGCCCAGATCCACCCGTGCTAGAAAGTCGGGTTCTGTGGGTTCTAGTTGCTCTTGGGGAGGTAAGGGAGCGGGAATGAGTTGACTTTGGCGACGGTCTAAGGCTTCTCGTAAGGTAGCGGCGACGGTTTGCAAGACTTTGACTTGGGCCCAACGTTGACAGTTTCCTTCGACTAATGTCCAGGGGGCAAACCCGGTACTGGTTTGAACGATCATTTCTTCGGCTAACATCCGATAGTCTTCATATCGTTTGACCTGTTGCCAATCTTCATCCCGGACTCGCCAAGAATTCAGGCGGTCTTTGGCATAAGCGTGGAGCCGTTGCTTGAGTTCTTTTTTACTCAAGTGAATCCAAAATTTGGCGATCGCACAACCATCATCACTCATTTGTCGCTCAAAGGCGTTAATATGACGCATCAGGCCTGGAACTTCCGATTCTCGAACCCGATCAAAGAGCCGGTCTTCGAGAACATGGGTATACCAGCTATGGTAAAACAGGCCAATGCTGCCGTAGTGGGGGATTTTTTGCCAAAATCGCCAGAGGACTGGATAATTTTGTTCTTGGGCGTTGGGGGGCCAAATGGGATGTAGTGCAAATCCCCTAGGGTCCATATAGCCGATCACTTTTTTGACTAGAGCGCCTTTACCTGCGGCTGCCCATCCTTCGAGAACAACGATCATGGGTAACTTTTTTTCCCAACAGGCATGTTGAAGCGATCGCAACTGTTGCATGAGATCTTCTATTTCGGTTTTGTAGCGGTGCTTGTCGAGAGAGCGATCGAGATCCAGTTGCTTGAGCATTCCTAATGTATGTCCTTGTATGGTTCAGCTTCTATGATCGGCGATCGCTTCCCAATTTTAGCAATCCTTTGGTTTATTTTTAACTTTGAACCCTAGACCGCAAGAGATTAGTCACTTAAAGCTTCGACTAAATTAGTCACATTCTCTTCCATCCTTCTTAAATAAACTGTCGGTTCACTGCTGCTTGTTTCTCCAATAGCAATGGGATCGAAAATGCTAACTTTGATTTTGAGATCTTCAGCTAAGGTTTCAAAGGCTTTGGTTTCAACTCCTGGTTCTTGCAGCAAGGCTTTGATCTGTTCGGCTTGCACAATTTCGATTAAACGACGCATATCTTCAGGAGAAGGATTTTCTTCAGGGATGTCCACCAAAAACTCGGATCTCAGACCATAACTCTGGGCAAAATAAGCAGCGAAATCATGGAAGGTGATCAAGGTTTGGCCGGCGTAAGGTTGCAGTTTTTCGGTGGTTTGAGCATCTAAGGCTTTGAGTTCTTCGATAAAAGCAGCCGCATTTTGAGTGTAAATTTCTTGTCCTTCTGGATCGACGGAAATTAAACCATCACGAATATTTTCGACTTGCTGAATGGCTCGTTTAGGATCGAGCCAAATGTGGGGATCGAATTCTCCATGATCGTGACTATGTTCATCTTCATGGTCACCATCTTCATGGTCATGATCATGGTCATGGTCATGGTCATGGTCGTGGTCTTTTTCTGCAAATCTCAAGGGTTCAATACCGGCACTCGAATCAACGATGATTAAATCGCTATTCTCGGCATTTTTAATCATGTTATCCAGGTAAGATTCTAATTCTAAGCCATTTTTGACTAAAATATCGGCTTGGGCGATCGCCTGAACATCCGCAGGTTTGGCTTGGTAGTCATGGGGGCCCACATTGATTGGTAGTAATTGTACGACTTCTGCGCGATCGCCGACTACAGCCTTCGTAAATTGGGTCATCGGTAAAAATGTAGTCACCACCTCCAACTCGTCCTGCTCTTCCACAACGGCTGTATTTTCCCCTGTAGTGCTTTCAATGCTGGAGTTAGCCACACAACTGACCCCAGATAGAGCGGTGAAAACGGCGAGGGTTAAGTGACTGAACCTCTTTGCTAGAATCATCATCGACTGTAATTAGAATGATTATCATTTTTATTTTAATGCAAGCTGGGAGCGATCGCCAGCAAATCCCCCATCCCCCATCCCCCATCCCCTATAGGCACTCTTTTTGCTCAAATCCCCGATTTCCCTTCACGGAAACTGAACAAGAAAACTCTAAAACGCCCTCACCTGTAGACTGATTATTAACAATGGTATTACCTTGTCCCCCTTGAGAAGCCTTAACCACAATATTGCCAGGGACTTGATTATTCTCAATTCTGACATTATTCATCCCACTTTCTCCCCGATTCGTATCCGCACTCACATAAATATTGGAGTCTCCAATGGGAGCAGGTAAAAGAATATTATCTATAATCGTCACATTCTCAATTTCAGGAATCTTATAAATCCCAATATAAGCATTCCCTTGATTGCCGCGAATAACTACCCCTTTAACTGAAGTCCCTCCACAACACTCTTGAATTAAAATCCCTTCTCCATCCACACTCCAATAGCGATTCTCCATAATTCGATGGCGATAAACCTCATACTCATTCCCCTCAATTGTCACCTGATGACCCGACCAATCAATTCCCCGATTTTCATAGGTATTAGAATTTCTTGGTTGCGTTAATCCTGTGGGATGAGTCCAGACTTGTTTTCCTGGTTTATCATGAATTTCATTATCTTTAATCACCAATCCTTGACCAGAGGCTTGAATTCCTGTACGCATGGTATGATAAACCCAATTATCTCGGATGGTAATTCCCTGGCGAAATAATCCCGGTTGAGTGGTGGGAGTTTCGGCTAAATCGAACTGGCCAGAACGATTGACGGCAATGCCATGGTGGGCGCTATAATCAAAGGGGACGCGATCGCCTTGAGCATAAGTAATAATGGTTTTCTTGTCCAGGCTTTTTACTTTATATCCCGGTTGCTCATAAGTATCGGTAATCTGGTCATTGAGGCGATTATTGGCCACTAAAATCTGTTCATAGCCATTCACCTTCAAATTGGCTGTAAACCGATCGCTAAACCGCATCCAACCGTCCTGGAAGGAGCGATCGGGCACTCTACCATCAGGATAGGCCACATTGTTGCTGCGAAGGCCAAATAGAATGATATTACGGTTTTTGGCTGAGGCTAAATCCGGTTTAATCTGCACTCCAGCGCGATTGATATCTAAATAGACTAATCCCAGATTACTATCGGTTTCGGGATGAGCGGTGCGAATGGTCTTAAATGCAGTTTTATTGGGGGTTCCATCTCCCGATAACTGGGGTTTATACTGGGGGAACAGCAGACGGGAGGGGGGTTGGAAGTTATCGGATTTTGCCTGAGCGATCTGCGGTGTTTCTCCGCGAAGGATAATGCGATCGTCTAAAACCAAATCATCAGTAAATTCATAGGTTCCAGCCGGGAAATAAATCACGCCACCTCCCTGAGCCAAAACGGCGGCTTTAGCTTGCTCAAATTGGCGATCGCTGGTTTCTCCAGGAAAATCTGTGATATTATAGACACAATCCCAAGGTAACTGATTACTCCAGGGATAAGCCTCTTTTCCATAAAACGTGGCGATCGGATCATTTTCCAGTTGCGAATCCTCTACAGCACAACCCTTCTGTGCAACTTCACGAACAGATACCGGTGAATCAGCAACCTGAACAAGACTTGGAGAGAGTTTTAAAAAGACCAGAGAAATTATTAAACCTAAAATTATTATCCATCCAATAGACCAAAATTTATTTTTGACCTTTTTCCGTTTTTTTATATTCATGAAAATTGATCTTAAAGAAAAACATACCGACCGAGTAAAATTTATATTTCATCAATAGATAAACGATCTAAAGAACGAGAACAAAATTGATTTCTTCCCAATTGTTTTGCTTCATATAATGCTTGATCCGCAGCATTAATTAAAGACTTTACTGACCATTGAGCAGTAGGAATTATACTGGTTACTCCCAAACTCAACGTTACATATGAACTCACCTCGGAACTCTGGTGAGGAATCTGCAAATTAGCAATTTCTTTCTGTACACAATGAACCACCTCCCCAGCTCCTTTAGGATTGGTATTGGGTAAAATGATAGCAAACTCTTCTCCACCATATCGAGCTACCAAATCCCCTGGTCTTCGAGCTGCCTTCGTCAAAGCACCCGCAATTTTAATCAAACAATCATCCCCTAACAAATGTCCATAAAAATCATTATATTTCTTAAAATAATCTACATCACACAAAATTAAAGATAGACATTTATGTTCCCGTTTCATGCGTAACCATTCTTGTTCTAAGACCGAATCAAACACACGGCGATTAGCCACTTGAGTCAAGCCATCTCGATGAGCTAAAAATTCTAACTCTTGGTTTGCTTCTTCCAGTTTTTGATATAAATTGGATTTTTCCAACGGTGAAGCCAATTGATTAACAATAGCTTGAATCAAAGCCACTAAATCATCTTGGCGATCTTCTAGACTTAATTTATAGAAAACCAGTATAGATAGAACTTGCTTGTTAGCGATAATCGGTACACCAAACACCGATTTAAATCCCGATTGTTTAGCTAAGTCTTTACGAATATACAAATTCTCTGAACAATCGCAACAATTATCGATCCATTCCGGCTTTTGAGATTGCCAAATTCTACCCGGTAAACCTTGATTAGGAGCAAAACTGATTTTGGCGCTTTCTTTTTGGAATTCTTGAAATCGCTTATTCTCATTTTCTAGGCAGGGAACATAAGTTAATAAAGTTTGCTCCTGATTCGGAATCCAACCTTCTGCATGATCCCATAAAATATGATTACATACTCGATCGAGAACCTGAGAAATTGCTGATTGAACATCAAAAATATCATTGATTATTTTGGTAACATCTAGCATTAAACTCATTTCTTTTTGAGTTTTTTGTAATTCCTTGTTTTTATCCTCTAAAATTTTGTTCTTAATCTGTAACTCTCTTTGTAAGTTTCTTAGCTCTAGGTGATGTTTGACTCTAGCTAAAAGTTCTTCAACTTGAAAGGGTTTTGTTAAGTAATCTGCTCCTCCCAGTTGAAATGCTTTGGCTTTATCCGTACCTTCTTGAAGTGCGCTCAAAAAAATCACTGGAATATCAGAAGTTTTAGGATTTTTCTTAAGAGTTTGACAAAAAAGATACCCATTCATTTCGGGCATCATGATATCGAGCAAAATTAAATCGGGTTGGAAATGGTCAAGACTAGTCAAAGCAAATTTACCATTAGCGGCTAAACGAACTTCGTAACCTTGTTGTTGTAAAACTGTTTTCAGTAGTCGAAGATTTTCCGGAAAATCATCAACGACTAAGAGTTGTGGGCATAGCTTAGAATTAGGAGAGTTGCTCATGTTGTTTCATACAAGCTAGGTGAGCCGTAAAATTAAGATTATAAGCACAAGTGTTTAACTCTCTAATGCAATCATAAACAATTATTAATGATCGAAAACAAAACTCATAGAGTCGAGTAACTTCTAATTCAGAGAGCTTAAGAGAACTGACCTTACTAATTATCATCATAAGGTATATCCAATGAATAGGCTATTGGATTATCCTTTGTAGGCTCTATAACCTTAACGCTTAAACTGTCAAAAGGGTTTAAAATTCAATCAGTAGACCAACTAAGATCCTAGATTCTAATTTCCAACCCTGTGACTACTCAACTTTTATCCCGAAATACTTTAACTCCTCAAACCTGGCTTTGGCAAAATCACCGTATTATTTATACTGTTCAGGGACGGGGGATTCCCTTAGTCTTAGTCCATGGTTTTGGGGGATGTGTGGGACATTGGCGCAACAATATCCCCACCTTAGCCCAAGCTGGATACCAAGTGTTTGCTCTAGATTTACTAGGGTTTGGAGCTTCAGATAAACCTCCCTTAGACTACTCCCTGGATCTCTGGTATAGCCTACTGCAAGACTTTTGGGCAACTCACATTCAACAACCGGCTGTATGGATTGGGAATTCGATTGGGGGACTGCTCAGTTTAATGATTCTAGCCCACACTCCAGAGCGGGGAAAGGCTGGCATTTTAATTAACTGCGCGGGAGGGTTGAACCACCGTCCTGAAGAGCTGAATTTACCTTTACGGATAGTGATGGGAGCGTTTACCCGTTTGGTCAGTTCTCCGATAACGGGGCCGTTTCTGTTTAATCAGGTGCGACAAAAACACCGTATTCGGAGGACGCTGCATCAAGTTTATATGTCTTCTGAGGCGATTACGGATGAGTTAGTGGATTTACTCTATCAACCGTCTTGCGATCCAGGAGCGCAAAAGGTGTTTGCTTCGGTACTGACTGCTCCTCCAGGGCCGAAACCGGAGGAGTTATTACCCCACGTCAAGCAACCTTTGTTGGTGTTGTGGGGAGAAGATGACCCTTGGACTCCGATTAGTGCGGGTAAGCTCTATCGTCGTTTGGCTCAAACCCGTGCTGATGTAGAGTTTATTTCGATTCCGAATGCGGGTCATTGTCCCCATGATGAGCATCCGGATTTAGTGAATCGGCTGATTTTAAGGGGTTTAATTCAGATTAATTAACCATTAATAATGGCTAAAATGAGGCCAAGCAAGGAGTGCGAGCATCTTGCTCGCTGTTGTCTGCCCTAGCGAGCAAGATGCTCGTACTACTATTAGAGTCTGCCCTAGCGAGCAAGATGCTCGCACTACTATTAGAGTTAGGTCATTTCTAACATTCGTTGAATGGGACGTAAAGCGGCTAGTTGAATGTCTTTGGGTAGGGTGATTTCTGGTGTGCGGTTTTTCATGGCCCAGTAGAGTTTTTCTAAGGTATTGAGGCGCATGTGGGGACATTCATTACAGGCGCAGTTATTCATGGGTGGTGCAGGAATGAACTGTTTATGGGGGGCTTCTTTCTGCATTTGATGGATGATTCCGGGTTCGGTGGCGACGATGAAGGCAGGACTATTGCTGGTTTGGGCATAGTTAAGTAGAGCGGTGGTGGAGCCGATATGATCGGCATGGCGCAGTACGGGGGGTTCGCATTCGGGATGGGCGATGATTTCGGCTTCGGGGTGCTGGATTTTGAGTTGCACGATCTTTTTTTCGGAAAAGGTTTCATGGACGATGCAACTGCCATCCCAGAGGAGGAGATCCCGCCCGGTTTGTTCCATGACGTAGCGTCCTAGGTTGCGATCGGGGGCGAAAATGATGGGTTGGTGAGCAGGAATTTGCTGGACTATCTGGACAGCGTTGGAACTGGTGCAGATAATGTCGCTCATGGCCTTGATTTCGGCGGTGCAGTTGATGTAGGAAATGACTAAGTGATGGGGATGTAAGGCTCTGAATGCGGCGAAGGCATCGGCTGGACAGCTATCAGCTAGGGAGCAACCGGCATCGAGATCTGGTAAAAGCACCAATTTATTGGGGTTAAGAATTTTGGCGGTTTCGGCCATAAAGTGAACTCCGGCAAAGACGATTACTTCTGCGTCGGTATGGGCGGCTTTGCGGGATAGGCCGAGGGAGTCGCCGATGTAGTCGGCGATGTCCTGGATGTCGGGGTCTTGGTAGTAGTGAGCGAGGATGATGGCGTTGAGTTCTTGTTTGAGGATGGCGATCGCCTCAAAAAGATCTGCGGGTGCTTCAGAGAAGCGAGTGGGGGAGGGAATAGCAGTAAACAAGGTGAATAATAACCCAAACTATTATTACTTTCAGTTTTAATTATAGTTTGTTTCACTAAAAATGGGGTGGATGGCAAACCATCCACCCCGATCTTCACGTGGCGATCGCTGCTGAATTCGTTAAGCGAGAACAGTTTCGGGGATAGACCAGCGATCGACGGCTTTACCAATAACTGCCAATTCTTTCATCAGTTGATCGAATTGATCGGGGGTGAGGGACTGGGGCCCATCGGAGAGGGCTTTGGAGGGGTTGGGATGGACTTCAATCATCAAAGAATCGGCTCCTACGGCGATCGCCCCTTTAGCCATTGCCGGTACATACTGAGACCATCCCGTACCATGGGATGGGTCAATCATCACCGGTAAATGGGTCAGCGTCCGCAACACCGGAACCACCGACAGATCCAAGGTATTGCGCGTATATTTACGGTCAAACGTACGAACACCGCGCTCGCACAAAATTACTTGGGAATTCCCCGCCGCTAAAATATACTCAGCCGCCATCAACCAATCCTCAATCGTGGCTGCCATCCCCCGCTTAAGTAAAACTGGCTTATCCTGCGCTCCGACTTTCTTGAGGAGGGCAAAATTTTGCATATTTCTGGCCCCAATCTGGATTACATCGGCAATTTCTGATACTGCATCAATATCCGCAGTATCCATGATTTCCGTAATAATTCCTAAGCCGCTCTTTTCCCGTGCTGCGGCCAGCAGTTCTAGGGCACTTTCCCCATGGCCTTGGAAAGAGTAGGGGGACGTTCTCGGCTTATAAGCGCCACCGCGCAGGAACTTCGCCCCAGCCGCTTTCACCCGCATAGCTGTTTCCGTAATCATCTCCTCCGTCTCTACCGAACAAGGGCCAGCCACCACCACCAGAGGATGACTTTCGCCAAAGGGAATATCCCCTTGAGGGGTAGAAACAATCACATCTGAGGCTTGACCATGACGATATTCCCGACTCGCCCGCTTAAAGGGTTGTTCAACGCGCAACACTAACTCAATCCAAGGACTCAATTCTTGAATTCTTTCCCGGTCTAGATCTGCTGTATCCCCAACTAAACCAATGACCACCTTGTGTTGGCCCACAATCTTTTCTGGTGTCAGTCCCCAGGTGCTTAGTTCATCACTTACTCGGTCAATTTCTGCGGTTGGCGTACCGCTTTTCATTACTACAATCATGGTTGATTATCCTGACTCAATAGGGTCTTGAATACTTAATCTTGTTTGACCGATCGCCACGCGGCGATCGTTCTACCTAAATTCTGGGTAAAGTCCTGCCAACCGAGTAGAGTACCTACCCGATTTTCATCCCAAGAGGCCGAGAGTACCCCATAACTTAAACCGAGGACACCCAGTCCGAAGAAACCCATACTTACCAACACCACGGCAACATGGGGTAACTCAAACTCCGTTTGCGTCAAAATCAAATAACTGACCACAAACGTTAATACACCTAGGGCAGTGGGTACGCCAGACAACAAAGCCATCCGCTTAATCATCCGCTTACTCACCGCTTCGGGAATCACTCGGTCTTCCTTACGAATAGGGGTTCGTTTCCCAGTTCCTTTCGAGGGCTTGGATTTTCTGGGGGGGGATGAAGGGGTCGAGCTATTTTTCTTACGGCTGGTTTTTGGCTCGAAAGGCAACCGCTCCTTGGCCACCGACTCAGCCTTTTGATCGGGTTCTGGGGACATGGGCAAAACCTCTAGCCTCGAATGCTCAAACGACTAATTAAAGCTTTGTACCGGTCTTGGTCTTTTTCGTTAATGTAACCTAACAAACGCTTGCGCTGACCGATCATTTTCATTAGACCGCGCTGGGAGGCATAATCCTTCTTATTTGATTTCAAGTGGTTACTTAAACGGTTGATCCGCTCAGTCAAAACTGCCACTTGTAAATCTGCTGAACCCGTATCGGTTTCATGAACCTGATACTCAGCCATAATTTGATGTTTTTGGGTTTGCGTTAGACTCATAGGGTATTCTTTTAGGGTAATCCATCAAAATTCAGCAATTTTATACTATAACACAAATTTTCAGTTTTACTCAAGCTTTGGGTCAAATGAGTCAGTTACACGAGCCAATGGGAAAGGTCACGGTTAATCAACTCTTGCAGTTTGAGGATATCTTCACGATAGAATTCAATTAACTGTTGACGTTCTTCCGCCGAGAGAGAGGGGATTTTTTCCTGGGATTGATTTAAGTCCATTAGCTTTTGGCGAAAGTTCTCCACTAGATGAGCTGGAAATAGGCTTTTTAATACTTTAGCTGTAGTTTTTCTCAAGGGATTATGAGTGTGAAGCATTTTATTGAGGGTTTGATTTTTCGGTAATTTCGCTACTTGAGATTTTTTTGATGTATCCGGTGTATAGGTTTCATCTACACCAATAAACTGATAAATTTGCCGCATCAAACCTTGAGAATTTTCTCGCAACTCTTCATACAAGAAGACCTTAATTTGATCGGGTTCAAACTGATCGTAAAAATAACTTAAGTGTTCTCCATAAAATCCTTTCTTGAGAGTAGCTGACTCTTTCCCTTTTTTGCGGATTTGTTCAGATAGGCTTCTCGGT
The DNA here is from genome assembly GCF_030068475.1 of Roseofilum acuticapitatum BLCC-M154. Lineage (GTDB taxonomy): Bacteria > Cyanobacteriota > Cyanobacteriia > Cyanobacteriales > Desertifilaceae > Roseofilum > Roseofilum acuticapitatum. Next base: position 51,197 of record NZ_JAQOSP010000063.1, on the reverse strand, counting down.
TTACCAATGGCATCGCGAATATGCATCAGATAATCAGAGTAGGCGCGATCGGCTGGATTTCTCAAAATGGCAATCAATTTAGCATCAGGCATATAATGCTTAATCTGTTGGATTGCAATGGGATAGTTAGCCATATAGTTGGGAGAGGCTTCACCAATAGCAATTTCATCTGTTACACCTTGGAATAATTCACAATATTTTTCAAAGGTGTCGATCCGTTTTTTATGAGAGGGGACAGGCTTTATATCTTTGGGGTCTTTATTGGGGTCTCTAGCCAGAAAATTAGGTTCTTTAACCGGACTCATATAGACTTGAGGATGTTCTTTAAGATAGTTATAGATGGAAGTCGTTCCGGCTTTCTGAACACCAATAATCAAAAAATTGGGAAGTTTAACTGCTGAGTTCATGGAATCACCTCTTGAAAAAAATAAAGACTTAACTTAACCAACTAATGGCTTCCCTGATCCAATCTTCTGCTTCTTGAGTTTTCATCAGATGGGGCTTCTGACTCAATGCACCCAAAGCTTGGGCAATTTCTTCTTGGTTATAGCCTAAAGCCATAAGAGTCATTTCCACATCTTCTTGCAAAGCAGAAGGTAGGGCACTAGAAGCGGGTAGAGCAACTCCAGATGCTCCTCGCCATTGGGATAACTTGGTTCTTAATTCCAGAGAAATGCGTTCGGCTGTTTTACTGCCCACGCCAGGAGTACGAACCAGTTGTTTAATATTACCGGTAACGATCGCCTGAACCAAATCCGACAGTCCCAGAGTATCCAAAAGGGCGATCGCCAACTGCGCTCCAATCCCACTAACTCCCACCAATTGGCGAAACAGATCCCGCTCGGCAGCAGAAGCAAAGCCATACAACAGGGGTTGCTCCTCCCGAATCATAAAATGGGTAAACACTTGCAGCTCAGTATTCCGATCCTCCGAGATCCCATCAGCCAATTGACGAGTCACTTGAATCTCATAACCCAGACCATTAACCTCCAAAATCAGAGTCACCCGATTGGGCGATCGCCTCTGAATCTGGTCAACCCTTCCCCTCAGATAACTGAGCATATCGCTATCCCCTTGCGTGAATAAATCGCACAGATCAAGCCTATGGTATTATCATACGGTGTTGTCTTGCCAACACAAGCCAAAGCAACTTCCCAAGTCAACCTGACTTAAGAGCCAAACTCGGCTCATGCTGACATCTGCTCCTGTGAGAAGCCAGAAACCCATGAAAGAGCAATCCTTAACCCATAGCGTTTACCGACCTTACAGAAACCGCATCCCAGATGTCCCGGTGGAGTTGTTGTCGATCAGTCCGGAAAGAGAAAACGGGTGGACTTAACTAAGATTTTTCAAACCTCAAACCCCATTATTGGCGTGGTTCATCTTCTACCCCTACCAACATCATCGCGGTGGGGAGGGAACCTGCAAACCGTCATCGCTAGGGCCGAAAGAGAAGCCACTGCCCTAGCATCAGGCGGAGTCCATGGCATCATGGTCGAAAACTTCTTTGATGCTCCATTTAGCAAAGATCGGGTCGATCCAGCAGTGGTGAGCGCCATGAGCCTGATTATCGATCGCCTCAAAAACCTCGTCACCTTACCCATCGGGGTCAATGTGCTGCGAAATGATGCTCACAGTGCCCTAGCGATCGCCACCTGCACCGAATCTGCCTTTATTCGCGTCAACGTCCTCACCGGCGTAATGGCAACCGATCAAGGCATCATCGAAGGCAGAGCCAACGAACTCCTACGCTATCGACGCGAACTCGGAGCAGACGTAAAAATCCTCGCCGATGTCCTCGTCAAACATGCACACCCCCTAGGCCATCAACCCCTCCCCTCTACCATTAAAGACACCATTGAAAGAGGACTCGCTGATGCCATCATCCTATCCGGGCCAGGAACCGGTACACCCCCCGATCTCGAAGAGCTAAAATTAGCCCAGCAACTGTCCTCAGACACCCCGGTATTGATCGGCAGTGGAGCAGATTGGCATAATATTAGTAGCCTCCTTCCCCATGCCAATGGAGTCATTATTGCCAGTGCCCTCAAACGCCACGGGCAAATCGATCAACCCATTGACCCCAACCGAGTCAGCCAATTTGTAGAAGCGGCCCAGCGCAGTTTAACCCCAAACTAACTGCCTGCGATCGACTCAACCGGTGGGGAAGGGAAACATCCCAGATAAAACCCTAGTCCCGATCCCTAGTCGTCAAACCCCTATCAATGGAGTAGAATCTGTGAACCCTTTCCCAAAACTGATATCCAAAAAAGTGGCCCTTTCCCTATTAAGTGTTGGCCTAGGCACAGGGGGATTAGGGTTCTGGCTAAATGTTGACCATCCTCTAAGGGGTCAACCCGCTCATGCTCAACAATCAGCCCCTGAAAGTCCCCCCATAGAAACGGCTTCGACTCCAGAGAGTCTAGCCCTAGCCGAACATCTACAAAATATAGGCGCTAAAATGTATGGAGCCTATTGGTGTCCCCATTGCCATTCCCAAAAAGAACGGTTTGGAGAAGAAGCTGTCAATCAAATCCTGCTATCAAACACCACTCCGGTTTATATCGAATGTTCACCAGAAGGGCGAACGGCTCCCCAAGCCCAAGTTTGTCAACAGGCAGGCATTAGGGCTTATCCAACTTGGGTCATTGAGGGGGAAAAATATGAAGGCAATTTGTCTTTACAGCAGTTAGCTGAACTCTCTGGCTATCAGGGGTGACAGAATTTTTAAACCCCGGACAATAGTGTTGAACCTGAATCGGTTTCAGGTGGCAAGCCCAAGATTTTTGTGCTGCAATCAAATATATCCCGATCGTTGATTAATAAATAAAGTAATAAAACTATGAGACGTAGGCGTTCTAGTCCTTGGATTCATCGTTGGTCTCGACCGATTACCGCCGCAATCGCTACCATTGGGGCGATCGAAACGGCATTTTTAACCGTCGCCGAGGTCATGGGTAGTACAGAAGCCATATGTCCCACCAGTGGCTGTAAAGAGGTCTTGGGTAGCCCCTATGCAACCGTCTTTGGTTTGCCTCTAACCCTGTTCGGTTTTTTTGGCTATGCTGGGATGCTGATCCTGGCCATCTCTCCCTTATTGATTAATCCCGATCAAAACAAGGAACTGCGAAATACCCTAGAACAGTGGACTCGTTTCCTGATGTTCGCCACCAGTACCGTGATGGTCGTCGGGAGTGCCTATTTGATGTACATCATGGCCTTCACCATTGAAGCTTTTTGTCCCTACTGTTTAGTCTCCGCTTTCCTGTCCCTCTCCCTATTTGTGGTCACCCTCATCGGCCATGCTTGGGACGATATCGGCCAATTAGCCTTGACGGGGTTAACCGTGGCCATGATTACCCTAGTGGCTACCCTAGGAGTCTATGGTAGTGTGAATAATCCCCAAGCTGCCCCAGGAACACCTCCTCCAGTGACCACAACATCTAGCCCGGCTGAAGTGGCCTTAGTTGAACACCTGAATGACATGGGAGCTAAATATTATGGTGCGTATTGGTGTCCCCACTGCCATGAACAAAAACAGTTGTTTGGTCAAGAGGCCGCCTCTAAAATTGACTATGTTGAATGTGCTGCTGATGGCGTAAATGCCCAAGTTGAACAATGTAAAGCTGCGGGTATTCAAGCCTTTCCCAGTTGGGAAATTAAGGGTGAAATCTATGCCGGAGTGCGATCGCTCAATGAAATTGCCGATCTCTCCGATTATCAAGGCCCCCGTAACTTCCTCCAGCCGTGATCTCAATCACCCCTTGAGTTGGGAAACTATCACACTACCCAAGACCAAAAAGGCATATAAAGGACTTTGGTTGTCTTTCAAGGGTCGATGATGATGCGTTTACAATATAAGGGATGGATTTTTATTCATGCGATCGCCTTCACCATCGGTTTAAGTGCGATCGCCTCCATGGATTCTTCCTGGCATCCCATATCAGATCCCAACCTATCCATTGAGAAGGTAAACGCCAATTCCTCAAACCCCACAACCCTTAACCCCTTTTTGGAAAAAGTGTGGAGTAAGATTTTGCCCCTTTAGTTCTGTGCATCTATTGTTTTCAACAATGAACAACCGGATATGCCATCCTGCTTTTGTGGTCAATCCCCTTCTCCTTAACCTAAAATCCGATCCGTGTCATATCCAACTTCCATACAGGCTTTTTGGCATCGGCTCACCCGACGCTTTTCTCCTCAACATCGAGTCATTTTTACCGCTTCAGGCATTACTCTGGGGATTCTCACCCTCCGCTTTTTCGGTCTCTTACAAGGAATCGAACTCATCGCCTTTGATACCCTGGTTCGTCTTCGCCCCACCTTACCCAAAGATGACCGGATCATTATTATTGGCATTGATGAACCGGACTTACAAGCTCTAGGATGGCCCATCCCCGATCGCACTTTAGCAGATCTTCTACAAACGATCGATCGAGGTCAACCCAACGCCATCGGCCTAGATTTATATCGAGATTTACCCGTCAATCCCGGCAATGAAGAATTAAATCAGGTGATGCAACAATTGCCCCACCTGATTGGTATTGAGCGGTTTGCTGACCAAAAAGCACGCCATATCCCTCCCCCTCCAGCCTTAGATCCCAAAACTCAAGTTGGGTTTAATAATGTTCTCTTAGATATTGATGGTACGGTGCGTAGAGGTTTACTATATGTGCATCAAGAAACCCTTCACAAAAGTTTTGCCCTACAACTATCCCTAAAATATCTAAAGCAATTTGGTATTGAAGAAGAAGCAGCATCAGTCAATCCTGAATACTTACAACTGGGTCAAGCCGTCTTTTATCCCTTTCGCGCTTATGATGGAGCTTATGTCAATGCAGATGCCAGTGGCTATCCCTTCCTAGCAGACTTTCGTGGCCCCCGCAATACTTTTACCACGATTTCCATTTCTGAAGTCTTAAATGGAGAAGTTGATCCCGATTTATTTCGCGATCGCATTGTTTTAATTGGCTCAACAGCCATTAGTCTCAAAGACTTTGTTCCCATTCCCTACACCAGACCGGGTGAGATTCCCGGTGTCGAAGCCCAAGCCAATTTAATTAGCTTTATTTTAGATCTAGCCACTGGGGAACAGACCCTCATCAAAACCTTACCCGATCTCCTTGAAGGGCTATGGATTTTTGCTTGGTCGGGATTAGGTTCAATTCTAGCGTGGAAGCTGAGAAACTCCTCCCACTTAACGCTCAGTTCAAGTCTAGCGGTAGGAACCTTATGCATGACCAGCTACGCTCTATTTCTAGCTCGTTGGTGGTTTCCCCTTATTCCTCCCCTGTTCGGCTTTGTTAGCTCATCCCTGATGATTTTAATTCACTTTGCCCATCAAGAAGGGGAACTCAAACGATCTACGGAATTTCTACAAGGGATTATAAATACAATTCCCGACCCCATCTTTGTCAAAGATCAAAGCCACCGTTGGATTGTTTTAAACCAAGCCTACTCCCAGTTAGTGGGCTATCGCTTGGAAGTGTTAATGGACAAATCCGATTATGATTTGTTTGCCCCCGAAGAAGCGGAACAATTTTGGCAACAGGATGAGAACCTGTTTCTGACTCAGGAAAGCACCCAGCAGGAAGAAGAATTTACGGATGCTGGGGGAATTCATCGAGTGATTGAGACCAAAAGAACGCTCCATCGGGATGCAGCAGGTAATTTATTTTTAGTGGGTGTGATCCGAGATATTACTCAACAGAAAGAACGGGAAGCGGAATTACAACGGTTAGCGGAAGATCTCAAACGCCACAATGCTGAACTGAAACTCTCGGAAGATCAAATGCGCCACATGGCTAATCATGATGTCTTGACTGGCTTGGCTAACCGTAAGTTGTTTGAAGAGAAGCTACAAGAAGCCCTAGTGTATGCTCAAGCGAATGAGACAATGCTGGCCACTTTCTTCCTCGATTTAGATGGTTTTAAGCTGATTAATGATTCCTTTGGCCATGATATGGGAGACTTGGTAATTAAGGAAGTGGCGAAACGGCTGACCACTTGTTTACGCGGTAGCGATACGGTTGCTCGACTCGGAGGAGATGAGTTTACCGTACTTTTACCCCAAATTCCGAGTCAGTCTGTCGCTATTCGGGTGGCTGAAAAGATTATTCTCGCAGTGACTAAACCCTTAATTCTCAAAGATCGGGATCTCCAGATCACTTTAAGTTTGGGCATTAGCATTTATCCTCAAGATGGTAAGACTCTGGAGTCCCTGATCAAAGCTGCCGATCAAGCCATGTACCAGGCTAAGTTACAGGGTAAGAATCGCTATTTCTTGGCCTCAGCATAGAAAACCGTTAAGGGTTTATGAAGTCTTTAGAATTCATCGTCTATTACTTCCGGTTTTAAAGCACCTGGTTAGAATAAAAAAATAAGGTTCCGTAAATCCCCAGACTCTAGTCTGAGTTGTGGAACTTCTAATTATCGTAGGTCTTCTGAAAAAATAACCGTATATTTACGGAATCAGAAACATTTAGCAATTGACAATAATTGTTAAAATTGGTAAAACGGCCAGTGAAATTGCCAGTATAATTGAAAGTAGGTCTCGCATTAACTAGGGTTATGGGTATGGGAACACAGTTAAGCCTTGACAAATACACAGCTATCCTATTCGTTGGAACATTAGCGATCGCCGCTTGTTCTCAACCCAGTGTGGCTCACTCCTCTATTAATCAGGTTGAGCGACCCCATCGAGATCTCATGCAACTGCTTAAGGGTTATGAGCCTCCTGATAATGGATCTCCTGACAGTACGGGAGATACAGGCGGACGGTGATCGAAACTAGAGGTAAGCTTTGCCCTTATTGTATGGCATCGAATACGAGCAACCCATAGGGATGATGAAATGACTAGAGCCTATTGGGAACACACATCTACACTTTTTCGCGATTAACTAGGTTGGCAGCAACGAGATCCACGCCCAGTAGAAGAATGAAGGAACAATATCTGAGTGTACTCTAGGTGGAAATAGTCTTTCAGTAGTCTATGTAACCGATTTATAAAGGTTGTGCGCGTTTATAATTGTTGTTACGTTCGATAACTTATGAACTGCTTTCAGTATAACACCTTCTTTAGGAAGTAACCAGAGTTAAGGGAAGAAAAATCCCAGTCTCTGATGAACTTATAGAGCCTAGAGACTGGGAGCGGAACATTTCAAAACTGAGACTGAGCATTAATCAGAAAATGATGAGGTTGAGCCAGAGATCCATAAGATAGATCATCTAAGATCATCCTTAACTCTTAATCTGAGTGGTTATGCTTAGTCATAGTTACCGTTATTCACATTATTTTGCCCATAGACAAAAGCTTCTGTGGGTTCAGTAACGGTAAACTTATCCAAATTGGCTTCAAGTCTTGCTTTTTGGCGATCGCTCAGTCCAGCAATCTTCAGAATATCTTCCACCTTCTCATAAGGGCCACTATTCACAATTTTAGTCGCCAAGACTGGATAAAATCCTTTGAGATCTAGAAAGGATCGAACACTAGAGTTATTCAAATCAATGCGATCGCCAATTTCCGCCAGTTTATCATCAGCCTTATTGCGGACATCCGCCTCAGCCAAGATGGGAAACTGGACACTCGAAACCTGTAAAGACACAGCCGTAGCAGGTGCTGTGTTAAGGGTAATCAGAGTAGCAATCAGAATTACTAAAGCTGGCAACAGGCGCAGCAATCGTTTCATGGGTATCATTCCTCCTTTGTTAATCAGTTATCACTAAACCATGACACAGCCATCATTACCTATTATGGGACTGATTTGGCCCATTCATGCCATGCATCAGTAAAATTTAGGGGATTTAAGCAAAAATGCCTGGAGTTGGCTAAAAGAACACCCATAAGTCACCGCAGGATGTTCATAGCCTTTAAGCTGAACCATATGTTTTTCAAATAAGGTGGGATTCGTGCCCACACTAAACAAATATTGATAAGTTGTTTTACCTAAAGCAATATCCTTCTTAATTTGCTTCGTACAAGATTCAAGTCGGAATGCGGCATTCACCGTATCGCCTAAAGCCGTATAATCGGGGCGATCGCCACTTCCCGTATTCCCCACCATCGCATATCCCGTATTCACCCCAGCCCCAATCCGCATGGGTGAAGGCAAAGGATACTCTTTTGCCAACTTTTGAGTCATCTGATGTAACTGATTCAGAGCATAAAGGATTTGCATCACCTCCGTTTGGTTTACCCCCTCCGTACCATGAAACCAAACCGCCATCACCGCATCCCCAATATACTTATCCACCCAGCTATCATACTTGCGAAGAATTTTGCCCACATTCCGAAACCAATTGCCCATCATTGTCGATAGGGTGACATCATCCATCTGTTGAGTCAGTCCAGTAAAATTGCGAATATCAACCACCATCACCGAAATCAACCGCCGCACATGCAGAGCCGCCGTCACATGGGAATTCTCTTCAGCTTCTTCCAAACTTAAAGTGTGTTCTGGAACAGCCAAGGGATCGTGAAACTGAGCTTCCGTTTGGCCAAACATCAGATGATCGCCATCTTGTAGAGTTACCGGTACATTCACCCGACGGCCATTGACAAACGTGCCATTACGACTACCCAAATCAATCAAATAAACCGTTCCTGTATCTGTATGTTGGATCATGGCATGGTTACGCGAGATCCAGGGATCGGACAACACCACCATATTGTCTTGAGTTCGTCCAAGTGTCCAACACTGATTCCCCGCTAACGAAAGATGGCGAATTGATGATTGGGTTTTAAGGACAAGATAAGGATGAGTATTTAAGCTCACTGTGGACGGCCTCATTACAGTTATGATGTCCCTAGATGCATCCTGACAGAATTGTTTTTAGGATAAACCAATTCTCTAAAACTAGAGATCTCATAGTATCGATCTTCCTGTTCCCCTATACACTATCGATTATCACCCTTACTGTCCTCGTCTATGTTTGATCCGATCGCTCCCCCCAAACCTAACCTCCAGCAAATTGCCAGCGAATTTTATCGCTTGGGATGGATTGGCTTTTGGGCACAACTGGGTTTAGGCATTATCCCCATTGTTATTTTGCTGTTTGTCTTGCTCTTTGACAACACGCCCAACTCTGTACAAGCTGGGAGTTCTTGGCTTGCTACAATTTTAGCCTATGGGTGTTTATTCACCTTAATTTTTACAATTTATTGGTGTTTTCATTACACTCAACTGTCCGATCGACTGGGCAATCCAGACGTTCGTCCCTCTAAGGCACAAATTCGGCGTAGCCTATGGATTGGGATTGTGGCGAATATCGGTGGTATGACTTGTGCGATTCTTGTCGCTCTTTGGCGAGTGGGAACCCTATTATTTCGGATGTTATCCTTACCCCCTGGAGCCTCAACCCTCTATACTCCAGTGCCAGGAACTGCGGTTGTCAATCCTGGCTCTATTATTGTGCCGATGAATATGATTGCCCTGCAAGCCACGATCAATACAATCGCTGCTGAACTGGTGGGTTTAGGGGTCACTCTCTGGCTACTCTATCGAGTGTTGCAGCATACTCCCCCCAAGGAATCCTGAGCCATGTTCCTTAACTCGATTGAGTTTCTAAGGCCATTCCTGGTTCCAGGTTCTGATCGGGAGTGGGTAGAATGACTTGATCTCCTGGTTCTAAACCGGAAAGCACTTCCACAGTCTCTAATCCTTCTAAGCCTAGGGTAACCTCTCTTTTTTGGGCTAAACCCTGTTGATCTTTGACCCAGACAAAGCTGTTTTTCCCTGACTTTTGTAGGGATTCTAAGCTAATCACTACTACATCTTGACGTTGATCGAGGATGATTTCCACATTCACCTGACTTCCAGGAATTAAGGTTCCTGTGGGTTGATTCAGTTGCACAACTGCTGATACCGTGGCTAGTCCCCTTCCCACCCCTTCAGAGTCGGAGACGGAGATGGCTTGGGGAGATAAAGCTACCACTTGACCCTCATAGATGGGAGCATCTGGGCCAATAATCGTAATGCGCGCGGGTTGATTTAACCGTACTTTGGGTGCATTCAGGATAGATAAACTGAGTCTGACATATTCTTGGCTGGGATTTCCGAGGGTTAATAAATCGTGCCCTCGTGTGACTCCCTCCCCATTACTAACATTCACGCCTAAAATCACGCCATTAATGGGAGCCTTAATTAGGGTATCTTGGAGTTCTTGTTCAATTTTTCGTAACTCTAGTTCTTGCCGTTGGAGTTGCAGTTGAGTGGTGTTGACAGTAAGTTGGCTGCTTTGCATTTCAGAGGTAGCATTAGCAATATTAGTTTGAAGTTCGTTAGATTTGGCTAATTTCTGCTGGTCTAAGCTTAAGGTTTCTGTTTCTACCTGGTGTTGGGCATCGCGCACTGCAATTTCAGCGTTTCTGACTGCTTGACGTTGCGATCGCAATCGATCTCCAGCAATAAACCCCTTATCTGCCAATTCTTGTAAATTCTTTAACTCTTCTTGGGTATCTTCTAGATCTGCCTGTTTTTCCTGCACCCGTTGTTGATAGCGCTCTAGTTGTAACTGTTTTTGTTCCAATTCTAAGGCATGAATCTGAAGTTGCCCTTGGGCGGTTTCTAGGTTTTTTTGGGCGGTTTGTACTTTTTGCTGATGGTGGGCTAACTGAACCATGGTTTCTTCGATGGTACTCAGTTGCTGTTGCAAGCGAGTTTCCCGTTCCGGATTGCGTAACCGAATGATTTCCTGTCCAGCTTGTACCGGTTGTCCTACGGTGACTAATACTTCTTCCACGGTGCTATCATCAGGGGCTTTGAGGATTTGCTGATTGGCTAACTCCAAGATGCCACTTTCATTAATGGTTTGTTCAACCGATCCCAACTCGATCGCTCTGGTGGTTACTTTAATAGGTGCAGGAGGTCGTTGAGCGATCCAGGTATAACCCAGAAGACTCAAAACCGAAATTCCGGCGATCGCCCCCGATCCCATTAACCACCGAATTCCCTGTTTCTGTTGTTGTTTGGCCAAAATTTCTATCATTGTTAAGCATGGGTAGATAAATGGGCGATAATGCTCCCTTTCGCCTGAATTTGGGGACTCAGTTTGGTGAAGAGTCCCTATGGCGATCGCCTTGCTTAGTGTATCGAATCTCTAGCTGAAGATGCCAATTATTGCACAGAGGTCAAAGCATACTAAGCTGAGAAGAGGAGATCCCGACGCGACTGAAGCCACCTATGCAAATTTATCTGGATTATAGTGCTACTACCCCGACACGCCCAGAGGCGATCGCAGCCATGCAGGAGATTTTGCTCCATCAATGGGGTAATCCCTCTAGTTTACACAGTTGGGGGCAACGGGCGGCGACGGTATTAGAATTAGCTAGAATGCAAGTAGCCGCTTTAATTGGAGCCACCTCCAGCGACTCGATTATCTTTACTTCTGGAGGCACGGAGGCAGATAATTTAGCCCTGATGGGGGTTGCCCGTCAGTATGCAAAACCGCAGCATTTGATTATTTCTAGTGTGGAGCATTCGGCCATTTCTCAACCAGCCCAATTTTTAGAGGAACGGGGATGGAGGGTGACTCGTTTACCGGTGAATCGTCAAGGACGGTTGAATCCGGTCGATCTAGAGGCGGCTATCTGTGCAGATACGGTGTTCATTTCGATCATTTATGGTCAAAGTGAGGTGGGAACCCTACAACCGATTGAGGAGTTGGGCAAAATTGCCCAGAGTCATGGAGTTCTCTTTCATACGGATGCAGTACAAGTGGCGGGACGATTGCCGTTAGATGTGAGCAGTTTACCCGTAGATTTGCTGTCGTTGTCGAGTCATAAAATTTATGGCCCCCAAGGGGCGGGAGCGTTGTATGTGCGCCCTGGGGTTAAGTTGCATCCGTTGATCGGGGGAGGGGGACAGGAGCGGGGAGTGCGTTCGGGAACGGAGGCAACTGTGACGATCGCCGGTTTTGGAGTGGCTGCGGAGTTGTCCAATGAGGAGTTACCGGAGGAAATGTTGCGCTTAAGGCGGTTGCGCGATCGCCTGTTTGAGCAATTGGCAGATATTGAGGGTTTGGTTCCTACGGGCGATCGCTGGCATCGTTTGCCCCATCATGTGAGTTTATGTTGGCAAGATACCCGGCAGATTACAGGCAAAACTTTGGTCAGGCAATTGAATTTAGCAGGAATTGGTATCAGTGCGGGTTCGGCTTGTCACAGTGGTAAACTCTCTCCGAGTCCAATTTTAAGGGCGATGGGATATTCAGATTCTGAAGCCATTGGCGGTATTCGCTTCACATTGGGTAAGCAAACTACACTAGCAGATGTGGATTGGACGGCAATGGTTTTAAAGCAGATTCTGCACCGGTTGCGCTCCAATTCTGAACGTTTGGTGAAAATTTGAGCGATAGGGAATAGGCGCTCTCCCCATCTCCCTATCTCCCCATCTCCCCATCCCCCTATCCCCCTATCCCCCTATCCCCCTATCCCCCCATCCCCCCATCCCCCCATCTCCCTATCCCCCTATCTCCCCATCTCCCCATCCCCCTATCCCCTCCTCAAACCAGCGATCGGTTCCGAATCCGAGGGCGCGATCTAGGTTAGGGAGAGTTGCGACTAATCGGAGCAGCATTTTGCGGGCGATCGCCGTTTCAAAGACGGATGAGATGACGATATCCACCGGATGAGTTTGACAAAAGTCGATCAACCGCGAGGGAAAGCCGAAAATTGCTGGTTTAATGACCATGATGCCCGGCCATCCCTGATGATAAACTTGTAGGAACTGCTGCCAAGTGGCGATCGATTCATCCAGAGCTAACGGAGTTTGATACTGTTTGCAGAGCGTCAACATGGCTGGAAATTCCGACACTCCTAGGGGTTGCTCCAAAAATTCTACCGGCTGACCTGCACAAGCTTGTAACCATTGATGGGCTTCTTGTTCCGTCAGTCCCCCATTGGCATCAAGACGCAATTTAACTCCTTCTGGAAGTATCGATAAGAGGTCTTGAAAGAGCTTTAATTCTTGGCTAATCTCTGCTACGGCTATTTTCCATTTTAGGGTTTGATATCCCTGATTCCAAATGGGTAATTTAGGGTCGAGGGCGGCTTTTCCTGTAGGTAATAATCCACAAATGTTGGTTAAATGGGGGGGATCTTCTAAAGCCTGTAGATCGATTAAGGCAGACTCAAACCCAAATTGACAAGCGGGGAAGCGATCCGGAATAGAGGTTATCTGTTTAAAACTGATTTCACCTCCAAAGGAATGACAAAACGCTAAGGCTTCTGTTAAGTTTTCTGAACCAAAGCTCGGTAAGGGGGCAATTTCTCCCCAGCCCTCCTCTCCAAGTTCAGATGCTGTCATCGGGCGCAACTGAATCCAAATCCCTTGGCGATCGCGCCACAGTCCATGATGGGTTTGCAAGGGCTGCTTAAACCGGCGGCAATAGGGTTCGATCCTGAGCTGATATTTAGTGTTTTCTTGATAATTGTTAAAATTGATCCCCATTGGCAACTAATCTTGTTAATATATATATTAGATTGTTTTTCCTGTGATTCTAACTTAATAAGATATCAAGTTTTTATCAAATTAGTATAAACCCTGATGGAAAGGTATTCCAGAAAGTGATACCATAGGATAAAAAAGATAAACACATCAGTTAGTCAGGAATAAAGCGCAAAATTGCTTATTTTTATTCCCTTGCATTTGGGTAAAACTGCCATGAGAGAATTATCCTATTTCACCCCTACAGCTTCGGTTTCTGCCGATCTCCCAGAACGGCAAGTTCGATCGAGTTCCATGGAAACAATGGCTTGTGTCGATCGCGGTTTGCTTCTATGGATCAAAAGCCTAATTTTTTTACTCCTCTTAGGAATAACCAGTCTCGGAGTCCTCATATTGGCTTTGGGGGTGGTTTCTCCAGTTGAAGAGGCTTTAGAAGCGGAATCAGAAGGCTGAATCGCTGATTATCGAACTGTCTTTAGCTCAATCTGAATTTTAAAGACTGGTATGTACTATAGCCAAATCAATACTAATGACAGTAGGGGCAATTAACTTGCCCCTACTTGCGATCTATGGGGACTCTCTACTGTAGAAGAGAGAAGCAGCAACTTTTAAGGAGATCGGTGCGTCTAAGTACATCTGCATGATATTGAAGGATGATTATGGTAGGCCTAATGAAGCAATTATGGTTTCGGCGATGGATCTATCCCCTCATTTCTCTGGGAGTCGCCCTAGGAATTGGGGTGAGTAGCCCCCAAATGAGCCAAGGATTTTCGATTTGGGATATTCTCCCGGATGTGATTCAATATGTGCAATTGGCGAGTTTAGGCGATCGCCAAGAAATAGCCCTAGGAAAACAAATTAATCAGCAACTGATTAGGCAGGAAGTGCGAATTTATGACGATCCGGAATTAACGGATTACATTAATCGCATTGGTCAACGGTTGGCCCAAGAAAGTTATCGCCCTCCCACATCGAACTATAAGTATACATTCCAAGTGGTTGATGATGATTCGGTGAATGCTTTTGCTACCTTGGGAGGCTTTGTTTATATCCACACGGGGCTGATCGAAGAAGCGGAAAATGAAGCAGAACTCGCCAGCGTCATCGGCCATGAAATTGCCCACATTGCCGAACGTCATGCGATTAACCAAATGCGCCGTATGGCTCTCACTAATGGCTTAGTGACTGCTGCGGGAGTCGATCAAAGCCAGATCGTGGGATTAGGGGTAGAAATTGCCCTGCGTTTACCCCATTCTAGGGATGCCGAATATGAAGCGGATCGGGTGGGACTGAATATGCTGACAGCGGCCGGTTATGCCCAAATTGGCATGGTAGATTTTATGCACAAATTAGCGCGATCGCCTTCTATGCCCACTTTTCTTAGCACCCATCCCCATACAAGAGATCGCATCAATGCTCTAGAACAGGCGATCGATCCCGAATTTGCCGCCGTCGGTGATGGACTCGATCCCGATGCATATCAATACCAAATTGCTTCCTTAAATGGGGAAAGTGGCGATCGATCTCCATCAGAAGAAACGGATGAAGGCTTTTGGCCCCTATAGTCTGAGGAGTTAGTGCGGTTAACCGAAACAGCCGATCGATAGACAAAATCGTTAATCTAATAACATAAAGCTAAAGGGTCAACCTTGACCTAACCTGATATCACCCCAGCGTGAACCATGACAAATCCCTATCCATCCGATAAAAGTTCCTCTCCAGCACCTTGGAAGCAGCCCCTCATCTATGTCACCCTGATGCTCTTTGGCAGTACCCTGACCTTAGTGGGGACTCAGGTTTTATCGCGATCAACTCGTTCGTCTCCAACCACTCAACAGACTTCTAGCACCATTGCCGCTCTCCCTTCAAGTCCAACTGCACCCATCGTTCCCGGAAGTAATGCTAGTTTCGTCAGTCAAGTCGTACAAAATGTGGGGCCGGCAGTAGTTCGTATTGATGCTTCCCGCGTGGTGACCCAACAAGTACCGGATGTCTTCACCGATCCTTTTTTCCGTCGCTTCTTTGGTGGTGCTACCCCCATGCCTCAAGAGCGGGAAGTTAAGGGGTCAGGTTCCGGATTCATTATCAATGAACATGGCGTAATTTTAACCAATGCTCATGTAATTGAGGGCACAGATACGGTAGATGTGACGCTCAAAGATGGGCGCACATTAGAGGGAAAAGTTTTAGGAACCGATCCGGTAACGGATGTGGCAGTCGTCAAGATTGATGGAGAAAATCTGCCCACGGTGAAATTGGGGAACTCGGATAACTTACAGCCAGGTGAATGGGCGATCGCCATTGGTAACCCCCTCGGTTTAGACAATACGGTTACGGTAGGCATTATCAGTGCCACCGGTCGCTCTAGTGCCCAAGTAGGGATTCCCGATAAACGAGTGAGCTTTATTCAAACCGATGCAGCCATTAACCCCGGTAATTCCGGCGGCCCCCTGCTCAACCAACAAGGAGAAGTGATTGGTATTAATACCGCCATTATTCAAGGGGCCCAAGGCTTAGGCTTTTCTATTCCGATCAATACTGCCCAAAATATTGCCGATCAACTGGTGGCTAACGGAAAAGTCGATCATCCTTACCTCGGCATTCAAATGGTGACCTTAACCCCCGATCTACAAAAGGAAATTAATCAAAATCCCAACAGTGGTTTTAATATCTCTGCCAGTGAGGGGGTTTTAATTGTGCAAGTGATCCCCCAATCTCCAGCAGCGCAATCGGGATTAAGGGTTGGAGATGTGATTACCGAAATTGAGGGCAAACCGATGAAGGAAGCAACAGCAATTCAAGAAGCGGTGCAAAATACTCAGGTGGGTAGTCCTTTGAAGGTATTGGTTCGTCGTGGCGATCGGTCTTTACCGTTAACGGTTCGTCCGGGAGTCTTTCCAGCTCAGTAATTCTCTAGGATCAAATATCTATTGCTATATCCCCTAAAGTATTTACTTATTGGGGGTATTTTTAATGTTTATTTAATGGATATCGATCGCTCTTAAGGCTCATAATTCACTAATTCCCTATTCCTCATTCCCTATATTTAGACGATCTCCATCCTTACATTTGCCCTGTCTTTTCTAACTTGCTATGCAACTGATTAATCCAATTACGACAAAAAACCTGCGAGGTGACCTCTTTGGGGGGATTACGGCCGCCATTGTGGCCCTTCCCCTGGCTCTTGCCTTTGGGGTGTCCTCTGGTGCTGGGGCGATCGCCGGTCTCTATGGGGCGGTTTGTGTGGGTCTATTGGCGGCTCTGTGTGGGGGGACTCCCTCACAGATTTCTGGCCCCACAGGGCCGATGACCGTGGTGATGGCCAGTGTGTTTACAGCACTGATTGCCAAATATCCCGAAACGGGTTTAGCCATGAGTTTTACCGTGATTATGCTCGGTGGAGCCTTACAAATCCTGTTTGGAGTGCTGAAACTGGGACAATATATTACCCTGATTCCCTACACGGTGATTTCTGGTTTTATGTCTGGCATTGGGGTAATTATTATTCTGATTGAAATCGCCCCTCTGTTGGGTCATCCCAATTCAGCTAATGTGATTGAAGCGCTGCAAAATTTTGGCTATTTTATCCAAAATGTGAATCCCGCAGCTATGGGGTTAGGGGTACTCACTTTGGCGATCGTGTTTTTGAATCCTAAACGAGTTAATCGGGTCATCCCTTCTCCCCTCTTAGCTTTGATCGTTTGTACTCTAGTTTCCCTCTTTCTGCCAGAAGGGAGCCAGATTGAGCGTATTGGCGAAATTCCAAGCGGACTACCAAGCCTTCATTGGCCCCAGTTTCGGGTGCAAGATTTAAAGGATATGGTGGGCTATAGCTTGATTTTAGCGATGTTGGGATCGATTGATTCCCTGCTGACTTCCTTAGTGGCTGATAATATTACCCGCACTGAACATGATTCCGATCGCGAATTAATTGGTCAAGGAATCGGCAACATGGTCTCTGGATTTCTCGGTGGTTTACCTGGTGCTGGGGCCACCATGCGAACGGTGATTAATGTGCAAGCGGGAGGAAAAACGAACCTTTCTGGCATCATCCATGGCTTAGTGTTGATGGTGATTGTGTTTGGTGCAGGGCCTTTAACGGCAACCATTCCTCATACGGTATTAGCCGGAATTTTGATTAAGGTGGGGATTGATATTATTGATTGGAGTTTCCTAAAACGGGCCCATAAGTTATCTGTCAAAGCAACGGGTTTAATGTATATTGTGCTGCTTTTAACGGTTTTTGTCGATCTGATTACGGCTGTGGCAGTGGGGGTCTTTGTGGCCAATATGTTAACGGTGAAAAAGTTAAGCGATCTGCAACAGCAGGATGTGCAAGCGACAACTGGACACCATGGGGATCATCATCTACCTTTAACGGCGCAGGAACGGCAGCTATTACAACAGGCAATGGGCCGAATTCTGTTATTGCGTTTGGGAGGCCCGATGAGTTTTGGCGCGGCTAAGTCGATTGCCCAACGGATGGGAATTGTGGAAGACTATGATGTGTTGATTTTGGATCTAGAGGATGTGCCGTTGTTGGGGGTTACGGCTTCTTTGGCGATTGAAAATATGGTGAATGAGGCTTTAGGGAAACGTCGGTGGGTCTTCGTTGTGGGAGCAACAGGAGATGTGAAAAAACGCCTGGAACGCCTAGAGTTATTGAGTCGGATTCCGGTTGAACATCAAGCAACAACCCGTCAGAAAGCTCTAGAACAGGCGATCGCTCTACTGGGACAATTAGAGGTTCACGAAGTGATTACCCATTCGGGTATGAGTGAGAAGATTAACGAAAATATGAACTTATCCGAGCCATTAACGGCTGAAAAGGAGATAAAGTAGTCGATAGCGCTGTAATCACCCATTCGGTCAGCGTCCAAGATATACTCAAGAGAAGACGACCTACTTGTTTTGTCAGATTCTAGGGCAAGCGATATGAAATCCTATGCAACCTCCTCTGCAAGAGCAGAAATGAACGAACTGCGCCGCTTAAAAGGCTTATTGCCGCCAGAACTGCAAAGTTGGGTGATCGTAGAGGTGGCAACAGAAGTGAACCCTCCCCTAGTGCGATCGGAAGAAATTGGCAATGATGAGGTGGAAATTCAGATTGATTTGACTAAATGGGATCAACTGGCGATCGACCAACGGAATTTGCTGTTTTGGCATGAGGTGGGACGAATTCAGAATGATACGATTCCTAAAGATGGCTGGGAAATGGCAGCCCTGGCTATTGGTTTAGGAGGGGCAGTGGGAGAGCTTTGGGTACAAGATGGCTTATTGCTCCTCTTAGCTCTGGCGTTATGCGGTGTTTCCGGTTATCGCCTCTATCAGAAAAATAATCCTGAAAAGACTTTACAGGAAGCGATTCAAGCGGATGAAAAGGCGATCGCCTTAGCGACTCGTTTCGGCTATACCCTGCCGAATGCCTATAAGAGTCTGGGCAGTGCTTTAAAAATCTTAATCGAACAAAATCCCAAAAAACGCCAACGCAGTCGCTATGAAGCTCGTTTGCAAGCCCTGAAGCGTAGTGCATCGAAGGCGAAAGCTAGGGCGAAGGGTAAAACGGATGCTCCCTTTGCGGCTGAACCGGAAGCGGATTATCGCTCAGAAAATATGTTTGGTTGAATCTGAGGAGTAGGGAGTGAGAAGTAATTCTTGTGTTTCCCTATTCCTTACTTTCTGTCTTTCGGTTGCGGTTTGTGATCCTATAGTATTGTCTAGCTACAGAGTTATAGTTGGTCTAAGTTGTTGAGAATGGTTTTGATATACAGGCGATCGCAGCGTGGCGTTTGGACTCCGGTTGCTTGTTGATATCCCCGACGCTCATAAAGCCAAATGGCTTCTTTTAGAACCGAGGCGGTTTCAACCCAAATTTCTTGATAGCCTTGAGCTTGAATCCTGGATTCTAAAGATTGTAAGAGAAAAGAACCGAGTCCTTGTCCGCGTACAGAGGATAAAAGATACATTTTGCGAATTTCTACGGCTTTGTGGCCTTTGGAGATGGGATGATAGGCTGCTGTGCCGACCAATTGGCGATCCGATTCAATTACCCAAAATTCTCCCCCTGTTTGTAGATAGGCACTTTCCACTTCTAGAGCATCTCGATCGGTTCCTTGGGGTTCCCAAGTTAAGCCATATTCAGCTAAAACAGAGCTGATGAGGGTGGCAACATTTTGGCGATCGCTCGGTTGCCAATCTCGAATTAAATAGTTACGGTAAAGTTGTTCCATAGCTGTATAGATGGGTATGTTCACCGAAATTTTAAGCGATCATGACTCCCTTAGTTGAAAACTTAATCAAGCTCTATGTTCCTTTAATTGGCTGGACACTACTGGGATGGAGTATCGGTAAGTTTCTGATTGGTACACTTTTGCCTAAGAATATCAGTGCTTATTTAGGGAAAGCCTTATTTATGTTTGGCGTACCCATTAGTATTGTGGCGTTTCTGCGGAAAACCGATCTTTCGGGGGGGATTTGGATTGCACCCTTAACGGCTTGGATCGCGATCGCCGTAGGAGCTGCTTTTGCGTGGACTTGGATCGATCTGGGTGTCAGTGATGAGCGGTTGCGAGCCATTGCACAGGGCTTAAATCCAGCTCTGGAAGGGCCTAACACTGTAGCGGTAACCACCAGTAAATGGAGTCAACCCACCCAAGGTAGTTTTATGCTGGCCATGATGTGTGGAAATACAGGCTACCTGGGATTTCCTTGCGTTTTGGGGTTGGTAGGAGAAGACTATTTTGCCTGGGCCTTATTTTACGATCTACTCGGATCGGCGATCGCCGTTTACGTGGTTGGCGTTGCTCTCGCTTCCTATTTTGGTAGCAGCGATCAAGAGCAAGAATCTGTCCTACAAAGAACCTTCAAAGCCACCCGCAATAATCCAGCATTTTGGAGCCTATTATTTGGCTTAGGATTTCGCTATGTCCCTCTGCCTGAACCCATTGAAACCACCTTATATAATGCCGCTTGGACAGTTGTGCAGATTTCTTTGGTATTAATTGGCATTAAGCTTAGTGAACTCAAAACCCTGGGCAAGCTCAAAAGAGCCTCCACTTGTTTATTAATTAAAATGCTCCTCGTTCCCCTAGTGGTAGGGACAGGATTAATGTTTTTTGGCATCGATGGCCCTCCCCGATTAGTCATGGTGCTACAAATGTCCATGCCCCCTTCATTTGCCACCTTAGTCATTGCCCAAGCCTATCATTTAGATCAAGATTTAGCGGTTACCAGTTTAGCTCTTGGCTCGATTATCTTGTTATTTACTTTGCCTATTTGGGTATGGTTATTTGGCGCTTAAGTTTTCTGCTTCAATTGAATATTATAGGGGGATTCATAGGCAGAATATAATAAATGATGTACAGTTTGGGCAAATTCTAAATTATCAGTTCCTTGCTGTAAATGGTTTCTAAAGTCCTGAAAAACCCCTTGATAATGATTGACCATGCGGGGTTGTTCTGTGGTCAAATCAGCTAGAATACTCGACTCTCCGTGAGGATCGGTTAAGAGCAATCTTTGGCGATCGTGGTCTAACCGTAGTTCATAACCCGTTTTTGCAAACTGTAGATCAGTGGTTTTACTTTTAATTCCTAAACCCCAATGGGTTTCAATCCATCCTCGACCGGCACAATTACCTTCTGCTGTCGCAAACCTGAATCCAACCTGACTATGAATCTTCCCATTCGAGTCAGTTAAGTCTGGAGTAAAATAGGACTGAGTTAGCTCTAAATTGCGAACAATTTTAGCGATGAGGCTTAATGCATTCACTCCTGAATCCATCCAACTCGAAATTAAACTATGGGCATGGGGCTGTAAGATGCCATCGACCCAATAGGGATCATAAAAATGGGCAAAAAATCCCGTGATGGGGCCGTAAGTTTCCTCTAATGCGGATTGATGTTCTAGAAACCACAACACCTCAGCACCAAAAGCAGCATGAAAGGCGATCGCCAGAGGAACTTGAGCTTGGGAAGCTTGCTCAATTAAGGCTTCCCACTCACCTCTAGAAGCAGTAGCGGGTTTTTCTAAGAGAATCGGTTTACCCCAAGATAGGGCTTCCTGAGCTACAGTATAGTGACTGGAAGAGCTGGTGGCAATGATGACAGCATCAGGGTTAACCTGCTCATATAATGGGTTCAGAGAGGTAAAAGCAGGACAATGGGGATAATGATTATTCCAGGTATCCACTTTCTGGCGATCGCAATCCACCACTCCCACAACCGTCAAATCTTCTCGGTTAGCTAAGGCTGGCCAATAATAATTTGTGACTTCACCGAGTCCAATAATGGCTAATCTAAAGCAACGCACTTGATTCATAAGGCTTTGGTGTACAAAGTTCTGCATTCACAATACCACTCAAGAGATAGAAAACCCGGTTGGTTACTTCAATCAATTGTATGATATCAAGTCCGATTGTTCATGTCCGCGAAGCGGAAATACCATGATTAAAAACTTAGGGAGCGAGACGCTCCCACTCCAGCAATATCAAGAGATTAGAGGAGTGCGGGCATCTTGCCCGCTTCCTCACTTTTTATCCGGACTTGATATGATTAAAGAATAACATCAAATTGCAAACCCCTGGAGAGGGTGAGACTCTGTTGGATTAGCTGGTCTTCGCTATATCTTCTGTATAGACAAAAAAATATGTTTCCTGACTCATTCAAGTTATCATCCACAAATTCTTTAACATCTGCAATGCTAGAGTCTTCTAATTGTCTCTCACTCACGGTTCTTTTCCATCTCAATCTTGCTTTCTCATCCATCGAAATTAACCAGCGTCCTATCGTTTTAGAACAGTGCTATTGGCCGATCTTAAAACTAGCCTCTGAACTCAATATCCCTTTAGCAATTGAAGCGACTGGTTATACCCTAGAAGTAGCGGCTGAACTCGATCCTAAATGGCTGGATCAATTGCGGGATTTAATTGCTCAAGGCAAGTGTCAATTTATTGGCAGTGGATATGCACAAATCATTGGCCCAATTGTCCCATCAGAAGTTAATACAGCCAATCTCTATTGGGGGCATAAAGTCTATGAAAAATTATTAGGAATACATCCCAAAATCGCCTTAGTCAATGAACAAGCCTATTCTGCTAGTTTAGTCTCTCATTATTTAAAAGCAGGATATGAAGGGATAGTCATGGAATGGAATAATCCCTATCGATATCATAACGAATGGAATTCTGAATGGCGTTATTATCCCCAATATGCTTGTGGGCAAAACGGAGAAAAAATCCCAGTTATTTGGAATAATTCAATTGCTTTTCAAAAATTCCAACACTATATTTATGGAGAATTAGATCGAGATGAATATATCAATGAGTATATCAAAAGTCACCTCGGTCAAAAGGGTAGATCATTCATGTTATATGGTAATGATGCAGAAGTTTTTAATTTTCGTCCGGGTAGATACGGAACAGAAACCCGACTTGAATCAGATGAATGGCAAAGAATCTATGATTTATTGAAAAATTTACAAGAAGAGAGTCAATTTAAGTTTATTTCCATAACCGATGTATTAGAGAATTTATCATCCCCTTTTGCTGGTCATAATCTGTCATTAGAGTCTTCAGAAGATCCCATTCCAGTGAAGAAACAACGCAAATATAATGTAACTCGCTGGGCAGTTACAGGTACAGATTTAGAGATTAATAGCCAATGTTGGTCTATTTATAAAACGCTCAAACAGCAGGTCAGTTATGTCGATCCCCTTTGGCAGGAGTTATGCTACTTATGGGGGAGTGATTTTCGCACTCATATTACCCCTAAACGCTTTACCGAACATCAAGAACAGTTAAGATCCCTAGCCAATAGATTAGGAGTAGTTTTTGCTCATCCTAGATTGCAAACTGGAAATCCTGATATATCCCTACCCCCTCAGTTAAAGACAGAGCGCTTAAATCAGTGGTTAACGTTAGAAACCGAGAAAATTAAAATCCGGCTTAATTGCGATCGCGGCCTATATATCGATCGATTATGGTTTAAGGAAGTCTCACCTCGCTGGTTATGCGGTAGTTTACGCCATGGATATTATGATGATATTGATTGGGTGGATCATCATTTTTGTGGTCATTTAGTCTTTCAGCCTCCGGGAAGTCCCTGCATTGATGATTTACAACAGGTCGATCCCGTGATACAGTTCGATCCAGATGAGGGAAAAGTTTGGGTTACTGGCCGAGTAAATACTCCTTTAGGTTCAATTCAGAAACAAGTCGGGATTGGGATCGATGTTGCTCAAGTCGATTTAGGATATGAATTGAATTTTCCTGAAAATATTATGGGTTACTTACGCTGTGGATATGTGCTTTTAAATCCCCAGGCATTTGACTTAAAAACTTTGTTTTTTGCTACTCATAATGGCGGAGAATATCTAGAAAAATTTCCTTTGAATGATAAATCTTTCGATCACCATAAATCTGTGTCTGCAATGGTGTCTTCTATGTGTGGGCTAGGAGTAACGGAGGGAAGAGTTATTTTAGGCGATTGTTACCACCAGATTGAGATTACAATAGATAAGGCAGAAGCCGCATTATTAGGGATGGTCAAGGCTCAACTGATTGGCAATAGTTATTTTCTCCAACTGGGTTTTTCAGCTAGAGAAGTGGATGAAACGGCAAAACAAGATTTATTTGATATTATTGATCCTCAAAAAAGTTTATCGGTTTATCGCTTATCAATTACAGCCCAAGCCCAATCCTCAATTTTAGGGTAGACTGAGTATAAATAATATCCATGATTCTCCATAAGCTGGAAATTAGTTATGGAGAGACGATCGACCATTTTAAAGAGAGCATGATAGGCTATGATGGCATCAATCTTGCCTATGCATCAGTAGTGTTGGATATCAAATTATGAAACGGCGGCAGTTTACAAATTTATCTCTCTTTTTACTAGGTCTGACTTTGGCTAACTGTGGGCAAAGGCAGGATTCTGAGACGACCATTACAAGTAGTGGTAGTGATAGTGTTCGGATTTGGTGGAGTCAAGGATTTTATCCAGAGGAAACGGAGGCTATTCGTCGCTTAGTGCAACGATGGGAGGAAGATAGTGGGTTACCGGTGGAACTGACTCTTTATAGTGAAGGAGATATTCTTCAAGAGGCTGAACGGGCGATCGCGGCGGGTAGTCCTCCTGATATTTTGTATAGTCATGATGCAGATTTAACATTTATTCCTCAACTCGCTTGGAAGAATCAGTTAGCTGATGTTTCTGATGTGATTGAAGTGGCCGAATCTTTATATACTCCGACCGTTTTGAATGCCGTTAAATATTTAAATCAAACAACGGGAGAACGGAGTTATTATTCTGTACCCATCACGCAGACTACCAATCATATCCATTATTGGCAACCCTTGCTCGCTTCCATTGGTGCAGGAGACGAAGAAATTCCTCAAGATTGGGAGCGATTTTGGCAGTTTTGGGAATCAGCACAAGCTCCCATACGGAATCAAGGACAAGGTGATTTTTATAGTATGGGGTTACCCATGTCTCCTTCAGCCTCAGATACCTTTTTTGTGTTTGAGCAGTTTTTGGCCGCTTTTGATGTTGAAGTTATCAATCTAGCGGGAGAATTACAACTCGACAGTCCCCAGGTGCGTGAAGGCATTGCCAAAAGCCTAGATGCTTATACCCGGTTTTATAAGCAACAGTATGTTCCTCCTGAAGCAACTAACTGGGGAAATGCAGATAATAATGTAGCCTTTTTGAGTCGCTCGACTTTGATGACAATTAATCCTACCTTGTCGATTCCTGGCTCACAACGACAAGATAAAGTGACTTATGAGGAGCAACTGCTGACTGCTGCTTGGCCGAATAAGCCGAATGGCGATCCAATGACCTCCATGGTATCTATTAAGCAAGTTGTAATTTTTGAGTCTTCTAAGTACAAAGATGAAGCGAAGAAGTTTTTATCTTATTTGATCGAGCCGGAAAATCTGAAACTCTATATTCAAGGGTCTCAAGGACGGTTTTTCCCCGTTATGCCTCAATTATTGGAAGATCCATTTTGGCAAAATTCCAGCGATCCCCATATTTCAAAGGCTTATCAACAGTTTTATCAGATTCGTCCCTTTGCACAAGCCTTGAATCCAGCTTATAGTGAGGTGCAAAACCAAAATGTTTGGGGGAAAGTAATTGCTGAGATGGTGAGTAAAGATTTGTCAGCTCAAGAGGCTACGGATCGGGCGATCGCAGCGATGAAAGCCATTTTTCAGGATTGGCAGTAACTTTCCTAGTACATTAGGGTACATTCAATCCTAAGTTTCTTTGAGGCAAGTCTTATGCTCAAGTTTCTCCAAAAAAGTCTCCTATCTCAGTTAGTGACCTCTTTTTCGCTCTTGTCCTTAGTCACAGTTAGCTTGGTGGCGATCGCCGCTTATGTGAGGGCAAGGGATTCTTTGAGAGACTCAGTATACAATCGCTTGCAAGTGGCTACTTCTCTCAAAGAATATCAACTGGATGATTGGGTAAAAACCCAGTATCAAGATGTACTATTACTGGCTAAATCTCCGATTATTCTCAGTCAAGGACAATATTTACTCCGTTCAACGTCTGAAGCTTCTATCCTCACCACCGATTCAGATCCCAAGGATGTTGTTATTGCCCAAGAGCAGTTAAAAAAGTTGGGGTATTATCAAGGCGCGATCGACGGTATTTATGGCACGAGCATGGAAGCTGCGATCGCCCAGTTTCAGACGGATCAAAACCTAGATCCGAATACTCCCTTAACCTTAAAAACGCTAAATACCTTAATTGCCTATAAAAGGATCTCTCAAGAATTGGCAGAATTTTCCCACGTCAAACCCAGTTTACAAGAAATTTCTCTGCTAACGACAGGAGGTATTGTCGCCTTATCCACCAATAAAACTAAAGAGAAAACTTATCAGCCATTAGGGACAACTACCACCTATTTTACTGAAGATCAATCTACAACAGTAGTGCCTACTTTTTATACGTCTGCAATCACTCGAAAATCAGCCATTACTTTTGCGACTCCTATCCTGGATGAATCCGGCCAACGTCTCGGAGTCTTGGCAGTCGATCTGGATCTACAAGGGATTGATGATATTATTCGTGAAAGAACTGGCTTAGGTGAAACGGGTGAAACCTATCTAATTGGGCGTTTAGGAAATCGCCATGTTTTTATTTCTCAGCAAGGAACTGAACTAGAAAAACAGGAGAGTGGGAACTCGGAGAATCCAGATAAATTGACAGAAGTCAATAGCTTTGGAATTCAACAAGCTACTGAAGGAATTGATGGGTTAGGACTTTATAGAAATTATCAAGGCACTCCCGTAATTGGCGCTTATGTTTGGATGGCAAACCAAAATTTAGCCCTATTAGCAGAAATGAGTCAAGCGGAAGCATTTGCTCCTGCCCAAAGACTGTTGAAGGAAATTTTGCAAATTGGTTTAAGTGCAGCTTTATTTTTACTGATTATTATTTATCTAATTTCTCGTCGCATCACTCAACCTATCCTGGGAATTACAGAAACTGCAATTCAGGTCAGTGGTGGAAATTTACAATCTCAAGCTCCTGTGCTAACTGAGGATGAAATTGGGACTTTAGCACAAGCCTTTAATCAGATGATTACTCAGCTTCAAGAATCGAAAAGTGATTTAGAAAATCAAGTCGCATCAGCCACCCAATCCCTACAAGATACCTTGGCTAATTTAACCGCAATTATTGATAATATTGCTGATGGATTATTAGTCACAGATCCAGAAGGAATGATTGCTCAAACCAACCAAGCTTTGTTTAAGTTATTTGGATTAGATACGGGTGATTTAGTTAATAGAAAAAGTGAGGATTTTTTCGGAGATAATTTTGCTAAATTGGGGCTAAAAGTAAAAGAAAATCCAGAAAAAATATTTGACTTAGAAATTGATTTACCAGAAAATCGGGTTGGCAAAATTGTTGCTACTGGTGTATCTAAAAAAGACCTAGACTTAGGAACAAAATTTCTAGGTTGTGTTTTTTTAGTCCGGGATATTACGGCAGATAAAGAAGTAGATCGGATGAAAACCGAGTTTATTTCGACGGTTTCTCATGAACTGCGAACCCCTTTAACTTCGGTATTAGGGTTTGCAAAACTGATTAAGAAAAAACTAGAAGAAGTGCTTTTACCTAGGGTTGATATCACGGATAAGAAGGTGGAACGAGCGGTTAGTCAAGTCAGTGATAATTTAGATATTATTGTCTCTGAAGGATTCCGTTTAACGGCTTTAATTAATGATGTTTTAGATTTAGCCAAGATGGAAGCTGGTAAAGTAGATTGGAAAGATCAACCCGTGGCGATCGCTCAAGTGATTGAACGAGCTACGGTAGCAACCACTTCATTATTTAATCAGAGTCAAGTTGAATTAGCGGTTGAACTTGACAATAATTTACCGGTGATTCGTGGTGATGAAGATAAGTTAATGCAGGTGGTGATTAATTTAATTTCTAATGCGGTTAAGTTTACCGATCGAGGAAGAGTGACTTGTCAAGCCCAAAAACAAGGTGAAACAGTAGTGGTGAAAGTCATTGATACAGGAATTGGGATTGAAGAGGAGGATTTGCCGAAAGTTTTTGAGAAGTTTAAGCAAGTAGGGGATACGATGATTAATAAACCGAAAGGTACTGGTCTAGGATTACCTATTTGTAAGGAAATTATTGAACATCATGGGGGCCATATTTGGGTAGAAAGTGAGATAGGTGTGGGGAGTACATTTGCTTTTTGGTTACCGATATCAGAAAGCTATGGTGATATGGGATGGAATCAGTTAGTGCAAAAATTAACTGATTATCAACAGGATAATCAGGTTAATGGGGAGCAAAAACAACGAGTAATTTTGGTGGTTGATGATGATGCCAATCTTCGGGAGTTACTGAGGCAACATTTAGATGTAGAAGGGTATGAAGTACGACAGGCGGAAAATGGAAAAGAGGCGATCGCCCAAATTAAACAGGAAAAACCCGATTTAGTGGTTTTAGATGTAATGATGCCAGAGTTGAATGGGTTTGATGTCGCTGCTATTCTCAAGAACGATCCAGAAACGATGCAGATTCCTATTCTGATGATTTCAGGTGACGATCGCTCCGAAAGAGGTTATCGTATTGGTGTGGATCATTATCTCACCAAACCGATAAGCTCAGAACAATTTTTACAAAGGGTGCAGACGCTACTGGATCAAAAATACTCATCTAAACGAGTTTTGGTTTTCGATCAACAATCTTCAAACGCGCAAAACTTAGCGGAATTTCTCCAGGCTCAAGGATATCAAATGAAAACTATGAATACGGAGGATGCCCTATTTTCAGCTAATCCTGATTTGGTCATTACCAATGTGAATATGTCTAATAGTTCTAGATTAGTCAAAACCTTAAGCTTTCAAAAAGGTAACGATCAGATCATTGTTTTATTATTAGAGAATCCCCCTATGCAGAATGAAACTAACACTGAAATCATTAATTAACAAATCGATTACTAAAACCTTGATTCAAGAGTGGCTTGATTTATTTCCAGGAAAGATAGGCATTTTTGATCGACAGAGAAGTTTATTGATGGGTCATACCGCTCCTTTTTTCCCTCAAGAATATCCGATTAAAGCCGAGGGGGAGGTTATCGGATGGGTGCTTGGAGATCGGGGAAGTTCTGCCCTATCAAGTTTGTTGAATTATTTGGCGAATCAGACGCTTTCTCAAAAAGCATTGGTGAATGAAACTCTAGAAAGATATAAAGAAATTAATTTATTATATCGGATTTCTGAGGAGATGAGTGCTTGTTTAGATATGAGAGTGATTGCCGAACTGGTACTCAAAGAAGCACGAGATATTATTGAATCTACCCAGGGTGAAGTCTTATTAGTCGATCCTGAACATCAAAGATTTAAAACTCTGGCAAAATTTGGTGATTCTCCTTCACGAGATTTAGCGATAGATGATGGCATTATGGGTTATGTCTTATCTACGGGAGTGGCTGAAGTGATTAATGATGTAGAAAATGATGCTCGGTTAACTCCAATTGATCGCTTCAATCGAGCCTTGATTTGTTGTCCTCTCAAAAGTAGGCATGAGGCTTTTGGGGTGATTTGGATTGGTCATTCTGAACCGATTCATTATCGAGCCGCAGACTTAAAGTTACTCACTGCTTTAGTGTCTCAAACCGCTAATGCTATGGAAAATGCTCGGTTGCATAACTATCAGTTACAAGAGGAAAGAATTAAAAGTAATTTAGAGCGGTATATGTCTCCTCAGTTGGTACAAGCGATTATTGATAATAAAGAAGAAAGCTTGCTGAAAACGGGGAAGAAAGATCTGGTTATACTCTTTTCAGATATCCGTGATTTTACTGCTCAGTGTGAAATGCTGGAACCGGAAACTATGGTGGAATATTTGAATATTTATTTTACTCACATGGTGGATGTGATTTTTAGCTATGGGGGCACGGTGAATAAGTTTGTGGGAGATATGATTGTCTGTATGTTTGGCGCACCTGCTCCGTTAGAAGAGAGTGAAAAGAAAGCGATTCAAACGGCGATCGCCATGCAACAGTGTTTACAATCTATACCGGTTCCTTGGATTCGCGACAACTTCAAAACTGGTATCGGTATTAGCTCTGGTGAGGTTGTCGTGGGCAATATTGGCGCTCGTCAGCATGTGGATTATACGGCGATTGGGGATAAAGTGAATACGGCATCGCGGTTGCAGGCGATCGCCAAAGGAGGGCAAATCTTAGTCGATCGCACCATCTACGATCGCACGGTTGACCACTTTAATTTCAAGGAGGTAGGATTAGTGAACGTTAAAGGCAAAGCTCAAACTGTGGAAATCTTTGAGGTTTTATATTAGTGATGGCGAAAAAAGTTTTAATTGTCGATGATGAAACTCATATCAGAATTCTCCTAGAGCAAACCCTAGAGGAACTAGAAGATAAAGGAGTCGAGCTGTTATCGGCTGGAGATGGAGAAACTGCTCTGGGTTTGATCCAGGAACAACAGCCAGATTTAGTCTTTTTAGATGTGATGATGCCCAAAATGAATGGGTTTGATGTGTGTTATCACGTGAAAAAGAAACTAAATTTGAAGGGAATGTATATTATCATGTTAACGGCAAAAGGTCAAGAGTTTGATAAGAAAAAAGGCGAAGAAGTCGGGGCGAATTTATATATGACCAAGCCGTTCGATCCCGATGATTTGTTAGAAAAAGCAATGGAAATTTTAGGACTATAGTGCTTTTCAATCAGTCATCAACATTAGGGATTGGAAAAACCAACCCCTAAACTTCACGTTAACTCAACACCCAATTCACCAAAGAGCGAACGGGGAAACCGGTTGCACCGGCACTATGATAACGGTCATCTTTATCTGTCCAAACGGGGGCAGCAATATCTAAATGCATCCAAGGGGTTTCCTTGATAAATTGCTTCAGAAATAGGGCGGCAGAAATGGAACCGCCAGCCCTTGCACCGGTGTTTTTCATGTCAGCAACGACAGATTTCATGCTGTCAAAATAGCTCTCTTCTAGGGGCATCCGCCAAAACTGTTCTCCAGCCAGTTCGGAGGCACTCATAAAGTCGGCGGCTAGGGTGTCATCGGCTGTCCATAACCCGGCGATTTTATTGCCCAAAGCGACGACACAAGCGCCGGTTAAGGTTGCCAAATCGACGATCGCCTCTACACCCAATTTTTCGGCAAACACGAGCGCATCGGCTAAGGTGAGACGGCCTTCAGCATCCGTATTGTTGACCTCAATGGTTTTACCATTGGAGGCTTTGAGGATATCCCCCGGATGCATGGCATGGCCGCTAATCATATTTTCGGTAGCGGCGGAGATAAAATGAACTTCGACATCAGGTTTAAGTTGGGCGATCGCCTTTGCCGCACCTAATGTGGCTCCTGCACCCCCCATGTCAGTTTTCATCATCTCGATGCTACTTCCTGCACCCGCTTTAATATTCAAGCCACCAGAGTCAAAGGTTAACCCCTTACCCACAATCGCCAACTTGCGGCGCGGTGTTCCTTGGGGTTTGTAGGTGAGATGGATAAACTGGGGAGGCAAATCGGAGGCTTTAGCTACGCCCAAAAATGCCCCCATTCCCAGCTCTTCGCATTCTTTTTGCCCTAAAACTTCGACTTCTAAGCCATAGTCCGAGGCGATCGCCTTTGCCGTCTCTGCCAACGTAATCGGGGTCACTTCATTGGCGGGAGCGGCCACTAATTCCCGCGCTAAAATCACCCCAGAACAGATGATCTTCGCTTTCTCTAGAGCTGCTTCCGTACCACCTAACCCTAACAGTGCCACACTTTGTAACTCTGGGGGTTTCTCTTCGGGTTCCGACTTAAAGCGAGTATCTTGATGTAAGCCTAACTCAATCCCTTCGGCGATCGCCTGAGCCGTCAAGGAGCGATCGTCATTCAACAACGGAAAACTAATCCCCAAAGTTTGGCAACGTTCCTTTTGCGCCAACTTTGCCGCCGATGATCCCCCTTGACGCAGAGTCTCTGCATTCAGTTTTTCCGCTTTTCCTAAGCCCACCAAAATCAGCTTACGGATCGGGTATTTCTTCCCTAACCGAGTAAATACTGTGCTACCGTCTTTACCCTTAAATTCCGTATCTTCAATGAACTCAGCCAGAGCGCCGTCTAGCTTTTCATCCAGTTGTGCCAAATCTGCACTCAGTTCCACTGCATCCTGAAAAAATCCCAGGGCAAGAGCATCCCCCGTCCAATCTAACCGTGGCGTATCTGTAGGTTGAAATTCCATCGTTATTAAGATAAAGTGTACCGTTTCCTTTGATCAGTATAGTGCCCTTCGCGCTGGTCATGGGCAATAGGTCAAGGGTTTGTTTCCTTCCATCTTTCTCTAGCCTGGACTAATACTGGGGGATTCATCTTTAAGGTAGCGATCGCCTCAGATTTAAGCAGCAACTGAACTGGGACTTGGAGGCGTTAAACCCTCTTCTTGGCAATACTCAAGATAACCAGCGATCGCTTCTTGTGCATTGGCGATCGCTTCTTCATAACTCCGTCCATAAGAACAAGGTTGCATGGCTAATTCAGCAAACTCTGGTAGAGTTACTAGATAAAGTTTATCCTCTTCCGACCATTGGATGAGTAAAGTATACCGGTAATTCATTCTTCTATTTCCTCCCTTTCTATCGCTTCTAACTGTTGAATCGCTTTCTTTAACAATTTTTCTAAATATAAGGGTGTATCTTGACCATCCCTAAAAGCAATCGTAATTAATAGCTGTAGTTGTGGATGTTTCCAGTTTTCATGGCTCCCCTTACCACGGCGTTGCACAAATCCTAATGCAATTAACTCAGCCTTATACTCTCTAATTTTTCTCGGCATAGTTATCTTGCCTAATTGACATAACTTTCACTATTGAATGTGTCACTGCTCAGGGTAGCCCTCAAGAATTAATATAGCATTTTCAAGGGAGAGAGAATGAGATCGCCAGGATGAGAATTTACCATTAAGATCAAAATCATAACCTGCTGTGTAGGTAAAGGTGTGCTTCCTGAAACCTATGCCCCGGTTCTATTCGTCTCCTAACCCGATCGCTATTTCTACCCCAATCATGTCTAACGCTAAATCCCGTCTTGCTGTTATATTCTCGATCGCCGGAGTCAGTTTAGGGGCAATTGTCGGAGGCTTAATCCTTCATCAAACCCATATGGATCGCCAGATTGCTGATGAACTGCGCTCTTGGTTTCCGGAAAATAACCCCCAAAAATCAGGACTCCAGCTCACCTCTAAGCCCATGCAACAATCCCAGATTTCCCAGTTGGTGCAACTTTCAGTCACAGAGCGCCAACCCTATTTGGAAGCGTTGAGTCAACAGGTTGACGATCCAGAATACCCTCGCGCTCGCTATCTGTTGGCGATGGATCAATTAGCCCAAAATCAACCCCAGGAGGCGATCGCCACTTTAGCCAATTTAGAAACCCGCTACCCTCTACTGGCGGCTCATATTATTGCTCAACGCGCCCAAGCTTATGCTCAGTTAGGCGACAATACGAAAGCAGCAGCCACTTGGCAACAGCTTTTAACCACCCATCCCAATCATCCCGTAGCGGCTGAGGCGCTCTATGAGTTAGGGAAAACCAATCCTCAACTCTGGCAAGAGGCGATCGCCAAATTTCCTGCCCATCCCCGCAGCGTAGAAATTGCGGCAAATCAGCTCAAAACCAATCCCAATTCCTTACCCCTGTTGCGCTTACTGGCTCAATATGCCCACTACAAACCCGACTATACCGACATTCTCGATCGCCTAACCCAAACCCACAGCGCCCAACTCACCCCAGAAGATTGGGAAATCATCGCCTTTGGCTATTGGGAAAAAATCACCTATGGTAAAGCCGGGGCAGCCTATGCCAAAGCGCCCCCCACAGCGAAAAACAGATATCGAGCCGGTAGGGGGTTGCAACTCGGCGGCAAAACCCAAGAGGCGATCGCCGCCTATAAACTCCTCTATAATACTTATCCCAATGATCGAGAAACCGCCCAAGGCTTAATCCATCTCTCTCGCTTAGTCGATCTCCAACCCGCCCAGGATTACCTCAATATCGTCATTGCCCAGTTTCCCCACAAAGCCCCCGAAGCCCTGATCGAACAAAGCAAAGTATTAGACGCGCTCAAAAGTTCCGAGTCGGCAAAACAAGCGCGACAGTCCGTTTTAACCCAATACAGCAAGTCAGAAGAAGCCGCCAAACTCCGATGGCAACAAGCCGAAGATGCTGCCGACAACGGCAACCTCCTGCAAGCTTGGAGAGTTGCCCAAGAAATCACTGTCGAAAATCCTGATACGGAGTACGCTCCCGAAGCCGCCTTCTGGGTGGGCAAATGGGCGCAAAAACTCGGTAGAGAACGGGATGCCAAAGCCGCCTATGAATATGTCTTACAGCGCTATCCTGAATCCTACTATGCCTGGCGATCGGCCCTCATGCTCGGCTGGAACGTTGGCGACTTTACCACCGTTCGCTATCTCCAAGCCGACGTAGAATACAGCGCCCCTCGTCCCCTCTTACCCGCCGGTTCCGAAACCCTCAAAGAACTCCATCAACTCGGACAAGATCGAGACGCTTGGGCACTCTGGCAAGTAGAATTTACCAACCCCATGGAACCCACCGTAGCCCAACAGTTTACCGATGGCATTATGCGCCTACAAATCGGCGATTATATAGACGGAATTTTCATGCTTGATAGCCTCGCCTGGCGAGACGATCCCGAAGAGCAAAAACAATATCAAATGCTTCGTCAACAACTCGCCTATTGGCAAGCACTCTATCCTTTTCCTTATCTAGAACCCATTCAAAGTTGGTCAAAAGATCGACAACTCAATCCCCTGTTAGTCACTGCTCTAATGCGCCAAGAATCCCGGTTTATGCCCCAAATTAAATCCGTTGTCGGCGCGACGGGCTTAATGCAAGTCATGCCCGAAACTGCCGAATGGATCGCGGGACAAATCAACTTAGCAAGTTATGAGTTAGATAATCCCAATGATAATATTAAACTCGGAACTTGGTACTTAAACTATACCCACAGCGAGTATAACAATAACTCTTTATTAGCTGTAGCCAGTTACAATGCCGGGCCGGGAAATGTGGCCGATTGGTTGAACCGGTTCGGGTTCCGAGATCCCGATGATTTTGTCGAAAAAATTCCCTTTCCGGAAACCTATGGCTATGTCAAATCCGTTTTTGGAAATTACTGGAATTATCTACGCTTGTATAATCCTGAAATCGCCCAAAAAATGGCGGAGGTTAACTAAAGTAGAGAGTTTCAATAAGCTTCGTTAAATTCGTTCTGTTACCCTAGATAAAATATGAATGATAAATTGAAAAATTCGATGACAACATCTTTATATGAACAAGATTTTGTTCTCTGGACTAAAGAACAATCTCGTTATCTTGGTAACCGCGATTTAGAGGCAATAGATTGGGACAATATTCAAGAGGAACTTTTAGCCTGGGGACGCAGTGAACGGCAGCAACTAGAAAATCGCTTAGAAGTTTTGCTCGAACATCTACTTAAGCGATGTTATGTTGATAGCACTTATGACAATCGCGGATGGGAGCTAACCATTAAAGAGCAGCGTAAACAGATCCGGCGTTTGTTGCGTAGCTCACCGAGTCTCAAAACTTATTTTACCGAGATTTTCTCAGAAATCTGGGAAGATGCGCGATCGGATGTTGAAGATATTTACCCGAAGATCGATTTTCCTGAAGTTTGTCCGTTCCCAGAAGATTTAGAGGTTTTGCTAACGGAAAAATTTTGGCATTCATAGCTTTATAGCTAGTCTAAATGAGTTGTATAACAAGAAATGCCCTCTCCCTAATCCCTCTCCCACGGGAGAGGGACTTCTGCTCCCCTTCTCCTGCGGGAGAAGGGGCTGGGGGATGAGGGGCAGCTATCTAAAATTGTTAATTGTGAATTGTGAATTAAAACCATGTCTCTAGATGTTTTAACGATACCCCTTATTAAGTGATTCCCTAAGCCTTGATGATAAAATCATAGTACAATAGAAAAGTTGTCTAAAAACCAACCGTAACTGTCTTGAATCAATCAACTATAGAAAAAATTCCCAAAATTGGCTCGACTAATCCTCCGAATTCCCCCATGATTTTTGCGCGTCATGAAACGTTTCATCCTCGCTTTGGTTGGCTCAAAAAAGGGTTTGATTGTGCCCAAAAAGATGACAAGGTTTTTCTGGCAGACGATGCCACTATTCGGTTGGGCGTGGGGAAAAATATGGTACGATCAATTCGGTATTGGTGTGGTGCATTTAAGATTTTAGAAAACGATCAACCGACAGAGTTTGGTCAATACCTTTTGGGAGAATCGGGTTGGGATACCTATCTGGAAGATCCGGCTTCCTTGTGGCTTTTGCATTGGCATTTCTTGAAATATCCTTGTTTAGCAACGGCTTGGGAAGCGATTTTTAATGGATTTCGTATGGTTGAGTTTAGCCCAGACAATTTGTTTAATTATTTAGTTGACTATCGCGATCGCCAGAGTTCTAAAATTGCGGACTCTTCCCTGCGTAAAGATGTGAGTTGTTTGTTAAGAATGTATGTAGAACAGCCTTCTCGATCTTGGCAGGGGGAAGACTCCCTCGATTGTCCGTTTGCGGAATTAGGCTTGATTCATCGGGTGGGAGAGTCTAAATATTATACGTTTCGGATTGGCTATAAACCCAGTTTACCAGAGGCGATCATTGTTTATGCTTGTCTTGATTATGCGGCGCAAAAAGAGTCTTCGGCGCGTACTATTGCACTGGCTAATCTGCTCTATGATCTGGGTAGTCCGGGTTTGGTTTTTAAGCTGACTGAGAGCGTGATTTGTAGGGCGATTGAACAGGTGGGTCGTCAGTTGAAGAAGATTCAGATTACGGATGTGGCAGGTAAGTTACAATTGGCGTTTGATGATGAACCACAAAGCCTAGCTTTTAGCATCCTTCAAACTTATTATGATGCTCGGTAAGGGAGAACCCATGAGTCAGACTGTTTTATCCGATTATTTTCAGGTCTATCGGCGTTATTATCGCTCGGTAAGTTTGGAGCGAGATATTGAAAAAGCAGAGGCAATTCAAGGCTATATTTTTACGGAGCGCTCTGCGTCTACTTTGGAGCGAATTGTCTTGGCTCTAACGGCGGAAGGCTCTCATCAATCTTGGACGTTAACGGGGGTTTATGGGTCGGGAAAATCGGCCTTTGCTCACTATGTGGCTGGGTTATGTCACCCGAAACAGAGTGCAATTCAAGCAGAAGCGATCGCCATTGCACAAAAGGCATTTGCCGAGAATTCCCCAGTGATGGAGGCGATCGCCCAATTGCCCGATCGCGGTTTTGTGATTGCAGTTGCCACAGGACGCAGTGAACCCATGAGTTGGACGATCGCCCGTGGTTTGGCTTCGGGAGCGGAACGGTTTTGGCAAGGGAAGGGGCGAAAACCGGAGATTTTGATGCAGTTGAATGATTGGCAATTTGCAGCCGATGAGGGCAAGTGTGAAATAAGCGATCGCCAAATTGTGCAAGCGCTGCAAACAGTGGCTCGTGAAGCGAATACCCCGATTTTGTTGGTTCTGGATGAACTGGGCAAAAATCTAGAGTTTGCCAGCACGAACAAGGGGGTGAGCGACTTATATTTGCTGCAACAAATTGCCGAGCTTCGGTCTGATCCTGAGCAACAGGTCTATTTGTTAGGGTTGCTCCATCAATCCTTTGCCGGTTATGGCGATCGCCTGAGCAGCAGTGAGCAGAATGAATGGATTAAAATTCAAGGGCGCTTTGAAGATATTCCCTTTACCGACTCCCCTAGTCAAATAACGCGGTTGATCGGTCAGGCAATTGATACTCGTGAGGCCGAGCCAATATCCTGCGGTGTCCATCAGTGGGCAGAGGAATGGTGTTCAGTTTTGGCTGGGGTGTTGTCTGAAGAGGACATTAAAGCGGGATTAATCGAAAAAACCTATCCTTTGCATCCCTTAACCGCTCTGGTGTTGCCCTTGCTCTGTACCCGCTATGCTCAGAATGACCGCTCTTTATTTACGTTTTTAACCAGTGATGAACCCTATGGGTTTCAGAGGTTTTTAGAGACTACAGAATTTGACCGGTCAAGCGATCGCTTGCCGACGCTGAAACTGTATCAACTCTATGATTATTTTGTGGAAAATGTGACTGGGTTAACCTCGCGGTTTAATTTACAGCGTTGGGTGGAAATTCAAGGTTTAATTCAGGATGCACAAGACCGCTCTCCAGACACGCTAAAACTGCTGAAAACCATTGGTATTTTTAATTTGGTCACTTCGACGGGAGGCTTGCGGGCGAGTCGAGATCTCGTGGCTCTGGCTTTATGCGATCGCCCCAGGGAGGATCGAGAGCAGTGGCAAACGGCGATCGCCAAGTTACAGAAGCAAGGGTTGATTACCTACCGCAGACAGGTGGAGGAATTGCGGATTTGGGAGGGTTCTGATTTTAATGTGGAAGTGGCGATCGATGATGAAATAGAACAAGACCGCTCTTCTTTGCTGGAGCTGCTCAGTCAGGTTTACCCCTTAAAACCTCTGGTGGCGGGGCGGCATTATACCCAGACGGGAACTCTGCGTTATTTTGAGCGGCAGTATGGCGATCAGTCCACCAATTTACAGGAGTTGAGTTGCACCCTAGACAGTTATGATGGCTTGATTCTCTATTGGTTAGCGCCCCAATTTCCCCCGGTTATCCCGGATAAAGTTGCCCAGAATAAACCCTTAGTGGTGGTGAAGGTGCATCAGTTAGACGAGCTGGGGATGCGGGGGCGAGAATTTAGGGCGCTGGAGAGGGTTAAACAGGCTCCGGAATTGCAAAATGATGGGGTGGCGCGACGGGAAGTCAAACACCGCCACATTGAGGCGAAACGGTTGTTAGATGAAAGTTTTGCTAAGTCTCTTGCTTGGTTGGGGAATCAAGAGTGCTGGGTTGCTGGAGAATGGGTGAGCATTGGCCGAGACCGACAGTTTCAGTCTAAATTATCTGATTTGTGCGATCGCATCTACCATCGAGGACTAAAGCTCGACAATGAGTTAATTAATCGTCGGCAATTAACCGGTCAAGGGGTGAAAGCGCGGAGAGTGTTAATTTCGGCCATGATTGAAAAGTCCTCCCAAGAGCGGTTAGGGTTCACGGGATATGGGCCGGAAGTGGCGATTTATTATTCGGTGTTGGAAACTACAGGGATTCATCGGCAAGAGGACGGAGTATGGGATTTTCATCCCCCGGATCAGGAGTCGGGAGTGTATACCCTCTGGAGAGCCATTGAAGAGTTTTGTTTTTCGGCTCACGAGTCTCAAAAATCTCTGGATTTACTGGGGCAAGAATTACAACATCCTCCCTTTGGGATTAAGCAAGGGGTGATTCCGGTGTTGTTGGCGGCGGTTTTGTTGTATCACAGTGATGATGTGGGCATTTATCGGGATGGGACGTTTATCCCGATGTTGGGTGTGGAGCATTTTGAATTGTTGCTGAAAAATCCTGGCCGCTTTGGGGTGAAGTATTTTCAGATTGTCGGGTTGCGATCGCAGGTCTTCAAAGAGTTACAATCGATTTTTAGTTCTCCCCAACTCCAGGCGAATCAATCTTTGCGTAATGCGTCCCTGTTGGCGGTGGCTAAACCCTTGTTGAGTTTTGTGGCTCAGTTACCGAAATATACGCGATCGACGGGGCGTTTAAGTGCAGGAGCGCGGCAGGTTTTACAGGCGTTGCAAGAGGCCCAGGAACCTGACGATTTATTGTTTAATTCTTTGCCGAAAGCCTGCGGTTTATCCCCAATTACCTTTACGGATGAACTGGATCAAGATCTGGCCACAGCGAAGGTTTATCGCCAGAAGTTGGTGCAAGCTTTGCACGAAATTCAAACCGCGTATGATCGCCTATTGAGTGAGTTTCGGCAACGGCTCCATGAGGGTTTTGGTGTCCGGGATGAGGATAAGGTGCGGGATGATTTAGCCACTCGTGCCCGTGTTTTAATCGGGCGCTGTGTCGAGTCGTCTTTGAAGCGGTTTCTTCTCGCGGCGGTGGATGAGCAGAAGTCGGATCAGCAGTGGTTGGAGAGCGTGGTCATGATTATAGCTGACAAACCGCCGCGATCGCTCACGGATGGAGATGTAACCCAGTTTGAGATGACCTTAAGCGATTTAGTGCGCCGGTTCAAGAATCTGGAGAGCCTGCAAAAAGATGTGGACGCAAAGAGTTCAGAGTTTACAGCCAAGCGCATCACCGTCACTGAGTCCGATGGTCGAGAAGTTCATCAGGTGGTTTGGCTCGATCGCGAACCCAATCAGCAATTACAAGCTTTAGTGCAAAAGACTCTAGAGTTAGAAGAATTGAAGGATAATCCCAAACTCCAGAGAGCCTTTATTGCTAAACTGAGCGAACAGGTGTTCGGTGAAACTGTTACAGATGGTGAAGACCCACTCGACACCTAAAATTGTTAATTGTTAATTGTTAATTGTTAATTGTTCATTAAAACCATGTCTGTAACCGCCATTACTCAAAAAATCACCACAATTCGAGAAGCGGAGCAGCACTTTAATTTAGTGCAGACTGTAGATCCTGATTTTTTTACAGAATGGCAGGTTGACTTACCCCAGTTAACCGAGACAGAAAAAGCAGAACTCGATCGCATTAAAGCTAGATATCGTTATCATGGCGCTCAGGGAAATCTGGCTGAAGGATTAGTGAATTTAGTCGTTTTATCTCCCTTGTTAGAATTGGCAGGATTTTACGATCCGCCGTTTCAAATGCAAGCAGAAGTTCCTGTTGAAGTCAATACATCTGTGGCTGTGAGTGAAAGTTCTGAGGAAGTCTTACGCGGTAGAATTGACTTTTTAGTGATCTCCCAAGGAATCTGGATCGCAGTATTAGAATCGAAAAGTAGCCAACTGAATCTGGATACAGCAATTCCTCAAACTCTTGCCTATATGATGGCAAATCCCGATCCAGGGAAACCGGTATTTGCAATGGTAACCAATGGTCGAGAATTCTTTTTCCTCAAGCTCAGTGGTCAAGGAATGCGACAATATGATATTTCTCCCAGTTTTTCCCTGTTGCCTTTACGGAATGAGTTGTATGAAGTGCTGAGGGTTTTGAAAAATCTAGAACCCAAGATCAAGCCATAATTCTGAAAAATGGGGTGATCTCCAAATTGGATCAAATAAAAATGAAAAACTTTTTAGTCCTGATTTCAGTCACTCTCAGTTAGAATTAATTCACTTTATGTATCACTTACCGGATTCTAGTCAACTCAATATCGCCGCACTATCGGGGTTATTCAACTCAACTACCAATTCTTATAAGTATTTATGGTTTTTGTCGATCCTGGATATCCTCAAAAGACGGGATTTTGATCCGACAGAATCAGTTAGCTTTCGAGATCTTGTGATTGAGATGTTGGCGAATGCCTGGTATGCTCATCAATATTTTAAGCTTTCGTTTGGGACACAAGATCAGATCGCCAATAAGTTAGATGCTCTTGAATTGGAGATTGCCGATCCAATTTTACGATTTACCGATACGGATAAACAGTTATTACGTCAAACCATTTCAGCGCAAAATATAGATGATATTGTTGTTTTCATTAGTCGTTATGTTCCCTATCGGTTAATCCGGCCTTTTTTCGGGGAAGAGATGAGAGGAGTAAAAGATTATGAAGTCAATGGCCGAATCATTCAGTTAGCGAAAGCAGAGTTTAATCTAAAAAATCCTTTATATTGCTTTGATGCTGAAGAACTAAAAGATTGTAATGCCATTGTTTTACATCCGGATTGGGTCAAATATTTTCAGGATAATTACGCCATCGTTCGAGGCTGGATCTCGTGGGAATGGTTGAAGTATATGCAGGCACGTAATCCGAATATTCCCAATGTGGTGAATAAGCTGTTTATGCCTCAGCAACGGGATTCACTGACGCAACAAAAGAATTACTGGAAAACGGTTTTAACCAATCAAGAGGTAAACTGTATTTACTCTCAGACTCGATTAGATCCCAATCAAATTTCTTTAGATCATTATTTGCCTTGGTCATTTGTTGCTCACGATCGCCTTTGGAATCTGATTCCAACCCTCCCCTCGGTTAACTCAGCTAAGTCTAATCACTTGCCTGCGCCAGAATATTTTGATAAATTTGTTGCATTACAACATTTAGGGTTAACGGTCTCTCACCAGAACTATCCTAGAAAACAATGGCTCAAGTATACCGAGTCTTTTATTGCTGAACTCAAAGTCAGTCAGGGCGAGGATTTATTAAACTTAGAGATTTTAAGCCATGCTTATGAACGCACGATCAACCCTTTGATCGGTTTAGCGAGTTTACAAGGATTTAGCCAGGGATGGGTGTATAACAATAATCCAAGGAAAAGCACTGAGCCTATATGTGATATTCTTTAAAATGTATGAATCAATTATTTAACAGGAGACATCCCATGCCAGACTATATTCCAGCCTTAAAAGCCCATATGGGTGATTGGCAATACTATGTAACAGTGATGAAGCTTGGTAAAATTGCTCGTGAATGCCGACTAGCGGAAGAAATTCATGCTAATCAAAGTTTAGATGAACTTATTCAAAGAGCAATACAAGATCGCGTTCAAAAAGAGATGGTTCCTTATCTCTTACATGAACGTCAACGTTTTTATGGTGCATTAGTTGTAGCTGTTTATGGAGGAGATCCTGAATTCTCACCTGTGCGTGTTCAGGAACATGAACTAATAGATGATAAAGAGCGACAAAGCTATGGTTTTGGTTTACTTCGGTTTGATGGAAGTCAAATCTACTACGCTTTAGATGGTCAACATAGACTTAAGTCTATCCAAGAAGCCATTACAAAAGATCCAGATCTGGCTTCAGAAGAAATTACTGTCATTATTCTTAAACATGAACAAACCAAAGAAGGTTTAGAGCGTACCAGAAGACTATTTTCTACACTCAATCGTCGAGCTAAACCAACCACATCAGGTATGAATATTGCCATTGATGAAGATGATAGCATCGCAATTGTTAGTCGTAGATTAGTTAAAGAAAATAACATTCTACAGGGATTGGTTTTGCCTAATCTGGGTTCCAAACAAATATCTCGTAGTAAGTCTCATGAACCTTATATCACAACTTTAGCTGCTTTTTATGAAGCCAATGAAATTTTGCTTAGTGCTTATGATGGTGGCTTAGAAATTGATAAAAACTTCAAACAGTTCAGACCGTCTAATGACGATCTGGACTCTTATTACATATTTTTAGAAAAAATTTGGATGATGTTATTAGAACGTTGCCCTGGTTTTGAACTAATTTTAACAGGAAGAAAGCAACCCGGAGATATACGAAAATGTACAGATATTAATGGTTATTTGGTACTAGATGATAGCGGTAAACCAATACCAGGAGGAAATGTTTTTGCTCGCCCAATAGGTCAATTCATTATAGCTGAAGTAATTAAACTCGCTTTAATTCAAGGAAAATCTCTTGAGGATACGATCCAAGCTATTATGGGTAACATAACAATGGATATTAATGAATCTCCTTGGGTTCGGGTGATTTGGAATCCATCAACAGAAAGAATCATGGGTACTAAATCTGAAAGACAATTATTAGCATCAATCATAAGTCATTCTCTGGGATTAAGAATAAAACAAAAGATTCGAGACTTAAAGCAAAAATATCGTGATAGAGTTGAAGACCCAACAGCTCCTTTATTACCCCCTATATCATGGTCTGGGAATCCTAATCTTACTTCTGATGAAGGTGAAAATATTGATTAGTGTAAACCAATGAATTTTATGTAGCTTGGAATACTGAGTTTTATTCAAGTAATAGCTAATGAAGCAAAATGATCGAGCAATTTACCTTGATTATCAGGCGACGACCCCGGTCGATCGCCGGATCGCCGATCGCATCCTCCAAACCATGACCACCAGCTTCGGCAACCCTAGCAGCATCGATCATAGCTATGGTGACCAAGCTGCAAAAGCCGTGAAAAGAGCGCGTAAGCAAATCGCTCACCTCGTCCATGCTGCCCCCAAAGACATCATCTTCACCTCTGGAGCCACCGAAAGCATCAATCTAGCCATTCAAGGGCACTTCCGCCCATCTGCCGGTTGTCCCCATCCTCTGATTGTTTCCCCCGTCGAACACAAAGCCGTTTTAGACACTTGTCGAGCCATA
The DNA here is from genome assembly GCF_030068475.1 of Roseofilum acuticapitatum BLCC-M154. GTDB lineage: Bacteria > Cyanobacteriota > Cyanobacteriia > Cyanobacteriales > Desertifilaceae > Roseofilum > Roseofilum acuticapitatum. The sequence continues at coordinate 7,076 of NZ_JAQOSP010000063.1, read as the reverse complement.
GAAAACCAAGGACTCGCTGAAATCCAATGGCTCAAAGTCGATCGCCAAGCGCGAATTGACCTAGACCATCTCGAAGACCTCTGTTCCGAGGGGGCTGCTCTCCTGTGCCTGATGGCAGCCAATAACGAAGTCGGCAACATTTACCCCCTAGAAACCATTGGTGAAATTGTCAAACAATACTCCATCCCCTGGTTCTGTGATGGCTCTCAAGCCGTGGGTAAAATTCCCATCCACTTTTCCGACTGGGGAATCACCTATCTGGCCATTTCTGGTCATAAACTCTACGCTCCCAAAGGCATTGGTGCATTAGTCATCCGTCCCCGTTATTCCCTCTATTCCCTGCTCCATGGGGGATCGCAAGAGCGAGAACTACGTCCCGGAACCCTGAATACTCCCGGTATCGTTGGCTTAGGAGAAGCCTGTGCCTTACGGGAGCAGGAAATGGAAGAAGATGAAACCCAAATCGCCCAAAACCGCGATCGCCTGCAAGCCATGCTCACCCAACACATCCCCAACCTCCGCATCAACGGCGACCTCAACCACCGTTTAGCCGGAAATCTCCATATTTCCGTCCCGAATATCCCCAACAGCGCCATCATCGCCCGCATCCGTCACCAACTCGCCATCTCCACCGGAGCCGCCTGTGCCTCCGGAACCCCAGCCCCCTCCCACGTCCTGCGAGCCATGCAACTACCAGAGTCGGAAATGGACGGAGCTATGCGAATTAGCCTCGGTAAATTTACCACAGAAACCGAGAGCGATCGCGCCGCCTCCATTCTCATCGATGCCATTACCCAGCTCAATCAACTCCTGACTTAAAAAATGGTTGCCTAGAAAGTGATATCAAATCCGCTTAAACCTTTAAACTAGAAGAATCCGATAAACCCTTACTCATTCCCAAACTATGCCCACTGTTGAATATAACTTAGAATTTTGGTCAAATTATAGCTGGTCTGACCAAGGCGATGAATGGTCTCATGCTTGGGGCGGCACAGAGTTTTTGTGGTGGGGAACCCTCTATCCCCGAATTCAAGCCTTTATTCCCACAGGTAGCATTTTAGAAATTGCTCCGGGTTATGGTCGATTTACCACCTATTTTAAGGATTATTGCCAAGAATTAACGATTGTTGATTTAGCTGAACCTTGTATTGAAATTTGTCAAAAACGGTTTGCTAACTATTCCCATATTAAATATTATGTGAATGATGGCAAGTCCTTAGATATGATTCCAGACCAATCCATTGATTTTGTCTTCAGCTTCGATTCTTTGGTTCATGCCGAATCGGATGTGATTGAAGCCTACTTAATGCAACTAGGGCGCAAGCTCAAGCCCAATGGAGCCGGGTTTTTTCATCATTCTAATATCGGTCACTTTAAGGATAGTTCGGGAAATCTTCCTTTTCCCAATCCCCATATGCGAGCCGAAAGTATGACCGCTCGATTGTTTGATGAATATGCCCATAAAGCGGGACTGCAATGTTTAAGTCAAGAATGGATTAATTGGGGCGATCAAGATGATATTCTCAAGGATTGTTTATCCACATTTAAGGTTAAAGATCCCCAATGGAATCAACATAATCGGGTGTTGAAGAATCCCCATTTTATGGAGGAGGCACGACGGTTGCAGGATATTTCAGTGTTGTATCGTCCCTCTCGGTTTTAGGGAATAACTGAAATAGAGTCATAGGGGTAGGGGTGAAAAATTTTTCATCCCTACTTGTTGTTGGTGAGAAATGAGTAGAGTTTAAGGCTTAGTGATGGCTTGACAAGAACAAGACTGGTTTAACCATCGCTCTCCAAGTTGTTTAAGTTCTGTTAACACGGGACGCAGTTCTCGACCTTTGTCAGTAATGGAATATTCCACATGGGGCGGGATTTCGGGGTATACAGTGCGCTCGATCAACCCATGGTGTTCCAGTTCTCGTAAACGCAGGGTGAGGGTTTTGGAGCTAATACCCGGTAAGGCATCCAGAAGAGCATGGGTGCGGCGATCGCCTTGGAACAGTTCCCGCAAAATCAGAACTGACCATTTTGAGCCAATTAAGTCCAGCACAAATTGAATTGGACAACTGGGTACAAAACAAGTGGACTCTGGGATAGAGACATCTGTTTCGACTAAGTTAGGTTTATAGTTCATAAGCCAATACCACTCACCTTAATGTTTATTTAAAGATGTTTGTATCCCTGACCACATCCTATTTGTTTCCTTTAGGTAAGTAAGGATTCAGGGCGTACCTATCTTGTAATTTTAATAGAAAGTAATAGCCTGTAAGAAGAGTGAATCCAAAGCCACTATCACGGGCAATTGCCCAGCAGTGAACTTCAAAGCCTTGGTATCCCAAGGTTTGAAACGATTTATAACTGTTAGTTGATAGTCTGAAAATACAGAAGTTGATACAAATTGAGAGAGAACTTAATCTCTCTTAACCTCTAAGGCAGGATACAGAAACAAAACTCCATTAAAAAGTATGACTGTACTGCCTGGCTAAATTGAATTGAAAACCCATGGAGGGTATTGAACCATGACTCAGACCTTAGCCGTAGGAAATATAACCAGTGAAGCTGAAAAAAATGAAGCTTTCGTTCTTTGGTTTGAACAAGTTGGGATCGCTGATATTCCCCTAGTTGGGGGTAAAAACGCCTCCCTAGGAGAAATGATCCAGCAATTAGCTCCCAAAGGAGTAGTCGTACCCAATGGTTTCGCAACGACTGCCCATGCTTATCGCTACTTCATCAAATCCGCAGGCTTAGAGAGCAAACTACGGGAATTATTCTCGGATCTGGATGTAGAAGACCTGAGTAACTTACGGCAACGGGGTAAAAAAGCGCGATCGCTAATTCTCGATACTCCCTTCCCAGAAGACCTAGAACAGGCGATCGCCAAAGCCTACGAAAGAATGTGCCAGTGGTACGGCAAAGGCGATAGTGGAGAACTCAATGACACAGACGTAGCCGTGCGCTCCAGTGCTACCGCAGAAGACCTGCCCGATGCCAGCTTTGCCGGACAACAAGAAACCTACCTCAACGTCTATGGTGTAGATGCCGTTCTTAAGGCTTGCCATAAATGCTTCGCCTCCATCTTCACCGATCGCGCCATCTCCTATCGGACAGTCAAAGGCTTTGACCACTTTGATGTAGCCCTATCCGTCGGCGTACAAAAAATGGTACGCTCTGACCTCGCTTCCTCTGGCGTTATGTTCTCCATCGACACCGAAACCGGCTTCAAAAACGCAGCCCTCGTTACCGCAGCCTATGGTTTAGGAGAAAACGTCGTTCAAGGAGCCGTCAACCCCGACGAATACTTCGTCTTCAAACCCACCCTCAAAGATGGCTACCGTCCAATCCTGGAAAAACGCCTAGGTACAAAAGAACTGAAAATGGTCTATGACCTCGGCGGCTCCAAACTCACCAAAAACGTTTCCGTTCCCGAATCTGAACGGGGCAAATATTGCCTGAACCACGATGAAATTCTTCAGTTAGCCAAATGGGCTTGTATTATTGAAGACCACTACTCCGAAGTGCGGGGCACTTACACCCCCATGGACATTGAATGGGCAAAAGACGGCATCACCGGTGACCTGTTCATCGTTCAAGCCCGCCCAGAAACCGTTCAATCCCAAAAATCCGGTAGTATCCTCAAAAACTTCAAACTCAAAGGCACATCAGACATCCTGGTTCGCGGTCGTGCCGTTGGTGAAATGATCGGTCAAGGAAAAGCACGGGTGATCATGGATGTTCACCGCATCGACGAATTCCAAGCCGGTGAAGTCTTAGTCACCAACAAGACTGACCCCGACTGGGAACCCATCATGAAGAGAGCCAGCGCCATCGTCACCAACCAAGGCGGTCGGACTTGTCACGCAGCTATTATTGCACGGGAAATGGGTATTCCGGCGATCGTCGGTTGTGGAGATGCCACCCAACTGCTCACCACCGGTGAAGATGTCACCGTATCCTGTGCCGAAGGTGAAGAAGGACGGGTTTATCAAGGTCTTGTCCCCTTTGAAGTCATCGAAACCCAACTCGACAACCTACCCAAGACTCGCACCCAAATCTTGATGAACGTGGGTAACCCCGAAGAAGCCTTCGGTTTATCCTCCATCCCCTGTGACGGCGTTGGATTAGCCCGCTTAGAGTTCATCATCGCCAACCACATTAAAGCTCACCCCTTAGCTTTGCTGCGCTACAACGAACTCGAAGACGAGTTAGCCAAACGGGAAATCGCCAAACTCACCGCCCTCTACGACAACAAGCCCGACTTCTTCGTAGACAAACTGGCCCATGGTATTGGCATGATTGCCGCTTCCTTCTATCCCAATCCAGTGATTGTACGGATGTCCGACTTCAAGAGTAACGAATATGCCAACCTCTTAGGCGGTCGTCAGTTTGAACCCAAGGAAGAAAACCCGATGATTGGTTGGCGTGGTGCATCCCGCTACTACGACCCCAACTATCGGGAAGCCTATGCCCTAGAATGTAAAGCCCTCAAACGGGTTCGGGATGAAATGGGGTTAACCAACGTCATTCCCATGATTCCCTTCTGCCGTACTCCTGATGAAGGTCGCAAAGTATTGGCGGAAATGGAAAGCAATGGCTTGAAACGCGGTGAAAATGGTTTGCAAGTTTACGTGATGTGCGAATTGCCCAGTAATGTCATCTACGCAGACGAATTTGCCCAAGTCTTTGATGGCTTCTCCATCGGTTCTAACGATTTAACCCAGTTGACCTTGGGATTAGACCGTGACTCCGCCTTGGTTGCCCATATCTTCGATGAACGCAACGAAGCCGTTCGCCGGATGGTACAAATCGCCATTAAAGCAGCCAAGAAACACAATCGCAAGATTGGTATTTGCGGTCAAGCGCCTAGTGACTATCCAGAGTTCGCTCGCTTCTTAGTTGAACTTGGCATTGATTCCATGAGTTTGAACCCGGATTCTGTTCTCAAGACCATCTTGGATATCAGCAAGATGGAGCAGTCCGGAACCATTATGGATGAAGTGTTGGAAGTCGCTAAAGCGAACTAATCACAGGTTTGGATTTTGGATTCACTCTATCTCAACAATCTGAAATCCACACAAACTGCCCTGGGGGAGAAACAACCCTGGGGCGGTTTTGTGTTTAATGTCATATCAAGTCCGGTTTCCGCAAGCGGACATGAAAATTTCTTAAGAAGCGGGCAAGATGCCCGCACTCCTCGAATTCTTTGATATGACTGGAGTGGGAGTATCTTGCTCCCTGGATTTTTAATTAGGGTATTTCCGCTTCGCGGACATGAATAAGCGAACTTGATATCAGTCTATAAGGGGGGCAAGGGGGGATCTTTTCCTACTGTCCACCGCAGTTTGCGGCTGAATCCTGAACAAAAGAAAGAGAGAGGGGTTAATTCCTCTCTCTTTCTTTTGGAAAAGCTAATTTTAGCTCTAATATCCAGGGTTAATTAATCCAGGTCGCCCATAGACAGAACGGGTTCATTTTCGCGGTCAATTCCTTTTTCAAAGCCAGCCGCAGCCGCACGAGCGCGACCCGCGTGCCACAGGTGACCAACAAACAGGAAGAAACCAAAAATGAAGTGAGACCCAGCTAACCAAGCACGGGGGTTAACATAGTTAAACCCATTCGGCTCAGTAATAATTCCACCTACAGAGTTGATGGAACCGTTAGGAGCATGAGTCATGTACTCAGCCGCACGACGCAGTTGCCAAGGTTGGATATCATTTTTCAGTTTGTTGAGATCCAAACCATTGGGGCCACGCAGAGGCTCTAACCAGGGGCCTTGGAAATCCCAGAAGCGCATGGTTTCACCACCGAAGATGATTTCACCGGTAGGAGAGCGCATCAGGTATTTACCCAGACCGGTGGGGCCTTGGGCAGAACCGATGTTAGCTCCTAACTTTTGGTCACGAGCTAAGAAGACGAAGGACTGAGCTTGAGAAGCTTCAGCATTGGTGGGGCCGTAGAATTCACTGGGATAGGCAGTATTGTTAAACCAAACATAGGCAGAAGCCACAAAGCCCATCAGAGCTAGAGCGCCTAAGCTGTAAGACAGATAAGCTTCCCCAGACCAGATGAAGGCACGACGGGCCCAGCCAAAGGGTTTGGTGAGAATATGCCAAATACCACCGGAGATACAAATCAAGCCAATCCAGATATGGCCGCCGATGATATCTTCCATGTTATTCACCCCGATGATCCAGCCTTCACCGCCAAAGGGAGCATTGACCAGATAGCCGAAGATCACAGCCGGGTTGAGTGTGGGGTTACTAATGATCCGCACCGCACCACCACCAGGGGCCCAGCTATCATAAACACCACCGAAGAACATGGCTTTGAAGACCAACAATAAGGCTCCTACACCTAATAGGATCAGGTGGTAGCCAATGATGTTGGTCATTTGGTTTTTATCTCTCCAGTCATAGCCGAAGAAAGAAGAGTATTCTTCTAGAGTTTCCGGGCCGCGAACCGCATGATAAATTCCACCTAAGCCGAGGACGGCAGAGGAGATGAGGTGCAGAACACCTACTACAAAGTAGGGGAAGGTGTCTACAATTTCGCCACCAGGGCCAACGCCCCAACCGAGGGTAGCCAGGTGAGGAAGCAGGATAGCGCCTTGTTCATACAAGGGCTTTTCAGGAATGAAGTGAGCCACTTCAAACAGGGTCATTGCGCCAGTCCAGAAGACAATTAGACCGGCGTGGGCAACATGAGCGCCCAGCAGTTTACCGGATAGGTTAATTAAACGGGCGTTACCAGCCCACCAAGCAAAACCGGTGGATTCTTGGTCACGACCGCCCATTACCATTGAAGTATTAAAGGTGGTTTGCACGCTAGTCGAACCTCTTGTTCTACTCTCTACGATCTAGGTCAGAAAAATGGTGAATCAATCAAGGGATGTGAGTCATTATCCCTGATTTGGGGATAATGACCACAGGTTTATTTTACAGAGCATTACCGCGAGGAAGAACCTCTTCAGGGAAGGTAAAGAACTCATGGGGTTGGTCAGCCGGAGACATCCAAGCGCGAATGCCTTCATTCAACAAGATGTTCTTGGTGTAGAAGGTTTCAAATTCTGGGTCTTC
>NZ_JAQOSP010000062.1 GCF_030068475.1 Roseofilum acuticapitatum BLCC-M154 | reverse complement strand
TCTATTTTAGTGGCTACATTAATCCGCCATATCCCCACTAGCTCTAATATATTTCGCCGTTGAGGATCTTCTCTGGGTAACTCCAGCACTTCTTCAATCGCTCTTTTCTGAGTCCCTCCTTTCCCCAACATCCTTAACCATAAGGTTTCTGGGATTTCTGGCAATTGGTTAATGGCAATGATTCCCGTTTGGTTAATTTGTGCGAGTCGATACACTCCTGTATACCCATACTCAGTATTCTCCTTAGCACCTAATTCTTCCAATAGCTTCTTAGATGCTGTTGGCGTTAAAATCCATAATTGAGGCAATTGTTGTTCTTCAAGAGTCGGTTTTTCCCGTTTGGCTTGACGCTGTAGCTCTGCATGAACATGAAAAAGTTTGAGAATACAACTGCGAATCTCTGAGTGACTCGGACAATTACGATAAGGTTCTAACAGGCAAGGGGTAGCTGCTAATTGAGAGAGTAAACCCAAGGTAGGCGCGTTGCTTGGGGGTTCGGGGGATGGCTCGAAAATCAGATCGATTTGCAGGGTTTCCCCTGGGATTTCCCGGCTAATTTCCACCGTTCCCAGGGGTTCGAGCAGTTCTTTGAGGTATTGCTTGGCAAATTGATCGTGGGGTTGTCTGGTCACAGCAATAGATAATAACAGAACTAAAGATAATTTACATTTTCCGATACAATCTTACTGGCGTACTGGCGATCGCCCAACACATCCCCCATGACCCAACCCTGCAAAACCCTACTCACCCTCCCCCTACTCCTAAGCATCTGGCCAACCCTAGCTCATGCCCAGATTGTACCCGATCGCACCTTACCCCAAAATACCACCGTCACCACCCCCCAAAATAACCTTTGGCTCATCAACGGCGGAACTCCCCAAGGTAGCAACCTTTTCCACAGCTTCGACCAATTCTCCCTCCCCACCAATACCCAAGTTCTCTTCAACAATACCCCCAATATCAGCAACATTTTTAGCCGTGTCACTGGCGCAAACCCCTCCACCATCAACGGCTTAATCCGCGCCAACGGCACAGCCAACCTATTTCTCCTCAATCCCAACGGTATCCTTTTTGGCCCCAACGCCTCCCTCAACATCGGCGGTTCCTTCCTTGCCACCACCGCCAACCGTATCGACTTCGCAGACGGCACATCCTTCAGCGCCATCCCCTCCCAAACCCCACCCCTACTCACCGTCAGCGTCCCCACTCAAATTCATCTCAGTGAAAACCCTGCCCCAATCATCGTCGAAGGTCAAGGCCATAACCTCAGCATCAACCCCCAAAACGGAGTCGTCACGCGGGGACAAGTTCAAGGCTTGCACGTACAACCCGGTCAAACCTTAGCCCTAGTCGGTGGAGAACTCAACCTAGCCGGAGGCACATTAACCGCAGAAGATGGGCGCATTGACTTAATTGCCGGGGGAAATGGAGCCGTTAACCTGAACCTGGAGCAAAATCAACTCACCGCTACCCCTTTCTCCCTCACCACATCCGGAGATATCACCCTTTCGGCCATCTCAGTCGCTGATACCAGTGGTCAGGGAGGGGGAGACCTGCAAGCCTACGGACGCAACATTACCCTCGCTCAAGGTTCCCTCTTTCTCAGTCTCACCGAAGGCAACCAACCCGGAGGCACTCTCACCGTCACCGCTACCGACTCCGTAACCGTGACTGGGGGAATCTCCAGAGGCTTCGTCACCAGCGCCATTCTCACCGAAACCCTCGCCCAAGGTTCTGCGGGCAACATTACCGTCACTGCACCCCGAATTAACATTACCAATGGAGCGCAGATTTCCGCCTCTAGCTTGAGTCCAGGGTTAGGAGGCAACATTACCCTCAACGCTCCAGAATCCTTAAATGTCTCTGGAACAACTCCCTTTGGGGTTCCCGGTGGCATCTTTGCCGCTACCTTGGGGTTTGGTAAAGGGGGAAATCTGAACATCACCACCGGACAATTGCGCTTACAAGAAGGAGCGGTCATTTCTACTGCAACGTTCATTGACAACCAACCAGCCGGAGATATTACCATTGGCGCGAGAGCCATTTTAATCGACAGTGGGGCGCAAATTTCTGCCAGCACCAGGGGAACGGGAGATGCTGGAAATCTGATTATCGGTGCATCGGAGAGTATTTTGATCTCTGGGGGAACCCAAGATAACCCCAGTGGCATTTTTTCCCAAGTGAACTTTACACCTTTAGAAGAACTTGAAGCCCCCCCTAGTGGAGCAATTCGATTCATTCCTGGCCCCAATCGGGAGCGAGTTCCCGTGATTCCCGCGACTGGACGGGGGGGAGATGTGCAGGTGAATACCCGGTTCCTCACCTTAGAGAATGGGGGGACTATTTCCGCCGGAACGTTTGGGGGAGGGCCAGGGGGAAGACTAACGGTCAATGCTTGGGAACAGCTCCAGGTCAGGGGAAGTACGGCTGATAATCAAAGTCCGAGCGCTATTGTGGCTTTAACTCTGGGGGAGCAGCCCGCAGGAGATATTACGGTACTGACTCGGCGCTTAGACCTAGAGAATGGGGGACAAGTGACGGCCTCCACCCAGGGGCCGGGACAAGGTGGAACGTTGCGGGTAACGGCTTCGGAATCGGTGAATTTGAGTGGTCTTGCTGCGGATGGTCGCCCGACCCGGATGACGGTACGCACGGAGGGGCCGGGAAATGCGGGGGATTTGATTATCGGGACGGAGCGGTTGACGGTGAATAATGGGGCGGAAATTAATGTGAATGGGATTTTGCGCGACCCTGCGGGTAATATTCTTACTAATTTACCTTTGGGAGGAGCGGGAGATATTCTGATTACTGCCCCTGAAGTGCGCTTAACTGGAGGAGCCATAACAGCCAATACAACTTCGGGCGCTCAGGGTAATATTTTTCTTAATGCTGAGGATATCCGCTTGCGGGAAGGCAGTCAGATTGTGACCAATGCCTTCGGAGAATCCACGGGTGGTAATATTACCATCACTACCGATTTATTAACCGCTTTGGAAAATAGCGATATTAGCGCTAATGCCGAGCAAAACTTTGGCGGTCGTGTGATTATTACGGCTCAGGGGATTTATGGCACGGAGTTTCGCAATCAGTTAACCTCAGAGAGTGATATTACAGTAACGTCAGCCTTGGGCCCTCAGTTTAGCGGTGTAGTAGAAACTAATACTCCAGATATCGATCCGGCTCAGAATACGGCAGATTTACCACAAGCAATTGAAACACCGCAGGGAATTCGCCCCATTTGTCGCCCAGAGGCTCAATTGCGTTCGGGAGAGCGGGAATTAACCCGTACTGGACGGGGTTTACCTCCCACCCCTAATCAACCGGTGAATCCGGGTTCTGTGGAGGTGGAGAGGATGCAACTGGTTCCTGAATTACCTGAATTAAGGGAGAATAGGCAGTCCACTGTACCCAGACGAGGCAATATCACCACCTCCCGTCCTCGGTTACCCATGGCTACTGGATGGGTGATGAATGAGAAGGGAGAAATCTTTTTAACGACAACGACGGAAAAAGTGACTCCCCATGGCTCCTTACAGCCTTATGCAGATTGTGTGCGGGAATGATGGTGTATTGCCAAGCTATTCAAGCCTGTCGGTAGAATCGCCAAATTGCTGTACTAACTGCTCACGAGAAGCATTCAAACACAAGGGCATAAACTCATCGGGAGACAACTCTAGTAAAGCATTAATAATACCCAAAAGTTCCTCATCCAACTCACCAAATCGAGTCCTGAGCAATGCTTCAATGCTCAAGCGTCGTTCTTGTTGAACTCCCTGTTGAACTCCCTGTTGAACTCCCCGCTCAAGTCCCCGCTCAAGTCCTTGCTCAAGTCCTTGTCGAATACCTTCTTGCAGGGTATCTTCTCGCCATTTTAGATAAGCTGGTGATAATTCCATAATTAACTCCCTTTCTTCTGATTCTAACTCTATTTTACTGGCTACATTAATCCGCCAGATACCAACCAGCTCTAGGATATTTTTGCGCTGAGGATCTTCTCTGGGTAGTTCTAGAACTTGTTCAATAGCTCTTTTCTGAGTGCTGCCTTTGCCCAACATTCTTAACCATAGGGTTTCTGAAATTTCTGGCAGTTGGTTGATGGCAATAATCCCTGTTTGGTTAATCTGTGCTAGTCGATACACTCCTGTATAGTTGTATCCTCTATCGACTTCAGCACCTAATTCTTTTAATAGTCTTTTAGATGCTGTTGGAGTTAGAATCCATAATCGAGGTAATTGCTGTTCATCCAGTGTGCGATTTTCCCGTTTAGCTTGACGGTGTAGCTGGGCATGAACATGAAAAAGTTTAAGAAGACAGTTGCGAATTTCTGAGTGATTTGGACAGTTACGATAGGGTTCTAGTAAGCAAGGCCGAGAAGCTAATTGAGCGAGTAAACCCAGTGCTGGAGGGTTGCTTGGCGGTTCAGGTGAGGGCTGAAAAATGAGATCGATAGAGAGGGTTTCCCCTGGAATTTCTTGGCTAATTTCCACAGTTCCCAGGGGTTCAAGGAGTTCTTTGAGGTATTGCTTGGCAAATTGGTCGTGGGGTTGGCGTGTCACGGGACAGTGAGATCAGAGTAGTACGCTTATTGGCTATTGTATAATGAGTCTGTTCATTAGCGATCGCCCTACTCACCACCTCTACTTACCACGGTGAGCCAATCATAGTAAAGCCTGACCAATAATAAGGATGAGCTAAAGACCGCTCAGGCACATTGGCTAATACGGAAGGTAGAGCAACATTTCCACCTCTGTTCGCCCGTAATTGTCCCCCTTCAATCCGTACATCACCCCTAAGCATGGCAAGCTGTGCCTCCCGGAGGGCATCGGATTTGAGTTGGGCATTTCTTAAGTAATCATAGAACTGAGTCATTAGGGCTAATGTGCCTTCATCGGAGACATACCACAGACTCGCTAAGGCGGTTTTTACACCGGCTTGTACGGCTAATCCGGCAAATCCTAACTCGGCGGAGGGATCGCCGACTGCGGTACGACAGGCGCTTAACACCAAGAGTTCTACTTGGGGATTATCCCATCCTAATGTTCTTAATTTATCGAGAGTTAGTTGCTCATTCCAGAGTTGAATATAAGAATTTTTGGGCGTTCCAGGATTAAACTCTGCATGGGTTGCTAAATGGACGATCGCCGAAGGAGAAAACTGACGTTGAGACACCAAGTTATTAAAGGTGAAGTCGGTATTCAAGAAGGCTTTCCCTGTCCATAAATTCTGAGTAATGGTGTCAATCTCTACAGGAACCGCCGGTAAAGGCGCTTGTTGGCTAAACTCAGAGGCTCCAAAGGCTAGGACTTGGGCATTGCTTAAGGACTGATATCGGGTATCGGTGAGCAGTACGGAAGGAATTAAGCCCAGATTATACTTTTCAATCAGGAATTGTTGTCCATCATGTAAAGCTGCCACCGGAACCGATCTTAATCCCACATCCATGCTGAAGACTAAAACATCAGTTCCCGCCTCTTCTAATTGATCTTCTATGGGTGCAATGAACCATTGATAGAGTTGTTGGGCATAGGGCAGATAACTGGTGGTATTGCGTTTACGGGGATTGGTCAATTCGCCTCGAAAGTTTTGGATCGTTTCCAGGACTTGAGATCGTTGAATGTTGGGGACACTTTTATAAATGGATTGACCTTTGGGCGTGACCAAAATTAAATCTAATTGATTGGGGCGAGCTAATACATAGGTGATGACGGTGGTTTTACCGGTCAGTCTTTCAATTTCGGCTAAACGCTCTTGGAATTTTTCGACCGATTGCACATTATCATTGATTTCATATTCTTCTCCGGTATACAGCGAAAGTTCATCACTGAATAAACCATCAATGGATAGGGTTGCTTCATCTAAATTCCCGGCATCCAGTTGATTATCAATACTGTTGCGGGCAATTTCTAACCTTTCGGATCGCGCCATTCTCTCCGGATTATTGGGGCCAGCTTCCCCCCCTTCTGGTGCATCTTGACCTGGATCACCCGGTTGTCTGGGAGGGGGTTGCTCTTCTGAGGGTTCGGCCGCTTGAGGTTGGCGTTCTGGTGCTGGAGCGCGATCGCCTTCTGGGACATCTGGGGCAGGTTGACGTAACTCCCCTCCAGGGCCTTCTGGGCCCAAATCTCCAAACTGCTGATTGGAGGAATTAGGATTCTCTAAACCTTCTCTAGTGGGATTAAACTGATCAAAATTTCCATCCTGTGGAGGTTGGTCGCCGCCATCCTGTGGAGGTTGGTCGCCGCCATCCTGTGGAGGTTGGTCGCCGCCATCCTGTGGAGGTTGGTCGCCGCCATCCTGTGGAGGTTGATCGCCGCCATCCTGTGGAGGTTGATCGCCGCCATCCTGTGGAGGTTGGTCGCCGCCATCCTGTGGAGGTTGGTCGCCGCCATCCTGTGGAGGTTGGTCGCCGCCATCCTGTGGAGGTTGATCGCCGCCATCCGGTGGGGGTTGCTCTCCACTCGGTGGAGCTGTGGGATCGCCTGGAGGGGGTTCTGGTTCAGTCGGGGTTGGGGTTGGGGTCGGCGTTGGGGTCGGCGTTGGCGTTGCGGTCGTCAGAATTTGAATCCGATCGCTATCCTGGGTATGGCTTTCTAGATATTCGTTGGTAATACTGATGGTTGATTCTGTATCTGTGCCCCTGGTAATTGCGCCTGCTGTCCCATTAGTGGTGGCATCACCGACAATAAAAGGTGTTTCGCCGTTTCCACCATGGGTAATGGTGATGGTTCCACCCTCTGTATCTCCAATAGTGGAAATACTGGCAGTTTCACTATTGTTGGCGGTGAATGTGCCAGTGACCTTTACAAAACCTTCAGTGGTGAGGTTAACATTGCCTCCAGTCGTTCCCCCTTCCGTATTAATTGAGGTGAGTTCTATATCTTGAAGAGCGCTTAAAGAAACATTGCCGCCACTACTGCTTGTGCTAGAGGTATCAAGACTGCCCATGGCGATCGCGCCATTGGCGGTAATGATACTAATATCACCTCCATCAGTGGTAATGTCTTGGGTGGTAATTTTACCATCAGCAGTTATAGTAACTGCTCCTCCACTGGTGGTGATGCTCTGATTGACGGTAATCGAAGAGCTGCCTGATGCAGTGCTATCTTGCAGCCTAACAAAGCCGCCTCCTGTACTCAGGGGAGCATTTACATTAATGGTGGGAGCATCAAGGGTGAGATTGCCATTATTGGTGCTGATGCTGGCCTCAACATCGATAGAAGTTCCAGCTTCAGCCGTGAGTCCGATAGATTCAGTGGTCATATTAACCGCTTCACTGAAGGTGATATTTTCAGTGGCTTGTAGGGTGACGTTGGTTTCTGCATTATTGATTGCACTGACGCTAATTGTTGTCAGACGAAGAGGTTCATCTAAGTCTGGATCGCTGAATTCATCGACATCCTCTAAATTAGAGCTAAGTCCTTCAGGGACGACTTCTATATTGGTGGGGTCAAGGAGTAGGGTTCCGATTTTGCCTTGAGGTGCAGTGGTGTCTACGGTTCCTTGGTAGTTTAGGAAGGATAGACCAGAAACTTCGACCAATCCGCCATTACCTGAATTTTCTCCTCCTGTGGCGCTAATCGTTCCCAAAAATTGGGTGGTTTGATCGCTCCAGATAACGATGTTTCCCCCATCTCCATTGAGCAGGGCATCAGCATTGATCGTGCTATTTTCGTTAACCAGGGTAAAGTTACTGTTGGGAAGGGGGCCTTTTCCTTGGAAGGAACCGCCGATGTTGATGGTTCCGCCGCCTTGGGTTCCGGAGGCGTTGATCTGAGCATCGATGATGCCGACGCGATCGCCTAAAATGGTGATATTTCCACCCGTTATATCAGAAGTATCGATGGTTCCGGAGGCGATCGCCAACCCCGACATTTCCGGAAGGGTAATCCCCGATCCCGTTAACACCACCTGTCCCTGGGAATTTACCGTTACCCTTTCAGCATGATTCAATGAACTAATCGTCAATAATTCCGGAAGACTTAACGGAGTAATAGCTTGGGAATGAGGATTTTCCGAATTCACCGGTAGATCTAAACTTAAGAGATGACCTTCCTGAGAAATGCGTACTGATTTTTCTCCCGGAACCGCAGCAATCGTAATATTTCCCCCCGGTGCAGATAGAGTGCCCAAATTGAGAGTATTACCGCCAATTAAACCCAAGGTTTGCTGCTCATTGACTTGTAGATTCCCCAGATTAACAATACTGCCCGGATTAGCCCCCTCAAACTTAAATTCAGTTGGGACTCCCGTTAAGCTACTCCAATCATTTGCACCCACCACATTAAACCATTGATCGAGTCCTAATCCGATACTGGTTGCTGTTGTTGCATAAAAATCCGCAGGTACATTTAAACTGGCATTCGGCCCAAAGAGAATCCCCGCAGGATTAATTAAATAGAGGTTAGCACTACTATTATTCAGTTGAATTAATCCATTAATAATAGACGGATCGCCGCCAACCACACGACCCAAAATATTTTTGATATCCGGTTGAGCCATAAAGTTAGCGATTTGACCCTGGGTTAAGCCAAACTGCTGGAAACTATGGAAGAGATTTTGCCCAGACTGGGTTCCGCCTTGAATATTGAACTGTTGATTATTGCCAGGAGTAACCAGAGTGCCTACCCCATCTTGAGCTGGAATAATTGATTGCGCCCATCCTGAGCCACCATAGAAGGGCACAAGGGTAACGATGAGCAGAAAATAATACCATCTTTTTTTTAGGCTTCCCATGGGTAGCATCATAGTTTTTTAATGAAGAATAATTAAGGGTTTCAATAACGGAAAATCACTCTCCCACGGGATTCTTGAGTTTCCCCTTCTCCTGCGGGAGAAGGGGGTAGGGGAGGCAATCGTTCTATAACTCATTTAGGTTGGCGATAGAGATCTCTTGCTGCATCTAAATTCATGATAACTTTTTTCTGGCGAGAGGATCTTCAGCGTCTCAGCTCTTTGGAGGTGTGGCTGATACAGCAGTTTTCGCGCTTTATGTGGGACATCTTGATCCCCCTTTCATGTCCGCTTGCGGAAAATCCCCCTTAAAAAGGGGGACTTTCCTATTCTCCCCTTTTTAAGAGGGGGGCAAGGGGGGATCTTTTCCTACTGTCTACCGATACAGCGCTTTGCGCTGTAACGCCAGAAAACGGCTGTATTACGATCGCCTTACCCAACCATTAATGGTAAACCGACTATCGGTAAATTTCTTCGAGGGACACCGCACAGGTAGCACTTCATGTAAATAGCGACTGAGGAAAAAAACGATACTGTTATGTCGGGGTTCAACGGTTTGGTAGGTATCGGCTTTAGCATAATAGCCATTTTTGATTGTACTGTCGTAAAGAAGCAGTTCTCCGCCACTAAAGTGTTTAGGTTGATTATGAAAATAGTACACATAGGTTAGCTCTCTGGTAGCGGTGTCAGGAGAGCCGTTATCATTATGAAGCTTAAAATAATGACCGTCATTATGGGCGGTTAATTGGGCTTCTACATCCTGGGGTACAAATAGGGGACGATCCAATTGGGGTAAAACTTCTGGCATCATCCCCTTTACCCGTTCAATTATCATCTCGGAGAATTCTGGGAAGTGATAGAGAACAGTGGAGTAGCGATAGTCGGCTTCTCCCGTGGATGTAGTGGTGCTAGTGAAGTCTTTTTGACGTTTTTTCACGTATTTGAGTAGGCGATCGCATTCGTCGTCACTCAGGAAGTTATCTAAATGGACGAAGCGGGAGGTAATGGTATTGGGTAAGGGAGCTGGAGGTTGGGGTGCAGGGCTGGACATTTGTTGTGCTTTTTGCTGCACATATAAAGGCGGCTCCGTGATTGCCCCGATCAGTTGATGGCTAGGAAAACAGAGCGCTTGGCGATCGTCATTGAGGGGAATTTGAAATAATTGGGAGCCAGAAGTCGCATTATTGGCTGTATTTCCAGTTTGGGAAGCTAAGACTTTCATGACTGCCACCAGAATGGGAGAATTAGATGGCAGAGAGAGGGTATACTGATGCCCTCCGGCTAAGAGCAGGGTAACTTTAACGGTTTGAATGGCTGCTGTTTGTTGGCTACTCATAGGATAAACCAGTAATTATCATTCATCTCTCCTGAATGACCCAATGATAATGCACGCTGGTCACGGGTTTACCTTATTAACTTACTGTGATAATTATCAAGGTGTCTCAATTCTTTTGTCCACCGCCAGCCTTAAACCGAGAAACTAAGCGTTCATAATCATCACCAAGACTTGACGCGATCGCGTCAAATCACACTTCCGGATTAACCCCTAGCGATCCGTATAGGGAAACGACATTAAACCCTGCCAACGGATTAGGAACAACAATGAACTCAACCTCGACTCAACCCTTATCCACCTGGATTCAACAGTCCTGGGTTCATTATCCCTTAGATAACCCAGAAGACCTAGCTCAAAAGATCCCTGAATTACCGGGTTTATATAGTTTAGTGGCCGAAAGCCAGGATGGTCACAACTGGATTTTACTCCATATTGGCCAAACTCAAACCAATTTGCAGGAATCTTGGGGTTATTATCGTCAGTTACCCATGGTGAAAATTCTGCATCAATTATCCCTAAAAGTCAGTTTCGCCGTCTTTGCCCTCCCTACTCCAGCTCTCCCAGGATTATCTTTAGAACACTTACCAGACTGGGAAAAAGTCTTAATTGAAGTCTTAGAACCTATGCTCACTAAAACCCCTGCCGCCCTACAAATTGGGGTAAAGTGAGTAGAGCATACAAGGCTCTAAGAAAGCTAAGGTCTAGATCATGCAAGTTTCCCAGTTGTCTATTTACCCGATTAAATCCTGTGGGGCGATCGCCTGTCAAAAGGCTACTGTCACTCCAAACGGGTTAGCTGGCGATCGCCAACTCATGCTCGTTAATGCCCAAGGTCAATTTATGACCCAACGAGACTATCCCCAAATGGCCCAAATACGGGTAAAACTCGACTCAGACACCCTAACCCTAGAACATGAAAAATTAGACCCCTTCATCCTTCAACTCACCCTAGAAGGAGACCTACTCCCCGTTAAAGTCTGGCACACCCAAACCCTAGCCATCGATCAAGGAGACAGTGCCGCCCAATGGTTGCAAACCGTCCTCCAGCTCGATCGCCCCTGTCGTCTCGTCCATCAATCGCCCCATCATCCCCGTCCCGTTCATCCTCAGTATGCAACTAGCCCAAACGATACGGTCAGTTTTGCCGATGGCTATCCTATTCTCTTAACCAATACCGCATCCTTAGCAGACCTCAACCACCGACTCCGGGATACCTATCCCCAAAATCCCCCTCAATTTCCCATGAACCGCTTCCGTCCCAATATAGTCATCGAAACCCACCAACCCTTTATAGAAGACAACTGGAAAATCCTCACTATTGGCTCAGTAGAACTACAACTGGTCAAACCCTGCTCGCGCTGCATCATCACCACCACCGATCAAACCACCGGAGAACGCAACCCCCAACGCGAACCCCTCAAAACCCTCTCCAGTTTCCGCCAACAACCTGGAGGTCTCATGTTTGGTTCTAACATCATTCCCAAAACCCTAGGTCAGATCCAAGTCGGCGATCTAATCACCATTAAAAACTAACCATTACCCTACCTCCCCCTAGACGGAAACTCAAATCTTGAGTTATGATAAAGAATTGTGAGTTTTTAAGAAGTAGAAGCCCATGCACGCTCAAGAAATCATCCGCTCCATAGAAGCAGAGCAAATGAAACCGGAGCTTCCCCTGATTTACGTTGGAGACACCGTAAAAATCGGCGTAAGAATCCGTGAAGGTGGAAAAGAAAGAACCCAACCTTATGAAGGAGTAGTCATTGCCAAACGCAATGGTGGACTGAACGAAACCATAACGGTTCGGAAAATCTTCCAAGGGGTAGGAGTCGAACGAGTATTTCTCCTTCACTCTCCCCGAATCACCAGCATTACCGTAACACGACGAGGAAAAGCCCGCCGAGCCAAACTCTATTATTTACGCGATCGCGTCGGTAAAGCCACCCGTCTCAAACAGCGTTTCGATCGTCCCTTGGATCGGACAGTCAAGACCAAATAACCCCTTCCCCTTGACACGACTTCCAATTGAGCTGTATAATCAGAGAGCTGAGGTTACTAAAAGATTAATCTGTGCGCTCTTAGTTCAGTTGGTAGAACGCAGGTCTCCAAAACCTGATGTCGGGGGTTCAAGTCCTCCAGGGCGCGTTAGCTAAATCCCTTATCAGAAAAATGGCTCTAAAACCCCATTCTTCTAGAACGGCTTACCGAAAATTGGGATACAATCAAACAAGTCGCCATAGGGCATTGGGAGACGTTAAACGGACGTGGAGACGCAAGTAAGACGACTATCGCCTACGGCGACGCTGGGCGAACGGTAGCGTCAGTCCATGAAGCTTCAAGAATCACAGCTCCTTTAGGACGGTGAGTCTGTCAAAGGAAGTATTTTCCACTGCGACATCAGGTTTTGGAGACCTCTAGCCTGCCTAAAATCTGCTTAAACCCACCATAGCACCCCCAATAATGGGGGTCAAGTGATGGGTCAAAAATGCCCGATGACTTTTTTCGCTTCATCACGTCCCAATCGCGGGGATGAAATGAGCGCTCGATCCTCCAGGCGGTAAACGATTCCCTTACCCTCAAAATAAACAATTGCTGATGGGAATATCCGGGTAAGCTTTAATTTGCTCGATCTCTAGGTTCAGATCCCGTTGTTCCATCGATAAATCATAACGAATTTTTACTACCGATTTTAACTCCAAGTTCTCTATATTGACATTTTCTCCTAATGCTTGCAGTCGTAGAGCTTGAATCGGAATAGTTTCGGACATGGGGGGCAGAGTTCCATTCTGATTATTAATTAATCTTGCTCCCATACTGGTATACAAAGGAACCCAATCTTGTTCCTGCAAAGCATAGACCTGATAAACGGCATTGGCATATCGAGTCAGGGGTTTATTTAAAACTTTCAGTTGAATCAGTAATCCCCCTTGTCTGGCTGAGGTTAAGCGGGATAAACTCAGTTGAGTTGTCCAATCTTGTTGGGTTTCCACCGGTGCAGAAGTGGCGACAAAGTTAGAGGGACAACGAAAAGATTTATCGACAATCAGTTGGGAGAGGTAGGTGGGAAAGATTTGATCGGGATATAGGGTTTCAAAGGTTTGTTTAATGGCAATTAGATTGGGTAAAGGAGTGGAAAAATCCCGCATTAGTTCTCCGTTGAGAATCTCGGCATAATCACTAGAGGAGAGGGGTTGAACGGGATTAAAACGACCATCCGATTCAATGATGATTTCTTGCCCTTGCTGCACGGAGACTGGGGCTAAATTGGGGATTTGAGGATTGCTGATTTCAATTTCTCCTTCTAAAACGACATAATGGGTTTGGTTATTGTCTAATCGTTCTAGAAAATAAGTAGCTTCCCGGACGTTAGTATCCACAGTGGGGGTACAAGCACTACTTGCTCCACTGATTAATACCTGTCCCTTTTGCAGTTGTAAGCATTGACTTCCAAGAACCAGAGCGGAATTGGTTCCCAAGCGGGCGATCGCCCCGGTATTGATTTTGAGTTCGGTTGTAGCTCCCGTGGTTTGAATTCGTTCCCCTAATCTGGCTTTGTCATTTTGACCCACGAGACGACGATTAATTAATACTTGTCTACCCACAATTTCGGCGATCGTTGCTTCCGTAATCCGAGCATTCTGGGCAATACTGGGGGGTAAATAAGGTTGGGCGAGCATCGTTAAACTGACCGTTGCTAAAAATACCCATATCCACCGAGATAAGCGCCGCGATTTTCTCAATTGTCTAGCCAATGAAACAATTTTACCGATCATAATTGGGGTCAAGTTGCATTCTGAATACCTTGGATAATAGCCTAGGGCAGACGATAAACACTCGTCAAAGTTCCCTGACGATCGTATCGGATAAAATCATCCCCTCTTGCTTTCATCCCCCGATAAAATCATTTAAAATCCATTAAAGTTCTTCAGTGTTGTGACCTAAACGCTCATCCGTGAATCATCCTTCTTCGAGTTCTTCCGATCAACGTCAACAGACGGTTTCATCCACTCACTATGTCCGATTAGGGGTTCATCCTTTGGCTTCTGCGTTGGAGATTCGCCGCGCCTATCGGGAGTTGAGTAAGCGCTATCATCCCGATACAACGGAGCTAGATCCAGATGTGGCAACCCAGCGCTTTCACGATCTCAATGAAGCCTATGCAGTGTTAAGTAATCCAGAGCGTCGAGGCATCTATGATCGCGCCATGGGTTATTCTCGGTTCTATGTGGTGCGTCCTCCTGTAGATTTGCGCTCCGGGAACTCCCCAGAGGAGTATCGTTCTTCAGCTTATCTCGATTCGACCGATCGCCCCCTGTCTGCCGGGGAACTGTTTGCCCTGTTTATTCTGGGACTGACGTTTGTGCTATGTTTAGGATTGGCGATCGCGATCGCCTGGCTGCATCCCGAACTCATTTCACCCACCCTATCCCTACCCCCATCCCCATAAATTTACCCTCTCGATCTTCTTTTCCATCTATGTCCCTTCCTACCTCCGACACTCCCCTATACAACCATCCCCTCCCCCAAATTGAACAATGGTTAACTCAACTTGGGGGTAAACAAGACAAAGAAGAACTCCATTGTTGGCGGTTAAAACATGACAGTTGGGAAGCCGAAATTTATTTAGAAACCGAACAGCTCATCGTTTGTTACTTAAAAGCAGCAAATGACGGCAGCGATATTCAGAGAGGATTTAAATATTCCCTCAGTCGTCAAGATATCCAAGCTGCCGTATTAGACGGCCCATAATACAGATTCAGAAGTCATCAGCCCGTTAAAATCCAACTCGCTCATCTCTATTTAGGAGCGGTCGAAATGCTACAGACACCCACCCAAACGGAAACCAAAACCCTATTATTGGAATTACCCAAAACCCTGAAGCTTTATGTCACCCAAGAACAATTTACAACCCTAGCCGCCAGCAATCGAGAATTACAACTCGAAAGAACCGCAAAAGGAGAGTTAATTGTGAATCCGCCTACAGGTTGGGAAACCGGAAAAAGCAATCGTAGTATAATCGGACAACTCGATCGCTGGTACGAAGACAATCAACAGGGAGAAGCGTTCGATTGCAATACAGGATTCATTTTACCTAATGGGGCAAATCGTTCTCCCGATGCTTGTTGGATTAGTCAAGAGCGTTGGGATGCACTCACAGACGAACAAAAGGGCACATTTCCTAAAATTTGCCCAGATTTTGTCGTCGAATTGCGCTCTGCTTCTGATACTCTCAAATCCCTGCAAGAGAAAATGCAGGAGTATATGGATAATGGAGCAAAGCTCGGTTGGCTAATCGATCCTCAAAATAGAACTGTGGAAATTTATCGAGTCGGTTTAGACGTAGAAATCTTAACCAATCCACCAGAGTTATCCGGTGAAAATCTTCTGCCGGGGTTTATATTAAATTTGCGTCGAGTCTGGGGTTAGAGAAATCTTTTGAGTTTCCGTTGTAAGGGAATGCGAGGCGTAATCGAAATATCATAATTAATAAACGATAACACCAACTGAAAACCCAGAATAATCGGTAGTGCCGCTAACATCACCGTTCCCGCAGTTGCCGTTTCTCCTGTAGCAAAACTATTCAGCCAAGATACAGCCCCGAAAATACACCCAAAGCCTAACAAAGGTAATCCTAGCAACAGCTCTAGGGAGGCAATCGAAAAACTTCTCAGATAATAATTATAGAAAATTCGCTTCACAAAATTATGGCAATTTCCCCATAAAAACGGCAGAAAAATTTTCATAATCTTCAAATTACTCTCTTCCTCTCCATATTGAGAAGCCATCGGAATATCCATCACCACCGCTTGCACGGTATTCAGACGAAACAGTAAATCCGACTCAAAGAAAAACCGTTTACTCAATTTCCGCAACGGAATCAATTCTAAAACCGTATGATGAATCGCAGTATAGCCATTCGTAGGATCGAATAATTCCCAATATCCAGAAGAAAGTTTCGTTAAAAACGATAAACCCGCATTCCCCAATACTCGAATCATCGGCATTCCTTGCAGGTGTTCGGGATGATAAAAACGATTTCCTTTTGTATAATCTGCTTCTCCTGCGAGCAACGGCGCAATCAATTGGGGGATAAAACGGGGATTCATTTGCCCATCCCCATCCAGCTTAATCAAAATGGTGGCTCCGTCCAGAAGTGCCTGTTGATATCCCGTAATCACTGCACCACCAACCCCCTGATTTTGGGCATGATAGAGGACTTGAACTCGGCAATCTTGACTATTTTTTTCGACAAACTCCCCCGTATTTTCCGGGCAACAATCATCCACCAAATAAATTTTATCCACTGCTGCACCAATTTCTGATAACACAGAATGGATATGTTGGCGCACTCGGTAACAGGGAATAATCACAGCAATTAGCGGCTTTGAACTCAATTCAACTCCCCTCTTTTATTGATAATTCATAATAATTAAACCCGACATAATCAGGGCAACTCCCACCAGGTAGTGAGCATCCACTTTTTCACCTAAAAACAAGCTACTAAGCAGGGGAACAATCACAAATGCTAATGCCATAAATGGGTAAGCTTGATTAAGTGGAATAAACCGCAACAACCACATCCAAAACAGAGTCGCAGAGCCGTAAATAATGAGGGCACTCCACAGATAGGGATTGCTTAAATAGCTCATCAGCGTTAACCCTTGGGGAGAGTGGGTATTACTAAAGTTAGCGGCTAATTTAAACAGAAGTTGCCCTAGACTGATGCTGAAGACACAGGCAATTAAGTAACTGATAATTTGTAAGGTCATGTTTTTGGGGGTTTGACTTTCCAAACGGTAATCAAAAATAAGGGAAATAGATTCCAGATGAGGGGGACAAATTGACGGCGAATGGGATAAAAGCCTTGGGATTCTAGATAGGCTTCGACTTCGTATCCGGTATGATAATGATCGAGGGGTTTTTCGATATTAAAAACCGTGCGTAATCCTTGATAAATCCAGTTTTCTGTAGGCAGAGAGGTAATTAAAACCCCGTTGGGTTTGAGCCAAGATTTTAGGGGTTGAGTGGGAAGGGATAAGTCTTGGAAGTGTTCGAGAACATCAGCCGCAATAATGGCATCGAAGGATTCATGGGGCAGCTTGACTTGACTGACATCTTGTTTAATAATTTGAATATTGGATAAGTCATAGTGAGCGATAACTTGACGCGCTTCTCGATCTTCGAGATCTAGGAAAAAGACGCGATCGAAATCTTCGGCTAATGTGGGCAAGAAAATGCCCCCACCGCCACCAAAATCTAAGCAAGTTTCCCGTTGAATATACAGATCTTGTAAGATGGAGTAGATTAATCTGAGTCGCATCCAGAAAACGGCTCGTACTAGATCGAGTTTGGAATAGTATAGGGTGGGGATGCGATCGTTATCAGTGGCAATTTGGGCTAAAAAATCTGGATCGAGTTGAATAAACATCTAAGATTCTTTTTGATAAATCTGGAGCAGGATATCGGAGGGAAATTGATGCATGAGAGGGTAGAGGAGAACCAACCCGATATAAAGTATAGCCGACATGAGCCACCCAGAGCTTTGATCCATGCGTAACCGTTGCCAGAGTCCTTTGATTTCAAGGGTTTCTAGGGTTTGACTGTGGAGCAATTTAAAGCCATAGGGGGTTAGATAGTGTTCTAGGTTCTGGGGATTGACGTAAATGAGATGGGGGAATCGATAGTTTTTTTGCCATAGTCTATCCCAGGGTTTGCTATACCCCAATTGGGCGAGTTTTTGGGCAATTTTGAAGAAGATGCCTTGACTATTGGGAATGTTAATAATCAGTTTTCCGCCAGGGTTAAGGTGATGATAACAGGCTTGGAAAATGGTGGGTAAGTTGGGTAAGTGTTCAAGGGAGTCGTTAAAGGAGATGATATCATAGCGTTCTGAGTCTTCTAAACAGTCAGGAAAATAGCCGATTTTAATGGTGTTTCCTTGCTTAATTCCTTGCAGAGCGACGGCTTCTTCGGGTTCAATTCCTATGGCTTCTATTCCCCGTTGCGCGGCTGCTTCTAGGAACCATCCATAGGCGCATCCGACATCACAAAGGCGCTGGTTTTCTAAGGGGCCATAGGTTTGTAAATGGTCAAGAATTTTGTTAAAATTGTTGAGGCGCAGTTGTTTTAAGCCTTGGGCGCGATTTTCTTCAATGATGGCTTCTGAGTGCTGGGCAACATCAGTGCTGAAGTCAGAAACCCAGATCTGGCACTGTTGGCAGTATAATAGACCGGGCGATCGCCTGGCTTGAAGAGTCGCTTGACAAACGGGACATTCTTGCATAGTTCTGTGCTATCAGGTACATTGATGCCGATTGCGCTTCACACCATAACCTGTATAGGGGCGCTTATAGGGCGGCTGTAACCCTAAAACAATATCTTGTTTTGGCACTCCCATGGCTACCAACTCTTCACCTACATCACTATCGGTGGTGTTCTGCTGTAACCAGATTTGCCCATCTCGAATATCAAAATGTAACACCGTGTGGTAAACTCGCGTCAAGTGCTTCCACCCTACGCGCATCAGTTGGTAGCGATCGCGCTCTACATCGAAACACAGCAAACTCTCCACCTCCACTGTATCATGGCTGTAATGACTATGTTCCGTCAAAAGTTTTTGAATGCAAGCTCGATAGTATTCTACTTTATCCATTGCACAACCTCCTCATAAACTGGATCGTAAACTAACAGCTTGATCTGATCTAGCAGACATAATTAGCTCGATCTACGATACTTTTGGGCGATCGCTAGTTTCTTCACTTAATAAGTGATCCACATAATCTTCTAAGTGAGCAAGTTTGACAAGACTCAAGCGGTGTAATTTGTCTAAAATCTCCATTTCTTTGTGCCATTGCTCAACAGATGTAATCTTAGATTCCCCAACTTCAATCGTTACATAAGGAACATCAAAGCCTTCTAAACTATAGCCAATTTCTTGTTGTTCATTGCCCATATAATGCTCTACAACAGTACCCACTGAACCCCGTTTGAGGTTATACAGTGTTATATCTTC
Source organism: Roseofilum acuticapitatum BLCC-M154 (assembly GCF_030068475.1). Classification (GTDB taxonomy): domain Bacteria; phylum Cyanobacteriota; class Cyanobacteriia; order Cyanobacteriales; family Desertifilaceae; genus Roseofilum; species Roseofilum acuticapitatum. The sequence continues at coordinate 10,298 of NZ_JAQOSP010000062.1, read as the reverse complement.
TAGCAATACGACTTCAGAAAAAAGTGGAAATTTTGTCTTCATAAACTTACCTCCAGATTATCTCAACCCCGTCGTCTTTCTGCCGGAACACCAAAAGATATTTTGTTAATTTTTCTTGTGGAATAATCGCTTGTTTTAATTTCATATTTCAAAATCTATCTATGATAGTAACATCCACAGAGCATAATGATCGATGATGGTTACCTGAAAGCCTAATGAAGATAGAATGGCGTTAATTTCCGGTTCCCAGGGATTGCTGAGGGGAACAATTACGGCTTTGATGGAGAATTGCGGAATGGAAGATTGTAAAACTTGGGGAGCATTGGTGGGACGATTTACACCACTAATATATTGGGATAAAATGCGGCGCTGATTGGCTTCTGCTTCGGGGAAGAAATTGGTGACTTGTAGATAGCTCTCGGTGACGACAATGGGATATAAGGGATTTCGAGGCACAATCATCCATCGGGCTAATTCGTCTCCGGCAACTTCTTCGCCTAGGGGAGAAGCGGGGGCTAAGATATAGGTTTCGGGGGGAACTTGAGCTTGGATGCGGTTAATGAGATCGAGTTTTTGTTGGGGGAGTTTGGGTTGGGGGGGAAAGCGGTATTGAATGCGGTTAAAGTCGATTTGGGGAGAGTAGGGGTTGGGAGAAAGGGCGGTGGAGAGGACAATTAAGGCGGTGGTAGCGAAGGCGTAAAAGGTGAGTTGTATGGTTTTTTGATGTTTGGAAAAGGGATAGGAAACCAGGGGAAAACTGAGTAAAATACCGAGGAGAAGATGGCGAGGAATCACCCACCAGAGGCGGCGAAAGGTGGGGACTCCGGTGAGGTTGACTGCCCAAAATTCTTGTAGGAAGGGATTCATGAAGATGAGCATGAAGGCAAGGATTATGCCGAGGAGAAATCGGCGCAGGTTGATGTCTGTTAATGTTGCCCAAGTTGCTAGAGTGGCTACCCAAAAGATGTATCCTCCCATGCCATGATTGAGCTGTAGCACGAAGTCATTATTAATGATGGTTTCAAAGTTGGGATCGCTCATGTTGGGGGAGGAGGTTTTGACTTGGGTGATGAAGAGGAGGGCGATCGCCAAAGGATAAGCGGTAGTAGTCAAAACCGATACCGATCTCCAGGTAGCTTTTCCCGTCGGAGTCCAGTATCCGCAAGTCGCGAGCAATACCGTCAGAGGCGCGGCATAGAGGGCGGTGGAGCTACAGCCAACGGCGGCAATATTGGCTAAACTGAGGATCGTCCATTTCCATAGACTCGGTGCAGTTAGATACCGCAAGGTATAGACAATAATCAGGGGAACAAGGATGGCTACAAACAGGGGTTTACCCTGTTGCAGACGAGCGAGGGAGAAGTTTCCTAACCCGGCAGCCGTGGTTAAAATCACGAGTAAGAGGGTGGTAACGGTGGTGACGCTTAACCAGTGACGGGGCGTAATTACCCGGAAGAAGAGAGCAGAGGCAAAAATGACTAAGGGGGCGATCGCCAGAGGTTGCCAGAAATTCCGCACCCAAAGATGGGAAATACCGGTGATTTGGCTGATGACTGCCGCGAGAAGTTCGACAGAATGAACCCGATAGACGGGTAAAAGGAGGGGCACATTGGGCACACCATGCATCGTATCTTGCACCATCAGGGGGCGATCGGGATGGTCTAAAGCGGCGACCATCAGGTTGAGATAAAAGGCATCATCTCCATGGGTGCGGTGAATTATGGCAGTAGCAATAATGGCCAGAGCTGCCAAACCGAGCAGCCATTCCCAAGGGACAATTTTGGGTAATTTTAAGACAAACTTTTCTGGAGATTTGCGGATCAGTTGCCAGTAGGAAATAGCTAATCCTAACGTGGATAAACTCCAAAAGAGGACAAAATTATCGGTTATGCCATAAATAATGACTAAAATTACCGCTATAGCCAAAGGAAGAGCAAAATCTTTGCCAAGCTGAGGTTTGGAGGGTTCTGCGCTATCTTGTGCTAGGGGGAAGGAGTCAGGAATCACTGCCTGGAAACTGAGGAAAAAACCGACAACCGCTAAAATGAGGGCGATCACCGAAAATCGCACCAGAGTCTCAAAAGTCCCCTGACGCAACACCACCCCATTACACAAGAGCGTCCATATTCCAATCAGCCAAACCCAAGATAAACAGGACATTTCAACGATTAATCCTGCCCATCCTTGGCTCTCCTTCATCCGGGTAAAAGCAGTCAAATTCATAACTATTCTGAAACGGACGATCTGGGCAAACTAGATGGATTATACCGCGATCCGTTTCCTGTACCCGATTTTGCGGCTGAATTGGAAGTGACTCTCTAGGATCTATTCGATCAGAAAGTAGTGGACTATTTCCTCCTTCTATTCCTTCATATCTGTGAGGTTTAACAGTTCCCCATCACTGATTATCTTTATCCAAATTCTCTAGCACTTCAGTCACCGTTTCCACCGGAAGTTCCAATAATTGGGCGATAACTTCTGGAGATAATCCATAACTTGCCATCCGAGGAATTGCCTTCAGTTTAGCTTTCTGTTCCCCACGCTGTTCCCCGCGCTGTTCCCCGCGCTGCTCTCCGCGCTGCTCTCCTTCCTGGAAAGCTTCTTGGTAAACCTTGGTTTGTCGAATATCGCTCAGTCCTAACATCGCTTCAATTTCCTCCCTCGTTTTGGTCGGTAACTTATAGACTATTATAGTCTCGATCAAATCAATCAGGTTTTGTTGTACCTGTTGTTGCGTTAACTCTGATTTCGCTCGTGCAATTAGAGTTTTGGCTTTTTCTGGGGCTGTGTTTTCCTTTTCAATAATCAGTTTAACCACCCCTAACCCTAATGAATTTTGGGTTAGTTCATCTAGGTAAATGCGGGTGACTTCGGGAAGTTGGAGCGCATTAGCAAAGTGTAAATCGCTATCGGGTTCCGTATTCCGGCTTGGATAAATGACCACAACTTCCCAGGGATGGGGCGGTTTATATTGTCTCAGATAGAGGAAAACTTCGCTAAATAAACGATAATACAAATCCTCATCGGGTTGAAATTGAACCTCGGTGATATAGAAGGGAAGATCGGGGTTATTGCTACTGGGAAGAAACAGCCCATCGAGGCGAAAGGCGAGTTGTTTGACCTCTACGGAGGTAAAAGTGTACTGGTTGGCTCTAGATGGAGGAAGTCCGCAGAGTTCAAAGAAGAATTGGGGAAATTCTTGGAATATTTTGTAAAAGAGGGTATCGGTTTTCATAGGGCAAGAGGCAAAAGGCAGTAGGGGCGAAAAATTTTTCGCCCCTACCTGATACTAACTCTCAACTCGCGTGATTTTGCTATAAAGAATAGATTGATTAGCTTCAATCGTCACCCCTTCAATATTTTGCTGGGCAAAGACATAATCTTTATCAAACCAGAGGGGAATATAAGGGACTTCTTCAGCTAAGAGTTTTTGAATTTCTACAAGCAATAAACGGCGTTTTTCTGGATCTTGTTCTTGCCGTTGTTGGTTGATTAAATCATTGACGCGGGCATTATAATAAAAAGAGCCATGATATTGACTTGCTCCGGCTTTACAACCCTCGGTTTCTGAGCCTTCGGTACATTCGAGGAAGGGTTGCACATAGTTATCAGGATCGAGAAAGTCAGCGTACCAGTCGAGCATGAAGGTAGGATAAACACCTTTATCTAGGTTTTGGAAGGCAGTGGTTGATTCTACGGAGTTAGGCTGTATTTGTAAGACTCCTTCTAATTCTGTATCGGCGATCGCCTTCAGGGTACTGGCAATCAGTCCCCGCTTAGTGGAGCTTGAAGCGTACCAAATTTCCACAACTGCGGGATTCTCCGCAGAATAACCGGCTTCAGTTAACCGTTTTTTCGCCAGTTCCACATTACCATCACCATAAGCCGTTTTGAATACCGGTTCTGAAGCAGCGAAGCTTTTGGGTATTAAGGTATACGCAGGTTCCGCTTGTCCTTGAAGGACGCGACTGTTAATGGTGGGGCGATCGGTAATTGCGGCTAAGGCTTGACGTACTGGTAATTGATTAAGCGGATCGGATTTCACATTGACAATAATATAGTTCAAAGTGTTACCTTCGGCGGCAATTTCTCGCCATCCTTGTGTATCCATTTCTTTCTCTAAACTATCAATTTGATTGCTATCTAATGTCCCCAAGGTTACGTCAACGGCTCCGGTACGAAAGGCGTTAAATAGGTTAGCAGGAGAGGAAAACCATTGAATATCAATCCCTTCATTTTGGGGTACATCTCCCCAATAGTCGGCAAAGGGTTCTAAGCGGATCATATCTGATGTCACTTTGGCTACTGTGTAGGGGCCAGTTCCCACAAAGGTATCGGGCTGAAATTGTCCGCTCCCGATCTGATAAGATTGGGGCGAAATGGGGCAAAGTCCGCTAAAAGCCAGCAGAGCAGTAAAACCGGCAAAGGGTTGTTTGAGTTTGATCGTCAGTTCATATTCTCCCGTGGCTTCCATGGATTCCACGATATCAGAGAGTAAAAAAGAGGGTTTGCCCTGATTTTCCATAAACCGTTTGAGGGAAAATACCATGGCTTCGGCGTTGAAGGGTGTGCCATCGTGGAACATCACGCCTTGACGCAAGGGGATGGTGTAGGTCAGCCGATCGCCGCTTACAGTCGGTAATTCTGTGGCTAACTGGGGTGTTAAGTCTGACTTGCCATCCTGGTAAGTGTAGAGCCGATCTCCCACATTGTAGAGGATATTGAGAGAAGGCACTTCATAGGCATCGGCAGGATCGAGGGTGCGGGGTTTAAGAGTTGTGCCTAAAATTACTTGTGGATTCTCCCTGGTCGGAGATTGTGTCGTATTGGACTGGGAACTACAGGCGATCGCCATGAAACAGCAAACCAGCGCGATCGCCAAAAATTTTCCTAAACGCTGGGATTGTCTTAAGCGGGTAAATAGCAACGTCTCTCTTCCTTGCGTGACCATGGTTTTAGATCATAGTACAAGATGGCGATAGGGGCGATCGCGATCCTTGTTTACTTAGATCGCCTCGCCCATCTAACTCAAACGTTACAAGAGTAAAACCTCTGATAGGATTTGTGGGTCTAGAAACCTGCTCTTTATTCCCTTTCCGGTGATTGTCCTCTTGATTTTCTCTTGGGTATTTTGGTCAGAAGTCGATCGCGCTTGTCAAGACCTCACCCACATCATCAAGCATCATGATTAAGTTATTATTAATAATTGTTAATAAGTACAGCTTCATCTCGATCCCCAATAGTTGACAGTCCAGGTCAAGCCTGATTAGGATGTAGGGTAAAATAAACACTCATAACTTTTAGTCCTTTAACCTTACTCTGACGGAAAAAGCCTGTAACCCCTAGAAGAGCCTAGGGAAACTGAAGCGATCGCCCCCCAGGATTATCCGATCTGGGTTTTTGGGTTGAATGGTATAGAAGATCAACTTGCCTTGGGAAAAGATATATGTTCAAAACCGCGATCGGCCATAGCAACGATCCAGACTCTGAGTCTGCCATTGAAGAAGTTCTCTATCAATGCGATCAAGCTCTATCAGGAGCAAAACCGCAAGCCGGACTTCTGTTAGCGGCGATCGATTTCGATCATGCAGACATTATGCAGAAAATAGTAGCTGCTTATCCGGAAATCGAATTAATTGGGGGCACAACCGATGGCGAAATGTCTTCAGTTCTAGGATTTCAACAAGATTCCCTGGTACTAATGTTATTTTGCAGCGATCGCCTGCAAATTCGGGCCGGAATCGGTCGAAACATCTCGGAAGACTTGGAAAAAGCCTTAGAAGAGGCGATCGCCCAAGCCACCCAAAACCTCACCGAACCCATTAAACTCTGCATTACCCTACCCGAAGGACTCACCTCCATCAGTGCCGTTAAATTAGTCGATCGCCTCAATCAACTCTTAGGCAAAAAAGTACCCATTTTTGGCGGACTCACCGCCGATCAATGGCGCTTTAAACAAAGTTATCAGTTTTATAAAAATCAAGTCTATAGTGATGCCATTCCCATTTTGCTCTTTTCCGGGCCCCTGCTCTTTTCCCATGGATTAGCCAGTGGTTGGAACCCCATTGGTAAAATCGGTCAAGTCACCCAAGTCAAAGATAATATTGTTTATCAAATCGATAATCAGCCCGCCCTAGACTTTTATTATCGCTACTTAGGAGAGCGTCCCCCCTCCTCCGAATACCCCCTCATGGTGTTTGACCCCACACGGCAATATTCTTACCTGCGAGCGCCTAGTGGCTCCTGCGATCCCACAGTGGGGAGCATCACCTTCTTTGGCGACATCCCCGAACAGGCGATCGTGCAAATTACAGAAGCCACTCGCGATCATATTCTTTCAGCCTCTCAAGCGTCCATGCAAGAAGCGATCGCCCATTATCCAGGAAAAACGCCCAGTTCTTCACTGTTCTTTTCCTGTGCCAGTCGGCGACAAATCCTAGGCAGTCGCACAGTTGAAGAGTATAATTTAATTCAAAATAGTCTAACTCAAACCTTGTCCGCCTGTGGTTTTTATACTAATGGTGAAATTGCACCCTTAGAACAGCAGGGCATCTCCTATTTTCATAATGAAACATTTATCACCTTACTTTTGGGAGAAGAACAAGCATGATCTCGCAAGCCCTCGATAGCCTAGATCTAGGAGAACAGATAGCGCGACTAGAAAAAGAAAACCGAATACTGCGGAAGAAATTAGAGCGATCCGAAAAAAACTGCTTAGAACTCGAAGAAACCAACCAGAAAAAAGAATCCTTACTCAGACAAGTCATTGTTGAACTGAGAAACTCCCAAGCCGAAGTCGAACAAAAGCGGCAGCTAGAAAAAACTTTAAACGAACTCAAACGCACCCAAGCCCAACTCATTCAAGCCGAAAAAATGTCCAGTTTGGGTCAATTAGTCGCCGGAGTCGCCCACGAAATCAATAACCCCGTCAGCTTTATTTACGGCAATTTAAGCCATATTGATGAATATTTTCATGGCCTGTTAGGAATGATCGATCTCTATCAACAACACTATCCCAATCCTCAACCTGACATCCTAGACTACGCCGATCTCCACGATCTAGAATTTGTCCAAGAAGACCTACCCAAAATCCTCAAATCCATCAAAATTGGCACAGAGCGCATCTGCGAAATTGTCCTCTCCCTTCGTACCTTCTCCCGCATGGATCAAGCCGACTTTAAAGAAGTCAATATCCATGAAGGCATCGATAGCACCCTCATGATCCTCCAGCATCGCCTCAAAGAACAACCTAATCGCCCAGAAATCCAAATCACCCGCAACTACGGCAACCTCCCCCCAGTCGAATGCTATCCCGGACAGCTCAACCAAGTCTTTATGAACATTCTCGCCAACGCCATCGATGCCCTAGAAGAACACCCCACCGATAAAAGCTATGAAATTATCCTCTCGACCACTCAACTCAATGATAACTGGATACAAATCACCATCTCCGACAACGGTGCAGGAATTCCTGAAACCATTCTCAACAATATTTTTAACCCCTTCTTCACCACCAAACCCATCGGCCAAGGAACTGGCATGGGTTTAGCCATCAGCCATCAAATTATTACCGAAACCCATGCCGGTCAACTCCTCTGCCAGTCTACCCTAGGGGAGGGAACCGAATTTATGATTCAAATTCCCATCCGCCATTCCTCCTGCTTAATTCCCTTGACTTAAACCCAGCAACAGTTGCTGCCAATTTTGCATCTCTTCACCGAGTTTAGCTCTGACCTCAAACGTTAAATTACAAGCTTGCGGTTGAGACAACACCTGAAGACACAACTCGGCAATATCCTCGCGACTGACTTGCCCGCGAATATTATCCCCTTGGGCAACCTCTAACCCATTGCCTCCTGGAGTTTCTATCAGGGCACAGGGGCGAATAATGGTATAGGGAACCCCACTTTCCCGGATGACATTCTCGCCGCGCAACTTCCAGGTTAAAATACCCCCAAGTTGCTCATTCAGCCTGACTGCGGGCGGTTCTTCCTCCAGATTTAAACCCGGTCTTCCGGGACGAGTCACCCCAGCCGAACTAATCTGCACAAACTTCGGTAACTGCGGCCCTCCATAGGCGCGAATGGAGCCAAGTTCTAGACCAAAGCGCCCCGCAGAAAACCGAGGATTGAGATCGCCATCATACTCAAACTTACTGAGCATCAGTTGAATCGCATAGGTTTGACTGGGGTCAAATGGGGGAGCGCTGGGTAGGGTTTTGGCGCGAAAAACCGGAATTAGGCGATCGAAGGGAATATCCACCGTCATCCAAGTATTATTCAACGTATCAAAGGAATAGCAATAACTAATGCCATCCCATCGGGCCTCATTGCGGAGAATGAACTTATACCGCTTCCCATCCCCTTGCACGCGCAGACTAATCCCTTCATATCCAGCCAGATTCAGACAAGGCTCAAAGTTTTTCGTGCGAATGGAAACAAAGCCCCCAGAATTAGCGGTAGAGACTTCTCCGGTAAATAAACCACAATTGGGAGTTATCCGCAGCTCACTGGAACTGACTCCCCCCATTACCACATCATCAATTACGCCCCAAGTCGTTCTTAAACTCGGTGAAGGATTGGTAAAATCAAAAATCATCCGCTCATCGGCGCGACCTAGATAGGGCCCGACTTTACGGATCAGGTTTTTCATGCCGTTATATTCCACCATTTCCGGACTATCGACCACTTCCGGCAGATAAAATTTTACTCCTTGATAATATTTTTCGCGGTTGGGGGTATCGCCCTCGACGGGTTGCACGCGAGTCCCGGAACAGCAAATTACAGAAATAACATCTTGCATCATTTCCGGTTTCAGGGTTTCCGGAAGGGTTAAATCCGCTTCAAAGAATTCAATGTCTTTACTTAAGATAGATTCGGCTCGTTTTCTGTCGCGCACCAGAGCGCGGACGGGTATCTTGCGTTCTATTAAACGGCGAATCACCCGTTTGCCTAATCCACCGGTGGCTCCAACAACTAGAATTGTACCCATAGCTCGTCCTTTTGGCGGTTGAGGTTGACCAGTGAGGGTGCGTAACCCACGCTGAAGATCGCTGAGAATCGGAACAACTTCAAAAGTGTTGAGGGTGTCGATCAATCGGTTGAAATCCCACGGTTTGCGACTGCTTTCGACCTGAACAGGAGTTTTAGAAGCCATTCTCTTAGATTGTGTAGATCGTCCTTGTTTATCTTAACGAAGGAAGGCAAAATGAACGGAAGATTGAGTAACCCAGGACATGGAGTCAGGATCAGGATATGGTTGGTCAATTAACAACTCATGTATTAGATACGGCGAAAGGCTCTCCCGCAGTAGGGATGGTATTGGAGTTATGGGCAGTCGATCGCAAGTCGCCGATTAAAACCCTACTCAAACAGACCAAAACCAATGAGCAAGGCCGAACCCATGTTCCTTTATTGGAGGATGGAGAGTTGGAAGTTGGCACTTATGAATTAATTTTTTTTGTCGGCGATTACTTTCAACGGGCGATCGGAAATTTACCTGAGCCGGTTTTCTTGGATCAAGTTCCGATTCAGTTTGGGGTATCTAATCCCCATAGCCATTATCATGTGCCTCTGTTGGTTTCTCCTTGGTCTTATACGACGTATCGGGGGAGCTAATTGCCGATGAGGTGACAAGGTTCAGCATCAGGGAGTGAAAAGATGACCTATACGATCGCACAGATTAACCAAATGAGTCTAAATGATTTTGTGCAAGCCTTGGGGAGTGTCTTTGAAGATACTCCAACAATCGCCGCTCAAACTTGGCATAAGCGTCCGTTTCGAGACCGGGAACATCTTTATCAAGGTTTGATCTCCCAGATGCTGGAGTTGAGTGATGAGGAAAAAATGGCGTTAATGCGATCGCATCCTGATTTGGGGAGTCGTCTGAAAATGGCTCCAGATTCGATCGCCGAACAAGCAGGAGCAGGCTTAGATCGATTGAGTCCCCAAGAGTACGATCGCTTTATGGCTTTGAATCAAGCCTATAAACAGAAGTTTGGCTTTCCGTTTATTATGGCGGTGAAGGGACAGACGAAAGAGGCGATTTTGACGGCGTTTGAAGCGCGGTTAAATCATGATTTCCAAGTGGAGCGGGAACGAGCGCTAGAGGAGATTGCTAAGATTGTACAGTTTCGGTTAGGCGATCGCTTGATCGATTACAGCACCTTGCGCGGTAATGAGGTGCAGTAGTAAAAGATCCCCCCTAACCCCCCTTAATAAGGGGGGAATAAGAAAGTCCCCCTTTTTTAAGGGGGATTTAGGGGGATCAAACTGTACCACATAACAGCGAAAACTGCT
>NZ_JAQOSP010000061.1 GCF_030068475.1 Roseofilum acuticapitatum BLCC-M154 | reverse complement strand
CAACGTCAAATCCCGCGGTCAGCTTAAGCTCAATCTCACGCAGCAGTTTCAGAACGTCTTCGTCTGAGTGTCGCTTCCTCGCCATGCCAAATCCCCCTCTCGCGGCCAATGTAATGGCCCAGTTCTAGGGGGGAAGGACAGTATTATGTTACTTTGCGCAGACGAATGGGTTGGCCAAAGCTATTCTCTCCGGCCAACCCTTGATCGTAAACGTCAGATCAACAGCTCCAGTTCTGCCCATGACAACGTGCGGTCATCGAAGACGAAGCTCTCAATCTGGTTATAGCTGTTCTGTTGATGTCGAACTTGGACGCTGTCGCCATTTCCAAAGTCGATGAGCAGATCCCACTGATTGTGACCAGTGATAACGCTGAAGTTGCTTGCATCGAAGGTCCTGCCTTCAAACACGATCGTATCGTCTGCATCGCGATGATGCCCACCGTCTTCGATCGTGTCCTGCCCATCGCCGATAGCAAAGATATAGGTATCAGCGCCTTGGTTCCCGAACAGATAATCGTCCCCAAGTCCCCCACGAATGAGATCGTCATTGGTCGCAGACCCATAAACACTGTCGTCGCCTGACGTCATTTGGGATGCCATCATCATAGCATCGAGCTGATCGGCCGTGACGGTTTGGTCGTCAAAAACAAACTCATCAACGCGATTAAAGCTGTTCTGCTGGTGCTTGATTTGGACGCTGTCTCCATCTCCAAAGTCGATCAGCAAGTCCCACTGGTTGTGACCGACGATTGGGCTGAAATAGCTCAGGTCAAAATTCCGACCCGTGAATACCGCTTGATCAGCTGCATCCCTGTGGTGTCCAGCATCAGCAATGGTGTCTTGACCATCTCCGATGGCAAACATGTATGTATCGCCCTGCTGTCCGCCGCTGAGATAATCATCGCCCAAGCCACCCTGCATGAGATCAGACGTCACCGATGATCCGTAAATCGTGTCATTGCCATTGGTGGTTTGTAGGGCCAGCAACATCGCATCTATTTCGTTAGCCGTTACGGTCTGATCGTCGAAAACGAACTCTTCAACGCGATTATGGCTATTCTGCTGATGTTTGATCTGGACGCTGTCTCCATCCCCAAAGTCGATTAGCAAATCCCACTGGTTGTGACCAACGATTGGGCTGAAATAGCCAATGTCGAAGTTGCGCCCTTCGAAGATAACCTCGTCATATTTGTCTCTGTGATGTCCATCGTCGATAATCGTGTCTTGCCCTTCGCCTACCGCAAAGAGATAGGTATCGTTTCCTTGCAAACCGGAAAGCTCATCGTCCCCAAGACCGCCAGAGATGGTATCTTGCCCCCCGGAGGCATGAACATCACCCTGAAAATCCACAAAGCTGAGGTCGATGATGTCGTCTCCACTCGTGCCGTTGAGGATGCCATCAGGCGCTTGGACAAGTCCGGACAGCCAACTCTCATAGGTGACGCCGTCTAAGAAAATCGTTGAGCCCGGGAAGCCATCATGCCGTATTTCGATGCCACCCGTAACGGAGGTGACTATGATCCCATCCGGCAACGCAGTTGGATCAATATTAAAGCCCCCCAGCGCAATATGATCGTTAGCAACATCGAAGTCGAGGATCGTGTCTGCTCCACTATTGTCCTCAAACAAAACAGTGTCTGAACCGCCGCCTAGAGAGACGATGTCGGAGCCTTCCCCAGAAACAACAAAATCGTTCCCCGCTCCACCAAAAATCGTGTCGGCCCCTGTACCCGCAACTATCGTATCCTCGCCATCACCTCCCAAGATATGATCAGCACCGGCTTCACCGAGCAATTCATCATCGCCGCTTCCGCCGTCCATCTGATCATCGCCGTCTCCACCGATAATGATGTCCTGGCCCGAATCTCCAGTCAGTGAATCGTCACCTTTTCCTCCAAGCAACGTATCGGCACCGGAACCTCCGCTTATGGCGTCGGATAGCTCGCCGCCATTTAGTATGTCGTCACCACCATTTCCAAACATCGCGGCGGCCAAACCCTTGCCGGGCATCACAAAATCATTCTGTTCGCTTCCTTGAAATTCCGTGTTGCTTGGGTCGAGTGTTACGAGGTCGTCTGCTGAAACGCTGTTTGTTACCAAACCGAAAGGGGTAGAGAGCGTTTCTTCCACCACGGTGAAGCCGCTCTCGCCAATTATCCATTCTTGGAACCCTAATTCTTCAATACGGGCCACCACCTCTTGCGCGGTTGGATAGAATTGCGGATCGCCAGTGCGTTCGTAGACCACTAGCTGGCGCACTTCACCTAAATCGAACTCTACCTCGACGAAATTTTCTCCTCTTGCTGCGAGGGATAGAAGATCGATCGGTGGAGTTCCATCTACACGGACGAACTTCGCAGTGAAGCTCTCTGAAGGTGTGAAATCCCACCCCCACCCGCGGATCTCATCATTGACCCAACCGCCCAACATATCAACAGTGCTCGATACACCAGATATTATAGCGTTAATGTCTTGAGCTTCCCCAGACGGTATACCTAAGCTCTGAAGATCCGTTAGCAAAACTCCCGAAGCAATTTCGTCAAAGGTATACGAAACGCTTGTTTCACCAACTATTGGAAGATTGACCGTAAATGAAAGGTTTTCTCCATCCAGTCGCACGGATCCGACAGAAATTCTGAAATTCTCAAGAGTAACGGAAGCACCGGCTCGCAATATAATGTCAGTATCGAACAAGCGACCATTGGGGCCCCATTGCCCAGAAATTCCGACAGTCGCAGATATTGATCCCGTTCCGTCTGGCGACGAAATGCTTCTGCCTATTGTAGCATCAATGGTCAGCACTGTACCCATTGGACTAACCGACGTATTGATCTGACCAGCGGGAAATATTGGTAAGTCTATTCGTGCAGGGATAGCTAGATTTGTTGGGTGATATCGACCGTATATACTCATGATATTATCCTCTATTGAAGCTCCCTAACCACTCGAAAACCGATATAGGAACTACGCCCATCTTCCGGTATTGGAAATCTTGATTGTGGCCTGACCCATCCCTGTGTTCCATTGAAGCTACCGTCGCGCAAAACTCGTATACATGGCGCAAGATGCATCGCATTGTTCAGATATGCGGTAGATGTAGGCCAGCTTTGATGACGTTCGGTGTAGCAGGACATTGTCACCTCGCGAACGTTACCCGCGGTGTCATGCAAACCCCAAGCATTTGGGATTAACCGCCCAACCGGAATAGGGATTAACTGCCCAGGTATTTCAGGGTTCTGTCGCCAATCGGGGTAGCTTTCCCCGTCCCAGAAATTTGCTTCACTCAAATCCAGACTATTACCATTGTGAAATAGAGTTGTAGCGCCAGCTCGCGCTGCGTATTCCCACTCAGCCTCTGTCGGTAGACGGTATATGCCGTCTTCTGAGAAGCCGTTCAGCCAACCGATGTATTCTTGGATGTCGAGATAGCTAACCCGCCGTACAGGGTTAAGACCAATCGCATCATAATTCCCGTACCGTGTGGATGTAGCGGCAGATGGTTGATGCTGGCAGGCACCGTCAGATACGCAAGCCATCCATTGTTCGAAAGTGACTTCGTAGCGTCCTATAGCGATAGGTATATCGATTTGCACCTGGTGAACAGGGCCTTCCCATGGTGCGCCTAGGGGATCTTCGCGCCCCATCGTAATTGGAAAGCCGTGTGTATCGGGTTGAAGCGGCTCACCACCCATCAAAAAGCCGCCTAGTGGGAGAACAACCATCTCCGGACAATCTGGACATTCTTGGAATACTTCCAAGACCCGAACGTTACCTAAGATTTCCTGTCCAACTGCCATACCACCAGTCATGGCAAGAACTAAAAGAGCCACACCGGGCCATCGGATTTTCCCCAGCTGATCTTTCATCGGTTTTGAAAAGCCCTTTTAATCAAAACCAGTAGCGTGCGTCGATTTAAGTTGTAAGAGATGTCTAAGAGAACGGTCAAGCTGATTTGCTTTCGTACATACACCAGCCTCCACATCTGCGACATTAAATCGCTCATCTGACTGTCTTCTTAAATCTGCCATGCTGTTTCTGTTTGTCTAGCCCCCTGTGCCTGGGCCACTGATTGTTCGGTTCTCTAGTATGGTTTCTGGTACGGGTGGCCGCATGTTGAGCGCCTGGTGTGGACGCGTGTGATTGTACTGTTTGAGCCAGTGATTGATGATGATCTGTGC
>NZ_JAQOSP010000060.1 GCF_030068475.1 Roseofilum acuticapitatum BLCC-M154 | reverse complement strand
GAAGCGGAAATACCCTAATTAAAAATCCAGGGAGCAAGATGCTCCCACTCCAGTCAGATCAAAGAATTCGAGGAGTGCGGGCATCTTGCCCGCTTCTTAACAAATTTTCATGTCCGCTTGCGGAAACCGGACTTGATATGAAGACAGCAGAGTGCATTAATCACACCCTACTGTCTTCAAGTTCAAGTTAACCTGCCGTCGCCGTTGCGCCTACAGTTTCCTTCAGTAATTCCACCTTATCCGTTTTTTCCCAAGGCAAATCCAAATCATTACGGCCAAAATGACCATAGGCAGCCACATCCTGATAGAAACGACCTCCCCGTTCCTGGGGAAGAGTACGCAAGCCAAACGTTTCAATAATTCCTGCCGGACGGAATTCAAAGATTTTCTTGGCTGCTTCTAGCAACTGCTCATCATCCACCTTACCTGTACCAAAAGTTTCAATCATGATGCTCATGGGACGAGCAACCCCAATAGCATAGCTGAGTTGAACTTCACATTTTTCTGCTAATCCAGCCGCCACAATATTCTTAGCTGCATATCGGCAAGCATAGGCAGCCGAACGGTCTACCTTTGTGGGGTCTTTACCCGAAAATGCACCGCCACCATGACGAGAATAACCACCATAGGTATCAACAATAATTTTACGCCCGGTTAAGCCAGCATCCCCTTGAGGGCCACCAACCACAAACTTACCGGTAGGATTAACAAAATATTTGGTTGTATTGTCGGGCTTAATCTCTAAATCCGCAAACACCGGAAGCACCACCGCCTCCCAGAGATCGGCTTTAATTTTTTTCTGGATTTCCGTGTTTTCTGTCAGATCGCCAATGGTGGCTGCATGTTGAGTAGAAATCAATACAGTATCAATGGCAACCGGTTTGCCATCTTCATAGGCAACCGTCACCTGGGTTTTACCATCAGGACGCAGATAAGAGAGTTGCCCTGTTTTGCGGACTGCGGCCAAGCGGCGAGCCATGCGGTGAGCTAAACTAATGGGTAGGGGCATTAATTCGGGAGTTTCATTGCAAGCAAACCCAAACATTAACCCTTGGTCTCCTGCACCCGTCGAGTCCCAACGCTCTTCACTGGACATTTCTCGCTGTTCAGCAGCAGCATCAACCCCTTGGGCGATATCGGGGGATTGGGTATCGAGGGCAACGAGGACGGAGCAACTATTGCTGGTAAAGCCGCCTTCGCTGTCTACATAGCCAATTTCGGCAATTTTTTGCCGCGCCAAATCAATATAATTGACTTGGGTTTGGGAAGTAATTTCACCGGTAATCAAGACTAATCCGGTGTTGACTACGACTTCAGCCGCTACACGGCTGGCAGGATCTCCAGCTAAGAGAGCGTCGATGATGGTATCTGAGATTTGATCGCAGATTTTGTCAGGATGGCCTTCAGTTACGGATTCGGAGGTAAATAAATAACGACGAACCAAGGATAAACTCTCCTTTTGTTTCAATGATGGTGAACTCGAATCAAGGGATTCTTCTCTCTTGCTCAGAGATACTACAGAAACACCTATGTGTTTTCCATAAGGTTGATTCAATTATTGTAGAGGGGAAAAATTTCCATCTCTAGCTAACATTCCAATTTAACTGATGACTTGTATTTCGTCTAATTTGGAGATGATGACATCTGCTTGGTTTAAGTTGGGCGAGCGGCTCCATCCCCAAGATATACCAATGGTTCCGGCGGCGTTGGCTCGGCGAGCCATGCTAAAATCTCCTGGAGAATCACCTACCATCAAAGCCTGCTGGGGAGGGACTTCCAACTGTTCGCAGGCTGACCCAAACACTTGGGGATTGGGTTTGGTTAGCTGAGGTTCTGCCCCTTGGATGGCTTGAATATACTCTCTGAGGTGATAAAAATCGAGGAATTTTTCTATATTTTCGCGGATATCAGAGGAGACTATGCCTAATTTTAGAGACGATCGCCGCAAATCGTCGAATACTTCAGCCACTCCAGGAAATACCACCGTTTCCTCAGCCTTATTTCGCATCACCTGGTCAGCTTCCTCAAAAGCTTTACCCACAATTTCCAGAGCCTCTAGCCAACTGCGTCCGGTTTCGGCAATATAGGCCGCTGCCGCAATTTTATTTTCTTGGCGACTTCCCACCGCCGTTAACCCAGCCGGGTTAAATCCCTGCTCATCAACCCCAAAGGCCATCAGTAGCGGCTCACCCACTCCAGGAATTTGGGCATCAATCAGACGCGCTCTCCGTTGGGCCAGATGGCGTAAATAGGGTTCTGAATGGGCAAGGGTTCCATCCTTATCGAAGAGAATAGCTCTAATGTTTTCAAACTGGCGATCGCCACAAACAATTGTCACCCCACTTCCGTTTCGCACATCCAAACCTGGCACTTCCCCCGATCCTAATTTTACAAACAACAAGTTGGGTGGGACTAGCCCACCCACACCAGGGTCTCATAGCTCCTCCCTTGGTTTCTATTCAGCAGCAGCTAACTCTTCCTCTGGGGCTTCTGATGAAGTCTCTTCCGGTTCCGATGATTCGACCACTGGGGCCTCATCCTGGGGTTCTGCTGGCGCTTCTTCTATAGAGTCTACAGGTTCAACCGAAGTTTCCGGAGCCTCTTCCGTTCCTTCAGCCACTTCCTCCACAGGCGTTTCCGCCGTTGCCGTAGCCCCTTCTTCCGGTAGTTCAATCCCTTCGGCCTGAGCGCGGAGTTTCTGACGATAGCGCTCCGCCATTTCCTCAGCTTTATCGTAAACCAAATCCGGATTCTTCACCATATCGCCGGGTTCCGGTTCCAGTTGCTTAGTAGACAGGGAAATCCTGCCCCGCTCCGCATCCAAGTCAATAATCATCACTTTGATCTCATCATTGACATTGAATACACTGTGGGGGGTATCGATATGATCGTGGGAAATCTCAGAAATATGCAGCAGACCACTGACTCCGCCGATATCAATAAACGCCCCGTAAGGCTTGAGACCGCGAACCATCCCTAACACCACTTCGCCCACTTCTAGGCGGTTCATCTTCCGTTCTACCAGCGCTCTTCTATGGCTGAGAACCAGACGATTGCGGTCTTCATCCACTTCCAAGAATTTTAAGGGCAACTCTTCACCCATTAAATCTTCTTTAGGTTTGCGAGTGCTAATATGGGAGCCGGGAATAAAGCCCCGTAGTCCTTCAATTCTGACGAGCGCTCCCCCCCGGTTCGTAGCAAATACCTGGGCGCGGACAGTGGCATCCTCTGCTTGCAGTTGCCGGACTCTTTCCCACGCTCTCATATATTCTATGCGGCGAATGGAGAGCGTCAGTTGTCCATCTTCATTTTCATCGGTGAGAATGAAGAACTCACGAGTTTCGTTAGACTGTAAGACTTCATCGGGGGCATCAATGCGATTAATGGACATTTCCTGAATCGGAATGTATGCTGCGGTTTTCGCGCCGATGTCAATCAGAGCGCCCCTTGGCTCCAGACTGAATACCGTACCGGCTACGGTATCGCCGGGGCTAAAATGATAGTCGTATTTATCGAGCAGTGCCGCAAAATCTTCGTGGGTAAAACCGATGTCTGTAGCCGTTAATTCCTGATTGACCATGCGAATGATTTCCTAGTAATTATCTCCGTATCTTTTGCTGGGGTTTACAGTGGGGACGCATTTTCGCAGCCTCCAAACCTCTATCGGGTTACTCTCTGGTATGCACCTGAGCCTAACCCAATCTGCTTATAACACAGACATTCTATAATACCCTATTTTTGCACTTCAATACCAGTCCCCTAGTCTAAAAAATAAGTTGAGGGGAAAAGGGGAACAATATTAAGTAGAAAGCACTAGGCAGATTCAGTTCCAGGGATTTGACGCATCAGCGTGGCCATTTCTAGGGCATTCATGGCATAATTCCAACCCAAGTTACTTTTAATTCCTGCCCGCTCTAGGGCTTGTTGTAGGGTATCGGTGGTGAGGATACCAAAGATGACGGGGACTCCGGTTTGAAATCCAGCAGCAGCGATTCCTTTGGCGACTTCAGCCGATACATAGTCAAAATGGGGGGTATCGCCTCGGATCACGGCTCCCAAACAAATAATCGCATCGTATTGTTTAGCGATCGCCATTTTCCGAGCGACTAAGGGAATCTCAAAACTCCCCGGAACCCAGATATAATCCACTTGAGTCCCATGGGGATCGATATCTACCCCATGTCTTTTCAAGCAATCTTGACACCCAGTCAGCAACTTTCCGGTTACCAGGTCATTAAACCGGCCAATGATAATGGCAAACCGCAATCCCTCAGTCTGGGTAAATGTTCCCTCAAAAACTGTCATAGTTATAGTTCTTCACACGGTAATCGGTCAGGGGAGGGTCAACCGTTAGTGTCAAGGATAACTAATGATTGACCCCTACTCAGAACCTTAGACTACAAAAAAATTCAAGATGCCAACTAGGACAACTAAAACGGCCCAGAAGCCAGAACCAACATACAGAAGGGGTTTCGATTGTTCCCAGTTTTGGGGCAGAGCATAGGCAACCGGAACCGCCACCACTAAAACGAAGGATAAAAGAACTAACGCAAATAAGGATAGTTGAAATAGAATTGACATGATGTGTTCTCCTAACACGAGCAAGCAAATGGATTTAGCCAGGGATGGCTTTCGTTTCACTATATTGCATTATACGGGATCGCCGTTTCTGCTTCGATCGGGCAAGTTAAGATCCCCCTTTTTAAGCAGGGGGTTTTCATTCTCGCCTCATTCATGTCGGCGATAGGGGGATGGGGAGATAGGGGGTTTTTATCCTATTATCAAACGTCAACTTTGGAAAAAAAGGGATAAAATCCTCTCCCCATCAGGGAAGGGAGTTACTTCACCTCCAAGAGTTCCACATCAAAGATTAAGGTCGCATTGGGGGGAATGACACCCCCTGCACCTCTGGCTCCGTAGCCTAACTCTGGGGGAATAGTGAGCTGTCTGCGTCCGCCGACTTTCATGGACATTACGCCCTCATCCCAGCCTTTGATCACTTGGCCAACGCCGATGGTAAAAGTAAAGGGGGTGTTACGATCGCGGGAACTATCAAATTTTTTCCCATTTTCCAAGGTTCCCGTATAGTGAACCGTCACTTTATTGCCCTTGCTAGGGCTTGTTCCTTCTCCGACCACCAGATCGACATACTTGAGACCCGATGGAGTCATAGTTGCTTCTGCGGGGGCTAAATTTTCACTACTATTCTCGGCACTAGCCATCAGTTGAGTTGCTCCTTGATTGGTAATTTCAGTGATTCCCGGAGGGGAAGCCTCTGATACCTTAGCAGCATTGGCCTCACTGGGTGAACTAAACAGTTGGGCCGCCACCAAAACCACGGCACAGGTGACCATCACCCCAAAAGTAATCCAAATTTCTTTCACTTAAACTGTCCTCAATGCGATCGTCGATTCAACAGCGTCATTAACGCCAAAGTTTATTTTCCAAGTCTCGCACCTGGCGTTCCAATCGGTCTAGCCTTCCGCGCAACTCATCCATCTCCGACTGACGGGGAACCCCCCAATCCATCAATAAATTCCGCAGTTGGCGTTGAAACTGTTCATCAAAGCTTCCTTGCTCGGTTTTGAGCTTTTCTACCAGGTCATCCATCATGTTTTTTGCCTGATCTGGGTTAATCGTGCCGTTTTTCACCCATTCGTCGCTGGCCTCTTTGAGCTTCTCAGCGACGATAGAGGTCGTTCCTATGCCAAGCATCAGCAACTGATTAATCAAATTATTGTTATCCATAGGGTTGGTTGTCTCGTTGAACGGTTTTACCCTGGGGATCAGTTCCCGAATTTGACCGGGATCTGACCCATGGGATTTAATTCTGTATTGATCTTAACCTTGAATTTCTTTCCATCGGTTATACTGCTCTCTGACATTTTCCTCGCGTTTGGGTAGCCTAAATTTTTGCTTGGCATGACCATCAGATATTCCCGTGAAGCTGATTTACCGAAAATAGTTGAAATTTACAACGCTTCTGTTCCTTGTCGTCTGGCAACAGCCGATCTTGTGCCGATTTCCGTTGAAAGTCGCCTACCCTGGTATCAAGACCATTCTCCTAGCTCCCGGCCCCTTTGGGTCAAGGAGATGAATGACCAGATTGTGGGATGGCTGAGTTTGAATGATTTTTTAAATGGTCGTCCTGCCTATCGAGGGACGGCAGAGGTG
Organism: Roseofilum acuticapitatum BLCC-M154; assembly: GCF_030068475.1. GTDB lineage: Bacteria > Cyanobacteriota > Cyanobacteriia > Cyanobacteriales > Desertifilaceae > Roseofilum > Roseofilum acuticapitatum. The sequence goes on along the minus strand of NZ_JAQOSP010000060.1, from coordinate 22,920 downwards.
AGTATTTATATCGATCCGGGATTTCACCGTAAGGGGATTGGCCGGGAGTTGTTAACCCAGGCGATCGCCTCCGGGTCGGGTTTGGGGTTAACGAGTTTGGTGGCCCTAATTTTCTCCCACAATCAACCGAGTATTTCCCTATTCCAGAAACAGGGATTTGACTGTTGGGGCCATTTGCCCGAAATTGCTAATATGGACGGACTGAAGCGGGATTTGTTGATTTGGGGGCGGCATTTGTCGCAGGAAGGACACTAGCCAGTCTTTGACATGGTAGGTGGCTCGACAGTCGTCTTCGTTATAACAGATAATCCGGTCTAGGAAGGTGCGATCGCCACTTTGGAGCCATTGGTCATACCAATAAACGGTTTGCGCTCCACTGGCGCTCTGATCTCGCCATTCAAACCCCATCCATCGGGCGATCGTTTTCAGGGCATAACTTTCAATGGGAAGGGTGACAAACCGAGTCACCCGTTCGTGGATGTCCACAAACCTGCGGATCAGGGGTTTTAATTCGGATTGGGGTGTGCCAAACCGTTGAGCTAAGGCGCTGACGGCTTTGACTTCGTATTCGCAAAAATGGAAAATGGGCATCGGGTGATAGCGATTGACCAGTTCCAGAAAGTCTTGCCACATGCGCTCTTGGTCATCGGGAGATTGGGCTAAAAAGGGATAAAATCGGGAACGTTGGGCGGTGCGATCGATGACCAAAACGCCGAAGAGATATTCTAGATTTAAATCCGGTTCGGTTTCGATATCAAAATAGAGTTCTACCGGGGTAATGGGAAAATCTTCGGGAGTCCAGGGTTTAAGGGCGATCGCTCGTTGTTCTAAACTCGATTGCGCTTGACGGATGATTTGCTGGCTCACCTGCTGTCCAAATTCGGGGGCTAAATGAGGCAAAGATTCAGCCGTTAAAGCGTCTAGGGAGGTTAACCCCAGTTCCTGGAGACGCTCATAGCGTTTGGGGGTAATTCCCGGAATCAAGGAGAGATGATTTTGGTCTTGAGCTACTTGATGACAAGGGGTTAGCCATTGACAGAGGCTGCATTTTTGCCGACTGATAAAAACTTCCGGTTCCTTGGACTCTAGGAGCAAGGTCAGCATTTGCCTGAGCAGGGTTTGAAAGTCCGGCCACAGACGCATTAAATCTACTGTATAGGGCGATCGCTCCCTTAAAATTAACTCACCCTTGTCCGGCCATTGTCCTTGGATCTGACTTAAAATCCAAGCGTGAAATACCGAGACCATTTGATATTCTCGCTTAGGGCGTTTCCCCCATTTTATCTCAACCGGAGTATATTTCCAGGAACCAAAAACCGATTCTCCAGGCGTTTTCACCCATAAGGTCGGATGACTCAAAAAGGAGAATTCGGCGATCGGTTCAGGCAAAAAATGGGGGTGATTCAGAAATTTTAAATCCGCTTCCCTCAGCCAGAGAACCCCCTGATAGATAGTTTCTACCCCTTCTCGCATCAGATCTAGGGTGGCCAATGTCCCTTGTTGCCAATTGCCGTGGGCATACTGTGGTTTATGATAGGAGTGATGGGCAAGGATGGTTTTTTGGTAAGCGGAACTATCCTGTCTTAATTTCAACAGATAGTCACTTGGAGGATCTCGTTGGCGATCGTCTCCGTACACATCCAGAAACGCTCGACGATGACAGCGTTGGTAATCCAGTAATAATTGAGCAGTCAAGAGCATGATGATTAGACGAACAAAAACCTGTCATAGGATAGGAAAGGGTGAGGATAGAACTCACTGGGATACAGTTTTGCCATCCTATAGTTACCTTCTATTGTCCCTCGATCTTGAAAGATTGCCCTAGATTAACCCTTAAGTGCCGTGAATCCCAACATGGATGATTCTTCTAACCCAGAAATGTCTCGCCCCTCAATTCGGCGTTTAGCGATTCTCTCCTTAGCGTCTTTGGGCATTGTGGCTCTATTGTCGATGTCGAGTCAAATTTTGATCCAGCGAACCCTCAAACAACAGATTCGCTCTAGTCGCGTTGTGGAATTGATGGAGAATTATGGGCGTTTAACCCCACAGGTGACTGAAGAAGCCTTTGCGGTTAGTCAGGAGTTGATGGCTTCAGATCAGCCTTCTAGTGTAGCAGATTTAATTCGGGTTCGTCAAGAATGGAAAAAGTCTTATGAGCGCCTCAGCCAACAGCATTTAGAGGCTAACTGGGACAAGATAGAGGTATGTTATGGGCAGATGTGGGATCTGACGGAGACTCTGGTGAATGCAGAAGCTAATCTTCGTGCTTCTGGAGAACAGATACGGGAGCAAGGGGAAAGTTGCGATCGCCTGCATTTAGAAGTTGTTAATCAGTGGTATACTCAGAATCCCATTGATTTAAATACTGCTCGCCAAGTGCAATTGGCCGTATTTGGCTTAACTTTAATTGTTCTCTTCCTCGAAGGAGCCTTAATTTTTTATCCCGGACTTCACCAAATCCGAGAGTATATCAAAGCCATCAAGTTAGCAGAACAGGAAAAAACCAAGATTACCCAAGAATTGCGAGCCAAAAATATGGCTCTGGATCTAGCATTAGAAGAAGCTCAGTCTGCCACCCGGCTTAAATCCGACTTTTTAGCCGTCATGAGTCATGAAATCCGCACACCTATGAATGGCGTATTGGGAATGACTGGATTGTTATTTGATACAGAGCTGGATGAAGAACAATTAGACTATGTGGAAACTATCCGCAGTAGCGGTCAATCTTTGCTGACGATTATTAATGATATTTTAGATTTCTCTAAAATTGAAGCGGGTAAACTAGAGTTAGAAATCCAACCCTTTGATTTATATGAATGTGTGGAAGAATCCCTAGACTTGTTAAGCGCCCATGCTGCCGAAAAAGGTCTCAATTTAGCCTATGAAATCGATCCCCAAACCCCCCATGCTTTGATTGGCGATATTACTCGATTGCGACAAATTTTGGTGAATCTGATTGGCAATGGGGTGAAATTCACCAAAGAAGGGGAGGTTTCTATACAAGTTAAATCAAGCCGCATTGGAGGCTCTCCGAGTCCCATTCCCGATCCCATTCAGAAAGTCTCTTATGAAGTGCAATTTACCGTTAAAGATACCGGAATTGGCATTCCTAAAAAATTACAAAGTAAGCTCTTTCAGTCCTTTTCCCAGGTGGATGCTTCGACTACCCGTCGCTATGGAGGAACGGGTTTAGGTTTATCGATTTGCAAGCGCTTAAGTGAGTTAATGGGCGGTAAAATGTGGGTGGAGAGTGAAGAAGGAGAGGGGGCACAATTCCATTTTACTATAGTGGCTGAAGGGGCACAATCGCCGATTCCCATTCATTTACGCAATAGTCAGCCTCAGCTACGGGAGAAGAGACTGTTAATTATCGAACAGTCGGAAACCAATCGCAGAATCTTAAAAGATCATGCTCAACGGTGGGGCATGAATAGTTTAGAGTTGAGTAAAGGATCTGAAGCGATTGAGTGGATGAAACGCTCAGTTCCCTTTGATGTCGGCATTATTGGAGCGCTCTCTTCTGAGGAATCCTTAGAGGAGCTAGTCGCTCAAATTCGACAATACCGCGATCGCGACTCTCTGCCCTTAATTTTACTCGCCTTTAGCAGCACAATCAACAAATCCTGCCAAGAAAAATTTGATTCCACCGTTTCTAAACCCATTAAACTCTCCCAACTTTACCGAATTTTAATCAGTCTGTGCGCGGGACGGACAGTAGACCACCCCACCCCCATGGCAGAATGGACATCGGATCTGGCCAATATTGAACCTACAGAAGAAACAGATCATCCCCCTCAACCTCCTTTGTCTCCAGCGAGTAACTCTAAACCCTTAGATCTGCCATTTAAACCAGCACACCTGGAAAATACTGCCGAAGATCCCTCAACTTATCATCTCCGCATTTTGCTGGCAGAAGATAATAGTGTCAATCAAAAAGTCGCGATTAAAATGTTAGACCGTTTAGGCTACCGTGCCGATGTCGTTAGTAATGGCTTAGAAGTCATTCAATCTTTGCAACGCCAATTTTATCACATCATTTTAATGGATGTACAAATGCCAGAAATGGATGGTTTAGAAGCCACCCGCTATATCTGTCAAAATTGGCAAGCTTCCCATCGTCCCCATATTATCGCCATGACGGCTGGCGCAGCCGATGGCAATCAATGGCAATGTTTAGAAGCAGGAATGGATGATTATGTTAGTAAACCCGTAAAAGCAGAAGCCCTAAAAGCTGCCTTAGAGAGAGCCAAAAGTAAGTTACAAGAAATGCACAGTGTAGCCGCCCCGGTGAAGTTAAATTTAGCGATGAATCCCGGCAGAGAAGAAAGTTTAGATTGGCAAACCTTTAATCGCCTGCGCGATGAGTTAGATAGCGAAGATGACCCGGAGTTTTTTAGCGACTTGATCGATCAATATTTGCAAGATGTGCCCAAAATCCTGGAAGAAATGAAGCAGTCTGCTCAAACAGAAGATAAGGAAACGTTAACCATTAAAGCTCATACCCTTAAGGGTAGCTCGCGAACCTTTGGGGCTAAAGCTTTGGCGAATTTATGCCGAGATCTAGAAGCGGAGGCGAAAACCGCTAGTTTGGTACAATTAGGACAGAAAATTGCCCAAATCGAAGTAGAATTTAATCACGTCAAATCGGTATTAGAACAACAGAAGCAATAAAGAAGGGGTTTTTCAAAGTCATTTTTTGCGATCGCTCAAAGTCTGATGGATAAAAATTTTTATACCTTTCTTCACGGTAGAATTTTTGGAGAAAAATTGTGGGGGATGACTAGAACTGAGGAACACACTCAATGCTAGATACCATATTAGATGTAACCCTGAGAGATGGAGGTTACCTAAACCGTTGGCAGTTTTCGTGGGAAAATGCGAACCATCTATTGGCCTTTTTACATCAACAGGGTTTACGCAATGTTGAAGTTGGGTTTGTCCGATCGCCCCAATTGCAAACAACTACGGTCAATGGTTGTCCGCCAGAATTTCTCGCTAAACTGCGACAGTTTCACCCAGACATGAATCTAGTCTGTATGTTGAATCCGGCAGATGGGGATTGGCAAGCCGCAGTAGCGGATAAACTTGAGCATATTTCACTATTACGAATGCCTTGCACTGTCGAGCTGATAGATCTTGCCTTAGAGATAGCTCACGCCATCAAGCAAGAGTGTAATGATATCCGCATCAGCCTCAATCTCATTTGTGTATCATCTTATTCCCTTGAGGAAATTAAGGGGTTACTTAGCAGGATCGCCGTCTCCAGGGATGTCGATATTGTCTATCTTGCCGATTCTAGAGGTGCGCTTTATCCCAGCGATGTCCAGACGTTGATTTCGAGTGCGCGGGAAATTTGCCCACAAGCCCTTGGTTTTCATGCCCATAATACTCAGGGATATGCGATTCAAAATTCCGATCGGGCTGTCGCTTATGGTTGCGAATGGATAGACGTGACCCTAAACAGTTTCGGGCTGGCTGGTGGCAATACCTCTCTAGAAGGATATCTGACCCATCACCAACTTCAGCCTGAAGGAATCGACCTGGAAGTGGCAGTCAGAGAATTTTGTCAAGATCATTTACCCCTTAGCCATCCTCCTCTTGCTGTTCAACAGCTTTATCGAAAATTGGCAGAGAAAAATATCGATCCGGTTTGGAGCCAAAAGTTAGAAGAGAAATATCCCAACAACCTGCATGATTGGGTCAGCCGGGTGTCGCGACAGGATTATAAGACCCTCGAATCAGTTCTAGGGGCGATCGATGCCTTGAGATCCCCCGTTTTGCGATAGAACGCCTGATGAGAAAACACATGAGGTAAGTAAATCTATGAATGAATATTACTGCTCTTATCCATCATTGGCGATGGATGTTGTTATGGAGGCGTTTGAGACCACCAATCATGATCGGCTCAAGCCGATCAACTTTGGCAAGGGGATATCCTCTTTCAACCCATTCGATCGCGTTAACGTTCAACTCAGCAATACGTTGCTGAAGGACTACATTGGTTATGGTGATATCAATGGCATGATGGGTTTGCGCCTTGCCATTTGCCGGTATTATCAGGATTGGTTTGACTACGATCTAACACCCGATCGCGTGTGTATTACGGATGGTGCATCGGGTGCATTGACGATCGCCTTGGCAATGCTGCTGAAACCGGGAGGAGAGGTGATTTTGCCAGAGTCCTGTTATCCTGCCTATAAAGTGATGGTAGAGATATTGAATGGGACTTGTTGCTTTGCCCCCATGAAGGGGAACGCGATCGATCTCGAAGCGTTACCCCAGTACATCTCCTCCCAAACCCAAGCCATTATTATTAATTCTCCAAGCAACCCCTACGGATCTTTCCTAGGTCGGGAAGAGTTGGAGGCGATCGCTAATTTGGGAATCCCCGTGATTTTTGATGAAGTCTACCAATCTTTATCCTTAACCGATCAATCTATTCCAAGTGCCATTCATCATTGCGATCGCCACCTGATTGTCAATAGTCTCTCTAAATCTCTGGCTATTGCAGGTTTTCGAGTTGGGTATTTAATTGTGCCTGAAGATCGGGTGGAACTGATGACCAATGTCAAGGCGGTTTTGAATATGTGTACCAGTTTACCCAGTCAAATCATTGCTGCCCAACTGATGCCCCATTGGGATCTTTTGGTGAACCAACATTGTAGAATGCTCCGGCAAAATTGGGATTTATTCAAACAGACAGCCCAAGATTTAGGCTTATCCCTTCGCACTCAACCCCAAGCCGGTTTTTTTGCCTTGGTTGATGTGACGGAAGCGGAGGAAAGTGCAATGGCATTATCCCTCGATCTGGCTCAAAACTATGCTTTGGGTTCGACTCCTGGGGTTGATTTTCACTAGAGCGATAATGCTTTTCTCCGTTTAAACTTTGCTTGTCCTTCTCATCACATTGAGATAGGATTGTCCCGATTAGCTGATTATTTAATGGAGGCAAAATTTGTCGCGAATCCATTTCTATCTGCTCTCAAATGCGATCGAGAATATCTTGTCAAAGAAAGTGTTTAGAATTTAAAGATAATTGATTTCAGTTTACATGGAGGTATCGTTTATGTGTAGTTTCCGGAACAAACTCATTCATGGATTTTGGCCGGGGGTTGCCCTGTCGAATTAGCTTCTGGACTGATTTGGATAGAGGCTAACTAGCGGGCAAGATGCCCGCACTACTGAAACCCTTGAATTTATTGTAGTGGGAGCGTCTCGCTCCCTGGCTTTTTTATTACAGTGAATTGCCGGATTTGATATTAGTTCATAATCGGAAAAGATCAAACAACCAAAGCAGACTCTAAGACTTGCCAAGCAGCCTCACCCATTGCATTACCTTTGTTATCTAAAACGGGATTGACTTCCGAAATCTCTAAACAGCAAACTTTAGGATTTGCCACGATCGATTTTAGCAGGGCGATCGCCTCAGACAAATACAACCCATCCGGTTCAGGAGTTCCTGTGCCAAAAGAGACGGTATGGCAATCTAAACTATCCACATCAAAGGAAACGTAAAGGCGATCGCAGTCCTGGAGCTGCTGATTGATTTGCTCGATATGCAATGCTACACCTTGCTCTCGGATATCAGCCACACTGTGGAGCGTAATTCCTAATTGTTGAATCAAAATAGAATGCTCCGGTTTAAAGAAGCGCACCCCAATCAAAATTAAGTCTTGAGGCTGTACCTTGGGTGAAATGCCTCCCAACTCCTTCAGGTGCGTCCATTGTTTTTGGGTTGCCAAGGGCAAGGGATTGGGCTTAGTATTCAACCATTCTCTGGCTTCTGCATCCAAGCCTAGCGCACTACCGAGGGGCATTCCGTGCATATTGCCAGAGTGGGTGGTGTAGGGAGAGTGCATATCGCTGTGGGCATCAATCCAAATAATGCCGAGGCGTTCTTCAGGATAGGCTTGCTTGACTCCGGCAATGACTCCGGCAGCCGAGGAGTGATCTGCTGAAAACACGAGAGGAAACTCACCCTGCTCCAATACTTCCGTTACTGTATTACAGGCGATTTGGCAGGTTTCGAGGATATAGCGAAGTCGTTTGACATGGGAACAGCCCTGATTGTGCTGGCGATTGGATAACAAATAATTGCGATCGGGCAATCGAATTGTTGGATATTTGCTAAAAAAATCGCTCCCCGCTTTGTGGGCAGCCATGCGAATTGCATCAGCCCCCATACTCGCTCCCAATTGAGCCGCACCGAGTTCAGAACAGATTTCAAGGATTTTGATAGGTTTCATGATTAAGCAGTCTCAACATTGCTTCAAGAGCGATAAAATAGGAATCAATACCAAATCCATAGACAACTCCTGCGGCTGCCACGGATAGAACTGATTTGATCTCTCGTTTGTCAATATTGGTGATATGAATCTCCACATAGGGAGGGGCAACGTAGGTGAGGCAGTCTCTCAGAGCATAAGCATTGTAGGTGAAGCCTGCTGGATTGGACAAGATGCCGTCAATCCCATCTTTAACGCTGGCATATACCTTATTAATGGCTTCACCTTCAATATTGGTGTAAAAAATATCGAGTTTGTAACCCAATTGACTGGCATGTTGTTGCAACATTTGATTAAGTTGATCAACTGTGAGATCGCCATAGGTACTGCCTTGGCGATCGCCCAGAGAGGTCATGTTAGCCCCCTGAATGAGTAAAAGCTTGAGAGTCATCGCAAAATAATCCTGACAGAATACTAGGGCTGAGTTTGCATATAATCGGCAAGGGTTTGACTAAAAATTTTGATCCGACGCTCAAAGGCAGCTTGAGTATACCAAGCACGGCGAGGTGTCAAAATAGTGTTCGGCAGGTTCAAGAAGCGATCGTCCTCATGGTGAATATCTAAGCCCGCATAGGAGAGCTGACCCTTGGTTAAGGCGCTTTGGAGGGCAGAAAACTCAATGAGATCGTCAGGGGAAATATTGATGAGAATAGCACCGGGTTTGACTTTAGCAAGGGTGTCTTGATTAATCATCTGACGAGAAGTCTCATTTAAGGAGAGAGTTAAAAAGATGATATCGCTAGTGTTCAATAATGTATCGAGATCGACCTGCACCCCCAAATCACTGACCTTCTGAGTGCGGTTACAGTAGACAACGTTGATCCCGAAGCCCTGTAACATTTGGGCAACCTGCGATCCAATCCGGCCCATGCCAATAATGCCAGCTTGAGCGCCAAACAGTTCAATGCCTTGATGCTCAAAGATTTGATAGTCACCTGTGCGAATTTTGTGGTTAAAATCAACTAACCGTTTTGCTGCGGCCAACATTAGGGCAACGGCATGTTCAGCAACGGATGCCCCCGTGAAGCCAGGGGTATTCAGGACTTTAATGTTGTGCTGTTGACAGTAAGTTTTATCAATGTAGTCAGTTCCCGTCGTAATTGTAATAATCAGTTCAAGGTTGGGAAACTGCTTAAGATGAGCTGCACTCCAGTCCATCAGGGTGGTGATTAAGATCTGAGTGGTGGGATTGTTGGTGATCGCTTCTTCTAAGGAAAAGCGATCGGAATGATCCTGATACCACACCATATCAATGCCAGAAATATGGTCAAAACAGGTTTCAGGGTAAGGCTCGCGATTATTGACAAACAAACAGGTTTTTACCATTTTTTCACTCGCAGATTATTGGGCGCTATTTCGATCCTATTTTTTCACATCGCTTTGACTGAAAACACCCAGTAATGACCATCGGCTTCAGCACCGAGATAAGGCTGATTCATCCGACAATCAATCAGTTGAATTTTACCCTCTGTTTGTAATTGCTTGTAATAGCCTTCAAAATCGTAGGTGTCGTAATAGGTTGTCTTGGTAGACAGGGCGACAATTCCTCCCGGTTTAGTGACTTGGGCTAACCATTTCAAGGACTCAGGTTTGACAAAATCCAAAGCAAATACGCCACAACAAATGGTCAGATCGTACTGACCCTGTAGAAAAAAGGGGAGGGGATGATTTAAATCTTGCCAGCCAATCAGGGTTTGATAGGCTCCTGTTTTTTGAGCTTCCACGATCAGGGGTTGGATGAATAGCAATTTGCCCTTTGTCGTTTAGCTCCATAAGATAGTTGACAATATATTGGGGGCCATCATAGTTTCTTTCTGCAACATCTTGATTGTAATCAGGGGGCCAGCGATCGTATCGTTCTTGATGACTAATCATGATTGTTAAGTAATGCTATGCTTGGCTACATTTTGCCCTGCAATGCGACCAAACACAATACATTCTGTCATGGCACAGCCTCCTAAACGACAAGCCCCATGGATTCCACCTGTGACCTCACCCGCAGCGTAAAGTCCGGCAATGGGAAGATCCCCAACCCCAAGAACCTGTGCTTGAGCATCAATTTTTACCCCTCCCATGGTGTAATGCACTTTAGGCCATAGGCGTACAGCATAAAATGGCGGGTTTAAGGGTTTTGCCCGATCGCGTAAGGATTTGCCAAAATCTCGATCTTCATGGAGTTGTCCCACAAAGTAGTTGTATCGATCCAGGGTTTGCTGTAATGCGGTATCGGGAATGCTATATTCTGCGGCAAGGGAAGATAGGGTTGAAAATTTCTTGACGACTGCTCGATCGGCTAAATAGGGTTCAATATCAATCCCAGAATTTTCCATACCTGCCGTATCAGCGATGCCAATACAAGGATGTCCCAGGGTCAATAGGGTGTCTACCCAGGTTTTGCGATCGGCCAGCTCATTAATAAAACGCTTTCCAGTTACCGGATCAATAGCCAACCCATAGGCTAAAACGGTGTAACTGCCAAATAGAGGGGCAATACCATATCCCGTTTCATCCGGTGAGACCCAGGGGACAAGCTGCACCTGCTCTAAGTCCACGCACTGGGAACCAATTCTCATGGCTTCAATCAGGGCTTCGGCGGTGGCATGGGGGACGTTGGTATGATCCAGTCCAGTTAGTAAGTGGGGAGCCTGTTGTTGCAGAAAAGTGCGATCGCCAGAAAACCCACCGGTCGCTAATACAACGCCCTGATTTACCCCAATCTGCTGAATCTCCCGATCGGGGGTTTTGACGACAACCCCCGTAACCATCGGAGGCGTGGTGTTCGTTTGAGTCGGTGTTGTCAAGAGCCGAGTGAGTCGGGTTTGGGTTCTAATCTCAACCCCTAGGGACTTGGCCTGGGTCAGCATTGCGGTCAGTATTTCAGAGCCTGAAAGCGTTTCAGGACTGTGATTGCGGGGTACAGAATGGCCCCCAAACTGATCGACCCGATCCTTGAATTTTACCCCTAGTTCCTCTGTAAGCCATTGCAATGTTGGGTAGGATTCCTGAACCATCGTCTCAACTAAAGCCACATTATTCAGTTGTCTGCCTGCGGTTAACATATCTTGCTTGAGCAAGGCAAAGGAGTCTGCAATGCCTTCTCGTGTCTGAATCGGGGAACCCACGACGGTCAAAGTACCACCACTGATCAGGGAGTTCCCCCCACAGCTTGCTTCTTTTTCCACCAGAATGACGGATACTCCTGCTTGAGCGGCGGCGATCGCAGCACTGAGTCCCGCAAATCCACTCCCCACTATTACGACATCAGTTACGATATCCATTCCAGCATCAATGTTAGTCTTGTTCATGCTTTTCATCTCCAAATCTTATGAAAGTCACCTCCCTCAAACATCATCCGTTCAAAAGCAGTCGAGCGCGAGCGACTAGTGGCCCACAGGACTAAAATTTTATGCATTTTGTTGAAGGTAACTACTTTCTGGAGTTTTGAGTAAATGGCTCTCGATTAGAAGCATAATCTGACAGATTTTTGTCGATGGTTGGGTTAACAATAGCATAACCAACACCCCCAAGCCTTTGTACCTAACCCTGCGTTGGAGCGGATGTGAAGGGGAAAGCGTCTGACTTCGTTGTAAGATGCTTCCACACCGCTCAACTTTAACATTATACGTCATAGCGGAACTCAAACAAAAAAACGTAAAATCAGATTATAATCGTTATTGGTGAGTTATTCCACGGCGGTGTTACCGAGATGAAAGAGACCACCCCATCGGCTATGCCCCTTTGCTTTGAGCGATGGTGTCAGAAATTTGACAGCTTATTCAAAACCAAATTGAAAAAGGTTTAATGTCCAAAATGTGCAATCAAAACATTCAGCCATCTACCTTGATTGGGGAATACTTGGCGGATCAATTTGGTGACTTGAAGTCTCTGAATACCCAGATTCATCCCCAAGATGAGATGTTGCTATTTTTGCTGGATGCACAACGTTATGAAGGGCAAGAAGAGCAGGCGATGTTAGCCTATTTTAAGTCAGCTCAGGAAATTGTCGATCGCGTGGATCAAGCGATCCAATGGCATCATCGGGGTTGGCATAATATTGGCCGTTTTTTAGAGTTTGCTTGTGGGTATGGACGGTTAACGCGATTTTGGCGAGAAAAACTGGATAAGGACAAGATTTGGGCTTCGGATATTTATACTAATGCGGTTAATTTTGTCTCCCAAGAGTTGGGGGTAAATGGGATTTATTCGGTGGTCGATCCGAGCAGTTATCACTGTGAGGAAAAGTTTGATTGTATTGTAATTTATTCTTTATTTAGCCACTTGCCCGCAGATCGGTTTGTGCAATGGCTAAAGCGTTTATATGATTTACTTTTACCGGGTGGTTTATTGCTGTTTAGTGTTCATGACCAAGCGGTGAAACCACCGGGTTATGAGATGCCGGAATCGGGGATTTTATTTGTGGAGCAAAGTGAAAGTCAATCTCTGGATCGGGCGGAATATGGTTCGACTTGGGTGACGGAGGAGTTTGTGAAGGGGGCGATCGCCACTTCCATGGATGATAAAGTTTCTTATACTCGTATCCCCAGAGCCTTTACCCTACAAGACCTCTATGTGGTGGTTAAAACCCCGGATTGTGACTTTTCTGATTTAAACATCAATTTTACCCCCAAAGGCGCTCTAGAAGACTATTTCATGGACGATCAGGGGCGATTTTTCCTGCGGGGATGGAGCGCCATAGTGCAACCGGATCATGGGGTGGCAGAAATCCAAGTCTGGTGGAAAGGAGAAGGGGGGAATCAATTACTGCAAAAATGTATCCCGTCCACTCCTTCCCCAAAAGCAGCGCAAGTTTTGGACATCGATCCGCGATGGACGGAACAAGCTGGATGGTGGTGTGCATTCAGTCTACCGGAGGAAGTGGATTTAGAAACGGGTATGCTGATGATTAAAGCAGTGAGCGATCGCCAGAAAGAACGGATTATTGTCTTAAACTGGATGAAAACCTTATTACCGGATGGCATAGGGACTCAACCAGCCCCTAAAACCACTTGGAAAGACGCGATCCGCTCTCAGGCGAATTGGTGGCGCTCCAAAGTCTTAGATAATATTTGGTCTAATAATATTCAATCTAATTTAGACCGCGCCACCCTTCAAGCGACTTCAGATGGCCCAGGGATGATTTTAGAATTGGAAGGATGGGTGGTTGCTTTGCATTCTGATATAACTGTTGAAGATATCCAAATTTTCCTCAATGGAACCCTCCAACAGCACTGTTTACCCACTTGCCTGCGTCCCGATGTGGCCCAATATTGGGGAAAACCCAATTATGTTTATAGTGGCTGGATTGCCCAATGTTATTATCCAGAAGCAATGAAACCGGAGAGAGATCGCCTAAAAATTGAAATCCTTGATTCTGAAGGAGAAACTCATACCCTTTGCGATCGGATACTGGCTACTCTGCTATGAAAATGCTCTCTATTGATATGAACTTGACTGAACACCGACAACAGCTTACCGCTCTCAAGAATAAAGGATATTTTAATTATGGGGGTCAAGGGCCGCTACCAGAATCAGCACTAGAAGCCATTTTTAACTCCTATCGTCATATCCAAAATATAGGGCCCTTCTCCCATGTAATCGGGGATTGGGTGGCTGAAGAATTGCAGAAAACACGGGAAGCTATGGCGACGGAACTTCAGGTTCCTCCTAGTAGCATTACCCTGACGGAAAATGTGTCTACGGGATGTAATATTGCTCTGTGGGGAATTCTTTGGAAAGCAGGCGATCATCTTTTATTAACCGATTGTGAACATCCGGGAATTATTGCCGCAGCTCAAGAAATTAGTCGTCGGTTTGGGGTTTTGCTCTCCACTTGTCCGATTTTGGAAACGTTGAATGAAGGAAATCCGGTAGAGGCGATCGCCAGCCATATCCAACCTAATACTAAACTGGTCATCATGAGCCATCTGCTCTGGAATACCGGCCAAGTGTTGCCCCAAAAAGAAATTGTAGCCGCAGTGCGATCGCAAAATCCCAACACTCAAATCTTAGTCGATGCCGCTCAATCGGTCGGCTCTTTACCCCTGAATTTAACTGATGATGGAGTAGATTTTTATGCCTTTACCGGTCATAAATGGTGGTGTGGCCCGGAAGGATTAGGCGGCTTATACGTGCGTCCCGAAGCCTTAGAAACCCTCAATCCCACCTATATCGGTTGGCGCGGCATTCTCACCACCACCACCGGACAACCCAAGGGATGGAAACCCGATGGCCGACGCTATGAAGTGGCGACATCTGCGTATCCCCTACTTTCCGGACTGCGAGCGGCGATCGCTTTCCATCAATCCTGGGGAACTGTTCAACAGCGCTATGATCAAATCTGTAAACTCAGTGCTATACTCTGGGAGAAACTGGGAGAAATCCCCCAAGTGCATCGACTGCGAGCAACGCCACCCGAATCCGGTTTAATTTCCTTCCAACTCGAAAGCGGTCAACATAAGCAACTTGTGGGTGCTTTAGAGAGCCAAAATTTGATGGTGAGGACAATCTTGCATCCGAACTGTGTCCGCGCTTGTGTTCACTACTTTACCGAAATTGGGGAAATTGAACGACTGGTTGAGGCGATCGCCTGCATACAGCGCTTTGCGCTGTAATGGGGGAATGGGGGGAGTGAAATACATGCTCAAGCGAGATTTGAGCTATTCTGTCTATCTTTAAAAACTGCCGTTAATGTACCGCATAAAGCGTGACAACTGCTGTATTAGCTTGATTCTTGACCCCACCGAAATTGAAGCAGTTGTTACAGCAGTTGGCTCTGCTATGCGGTACACTTTGATCCCCCTAAATCCCCCTTAAAAAAAGGGGACTTCCTTATAATCAAAGCTAAACGAGCCAATGGGACAAGTCTCGCCCAATCAAATCTTGGAGCTTTAAAATATCTTCTCTGAAGATGGGAATTAATTCCTGTCGCAGTTCTGGAGACAGGGGCTTGAGTCGGCTTAAATTTTTTCGGTAAGCTTTTGCCGCCATCGGCTTTCTAATTTTAGCAGGAATCAAGGGTCGAATCATACTTTTTAAAATATTGTTCTCGCTAATAAATCTATGAAAAATTCGATTTTTGGGAATATTAGATTGGTTATACTTAACAGATAAATTAGGCTGAAATGTATCGTCAACTCCTAGAAATTGAAAAATATTTTTGATCATATGTTTAGGATCGCTTTTCAAATCTTCGTAAAGATAGATCTGAATTTGCTCCCGATCGAATCGATCTAAATACCGTTGAATTTGAATGCTATAAAAACCAAAATCGAGATAACGCCACCCTGGGGCCCAATGATTTTTTCTACGATTGTCTTCTTCCTTTAAGGATTCACTAAAATCTAGTGTCTCTCGTCCATTACGACAAAAGTGTGAATAACGGGAATAAGCTCGATCAACAGGATGGCGCAAAATAGCTATCAATTTTGCCTCTGGAATATAGCGTTTAATGCGTGTGGGTGCTTCTGGCATATAGAGATAACAAGGAGAAGATTCTCCAATTGCTTTCTCTTTCGTTACTCCATCAAAAAGAGCTTGATAATCTTTTAAGTAGGGAACCGTTTTTACATTAGTTGGAGCTTCTGCGTCTCCAGATCCGCAGTAATCCGGTTGCCATCCTTCGTAAGCAAAAAAATTGGGTTCTTTATTTTTGCTCATATAAATTTCAGGATGCTGACTGAGATAGTTGTGGACGGAGCTAGTCCCAGACTTGGCTGCACCGATGAGTAAAAAATTGGGCATGATCATTTCTATTCCTCCACTAATTGATAAGGATGATCATTGGAATTTTAGCAGATGATCAATTGTGTGTTGTAATTAGGGTCTCTTGAGGGGCGATCGCACAAGGTTGTAAGTAAGGTAAACAAATCTTCCGATCCGATCTGCGTCTTCCCGGTATTAGGGGAGCCGTCTTTGTTACCGGTCGCATGGTACAACCCGTCAGCAATAACCGCAAACATAACAGAATTAGAGCTAAGATCAATTGTTGGGACTTCACGGCACTGGGTTCCTCCAAACGATAGACTCTGCTATCCTCTCCAGGCTATCCCATAGCAGATGAAGAATCGGTAAAGAACAAAGGAAAACACAACAAGATTGGGTCAAGTTTTCTTCAATATCCCCTAAACCCAATCCGTGGTTTTACATAAAAATCAAATCATGATGGAAAAGGTTTAAAACTGTAACAAAACTGTTACAGTTGAAAGAATAAACTTCAATAGCCTTGATATGACTGAACCCCAAACCTCTCCTACCCCTGCCGAGCAACCCGAAACCTCCCCAGAAGAACCTCAAGCCAGCTACGTGAAACTCGCGATGAGGAACATGGTGCGTAAGGGCAGAAAATCCTTAACCCACTTTACCCTAACTACTCTTGCCCTCTTGGGTGTGTTAGTGGGACTCTCTTACCTCACCCGATAGGAGAGTTTTTCCATGGATGTTGAAGTTAATATTGACCTCACTATCCCTGAGTCTCCGGTTACACCAGAACTCTTGCATCAATGGTTTTGTACTTGGCTAGAGAGCCTCGATCTTCCTCCAGCTCCTGCCTATGAATTGAGTTTACGGTTAACAGATAATCAGGAGATTCAACGCTTTAATCGCCAATATCGCCAGCAAGATCGACCTACGGATGTTCTAGCCTTTGCTGCTCTAGAGACTGATACCCCTCTTCTGCCAGAGAGCGAAGACCCCTTATACTTAGGGGATCTGATCGTTTCGGTAGAGATAGCCAAAGATCAGGCCCAACAACAGGGACATTCAGAAACGGTGGAACTCGCTTGGCTGGCTGCCCATGGTTTACTACATTTGTTGGGTTGGGATCATCCCGATGAAGCCAGTTTAGAGGCGATGTGGGCAAAACAAGAGTCTCTGCTGGAGCAAGTAGGTTTAGAGCTGGGCAACTGTGAGGGGATGTCAACTTCGATGATATGAGTTAACCTCATGGTGAATTCAGTTTTTGCTGATGGCCTGGGTTGCTCTACAGAAGACAGAATCCAACAAAAGCAAATATAGACAGATCCCCAGCTTTGCCCTCAATTATGGTGAACCTTATGTCCAGTAAACTCTCTATTTCAACCGTTGAATCGACCCATTCCTCAAGGGTGGCTAATCGTAACTTGTCTTGGCATGTGGCTGAAAATTTATTCACCAGTTTTAAGTATGCTTGGGCTGGAGTGACTTATGCTTTTAGGACGCAGAGAAATTTTCGCATTCATGTGATCTGTGCCAGTTTGGTGATGATGCTGGGATCGCTGTTGCATATCAATGCGGTGGAAGCGGCGATTTTAGCGGTGATGATTTGTTTGGTTTTGGTGCTAGAGTTGCTCAATACGGCTTTAGAGGCCGTGGTGGATTTAACGGTAGAACAGAACTATCATGAATTGGCGAAAATTGCTAAAGATTGTGCGGCTGGAGCGGTGTTGATCTCGGCGATCGCCTCAATTCTGGTCGGTGTGATTCTACTCTTGCCTAAAATGCTTCTCCTGTTCTTCTAACAGTTCCCATGATCATTGTTATCGATAACTACGATAGTTTTACTTACAATTTAGTTCAATATTTGGCTGAATTGGGGGAAGAGTTCCCGCAAGCCGAAGCCATTCAGGTGTATCGAAACGATCGCATATCTCTAAAGGAAATTCAAAACCTGAAACCGGATGCGATCGTGATTTCTCCTGGGCCGGGAAGACCGGAAGATTCGGGAGTATCCCTAGAGGCGATCGCCAAATTAGGGCCAAAAGTACCCGTTTTGGGGGTGTGTCTGGGTCACCAAGGTATCGGTCAAGTCTTTGGCGGTAAAATTGTCTCGGCTCCTGTCCTCATGCACGGTAAAACCTCACCCATTCATCACAGTGGGGTAGGGATTTTTGCCGGTCTAGAAAATCCTCTCAATGCGACTCGCTACCATAGTTTGGTTATTGACCGCAGCAGTTGCCCAGACGAGCTGGAAATAACCGCTTGGGTTGAAGATGGTACGATTATGGGGGTTCGTCATCGTCAATATCCTCACATTCAAGGCGTTCAGTTCCATCCCGAAAGTATTCTCACCACGAAAGGTAAAGACCTATTGCGGAACTTTCTGCGATCGCTCTCTTCTGGAAAAGCGAAACCGCACCATACATAGATAAACCGCACCATAGATAATCAATAGTGGATGAGAGAGAATTAATTACCCATGAAACGGCGCAACTTTATTAGCATGACAGGAGCAATGGCGATCGCGACTATTGTCAGTTCTGCCTATTCTGCCCCCATACAAGCCCAAACCCCCAGTGGACTGACCATACAGAGCCTCGGCCATACCTGCTTCCGGTTTATGGGGGGCGGCCATCAGATTTTAGTCAACCCCTTTCGCCCCATTGGTTGTACCGCTAAATACCCCGCCCCCAATGTAGAAGCCGATCTCGTCTTAATTAGTTCCCAACTCTTAGATGAAGGCTATGTAGAAGACCTTCCCGGCCAACCCCGACTCCTGTTTGAACCGGGAGATTATCAACTCGATGATGGGTTGCAGGTGCGGGGAATAGCAGCCGAGCGCCTAGAAAAACGGCCCGGTAGCCGCTTCCCCAGTAATGTGGCTTGGGTGTGGAGACAGGCCGGGATTAAAATTCTACACTTAGGGGGCATGGCTTCTCCCATTACCGTAGAGCAGAAAATTCTCATCGGTCGGCCGGATGTGGTGTTGATTCCCGTGGGAGGAGGCCCCAAAGCCTATGACCCACAAGAGGCTAAAGCAGCCCTCGATATGCTCAACCCTAAAATTGTCATTCCTACCCATTACCAAACCCAACACTCCGATCCTCAAGCCTGTGAGTTGCAGAGCGTCGATGAGTTTCTGGCCCTGATGAATGGCACTCCGATTCAAAGGATAACGGGCGATCGCCTGACCCTACAAGCCAATGGTCTACAGGGTGAAAGTTCACAAATTAAGGTGCTATCACTCTAGGCGATCGTTTTCACCTGATACTCCTGCCGCTTTAAAAATGGTAGTATAAGCTGGCAACTTTTCTGGATTTGACTTGGAAAAGTTCACTCTTGTTTTCTAGATTACCCCGGACGCAAGAAAAGCCCCTAGGGGACTTAAACCAAAAGCATACCCATTTAAATCCCTCGTCCCATGCTCAAACCCAAACCCCATCGACTTTGGCTCCTTGGTTTAATGGTTGTAACTGCCCTAGGATTAATTCTAGGTAGCCCTCAGTGGTCTGGGTCTAGCGGACAAGCTGCCCTAGAGCAACCTGCCATCGCCCAAGTTCCCAGTCCTCCGGACAGTTCCCCCTCTCCGAGTCCAGAAGCTTTACCCGAACCTCCCCCTTCTCCAAGTCCAGAAACCCTACCCGAACCGCCCCCTTCTCCGGAAAGTTCCCCCTCTGTACCCCCTACACCTTCAGCCCCCACTCCCCAAGCTTCTCCCTCTCCCTTACCTCCCCCTCCCTCTCCTCCCACTCCAGAGCCAACTCCAGCCATTGAAGTGCCAACGGCATCCCCATTAGAGATTGGGGGTGTTTATCAAGATCCCGATGGGTTTTATCAAATGGCAATTGTTCAAGGTTATAAGGTGGGTTCAACGGGAAAATCTCCTCTGTTTGAATCCCCAGATGGCCAAGTGGCTTATACGGTTTTGCGCCTACCCCGGATTACTAAGCAACGGCTGACAAATGGGATTTTGGCCCAAATTGCTATTGAGGAATTACAACGGGGAGAAGGATTTATCGCCCAAAGTTATATCCCCCTGGATGAAGGGGTGGTGCAAGTGCCTTGGACAGGAACCTTAACCCAAGGACGTAATAGCCAACCGATGAGTGGTACTCTGATTTCTACTCAACCGGAACAGGATGTATTTTTGGTCTTGATTGCTGCGACGGAAGGGGGAGCGGATCAAGTGCCTAGTCTGCTTTCTACTCTGGTGAAGGGTTTGGAGGTTACCCCTCAATAATGTATCGAGATCGCGACCCAGAACTGCCTCGGCTGATGGAACTGATGCCCGCTTCTGGGCGCATGTTCGTGCAATTGATCCGCAAACCCGAACAGCCCCAAGTGATTCATGCTCCCTTTCCTTTGCCCTGGAAGCGATCGCGGCCGGTTTATATCAATTTTGACCTTTTACGCCAATTACCCCTGCCTGAGCAAGATTTAGTGGTGCTACAGGCGGTTTGTTGGGTGTCTCAGGTGGAATGGTTTCAACCCAATCTCTA
Source organism: Roseofilum acuticapitatum BLCC-M154 (assembly GCF_030068475.1). Lineage (GTDB taxonomy): Bacteria > Cyanobacteriota > Cyanobacteriia > Cyanobacteriales > Desertifilaceae > Roseofilum > Roseofilum acuticapitatum. The sequence goes on along the minus strand of NZ_JAQOSP010000060.1, from coordinate 2,444 downwards.
TCAAGGATTAGTTGCTTTGGGTTTGCTCGGAACCCTGGTTGAGATGCTCCAAGGGGATGCTTTGGGAATTATTGCCGGTGGAGGACTGACGGCTATAGCGGTGACGCAAATCAGACGTAAAAACCGTCAAAGTGATGCTCTGATTGAAGCAGATCGGGCAGCCGTTCGGGTAGCGAGTCGGCGGGGTTATACTCAACCAGAAGCAATGGAACATTTGTTAAAGGCGATCGAGCATGTGGCTGAAATTGAAGGCAATCGGGGTTTATCTGTAGTGGAGTTACTGCGTTGTCAAAATTTGCGGGTGATGTTGAATCCATAGGAACCGATGTTCTATCGCAGCAATCTGAATCGTGGGGAGGGTGATACAGCGCTTCGCGCTGTGATGGGGGAATGGGGAGATAGGGGGATAGGGGGAACAAACAACAGACTCGGTGGCGCTTTGAGCTATTTTAGCTATCGTTAAAAACAGTCATTAATGTACCTCATCTAGCAAGGGAAAAGGATCTAAGAATTAGAACGGGGCATCAACTGATTCGTTAGGCGATGATCGCTGCGTCCCAGACTACTATTGCTGTTTGAGTGGAGAATCCCCGCCCTGGAAGGGCAGGGAGTATGTCAAAAACCCCGAACACGGCCATACCAACGTAATAAGACTTTTGCCAACTCAAGGGAATCATGGCGGACTTTATGGGCGATCGCATCTTCATCCATAACATTACTCATCACCATCCGATAGCCTAATTCGGCCACATTTTCCCGATCCAAAAATACGGGATGGGAACGCTGCTGGGCATATCGGATCAGAGCAGCTTCAGAAGGGGGCCGTTTATGCACCAAAACCGCGTCAAAAATTCGCCTTTGCACTACCTGCTCGATCGCCCGAATATGATCGGCAACGGTATAGCCATCGGTCTCTCCTGGTTCTGTCATGATATTACAGACATAAATGCGGGGAACCCGTTTTTTGGCGATCGCCTCCACAATCTCCGGCACTAATAAATTGGGGATTACACTCGTATACAAACTGCCCGGCCCGATAATAATATAATCAGCATCCTCGATCGCCGCGATCGCCGCCGGTAGAGCCGGTGGAGACTCCGGCACACAACCAATCTTAACAATTTTCCCCTTCGCCTCCGGAATCCGAGACTCCCCCTCAATTCGGCGGCCATCCTCCATTTGCGCCCATAAATACACATCGGCCAACGTCGCTGGTAACACCTGACCCCGAACCGCCAACACATGGGAACTCGCGGCGATCGCCTGCTCCAGATCCCCCGTCACCTCACTCATCGCCGTCAAAAACAAATTACCAAAGCTATGGCCCGCTAAACCATCCCCCGTCTTAAACCGATATTGAAACAACTCCGTCAACAACTTCTCCTCATCCCCCAAAGCCGCCAAACAATTGCGAATATCCCCAGGCGGCTGCACTCCCAACTCCCGTCGCAACCGCCCCGAAGACCCCCCATCATCCGCCACCGTCACAATGGCCGTAATATTAGCGCTATAGCGCTTCAGTCCTCGCAACAGCGTTGATAACCCCGTTCCTCCTCCCAAAGCCACAATTTTCGGCCCCCGATGCAGACGACGATGGTTCATCAACCGATCCACCAACTCCTCATCTCCAGGAGGCATCAGCACCTGACTAATGGAATTAACTGTTTGACTCTGGCCCCACAAAATCAGTAGAATTCCGGCGATCGCCACTAACGGCCCGCTAATCGTACTCGGAACCAACTGAGCCAAACCGCTCAATACCGCCTCCGTTAATCTCAGCAAATAAAAAACCGGAGTCATCTTCGTCCAAATCGCCAATCCAAACGTGGCTAGAATCATGCCTCCAGCGCTAATCACCATCCAACGCTTAACAAACAATCCAGGAGATAACCACTTAAACCACTGATTCAAGCGTGAAGACTTACCATTGCGTCGGCTAATGGCTTGGGTATGATAGTTTTTTCGCAGTCGCTTGAGCAGACTAAAGGACATAGGCTTGAAGATTCAGGTTAAAAAGAGGATCGGGGGGCAGTCAATAGAAAGGTTAACCCTTCTCTATCCTATTCACAACTGAACACCCGACTTTTCGGGCATCCGGTTATCCGGCTCTTAGTTTAACCTGAGTCTGTATCATGAATAGTTAGAAAACAGAGGGAAATGAGTCCCTTCCCATACTGATACTCTCTTTATACAGCACTAGACACCTATTGACAGGATTCAAACAGGTGGGGAGATGGGGAGATGGGGAGATGGGGGAGTGAACAACAGACTCAATCTGGCTTTGTAGATTTTCAATTCGGGTGTTTCATATCAAGTCCGGTTTCCGCAAGCGGACATGAAAATTTGTTAAGAAGCGGGCAAGATGCCCGCACTCCTCGAATTCTTTGATATGACTGGAGTGGGAGCATCTTGCTCCCTGGATTTTTAATTAGGGTATTTCCGCT
>NZ_JAQOSP010000059.1 GCF_030068475.1 Roseofilum acuticapitatum BLCC-M154 | reverse complement strand
TTTTTTCTCCATCATAAACGATGGCATTGAGAAAACTGATTAATATTTGTTGGCTTTGTTCTGAACCAAATATTTTTTTGAAGGCATAGTCTATCTTCGGGTTGATAAATCTCATGGTTTTTTCCTGTTGAGCTTTAAGGGCTAGTTTTAGTTTACCACAGTTGTGATTAATATAGCATTAAACCAGCACCAATTTTAAGTATAAATATAGGTTAAGTTGATTCTGTGGTTCTGGCGATCGCGATCGCCCCCTGTCCCAAGGATACCCCACCATCATTTGACGGCACTTTTGCCTGGGATAAGCACTCATAGCCTCTCGCTTCCAGGTTTTTGGTTAATTCTTCCAGCAAAATCCGGTTTTGGAAACATCCCCCAGAGAGGGCAATTTTTTCAATATCGAGTCCATCTAATTGACACTGATGGGCTAATTTTTCCACGAGATGGGTTATCCCTTGGATTAAACCTTGGTGAAACCGGGTTGCAATTAGGGAAAGGGTTGCCCCTTGACTCAAGTCTTCTAAGAGGGAATGCCACATGGGGCGAGGATCGAGAGAAAGAAGTTTATCACTTGAATTAGAGCGTTTTGCTTGAAGATCCCCCCAACCCCCCTTAGCAAGGGGGGCAGCAAGGAAAGTCCCCCTTTTTAAGGGGGATGTAGGGGGATCGATAATCTCAAAGGGATAAGGAAAATCAGCGTCAGATTCTGAGAGTAAATGGCGATCGACTGCCATTTCTAATTCGATCGCTCCTTGACCTTCAAACAGAGCGCGATCGCGACATAAACCCATCGCCGCCGATACTGCGTCAAATAACCGCCCTGCTGAACTTGCCAGGGGTGTATTGAGTCGTTTTTGTAGCATTTGGTCAAAGAGGGCGATCGGTTTACTCTGGAAATAGTCAAATAATTCTAGATGACCATATTTTTCTGACAAAATTTGCCAATCCCCAGTAGCGTTTAAGTGAGCATAGGTGTTACGCCAAGGTTCCAGAATGGCTTGAGTGCCCCCAATCATAGCTACCGGTTTTAAGCTGGCTAATCGTTGATAGCCTCGATAATCTGCCAGGAGAAACTCACCGCCCCAAATCGTACCATCCTCGCCAAATCCTAAACCATCTAGCGCAATACCTAAGACAGGAGGATGATCTAAGGGGATGCCATTTTCGACTAAGCAACTGGCAATATGGGCATGGTGATGTTGAACTTGAATCAGGGGTAAATTCTGGGTTTGGGCGTGGTCTTGGGCGAGTTTGGTAGAGAGATATTCCGGATGGAGATCGGCGACTAAAAATTGGGGTTGATGATCGTAAAGGTCTTGAAAAAGTTGCAGGTTTTTCTGATAATCTGCGTAGGTAATGGGGTTTTCTAAATCCCCTTGATGTTGGGATAAAATAGCTTGATTATTTTGGATCAGGCAAAAGGTAGATTTGAGTTCTGCGCCATAGGCTAATATTTTAGGGCAGTTTTCGCTGCTATGCCCTGCATGTCGATCCCCCCAACCCCCCTTAAAAAGGGGGGCAGCAAAAGTCCCCCTTTTTAAGGGGGATGTAGGGGGATCTGTTGGATTGTGCCTTGTTGCAGAGGAACCTGCGGTATGGCTCCGCTCAAATCCTGGCGGAAGGGCGATCGCCCCCGGAACATACCCCCGACTGCGACGCAATAACCGGGGTTTTCCGGCCATGACTCGCACCACGGAATCATCCATACGGTTAGCGATTTCTCGGTTATGAAATAATACTGTATCTGCTAGTCCGATCAGTTTTGTCCTGGCTTCTGCGTTACTGATTAACTGGGGTTCATGGGATAAATTGGCGCTGGTCATCACTAAGGGATAATTCAGTTTTTCAAGTAGCAGAAGATGCAAGGGAGTATAGGGAAGCATAAAACCGAGGGTATTTACTCCAGGGGCGATCGCCTCCGGTAACCTCTCCCCACCCTCCGCATTCAACAGCACAATCGGAGCCGCACCACTCCTGAGCGTCTCTTCTTCAACTGCACTCACCTGACAATAGCGCCGAATAACGGCAATATCCCGCGCCATCAGTGCAAAGGGTTTACCATATCTGCGTTTGCGTTGACGTAAGCGGTTTACAGCTTCTGGGTTAGTAGCATCACAGGCTAAATGGAAGCCACCTAAGCCGCGAATGGCGAGAATTTCCCCTTCTTCGATCCGGGAAATTACTGTTTCTATCTCTTTTCCCGGTTCCCCAAGAGCGCCTTTCTCAGTGAGGGACTCTAGCCAAAGTTTCGGCCCGCAAACCGGACAAGCAATGGGTTGTGCATGGAAACGGCGATCGCCCGGATCGTCATATTCTCCCTGACAGTCTGGACAGAGGGGAAAATTCGCCATCGTTGTTGAGGGGCGATCGTACGGAACAGAGCGAATAATCGAAAGCCTTGGCCCGCAATGGGTACAGTTCGTAAACGGATAGCGATAGCGTCGCTCAGAAGGGGTATAAATCTCTGCCACACAAGCCCCACAAGTGGCAGTATCCGGGGCAATTTGGGTCTGGGTTTTGCCCCCCACACTCTCCACAATGGCAAACCCTTCTAACTCCACAGTTTGCTCTAGCGCTTCGGTTTCAATCGACTCAATCTCTGACAGGGGGGGCGCTTCAGACTCTAACCGTTGCCGAAATACAGATAATGCTTCCGGTTCTCCAGCAATGCGAATGCGTACCCCTTCCCCATCATTGCAAACTTCACCCCCTAGCCCTAGCTCATGGGCTATACGCCAAACATGGGGTCGAAATCCCACCCCCTGAACCCGTCCTCGGACGCGAATTTGTAGGGTTTTTTCAGCAGTCTTTTTGGGTTTCATTGACTCAATCTAAATTTATTGCTGTACATCCCTCAAAATCCCCTCCAGCGTTAACTTAAACTGAGGAAAATCTGTTTGAATTGTTTCCCAGATAATTTGTAAGTCTAAGTTGAAATATTCATGAATCACTACATTTCTCATTCCTCGAATATCAACCCAAGGCACTTGTGGATATCTAGTCTGTACTTGCGGTAAAATATTAGCCGTTGCCTCACCAATAACGGCCAATCCATACAAAACTGCTTTTAAGGTGCGTCGATCTGCACAAAATTGAGTAAATGTCATACCTTCGACAAATTTCTCAATCTCAATCACTTCTATTAGGATATCCTCAACTCGGTCAGCCAATTCTCTAGAAGGCACGTATAGCCTCCTTTAAGACCTTTTCCTTGAAAGCTGGTTTGAGGGAATTCGGCGTACCCAAATCTACCGAGCAGCCTAAGATCTCTTCCAGATAATGCTTGAGACCCAGAAATGTAAATAACCCAACCGGCCGCTCAAATTCTACCAGCAAATCTACATCGCTGTCTGCATGAGCCATATCTCTAGCCACCGAACCAAATAAAAACAACATTTTTACTGAAAATTGCTGCAATTGTTCACGATGCTCTGATAATTGTTGTAGAACGGTTTGCTTACTTAACATTTCGTTCCCCCTGTCAACTTTGCCCCGATCAACTTTGATTGTTGATTCCAGGATAAACCTGACCAGCTTTCTTGTTTAGGTTTGAGATTGATATCCATAGAAATCAATCCGATAATCGGTGATTTTCACCCCGGTTTGGGCTTCAATTTTCTCGATCAATTCTGGGGGTAGCTCGACGTGAATATCAAGAATCTTGCCATTATCTAAGCAATTGATATGGGAGTGGGGGTCACTAATATGACCATAAAGCCGTCCATCGGCGCGATCGACACATTCAATAATACCTTGGGAAGAAAGGGCTTCGAGATTCTGATACACTGAGGTATGACCGATCGCCCGTCCCTGTTGATTGAGCAGGTCATAAATGTCCCTTGCCGACAGATGCTCTTGTTCTTGCCAGAGCAATTCCAGGATAAACCGCCGTTGACGACTCAGGCGCATTCCTAAATGTTGACATCGATCGATAGCATCCTCTAAGGATCGGATAGGTGGTAGCATGACAGGTTCGTTGCTCATTGTTAATGATATGGATTCTCCTATTTGAGGTACACAACAACAGGATCGGCTCATCAGGGTAAAGCGCGATCGCTTTAGGGGTATGCTAGTTTTACCCTTCAAAGTAAACTCATTACCACTTTAACTCAGAATTTCTAAGGCTGTGTTTAAGTACAACCATTGATCCAGGTTGATCGTAGTGAGTAACAGGATAGTGGAAGATCTGCAATCCGGGTGCAGTTGAGTAGAATTTCTTAAGGCGATCGCCGCGATCGAGGTATATTGCCCTACTCATTCAGGATCAAACCAGCAATCCGATAGAATATAAATCTATAAAAATCAGGAATCGATCCAGTGACCCTTAGTAACTCCAAACAAATCCTCAAAAATACTCAATTAATTCTCAACAAAGGTCGCACAACCCTGGAAACCGCCCTAGAATTATTTGATGCCCTAGAACCCGTAAATCTAGAATTTATGTTCGGTCGGTGGAAAGGTTCTGGATTGCATACCGATCACCCCATGGATGGCTTATTAGAAGCCTCGAATTGGTATGGCAAAGAATTTGTTAATGCTGAGACTGTACATCCTTTACTGTTTCTAGATGCTCAGGGTAAACTCATTAAAGTAGCGCCTAATGCTAGGGCGATGGAGTGGGTCAATAAAATTCCCAAGATCAATCTAGGAATCATCAAGCCTGTATTTAGTTTAACAAATTCTTTATTCAAAACTGAAAAGAGTCAAGCGCGATTACGGATGATGGAATACCGAAATCAAGTCAGTGCCACCATGATCTATGATTATTTACCCATTAATGATTCTTTTAGAAAAATTGACGATCGGACTGTATTAGGAGTGATGGATTTTAAGAGTTTACCCCAACCCTTCTTTTTTGTTCTCGAACGGTCTTTGCAGAAATAAATTGTGTAAATCTTGTTAGAATCAGTTAATCTTTGACATGATTGAAGTACAAATGGTGAAATCCTTGCTCATCTAAGCCGTTCAAATCATGAGGAAGCCATAAACAATGACGATGGAAATTCAATTAGAGGCTAAAGCCATTCAGGGGTTAGATCTTTCGCCAGCTCAGGAGCAGATTGCCCCCCTATTGGCTCAAGGGAAATTATCGGCATACGAGCAACAGCTCAGATTTAGCATTGACTATCCCCGCGAAGACACCGATCCGAGGGAACTCTCAGAAATTCCCGAAATTCGCCTATGGTTTATCCGTTTAGATGCGGTTTATCCTTGGTTACCCTTCCTATTGGACTGGAAAGCGGGAGAACTTGCCCGTTATACCGCCATGCTCATTCCCCATCAATTCCATCGCACCGACGGCATTCAGTTTAATCCCGAAGCCCTAGAAATTTTCGTGATGGGTAAAACTTTTGTCTTAATCGATTGGATGCAACAGCAGGGAATTGAGCCGCGATCGCGACTTAAAGCCATGACCCAGATGCTAGGCTATGAGTTAGACGACGGTTTTTTTGATCTGACGATCAAAGATAGAGCAATTTAAGTTCATTACCCGATCGCTCAGAATTCACCCTAGTGGAGGAAGTCACGGTATCAATTCATCCTTAATGTAAAAAGGAAAGAAACCGATACTCGATCACCCATGGATAGCAGAATTCTGATTCAGGGATACCCAATCAGCCGATACACGGGGTTAACTGGAGCGATCGCCCTAGCGTACTTTACAGTAGCCTATATCACGACAACCATCCTCGGCTTAGGCGCAATTCCCCCCATTTGCCCAGCCGCAGGGATAGCCCTAGGAGTATTAGTCGTTTATGGCATTGAGTTTTGGCCAGGAGTAGCCCTAGGCAGTTGGGCTTATGCTCTCATTCTAGGCCATTCCCCCATAGCAGCGATCGCCCTAGCCCTCAGTTATACCCTAGGCCCCACCCTCGGCGTTTATCTCTTAGGATTATGTCGATGGCAACCGATACAAGCCAATCTCAAGGGAGTCTTTAAGTTGATTCTCTGGGGCGCGATCGTCAGTACAGGGATCAGTGCCTCTCTAGATGTAGCTTTGGGCCTATGGCTCCATACTTTAAGTAACCCTTTAGAGCATCTGTGGAGTCTCTGGTTTGGCCAAACTATGGGAGTTTTATTGGTCACTCCGATACTGGTTTATGCGATGGGGCGTTGGTCTCTGGGGAACTGGGAAGTCGAGGTTAAGGGTTCTGCCTCTTGGATGGAAACGGCGATCGCCATTATGCTTGGGCTAGGGGTGAGTAGCTTCGTTTTTGGCGTACCCCATGGGGGATGGATCGATCGGGGGTGGATACAGGAAGTCGCTGATGTCCCCTTAGAATACCTCTGTTTTCCCTTAATGGTTTGGGCGGCTTTTCGCTATGGGGCGATCGGAGTTTTTGCCACCAGTCTCTTACTTGCCCTTTTTGCTTTAATCGGGTGGAGTCAGGATCGGGGCTTATTAATGATGAGGGCAGATAGCCCAGAAGAAGCCCTCTTCGGGTTTGAGATCCTCATCACCTCCATTGAGATCACAGCTTGGATCTTAGTGGTTAGTTTAACTGAACTGAACCTGAATACAGAGCTATTGCGCCACAATCAAGACCGCTTATCCGCAGATATTACCCGTAGAGAGGCTTGGATTTTAGAATTAGAAGCCACCTTGTGGCAACAGAGACAAAAATTACAGGAAAATCAAGAAGCCTTAAGCCGCTCCAATCAATTGAAAAACTGTTTTTTTCAAGCCATTGCTCATGACTTACGCACCACCCTTATGGGGATACTGATGCTCAATCAAAATTTACTCAAAAAACCTGGAGAAACCTTATCGGTGAGTCGATCTTTACTGCAACGGCTGACTGAAGGGGGCGATCGCCAACTGAGCAAACTCAACACCCTACTGGAAGTCGCCACCCTTGATGCTGACTTGAGAGCGACGCAGCCCAAACCTATCAATCTCGCGCTGCTATTAGAAACCGTATTGGAGAATATGCAATCCCATTTTCAAGCCAATCAAACTCATCTTACCTATCATCCCCCAGAGCAACTCCCCCTAGTCAATGCCAATCCTCAATACATCCGGCGCGTCTTTGAGCATCTCCTCTCCAATGCGATCAAGCATAATCCCCCTGGAGTCGCGATCCAGATTGAGTTACAAGCCCACTCTAACCGGGGTATTTATTGCTCAGTGACTGATAATGGGGTCGGCATCCCCCCAGAAAAGCTCCCCTATTTATTTTCCTTAGATCCCCAAGCCTCCGACAGTCATACATCGACTCCCTTAACCGGTATTTCTCTCGGTCTGTATCAGTGCGATCGCATTTTAGCCGCCCATGGCAGTAAGTTGGGTGTAGAGAGCGATCTCAGCCAGGGGACTCGGTTTTGGTTTTGCCTTCCCAACCATCAATCTATTTCTGTAAATTTAAGCTAATTTTAAACCCAACTTTAGCCGAATCAGATTAGCATTGAAGTGGGGGTAAAACAGATAGTGTTTTGGCTCAACTAAGAGTAACTTTTTTTTAGCTTATTAGATAAAAAGACGTATTTACACTATCTTAGTAACCGATCCCCAATTGATCCCTCCCTAAAAACCGTCGTCTCTGATACCGTTTTAAGACAATGCAGCATTTAGTCGCTTCAGGACAACTTGATTCTTTATCGGCGATCGCGCAGTATATCGTAGCTGTAGCTCAGGAGGCGGGTTTAGATCGCAAATCTTCTTATAAATTAAGATTAGCAGTGGATGAAATCGCCACGAATATTATTATTCACGGTTATACAGAAGCTGGAATTAACGGAGAGCTAGATATCCGAGCAGACATCACCGACCAAGAGCTGATGGTCTCCATGGAAGACACCGGAGCGGTTTACGACCCCACAGAAGAAGAGGAACCCCTCCATTTATGTTCACCACTTGAACAACGGCCCTGTGGTGGATTAGGGGTTTACTTAGCCCTGCAAAGTGTAGATCGGTTTATCCATGAGCGTATCGGCTCGATTAATCGTAATGTGTTTATTGTCAAACGGCCAGAAAATTCTTTAGATCCACTTTAGTGTAGGAGCGAAATAGGTTTCGCCCCTCACTTTCTAAAGTGAGGGTATATTCTTTTCCCGTTTGAGCAGCACTTGGGCGATAACAATACCGATAATCGCTAAAAAAGCCATAACGTAAAACACATAGTTATATGTGCCAAATAAATCTCGAATTTGTCCAGTAACCAATGTGCCAATCAAAGCACCAATGCCATAGGCAGTGAAGACAATGCCATAGTTTTGAGCATACCGATCGGGATTAAAAAAGCGCAATGTAAGGGTTGGAGCCATAGCCAGCCACCCGCCAAGACAAAACCAAAATAGACAGAAGGCAATTAGATAAGTAGTCACTTGTCCAGTTTGAGCATTTACCATTAATACACAACCGATTAAGATCAGCACATAGGACAAAATGGCAATGTAGTGAGGTTTAAAGCGATCGCTTAACCAACCAAACAAGGGACGACTGACCCCATTGAACAGAGCAAATAAGGCTACACTCCTAGCCGCTACCGTGGGATTAATCTCAATGATTTCTTGTCCCACTGGACTAGAAATCCCGATCGCACTCAAACCGACTACCGTTCCAATGGCATAGCAAATCCACAGACCATAAAATGAGCGACTCTTAAACAAGTTGCCAGAATAGGTTGACATTGAGCTGGATGAGGAGGTTATAGCATTCTGGTGGGGATGCCAGTCCCTAGGGGGCAACTTCAACGTCAGGGCAATGGTTAGAATAATGGCGATAAAGGCAATACCAAGAATGCGTAACGTTGTCCGAACCGTATAGTCCGCGATGAATTGGTTGGCTAAGGGAGCAGTGATCAGGGGAGAGAGTCCGAACCCAACGATGGTTAACCCCAAAGCCAGGCCTTTCTTATCTGGAAACCAGCGAGAGACGACCACCATGGGAACACCATAGACCATACCCACCCCAATTCCAGCCATGACTCCATAGGTAAAGACGAGCATTCCAATATCGGTAGCAAAGCTAGAAAGAATATAGCCTAAGCCGACGACGATCCCGCCGATCGCCGTTATCACACGCACACCCACACGAGTAATATAGAAACCGGCGATCGGCATAGATACAGCATAGGAAACCAAAGCAAAGGTGTAGGGTAATAGGCTTTGAGTAGCACTAATTCCTAACTCATTTTCTAAAGGCGTTCTAAAAATACTCCAGGAATACACACTTCCCAAGCAGAGTAAGATCGTCATTCCCAAAGGAATAAAAAGCCATCTGCCTCGATTGGCAGGGATTCCCAAGATCTCTAGGTTTGGCTCATAATCAGTGGTTAGACTCATAAGCGTTGACTTCTCTAAGCATTAAGACATGGAGTGAGGAAGGTTAAACAAAAAAGCCCCTTAGATAGCAAACCTAAATGAGTTATGTAATAACTGCCCCTCATCCCCCTACCCCCTTCTCCCGCAGGCGTTGCCCTGAGCCTAGCCGAAGGGAGAAGGGGAGCAGAAGTCCCTCTCCCGTGGGAGAGGGATTGAGGGAGAGGGCATTTCCAGTTGCACAACTCATTGAGACTAGCTATATACATGGCACACTTTAGCGATCGCCAATCTTATCGAGGGTAGGATTGAATTGAGTGTCTATCTCGATACAGTTCTCTGATGACGATTAGGTTAGAACGAGCGATCGCCATACCAGCCAGGGTCAAACCCGTTTTTAGCCTTCATTTTCAGTTAAAATAAAAGCTTAATCTAGCCCACCTCAAGGGTAGGGGATGGCTGAGATAGTCTTGTTGCTCTCCTCCACACTATTCTGAGTGATGACCCAAAAATGGGATCTCAGGTACTAGGGCCCAAAGCCATTCACTGCTTAAGGTGAGGATATTCAAGGCATCCTATGAAATCTTTTTCTAGCCATAGTTTACGCTTTCAGCTTACAGTCTTGGTTTTATTAGCAGTGATTCCCGGTTTATTAGCCATATCCTGGTTAACCAGTTCTATGGCCACCGCATGGATGCGTCAGAGCGCCAAACAAAATAAGCTCCTTCGGGCCCAGGAACTCGCCCAACAACTGTCAACCTATAGTAGTCAAACGGGGGATATCCTCAGTAAAATTGCCCAAGTTTCGGATATAGGGAGCATGAATCCAGAGCGTCAGAAACCGATATTAAAATTTTTGGTATCTACCTATGGATTAACTTGGGCCCAAACGTTCGATCGCCAAGGCAAAGAGGTGGGCAGTACCTGGGAAAAATCCGGGGAAAATGTGACTCAAAGTTCTTGGTTTCAAAAGGCGATCGCCGGATCGACTTCCATAGAAGCCTCTATTTCTCCAGCCTATCAGCAACCCGTATTATGTTCAGCCGTACCCATCTGGGGTCAAACCCAAGCAATCGGAGTGCTGCGAAGCTGTATTAATTTAGTCACCCTCAGTAGTCAACTGCGATCGCTTCAATGGGGAAAAACCGGCTACGCCATGCTCCTCGATCCTCACGGTTATATTCTCATCCATCCCGATCTTAACCTCCTCTCCCAACCCCAATTCATTTCCTGGAAAAATCATCCCGAAATTCAACCCGCCCTCACCTCCCCCGGCCACCATTTTGAACGACAAGATCGAGAAGGAACAGACTGGCTCGGCTACTCCTTACCCCTGAGTAATGGACTCATTCTCCTCCTACAAGAACAAGCCAGTGAACTGCGCCAACCCGAACAGCAATTTTGGCAAATTTCCATCTTTTTAACCCTAGGAACTGGAGTGGTAATCGGCACAGCCGTCTGGTTAATTGCCACCAGTTTTACTCGCCCCATCACCGATTTAATCATCGTTGCTACCACCCTTAGCACCGGAGAACTCAAGCCAAGAATTCAAGTGAATCGAGAAGACGAAATCGGTATTTTAGTCGATAGCTTCAATCGCATGGCCGATCAACTTCAAAAAAGTTTTCGTCAACTCGCTCAAGCCAACCAAACCCTCGAAGACAAAGTAGCCCAAAGAACTAGAGAATTAGAAGCCGCCAATAAAGCCCTCTATGCAGCCAATAGTGCTTTAACCTTTGAACTTGAAAAAGGTCGGCAAATTCAACGCAATTTTTTACCCAAAAGAGATGAAGCCAAACCCCTCGTCATTCTTAATTCTCCCAACTGGGAAGTTTTAGCCTGGTTTAAACCCGCCCGTCAAGTAGCCGGAGATTTTTATGATGCCTTTGAATTGGGTGAAGGCTACATCGGCTTAGTCATTGCTGATATTTGTGATAAGGGAGTTGGGGCAGCCCTATTTATGCCCTTAATTCAAAGTTTAATGCGAATTTTTTCCGGACAAACCGCCTTAGATGGCTTAGTTTTAACCGGGAAATTGAGTGTAGCAGACATCCTCCATTCCACCTCCGATCGCCATCCCTATGCCGCCGAACAAATCAATGCCCTCAAAGCGGTAGAATTAACCAACTACTATTTAGCCAAAAATCATGGCAACCTGGGAATGTTTGCCACCTTGTTTTTTGGCATCTTAGATCAGAAAAGCGGTAATTTATTTTATATTAATGCCGGTCACTTACCCCTATTTATTCTTGCCTCTAGAGGAGGAGTCAAAGACTCATTACCCCCCACCGGCCCAGCCATTGGCATTAATGTACAAGCTGAGTACAAAACCGGGCAGATGACTTTAGAACCAGGAGATCTCCTATTGGGATATACTGACGGCATCACCGATGCGCGATCGCCTCAAGGTGAGTCCTTTTCCTTAGAAAACTTACTCTCGATATTGGAACAACCCGCAACATCTGCTACTGTCTTGCTAGAGCGGATTATCAATCGGATCAACGCCCATCGGGGTCAAGGGGATCAATTTGACGATATGACCCTACTGGTGGTAAGGAGATCCTTACTATCTGCCCCCTCGGAAAATCAGGACAACTCAGTTGCTTCTGTTTCTTCCTCTTAATCCTTAAAACTGCCCGAAAACCTCCATGGATATTAACATTTACACTGAAGATTCAGTAACAATTATAGAAGTCAATGGAGACATTGATGGACAAACTGCTCCTAGCTGGCAAGAGAAAATTTTGCCAGAAATTGGCTCAACCCCCAAAATTCTGCTGAATATGACCGGTGTTTCTTTTATGTCCAGTGCTGGACTGAGAACTTTATTAGTCTTACAGCGTAAAGCCGCCGAAAAAACCATAGACGAGCAAAATATCCAAATCATATTAGTTGGATTATCAGAGGAAATTCGCGACACCATGGCCATTACTGGATTCCTAGACTTTTTTACCGTTTGTGAAACCATAGATGAAGCCCGTAATCTTGCCTAAATCTCCCTTCTTTGCCGATCTTCTCTAGGGTAACTTATAACCATGGAACGTATTGATATTCATCCCACCCATACCCACAAAACCTTCAAATTTCGCCGAGGAAAACCCTTTCCCTTTGGGGCAACCTTAGAACCCGGAGGCGTAAATTTTTCCATTTTTTCCAGTCATGCGACTTCCTGTACCCTGGTTTTGTTTACCAAAGGCGCTCCCGAACCCTTAGTCGAAATTCCCTTTCCTGAAGCATTCCGCATCGGTAATGTCTACTCCATGATGGTGTTTGACCTAGACTATGAAAATATTGAATATGGTTATCGCATGGATGGCCCCCATGATAAAAGCGCAGGCCATTGGTTCGATCCCAACAAAATTCTCATGGACCCCTACGCTAAAGTAATTGGTGGCCGGGATGTCTGGGGTGAAATCCCCAACTTTAAGGGTATCTATCAACATCGGGCCCGAATTGTAATTGATGATTTTGATTGGCAAGATGATTGTCCTTTAGAATTACCTCCAGAAGATTTAGTCATTTATGAAATGCATATTCGCAGTTTTACCCAGCATTCTTCATCCGGAGTGAAAGAGAAATATCGGGGAACCTTTGCGGGGATGCGGGAAAAAATTGACTATCTCAAAGAATTAGGCGTTAATGCAGTGGAGTTAATGCCCATTTTTGAGTTTGATGAGTTTGAAAATCACCGGTTTAACCCAGATACGGGAGAAAGGTTATATAACTATTGGGGCTATAGTACAGTTGGTTTTTTTGCCCCTAAAGCGGGTTATGCGGCTACCGGCAAGCTAGGAATGCAGGTGGATGAGTTAAAGGCATTGGTGAAAGAACTGCATAAAAATGGCATTGAAGTGATTTTAGATGTGGTTTTTAACCATACAGCAGAAGGGAATGAGCTGGGGCAAACGATTTCCTTCCGAGGGATTGATAATAAGGTTTATTATATGTTGACCCCAGAGGGGTATTATTTTAATTTTAGTGGCTGTGGTAATACGCTCAATTGCAATCATCCGATTGTGCGGAATATTGTCTTAGATTGTTTGCGCTATTGGGCGGCAGAGTATCATATTGATGGTTTTCGCTTTGATTTAGCTTCTATTTTAGGACGCGATCGCGATGGCACGCCATTAACCAATCCGCCCTTATTGGAAGTTTTGGCCTACGATCCGATTTTGGCTAAGTGTAAGCTCATTGCCGAAGCTTGGGATGCTGGTGGACTCTATCAGGTGGGGTCATTTCCTTCCTTCGGCCGTTGGGCTGAGTGGAATGGTAAATATAGGGATATGTTGCGCCAGTTTGTTAAGGGAGATGCGGAAGTTTGGGAGATGTCCCACCGTTTAATGGGGTCTCCAGATTTGTATGCGGAAGGAAACCGCCCTCCAACGACTTCGATTAATTTTATTACGGCCCATGATGGGTTTACGCTGCTTGATTTGTTCTCCTATGACGAGAAACATAATGAGGCAAATGGGGAAGGAAACCGAGATGGAGCTAATGATAATTTTAGTTGGAACTGCGGTGTTGAAGGGGTAACAGATGACCCGGAAATTAATGAACTGAGACGACGACTGGTGAAAAATGCGATCGCCCTGTTAATGGTGAGCCAAGGTGTGCCGATGATCTTGATGGGGGATGAGATGGGACGCACTAAGCAGGGGAATAATAATACTTATTGTCATGATAATGAGCTAAATTGGCTGGACTGGTCTCTACTGGAGACGAATCCAGATATTTTTGAGTTTTTCCAGCACTGCATTGCTTTCCGTCATGCTCATCGGGTGCTGCGACGCAACACCCATTTTCACCATCAAGATCTCGTCGGTAGTGGCTATGCTGATATTAGTTGGCATGGAACCCAAGCGTGGAATGTGGACTGGGCTGACTATTCCCGGACTTTAGCGTTTTTGCTCTGCGGTCAACATGCCAAAGATGGAGAAGAGGAGGATGATTATATTTATGTGGGGATGAATATGCACTGGGAACCCCTGACGTTTGAAATTCCCCAGTTACCGGATGGGAAACAGTGGCATTTGTTTGCCGATACGGGGTTAACTTCGGCTCAGAAAAGCTGGAAACCGGGGACAGAGGCGGTTTTGGAAAATCAGTTTGAACAGAAATTGTGCGATCGCTCCGTATTGATCTTGGTTGGACGATAAGTCTCTCTCTATCCTCTGATTCCGTAGGAGTCAACAGCCGTTGACTCCTATATGGGAGAGCCAAAATATAAAGATATTCTGTAACCGAGCGCAAATGACTGTAAACTGTGATATGTAGATTTTTATTCTAAAACCCGTCTGTTAATTTCTATCAAAAAATACTAAATTTAATTAATTTTTAAGATTACGATTACAGAACTTTATTCCCAGTTTTTCCTGAGTCAAAAAGTCCCAAACCCCGATCGCTAAAGGGTTTTAACCCATAAGGGATCGACGAAAATAGACGATCCCCAACTTTTAGCCCTGAGTAAGTCTTCTTAAAAATTGACTATAATGTATGAATTCTATTGAGTCGCTTAAGGGAAGATCTTTTCTCCAAGAAACCCGGAAGTTGACTGAACTCTTTAGTAATCAACTTTGTAAACTTGTTTTTCAAAAACCATGAAAACTTCTTTAAATAAATCAGGAATTCAAGAATCATCCATTCATGTACATTCCTCAGAGTTTAATATCCCTCTGATTCAACCCATTCCTTGCCCCAACTGTGGTTCGTCTGCTGAACGCAAGCATTTGGTTAAGTCAGAACAAACTAAAATTGAATGCCCATCTTGTGACTATTTTCTGCTTACTTGTAGCCGTACTGGACGGGTGAAAGAAGCCTATGCTCCAGGAATTTATTGGGGGAATGGGCGATCTAAATAGGAGATCTAGCAGTCTTCGCTAATTAAAAATGTAGGGAGCAAGATGCTAATTAAAAATGTAGGGAGCAAGATGCTAATTAAAAATGTAGGGAGCAAGATGCTAATTAAAAATGTAGGGAGCAAGATGCTCCCACTCCAGTAATATCACTCAGATTGAGGGAGTGCGGGCATCTTGCCCGCTTCTATTTTCCCCTTAACCGGACTTGATATAGCGCTTTCCGCTTCGCGGACATGAACGCGCTAGGAAATAGGGAATAGGGAATAGGGAATAGGGTTGTGGTACATGGCTTTGAGCCTTTAATGCTGTACACCATAACAGTGCGAAGCGCTGTATGACTCATGACTCAGTGGCGCGAGAAGCACGCAGTTGCCCACAGGCGGCATTCGCTTCGAGACCCCGTGAGTAGCGGACACTGACGGCAATATGGTGCTTGGTCAAAATCTCCTGGAATTGCTGAATACGCTGACCATTGGGACGCTGGTAATCGACTTCACTGATGGGATTATAGGGGATTAAATTGACGTGATTTTGGAATCCCCGTAGCAGGTGAGCCAGTTCTAAGGCATGTTGGGGTAGATCGTTGACTCCTCCCAATAAAATGTATTCAAAGGTAATGCGCCGACCGGTCAGTTTAACATATTCTCGACATTCATCCATTAATTTCGGCAAAGCATAACGTAGGGCGTTAGGAATTAATTTTTCTCTCAGGGCTTGATTAGAAGCGTGGAGACTAACGGCAAGGGTGATTTGCAGTTGAGCTTGGGCAAGTTTGCGGATACGTTTGGCAATGCCGACGGTAGAGAGGGTGATTTGTCTTTGGCCGATACCTACGTCTTTATTGAGACAGTGGAGTGCCTTTAAGACGGAATCGAAGTTGAGTAGGGGTTCACCCATGCCCATAAAGACAATATGGCTGACGCGCCGTTGAAAGTCGTTTTGGACGGTTAAAACTTGATCGATGATTTCATGGGGTTGGAGATGGCGTTTAAATCCGCCTTTACCCGTGGCGCAAAAATCACACCCCATGGCACACCCCACTTGGGAGGAAACACAGACGGTTAGCCGTTTGGCGCTGGGAATACCGACGGTTTCAATAATTTCTCCGTCATGGAGTTGGAGCAGATATTTAATTGTGCCATCGGGGGCGATCGCCCGATAATGAAGTCGAGAACGACCCAGATTAACCTCGGCCATGTCTTGTCGCCAAGCTTGGGGAAATACGGTGATCTCTTGGAGCGATTGCGCCCCTTTTTGATAAAGCCATTGGTGTAATTGGCGGCCCCGATAGGCGGGTTGGCCGTGGTTTTGTACCCAAGTGGTGAGAGATTCTAGGGATTGGCCGAGTAAGGGGGAGTCCAGGGTGGGAGATGATATAACTGGAGAATTGACGTTAGCTGCTTTCGGGGACAGAGACATTGATGATCAGTCTTGATATTGGGTGGAATACTTCTATTTTGCCCTTAGCTTTTGAATTTGCCTCTCCTGGCCCGATTATTTTCCAAATTGGTAGTTTAGCGATCCGTTGGTATGGCTTGTTAATTGCTTCGGCGGTTTTGTTGGGGGTTACCTTGTCCCAGTATTTGGCTGAACGTCGCGGGGTCGATCCAGAGGCGATCGGGGATTTGGCGATCGCGTTGGTGCTGGGGGCGATTCCTGGGGCTAGATTATATTATGTGTTATTCCAATGGCCCAGCTATGCGGATAATCCAGGGCAAATCTTCGCCATTTGGAAAGGGGGAATTGCCATTCATGGGGCAATTTTAGGCGGTCTACTGGCGGCTTTGATCTTTGCGCGACTCAACCGGATCTCGTTTTGGATGTTGACGGATCTGGTGGCTCCTTCTCTGATTTTAGGACAGGCGATCGGGCGTTGGGGTAATTTTTTTAATTCTGAAGCCTTTGGCAAACCCACAGATCTGCCCTGGAAGCTCTTTATTCCCGTCGATCGCCGGCCGCCAGAGTATGTTGAATTTGACTATTTTCACCCCACCTTCCTCTATGAATCGCTCTGGAATCTGCTGATATTTGCCCTACTGCTGGGCTTGTTCTTCTGGGGATTAAACCGTAAACCCCCCCTAAAACTCGGTACGCTGTTTATGGTTTATCTGATTGCCTATAGCTCAGGTCGGGTGTGGATTGAGGGATTGCGGACGGATAGTTTAATGTTCGCAGGCCTCAGAATTGCCCAATTGGTGAGTTTAGGGGCGATTTCGTTGGGGATTTTGGGCTTGGTTTGGCTGTATGTATGGGATCGCCCTTTACCCGATGTGGTCTCGACTGCTGATGGGAATGACTAAAGCAGATCGGCCAAAAAAAAAGCCCCGGAGGTTAATCTCCAAGGGCTGGATCAGGGTGCATCTACTATTTCTTTATTCCCATCCGTCCCAGCAGCGATCCGGAATAGTTTACCGATTTTGGTCAATTTGAGTGACCCCATGGACTAAAATCTAGAGAAGAGAAAACGCTACCATGCCGCCATTCCACCGCCCCAAAGCCTTGTTTGCTGTTACAATCTACGATCGCCTACTCTTAAATTTTTTCCATGACCGAAATTCCCCTAAAACCTGCCGTTTATATTGTGGGTGCTGGCCCTGGTGACCCGGAATTGCTCACGGTTCGCGCTCAACGGATTTTGGCCCAAGCGGATGTGATTCTGTATGCCAATTCTTTGGTTCCCAAGCAGATGTTGCTCGATACCCGTGAGGATGCCGAATTGATTCCGACGGGTCATCAAACCCTAGAGTCTATTTTGCCGATGATGATTGAGCGGGTGCGTCAAGGTCGGGTAGTGGTGCGGTTGCATTCGGGCGATCCGAGTTTGTATAGTGCGATCGGCGAGCAAATCCAAGGATTATCAGAGGCGGAAATCCCGTTTGAAATTATACCGGGAATTAGTGCGTTTCAGTTGGCGGCTGCCCGTTTGGGGGTGGAGTTAACAGTTCCGGAGTTGGTACAGACGATTATTTTAACCCGCGTCAGTGGTCGAGCGTCTCAAATGCCTTCGGGGGAAGAGTTGGAGTCTTTAGCAGCCCATCAAGCGAGTTTATGTTTATATTTGGCAGCTCGTCATGTGGAACGCTCCCAGGAGCAGCTATTACGGCATTATCCGGCAGATACTCCGGTGGCCATTTGCTATCGGTTGGGATGGCCCGATGAGAAGATTGTGGTGGTTCCTCTGGAGAAGATGGCCCGCGAGACTCAGGAGCAGGAGTTAATACGGACGACGTTGTATGTGATTAGTCCGGCGCTTCAGGGGATGGGAGGGCGATCGCAGCTTTATCATCCAGATCATTCCCATTTGTTTCGTCCTTAAAGCATTAAGTCAGAGTATCTGGATCGATACCGAGTTGCTGAAGACGTTCTCTTAACTGTTGAATGGTCTGCTCTTGCTCATTAACCACGGCTTCAGCGCGATCGGCTCTTTCCTCTGGTGTCAGATAGCGATCGCCATTTTCATCATACCAATAGAGCCATTCTCTGGTTATCCCTTGATACGTGCCTCGATCGCGACCTATGCCTAAATTCAGTCGAGATAACCATACCGGTTCCCCAGATAATAGTTCATATCCACCCCCCTGGAGTTGATAAACTTCTAGCTTCTGTTTCTTTTTCCGCAGAGGATTATAGATGACATAGTAGGGAATCCCCAGTTGTGCATATTGTTGTTTTTTCTCGTTATATTCTCCTCTGCGGGTTTTCGAGACAACCTCTAATACTAAAGTCGGAATTTGTTCCTCTTCCCAGAAAACATAGGATAAGCGTAAACCCTCATCGATGATTCTAGGGACACCGATACTCAAAAAACCATCCGGGACAATAGCAGGTTGCTTGGGGTCATAGTACACTCCCATGTCCACCCCAAAAAACCAATCCATCCGCTCTGACCAAATTGAAGCCAACATCGCTTTCAGGAGAGCGGGAATTAAATCTTGCAGTTCGTTATCCACAGGAGTCTCATCCGAGTCGGGTAAATCTTTTGCCGAGGGTAAACTATTGCTGGGATGGTATTTCAGTAGCATAAGTTGACGAGGAGTTTCTCTTTAGTTTATCGCAGGCTTGATTGAATTAATTTTGCGGTTTAGCGAGGTTGCGGAAGCGGGTAAATTCGGGGTCAAAGAGTAGCTTAACGACTCCGGTAGGGCCGTTGCGGTGTTTGGTGATGATCACTTCGGCGATCGCGCGATCGGGGGTATCGGGATTATAATACTCATCTCGGTATAACATAATCACCAAATCCGCGTCCTGTTCAATGCTGTTGTGAACAACGATATTATTAGCCACAAAATTGTGATAACCGGGAACCGTTAAATCATAAACTTCTGCTTCTCCACAAGCTTCTATAGAAACTACTCGATCCCAATAAATCTCACTATTGGCTAAAGTAGACCATTGCCCCTCATCCCCCAACCCCTTCTCCCGCAGGAGAAGGGGAGAAAGTCCCTCTCCCGTGGGAGAGGGATATAGGGAGAGGGCTAGATGTTTATCACTCATAGATGAATGTTTTAGACTCGGTAATATTCGAGGTAGAGCAATATAAGAGCCTATGTCCAACTGATCCAGTCTTTTCCATCCATCAATGGTTAAAAAGGGATGATTCGCCGTGGCTTGAATCTTACGTCCTAAAGCAGTTGTCAACCTAAAAACAGGCTTAATCCCTGTTGAGAAGACCTTAGTCACTATCGCTTTTTCAATTTTCAAATTCTCTAAATTGACTGCCCAAACCGTAAAGTTAGAGCGACCGAGTAAATTTTGAATTGGAACTTCAATCCCTTCATCAGCTAAGGGAATTAGAGTATCTCCTGTTAAACAACCTGACTCCCTCAAATCGGACATCATCGGGCGCTTATTTGTACGTGACTCTACAGACCGACTGAGCTGAGATAAAGCAATAACAGGCACATTTAACTCCCGTGCCAGTCCCTTGAGTTGCCGAGTAATTTTCGAGAGTTCTTGCACCCGGTTATCGCTGCTACCTTCCATCAGTTGCAGGTAGTCGAGCAACACTAATCCCAGTTGTCCTTGTTCTGCTTGCAGTCTGCGAACTTGCGATCGCATCTGCGTCACGGTAGTATTAGCCGTATCATCAATATAAATCGGCAACTCAGACAAATTCGTTTGCGCCTCAATTAAAGGCTCCCATTCCGTTTGACTAATCCGCCCCGATCGCAGACGATTACTTTCAATGGTTGCTTCACTAGAGAGCAGACGCAGCGCTAATTGCTCTTTCGACATTTCTAAACTAAAAATTGCGGCGGCTAAGTGAGTTGATTGGGCAATATTATTAGCAATATTGAGCGCGAAACTCGTCTTGCCCATGGACGGCCGTCCAGCAATAATAATCAAATCCGATCGCTGAAATCCCCCGGTCATGGCATCAAGATCGTAAAATTGGCAGGGAAGACCCGGTAAAATTTCTCCGGTACTTTGAGATTGGATTTCTTCGTAGGTGTGGGTTAAGGTTTCCGCTAAAGAAACCAGCCCTTTTTGTACCCGGTCTTGGGTCAGGTTAAAGATTTTTTGTTCGGCTTGGTCGAGAACTTGTTTAATATCCGTGGCAGTATCATAGCCCAACTGCACAATTTCATGACCTGCGGTAATCAGTTTACGGCGCAGATATTTGTCCATGATGAGTTTGGCATACTCATCAATGTTCACTGCGCTCACGGTACGGTCGAGCAGTTGTACCAGTTTGCTCTGACCGCCAATTTTGTCTAATAGATTCTGGTCAGAGAGCCAACTGTTGACGGTCATAAAGTCCGTGGGTTTGCCACTGTTATGAAGGGTGAGAGTGGCTTGATAAATTTTTTGGTGTGCGGAAATGGAAAAGGCTTCCGGGCTGAGAATGTCAATTACCCGATTAATGGCTTCTGGGTCAAGCAAAATACCGCCCAGGATGGATTCTTCTGCCTCGATATTTTGGGGCGGTAGGGTTCCGGGAAGGGCTGGAAGGTTGGACTCGCTAACCATGGGAAGGTGTGGGGACGGGACTCGGATATGGGAAGGATACGGGATATATATTATTTTCGCATGAGATTCCCTCTCCCTAAATCCCTCTCCCACGGGAGAGGGACTTTACTCCCCTTCTCCTGTGGGAGAAGGGGTTGGGGGATGAGGGCACAATATTCCCCTACCCCTAGAGGGCGGCAACTTGAATTTCAACAGTCGCGGTGACTTCGGGATGCAGTTTAATTTCGGCGTTATAGAAGCCGAGTTTGCTAATTTCGGGTAGGGTAATGCCCCGACGGTCTACTTCTTGGGCGGTAGTTTCGAGGATGACTTCGGCTACTTCTCGGTCGGTAACGGTTCCAAAAATAGCTTCTCCTTCGCCGACTTGTTTGCGAATGGTGAAGCGACCAATGGTTTCGAGGGCGGTTTTGCGGGCTTGGGCTTGGCGTTTTTCTTCAATTAAGCGCTGCCGTTCTTTTTCTTTGCGGATTTCGACTTGTTTGAGGATGCCTGGGGTGGCTCGTAAGGCAACACCGTGGGGGATGAGATAGTTACGGGCATAACCACGGGCTACTTCTACGACATCGCCAGATTTGCCGAGTTTGCTTACATCTTTGTTTAATACGATTTGTACTCTTTTGCTCATGATGAGTTAGGTTTTCTTGAGTAGGTTAAGTTGGATCAAAGTCTTTTATTATATCGGACTTTGGGGGCGATCGCAATTCTAGGATCGCCTCAAGTTCTAAAACAGGTCTTTTTTACCGCGAATGCGGCTAAAGGTTTGCACAGGATCGGTGCTGTCAGCAGCCGCTTGTAAACTGGGCTGATCCCAACGGAGGAAGGGGTTGGTGAGTTTTTCTAGACCGAGGAGGGAGGGGACGGTGGGTTGGTTGTTTTGCCTCTCTTCCTTGACGCTGGCAAATCTCTCTTGTAATTTGGGGTTATTTCCATCTACCGTTAGGGCAAATTTGAGGTTGTTAAGGGTGTATTCGTGGGCGCACCAAATTTGGGTGTTGTCGGGAAGCGCTCTTAATTTGCTCAGAGAATTAACCATTTGGGCTGGGGTTCCTTCAAAGAGGCGACCACATCCACCGGCAAATAGGGTGTCTCCACAGAAGAGGTTTCCGGGTTCGCTGGAGCTTTCTGGAGGGAAGTAGTAGGCAATATGGGCTTTGGTATGACCGGGTACGAAGAAGATTTGCGCTTCTTGGCCTAAAATGGTGGGGCGATCGCCGTCTTCGAGGAAAAAGTGTTGTCCGGGAATTCTTCCCCGGTCTACAGCACCGCCATAAACTTGAAGTTGGGGATATCGTTCTATTAACGTTTGGTTGCCGCCCACATGATCGCTATGATGATGGGTGTTTAAGATAGCGATTAGGTCTGCTCCTAGCTTCTCTAGGCAGTCTAGTACGGGTTGGGGTTGGGCTGGATCGACAACAGCAGCTTGATTGAGGTGGCGATCGTGTAAAACAAAGATATAGTTATCAGAAAGGGCAGGAAGTCGGTAAACTTGCATAGGGTCTCGATGGTACGCTTAATGAACTTCAGGATTGGCCTATTCTCTTCTATCGTAAGGGTAAGATAGTTAAGTGCTGTGTTGTTCGGTTCGCCTTCTAATTTAGTAGACTAACGCTTTATGTCCCGTTCTCCATCTAGCCAACCGAATTTAGTCACCCATCAAGTGGTGAAAGGAATTCTGGAAAGAGGTCAACTCACCCCGAAAGAATACTTAATTATCACCTCGGCTTTAATCTCGAATAGGGCACTGACTCAGGAGATGAAACAGGAAATTAATCGTATATTGGATGCTCTACAGACTGGACGGTTGAAATTAGTGGATTCTTAAGATATGAAAAAAATAGGACAAGAGAGAAAAGTATTTATATTGATATGTTGGGGCGATCGCCAGTGATGGAGACCAAATCGAGTCCATTGAAGATTTCTATACTCGTCAGCGACCTCTCACAAGCCGGGGCCGGCCGTTGGGGAGGAGCTGTCCGCACCTTTCTATTAGCCCAAGCCTTAACTCAATTAGGCCATGAAGTAGAAATCCTCGGATTTAGCTTTGGTGAACCCCCAGACACTTCTAAGTCGAAGTATCCCATGGTCTGTGTGCCCGGTGTCAACTATCCCGGTTTTTTCCGCTCTGCCCAAACCTTACTTAAAGCCATTCAAGGAGATATTCTATACGCCTTAAGACCAAAACCCACCAGTTTTGGTTTAGCCCTACTGAAAAAATTACAACGCCGTTGCCCTGTAATTTTAGATATAGATGATTGGGAATTGAGTTGGCATGGGGGAGACCAATGGCGCTATCATCCCAGCTTAAAACAGTTTGGCCGCGATATTCTCAAGCCAGAGGGAGCGCTGAGAATGCCCGATCATCCCCTGTATCTCAAGTGGATGGAAAATCAAGTCTCACTCGCTGATGCAGTAACTGTTCATACCCGATTTTTGCAGGATCGTTTTGGCGGGGTTTATGTCCCCAATGGTAAAGATACAACCCTGTTTAATCCCCAGAATTACGATCCCGAAGTGTCCAGAGAGCGCTACGGACTCTCAGACTATCGAGTGCTAATGTTTCCCGGAGCGCCAAGACCCTATAAAGGTATTGAGGATGTTTTACAGGCGTTAGATCAACTCAATCAACCGGATTTGCGAGTGGTCATTATTGGCGGGAGTCCCTATGATGATTATGACCGCCGTTTACAAGAGCGATGGGGACGTTGGATTATTCAGATTCCCAAACTGCCCTATGAGAAAATGCCAGAAGTTGTGTCTGCGGCCCATGTCGTCGTGGTTCCCCAACGGAATACCCCCGCAGCCTTAGCCCAGTTTCCGTTAAAATTAACCGATGCTATGGCTATGGGCAAACCGATTTTAGCCTCTAATGTGGGGGATTTACCAGAGATTTTAGGAGAAACTGGTTATTTAGTCGATCCGGAGTCTCCCGATCAGATTGCTAATCAGATTAATACTATTTTTACCCATCTAGATTTAGCCCATGAACAAGGTCAAAAAAGCCGTCAAAGATGTATGGAAAATTATAGTATTCAATCCATGTCAAAAACCTTAGAAGATTTACTGTATAAGCTTTGACTATGATTGTAAAAAATATATTGTAAAGAGTAAAAATGAACAAAATATCTTCTAGAGAGTTTGTACTTTCTTACTTAAAAAAATATCCTCTTCCGGTCATTGCAAATATTATCCTAGGATTTTCTGGAGCAATATTTAATGGTGTGAATACCGCCTTGATTATTCCAGTTGTTCTTCAGATTGTGGGACAAGAAGTGCAACTCAGAGGTGCGCCTCCTGCCCTAAAATTGCTCTTTACGCCATTTGAAGGGATACCTGAACGGTATCGACTGGTTGTGATGTTAGCATTTATTATCTTAACTATTGTCCTCAAGGAAGGGGTTAATTATTTGCGTGCTATTGTGGCAGCCGCGTACAAACGAAGAATCACGAATAGTATGAAGATTGATATTATGTCAACTCTTCTAGAAACGGATATTGATTTTTATAGTAAAAATAAGTTAGGTGATATTACTAAACGTTTAGGGAGTGATACAGGACAAACAACGACAGCCGTAAATTCTTATATAGATTTGACTATTCATTTAATTACTGCTTTCGTGTTTTTGTATTTCCTGATTTCGCTGTCTTGGCAGTTGACAATTATCTCGACTCTACTAATTGTTTTAGTGGCTGTGGTTAACCAAGGGATAATCAAACGGTCTAAGCGGTTGGGAAGAGAAGTATCCAATAAGCAAAAAACATACTCGATTAAGGTATTGGAAGTTTTGGGAGGAATTCGATTAGTTAAGTCAGTGGGGAATGAGCAGCAAGAGTTTGGTTTGATTAAGAAAATGATGCTTGATCTGGAGCAATTTAATTTCTTAGCGCAAAGCAATAGCTCTTTAATTAAGCCGATCAGTGAAATCACTAATATATTTACAGTTATCGCGATTTTATTAGTTGGTCGTACTTTTTTTGCGAGCCAACTAGAAAGTTTATCGGCTATATTACTTACTTATTTGTTTGTGTTGTTTCGGATGATGCCAGTGGTGAATCAAATTAATAATGTGCGAAATACTCTGGCTAAAGCATCAGGAAGTATAGATTATGCTTATGATATTTGGCGGCGAGATAATAAGCCGATTATGACTCAAGGGATTGTTCCGTTTAATGGGTTTAAGGATAAGATTCATTTTAAGGAGATATCTTTTGCATATCCCGGTCATAGTAATTTGGTAATTAAAAAGGCTGATTTGGTGTTACCGAGAGGGAAGAGTTTGGCGTTGGTAGGTTCGTCAGGAGCCGGAAAATCAACGTTTGCGGATTTGTTGCCTCGATTTTACGATCCGACGGAGGGTTCTATTCTGATTGATGGCCGAGATATTCGTGAGTTTGAGCTGCGAAGTTTGCGGCGATCGATGGGGATTGTCAGTCAAACGACGTTTCTGTTTAATGATACGGTACGCAATAATATTATCTATGCTCGTCCGGATGCGACGGAGGATGAGATGATAACGGCAGCGAAACAGGCTAATGCTTATGATTTTATTATGCAGTTGCCGAGACAGTGGGAGACGGAGGTGGGCGATCGCGGTGTTATGCTTTCTGGGGGACAACGGCAACGGTTGGCGATCGCCAGAGCGCTGCTGCAAGATCCGGATATCTTGATCTTAGACGAAGCCACCAGTGCGCTCGATACGGTGTCTGAACGTATCGTGCAGGAGGCGATCGATCATCTCAGTCGCGATCGTACCACCTTAGTTATTGCTCACCGCCTCTCCACCATTCAAAATGCTGACCAAATCGCTGTTTTAGATAAAGGTAAAGTGGTGGAACTTGGGACTCACCAGGAATTATTAGAAAAAGAGGGATTGTATCATCGTCTGCATTCCATGCAATTTTCAGAAACAGAAGAGATCGAATCTACTGGCCCGCAAAAGATTGACTATGAAACCCTATCTAAAGCTTCCTACGAAGCCAGAACTCAACTCAATTCCATGATTGGCTCTTTAAGATTACTAGCCGATGAGATTGTCGATACCCCAGAAGAACAATTAGAATTGACAGAAGAGGCCTATCGTTCAGCCATTAATCTACTGAGAACCTTTGAGATTTTTGAAAATAAGCTACGCTAAATCAAGACCTAAAATAAATCCCTGTATCAGAAATGAAAGATGATGTTCAGGCTAGGTATTCGATCCCAATAAACTAATATACTCTTCGGCGGCATCCTTCCAAGTCCAAAGAGATAGTTTTTCTTCTACTTGTTCTGGAAGTAACTTACTTTTAGGATTATTAATAAATCTTTCCATGCAGAGAGCTAAAGCCTCTGCATCTCCTGGAGGGAAAAACTCAACTTGATCAGAACATTGATAAAGTTTAACTTGCTCTTGAAACACTTCTAAATCTGAAGCAATAACCGGTAAACCTCTTGCAATTGCTTCAGAAAGAGCCAAACCAAAACCCTCATATTGTGACGGTATAACTACACAAGAGCAATGCTGATACCAATATTCTACCTGTTCATACTCTCCATAACCCAAACCTTTAAAATACTGTTCAACTAAATCAGCATTTTCTACATAGACTTGATGACATTGCTTTAAATAATTAGAATATTCTTGGGTACTACTTTGCTGTGACAGGCTTAAACCTCCATTGACTAAAGCATCTGTTTCTTTACCTGTCAGTACAACCTGAAACTGAAGTTTTTTCTGGGCAACCTTTATCCCGCTCCTCAGTAGAGTTAAGTGATCCTTATAAATTCCAAATGAAGAAGGAAAGTAAAATGTAATTAGAGCATTAGAGTTAAGAATTGTCTTTCTATTATCTTCCGTTTTACGGATTGCTACTCCAGCATTAGGAATGGGTTTAATTTTAGATGAGAAACCCGGAAAAACTGATATTATATCAGTCTTTGTCTTTTGAGAAACGGTAAAAGTAATATCAGATTTTTTTAGCCATTCTAATAAACTTTGATCATACTCTCTCATATAATGTTCTGGATAGGTCATGGGAGCAAACCTCCAAAAAACATCATGAGCGATCATTCCCAAGGGAATTTTCAGGTCAGGTGGAGTTAATCGATTGGTTAAAACATATAAACAATGGGTAGCTTGATACTTGTCAATTAATCCATTCAGTGCATTACGCTTAGACTGCCTGCTTCTTATTTTCTTTATTTTTTTCTCTATTTTTTTTAATTTCAATATCTTTGATCCTGAAATCAAAATCTTCCAAAAGGATAAAAATATGTTTTTATTCGGAGCAAAAGATTCATAAACTATGCTCTCAGAAGAGGGTAGAATTTTTTGAAAATAATTAATATCTTTTTTGGGTAAAACTATAATTATTTTTTCTATTTTTTTAGAAAATTCTTCGATCAAAGAGATGATCACTCGCTCTACACCACCAGAGCGATAATATTCAATCGGGATAATTAACTTCATATCAGTTAAGTGAGCCACCTTTACAAAAAGACAAAATCAAAGATTCCACTTAAATCCTACTGATTTTTTAACCAAATAGGAGCAATTTTTTCCCAGGTCTCTTCTTGAGTTAATTGCTTAAATTGTTCGCGAATTAACTGTAATTTTTCTGGGTCTTCTCGCAGTAACTCTATCACTTTATAAGCTACTGCTTCTTGGGTTTCCTGAGATTCTGGGTCTCCAGAAACCTTGATTCCATAAGGTTTTTCACCTAAAGCAGCTAAGTCAGTCATGACGGGAATACAACCGACCATGGCTGATTCACGTACAGAAATACAATCAATTTCTGGATAGGTACAACCATAATAATGAATCGATGAGGTTGATTTTTCCTCAAGAATCTTATCTTGGGAAACGCGGCCATGATCAAAAACCCCTGGTTGACTCATTAGATCAACCATTTTTTTTCTCCACTCAGCATGTTTGGGTTGATTATCTCGCTTGGTAAACCCATAGTACAAGTGAAGTTCTGCTTCAGGGATTTCCCGTTTAATAATCGGCCATCCGTAGGTTAGCATATACTCTAGCCCTCGATAGTAGCGGGAACCATAGATTAACTTGTAGGGATTTTTGGGTTGATTATATAAATTACTGATGTCTTCACTGACTCCGTTGTGAATGACGACAAATTTATCATCATTAAACTGGGGCAATAATTTCCGTTGATAATTGCTCTTAGAAAAGATTTTGTCAAAGGGTTCTAATCGTTCTGTTGTAAAGGCTTTAGCTGGGCCTAGGGTATCATGCCAATCTAACCAAAGGTTTTTGGTATTAATGGGATACTGTACTAAGGTGGAATGTCTCCAAATGATCACCGTATCGAAGCGATCGCACCAATTGAATTTATAATAGTTCACATATTTTACGCCATCATAGGTTCCCTCCTGATCGCCACAATTGCTATATACGGTGACTTCATGCCCCAACTTTGCCCATTCCCTAGCCAGATAAATCACAGCAGCATGAGAACCGCTTGCACCTACTTTCAAGCTATCCGGAGTTAAGCCTTCATGATGGTTACCTGTATAATAAACAATTGAATCAGTAGACCATGTTTTAGCCATTATTTTCTTATACAGAGTCTGAAGATTAGGAAAACTTTGCTTAACCCATTCTTTAATTTTTTTCATGAGCTGTGCTTTATATAATGGAGATAGTGAAGATTTCTTTATTTTCTGTCTCTAGTATAGACAGGTCGTTTATGATTGGTATGGTCGATTAAGAGATGGTCAAAAGCGTCAATCATTTCCGACAGTTGAACCAGAACTTGCTAATATCATAACTATATCACAACGGATGGACTAGGTATGTGTTTTATGAAGATTTATCAACAAGCACTAAGTAATATCATGTCAAAAATAAAACTTACCGGACAGTACTTAAGACCTAAAGTATGGCCAAATAAGTCTATTGTTTACTATACTGGAGCAACCCAAAGAGTATGGACTCCAGAGACGTTGAAAGTGGGTCTGGGTGGATCGGAAACTGCTATCATACAGCTAACTAAAGTTTGGGTAAAATTAGGATATACAGTAACTGTTTACAATAATTGTGGTACAGAAGCCGGAATATATGATGGAGTGGAGTATCGCCACTATTCTGAGTTCAATCAATACGATGAATTTGATATATTAATTATTTGGCGCTATCCTTGGCGACTATATGCCCGAACTAAAGCCAAGAGAATTTGGTTAGATTTGCATGAAGTCATGCAGCCCGATCAGGTCACTAAATCTAAACTGAAGAATTTTGATTGCGTGTTTGTCAAATCAGCTTACCACAGAAGTTTATTACCAGAAATAGAGGAAACAACGATCGCGATCATCCCGAATGGAGTCGATCCATCTTACTTTGAGTATAGTAAATGTTATAAAGATCCTTACAAATTGGTTTACGCATCCAATTATATTAGAGGATTGGAAAGAATGTTGCAATATGGCTGGCCGATCATTAAGAAAGAAATTCCAGAAGCTCATCTACATATATATTATGGTTGGTCTGGCAATGATTTTAGTAAACCAGAAGTTCAAGCCTGGAAAGAAAAAATGATAGCATTAATGAACCAATCTGGTGTCACTGACCATGGTAGAATCGGAGTGGAAAAGTTAATCCAAGAAAAATCCACAGCATCGATTCATTACTATGGCTGTACCTTCCAAGAAATAGATTGTATTTCAGTCCGGGAATCGGCTGCCGTGGGTTGTGTTCCCGTCACAACTGATTATGTGGCACTGAGTGAAAAGAACTATTGCATGAAAGCACCAGGTAATCCTTACAAGCAAACGACTCAAGAAGCGGTAGCGATGAAAATTATAGAGTTATTAAATAATCAGGATAGATTAGAAGAAATCCGTCAAGAATTTCAGCAACTTGCACAAGAAGAAACTTGGGAGAATAGTGCTAAACTTTGGTTAAACTACCATTGATTGATATGAGGATTTACTGTTATGACGATGCCTAATTTTTTGCTCATTGGTGCTGCCAAAGCAGGGACGACATCTCTGTATTATTATTTGAAGCAACATCCGGAAATTTACGTTCCCTCCGGATATAGCAAAGAACCCGATTTTTTTGCCCTAGAAGGTGAACCCTTAGAATATCCAGGGCCCCAAGGTACATTTAAGATGAACGATCGCGTTACCGATCTCGACACTTACCGATCGCTTTTTGACCCCGTGACGACCGAAAAGGCGATCGGGGAAGCCTCAACTGTATACATTTATAGTGAAAAAGCACCGGAACGGATACAACACTATATCCCAGACGTGAAACTGATCGCCATTCTTCGCGATCCAGTAGAACGAGCATTCTCACACTATTTATACTGGGCATCCCAGGGATTTGAACCCCATACAGACTTTGATTTTAATCAAGCCATTCAAGCAGAAGAGACACGCATTTCTCAAGGTTGGAGTCACAATTGGCATTATATCAAACGAGGATTTTACTATACCCAACTAAAGCGCTACTTTGACCGCTTTGATGCGAGTCAAATCAGAATCTATCTCTATGAAGATCTCATCAAAGATAAGTTAGCCGTAGCCCAAAATATATTTGAATTTTTAGGTGTCGATAAAACCTTTACGCCAAATTTCACCAAAACTCACAATAAAACAGAGGTTCCTAAAAATCGAACTGTCAATACACTCCTCAATCGACCCAATCCCATTAAAGCAGTCTTAAAACCCCTCTTACCTACTGGACTACGCAAGCGTCTCGCTACTAATCTCAAGCAGCGTAACCAAGGAAAACCCAAACTCCCTGACAAAACTAGGAAGCAACTTATTAACCTTTATCGACAAGATATTCTGCAACTGCAAGACTTAATTAACCGAGATCTTTCCAATTGGCTAGAGTAATCCTATGCTATTTAATTCCCACGTCTTTATTCTCTTATTTTTACCCCTTACCTTAATTATTTTTTTTGGTCTAGCTAAATTTCGACTCACTTTAGCAGCGATGATTTGGCTAGTGGCTACCTCCCTCTTTTTCTATGCCTACTGGAATGTAGCCTATTTGCCGCTACTGGTAATTTCCATTCTCACTAACTTTTTCATCGGTAGAACTCTATCAAGAACAGAGCATGGAAGTCAACAGGCTAAACTCTTATTAATCAGTGGTGTCTGTATCAACTTAGGATTTATCGGATACTACAAATACGCAGGATTTTTAGCTCAATCGATGAATGGCATCTTGAATACCGATCTTCCAGTGCCCAACATTGTCCTGCCCCTAGCCATTTCCTTTTATACCTTTACCCAAATTGCTTATCTCGTTGATGCCTATCGTGGGGAAACCAAAAAATACGGCGTTCTTGAATACAGTTTATTTGTGTCTTTTTTCCCTCAACTCATTGCTGGCCCGATTCTCCGTCATGATGAACTGATCCCACAATTTTGGCAGAAGCGTAAATTTATTTTCTCCGATCGCAACTTTGCCAGAGGACTAACCCTGTTCACCTTGGGCTTGAGTAAAAAAATGCTCATTGCAGACCGTCTTTCCCCTTGGGTGGCAGACGTATTCGATCATGCAAGCCAGGTGAGTTTTGTAGAAGCCTGGGTAGGAGCATTATGCTATACGCTACAACTGTATTTCGACTTTTCCGGCTACTCAGATATGGCGATCGGCTTGGGATGGATGTTTAATATTGAATTGCCGATTAACTTTGATTCTCCCTACAAAGCAACCTCCATTGCTGATTTTTGGCGCAGGTGGCATATTACCCTCTCAAACTTTCTCCGGGATTATCTGTATATTCCACTAGGAGGAAACCGTAAAGGAGAACTAAGGCGAAATTTGAATTTAATGATTACTATGTTCTTAGGAGGACTTTGGCATGGTGCAGGTTGGACATTTGTGGTCTGGGGAGGACTTCACGGTTTATACCTCGTTATAGACCGGCAATGGCAACGACTGCGTATTAAATTACCTTGGTTTCTTGCATGGTTCATTACCTTTTTTGCTGTGGTGATGAGTTGGATCTTATTTCGATCGACGAGCTTTCAAGATGCTGCCTTCATGATTCAATCAGTTACTGGAATGAAAGGTATTGTTTTACCCGGTAAGTTTGAGTCACTTTTATCTTGGCTCACTCCTTTGGGTGTAGAATTCAAGGGACAAGAAGTGCTATCAGCACTACCCTATCTTCCAGGAACCGATGCTACAACTTTAGGCATCAATTTGGGAACCATTATCGCCTTACTTGCACTGGTAATTTGGTGTCCAAATACCCAAGAAATAATGGAAAAGTTTCAACCTAAATGGTGGTGGGCAGTTGGAGCGGGTACGATGGTTTTTGTGTGTTTACTCTCCTTGAATCAAGTCAGCGAGTTCTTATATTTTCAATTCTGAGGTGAAGATGAAGCCTTATCGTAGTTTTACTCTGATCTTGTTGTCAGTAGCAGCAAGCGGATCGTGTCTAGTTGCCCTCTTTAATGCAATTATTGATCCTTTCGGCATTATCAAGATCCTAGTTATTCCAGGAATTAATCAGTCTAAGCCTGCAACTGTAGATAACACTAGATTATATAAGGCAGTAGACCTAACTCGTCAAGATGCTAAAACCATATTTTTAGGGGCATCTCGCGTAGAAACAGCCTTTGATGTAGAGCATCCAGCATTACAAACATATCAACCTGTTTATAATTTAGCTATGCAAGGAATGACGTTTTATGAGCAAAGACGTTATTTGGAATATGCTATTCAAACACAAGAAAATATTCAAGTCGTTATTCTAGGCATAGATTTATGGCTTCTAGAAGATCCCTATTTAAGGAAAACCGGTTTTAAAGAAGATAGGTTGCAACAACAAGGTTTGCCGTTATCAGAATCTCTAGAAATTAATTTTTCTTGGGATACGTTTAGTAAAAGTCTTGAATCTATTAAAGCTAATTTAGACAAACCAGATTACGAATACTATAACTCTAAAGGCGTTCGCGATACTGACTATGTGAAATATAGGAATGTGAAGTTTACTTCTTGGCTTCCAGGAATAATTAATAATCCAAAGGATAAAATATTTCCATTTGCTTTAGAAAATCTCAGTATTATTGTTGATTTATGTCGAGAAAATAACCTGAATTTGATAGCCTTTATTACACCACCTCACGTTACTCAATTTGAAGCTATGTATATGTCAGGTAGTGAAGCAGTTATAGAACAAGGGAAGCGAGAGATTGTTAATATACTCCCAGTTTGGGACTTTTCTGGCTATAACAGTATAACTACGGAATTCATCACCGATCAAATGACTAAATACAGGGATAGTTCTCATTTTACAATGCACGTTGGAGACTTGATTCTCAATCGGATTTTACAGTATAATCAAGAAATAGTGCCGGAAGATTTTGGTATTATGATTGCTCAAGAGAATATTGAAGAGCATTTGGAAGACATTCGTAAACAAAGAAATATCTGGAGGAAGGACAATCCAGATGTCGTGACAATGTTAGAAGGACTAAAGCGATAGCAAAATACGACTCATTTCAATTTAAAGAAGAGAAAACCGTGGCTATAAGCTATTATATATCTATCTATGGAGTAAAATTACTATGAAACTATTTCAAAGTTTATGGGAAGAGCAAGTCCAGCAAAGCCCCAATGCGATCGCCCTCGAATGTAATGATGTGCAGTTAACATATGAGCAACTCAATTACCAAGTGAATCAACTGGCACATTATTTACAAAGCTTAGGGGTAAAACCAGAAGTCCGTGTCGGCATCTGTGCCGAACGCTCTTTGGAGTTAATTATAGGCATTTTAGGGATTTGGAAAGCAGGAGGAGCTTATATTCCACTCGATCCGAAATATCCTAAAGAACGCTCGGAATTTATTCTTCAGGAAACAGAAATTTCTTGGTTACTTACCCAAGAACATTTACGAGAGGGGTTTCCTAGTTATTTGGGAAAAATAATAAATTTAGATACAGATCGTTCTCTTTTGAGATCCTATCCACAGGATAATCCCTTAAGAACTGTTCAACCCGATAACCTGGCTTACATTATCTACACATCAGGATCAACCGGTAAACCCAAGGGAGTACAAATTACTCAGGAAAATGTTAGCTATTACCTGAAGGGACTAACAGATGTTTTCCCTATTACAGAACAAGACTACTACTTACATACTGCTTCCTTCTCGTTTTCTTCGTCTTTACGTCAACTCCTATTTCCCTTATGTAAAGGAGCAAAAGTTATTGTTGCCACTGATGAATACATTAAAAATCCACTCCAGTTGTTTCAATTCATCATAGATAAAAAGGTAACTGTATTTGATACAGTTGCGTCAGTTTGGCGCTACGGGATTCAATCTTTAGACACTCTTCCTCTCGAAAAGCAAAATTTGCTCCACTCTAGTCAGTTGCGGTTTCTTGTCTTTTCAGGTGGTCTTTTACCTTGTCCTCTCCTGAAAAAAGTTCGCCGTCAATTTCCGATAAACAAACAACCACAAGTTTTTAATCTTTATGGTCAGACAGAAACTCTAGGAGTTTGTGCCAATTGTGTCCCTGAAGACTTTGAACGAGATTCTGGTTATGTACCGGTTGTGGGGAAACTTTACGATCACAATTGTATTCACGTGGTGGATGAAAACCTTAATCTTCTACCTATGGGTGAAATTGGGGAATTGGCGATTTCTGGAAAAAATCTGGCACGAGGCTATCTCAACCGCCCCCAAGATAATGAGGCCAAATTTATTTCTAATCCTTTCTCAGAAGATCCCTTTAATCGGCTTTTTCGCTCTGGGGATGTGGCTCGTATTTTAGAAAGCGGTGGTTTAGAAATTCTTGGGCGAGTAGATTTTCAAGTTAAAATCCGTGGAATGCGAGTCGAAACTGGTGAGATTGAAGCTGTTCTAGAAAATCATCCCCAGATTAAACAATCTGTTGTTTCTGCCCATGAAACTCTTCAAGGAGAAACTCAACTGGTTGCCTATTTAATCCCCAAATCTGGCCTTACCATGGCTGTTCACTCTTCTTTAAAGGAAGAATTACGACATGAGATTCAAGGCAAGCTCCCTGACTATATGATACCTGCCCATTTCATGTTCTTAGATGCTCTACCTCTAACACCAAATGGTAAATTAGATCGTCGTGCTTTGCCAGAACCAAGCCGCGATAACTTAGAATTAACTCAGCAGTTTATCCCTCCTAGCAACGAAATTGAAGGCCAATTGGTAGAAATTTGGGAAAAATGGTTGGAGCAAAAGCCTATTGGGATTTGCGATCATTTCTTTGAAATTGGCGGACATTCCCTATTAGCTGCCCAAATTTTCTCTGAAATTGAACAAACCTTGGGGGTGAAGCTTCCTCTGGCTTTACTGATGAAAGCACCAACGATCAAAGAAATAGCAGAAATATTGCAAAGCGATCGCTTCACTGATGCCTGGTCATCGTTAGTTCCAATTCAGCCCAATGGCGATAATCCTCCCTTCTTTGTTAGTCATGGGATAGGAGGAAATGTTCTTAATTATAGCAACTTAGCAATTGAATTAGGTTTGCATCAACCGTTATATGGTTTACAAGCACAAGGTCTTGATGGCAAAACCCAACCTTTAACTACTATTGAAGCTATAGCTGCTCGTAATATTCAAACAATGCAAGCATTGCAAGCTCAAGGTCCTTACTTGATTGGAGGTTACTCTTTTGGTGGTCTAGTAGCTTTTGAAATGGCACAACAACTCAGACAACAAGGCCAGGAAATTGCTCTGCTTGTCATTCTTGATAGCCATAGCCCCTATGCTCTTGAACGTATTCACACCACACCTCTTTCACCCTATGAACGACTCGCTCGGCATTGGAGAAGATTTTCTCAACAAGGTTTTGAGTATCTTGTTGAACGTTGGCAAGATCGTATGAAGGGTATGGCTTCATCTTCTAAGGCTTTCGACCAACTTCCTTCTGAAGACTGGTTGCCTAAAGATGATGGCACAAATATTGTGATTCAAACCAGTCATTTTATTCGGAAAGTCAATAGAGCTGCAAAAAGCCGCTATACTCCTACCATCTATGATGGCAAAATTACACTATTTCGCTCCAGGTTAGGACGACCCATACCAGAAGGATGGAAACTTGATCCACTACTAGGTTGGAGAAAAATGACTTCTGTTGGTGTAGAAGTTTATGATGTACCAGGCAACCATGGCTCTTTTATGGATTACCCTAATGTACTTGAGCTGGCCCAAAAGTTGAACCAGTGCCTCCAGAACGCAAGATCAGACTTGAATTAAAACTTAGTCATTACTTATATGTCTAAGTTCCATTCATAAGGTTTATTAAGTTCTCCAGCAATCTGATTAAACACTTGTAAATTTTCTGGTGATAACTCTTGCTTCCATCGCATGTCTAGCTTGATTTTAAATTCTGGGTCTTGATAGTATTGACCATGACTTTCCATGTTTTTTTGTTTTTTCCCCTTGTATTTTGCAATTAAAGCATTTGCTCCTCGACTGCCAACAACATGATGATGATCGTGCTTCCAGTATTCGATCATATCCGGGACAAACTCAATATCTAACCAATGGCATATATGTTGCAACACTTTGTGAGGATTGGTGGCCATTTCTTCATAGCGAATTGCTAACTTTCTATCATCTGAAAAATTATTGTAAAATTCACTTTGCTCTTTAAAAAGATTAACCCATTGATGACTGAGGTTTTCTATGGAGTCTTTCTTAAACCGGAGATAGGAGTTAATAACTGCTCGACCATCTCGTACATTATATAAGAGGTAAGCATCAATTTTATTTTGCCTAAATTCCCTAGCCTTCAATTTATTGGAGATCCAACTCACTTCCTTGCTAGAATCAGTCAGAATAGATTGTTTAGTTTTAGAAAAAAGTATAGTATAGGGATTAAGAATTTCGTCATTCCCTAACCATTCTCGAACTAGGCGTTCAAGTTTTAAAGGAATATATCGATGCAATCTGTGATTGCTCATTCCTGCTGCAAATTGCTTTAATTCTGCCTTTGTAAAATTATCTAGCCAAAAGGTACTATCTTCAGGATACCAAAAGTCTCTTCCTTTTTGTACCATCTGAGGAAGCTTGCTGATTTCACCTAATGAAAACGCATCTGGGTGACTGCCAATCATCAATTCAACTAAGGTTGATCCTGAGCGACCCATACTTATTACAAAAACAACTTTATTTCTTCTATCTATTTTTTTGATCATAAATGACAATTTTATATTATTTTGTACTATATATTTTCCTCCTTTAGGTTATCATGTTTATTTATAATTGTCAATAATTAAGGGTGATCACTTAATCCATAGATTCACTCTGTTAAGCGATGATAAACTTTATTTTTGATATCACAAAAATATTGATGATTGCTTCATTCCTCACTTAATATGAGAGGGTACAAGAGTTATTCAAAAATATCTCTAAACAAAGATATTTGGGGAAAAAGAAAGCAAACTTTCATCAGTAGACCTTACCCTTATATCTATAAGGTTCATGATTTAATTACCTTCTCATCCTCTTTGCTCAATTGTACTCATAGGGTTGGTTAACTGCTCCAGCAATACGGTTGAATATTTCTAAGTTCTCTGGTGATAGCTCTTTTTTCCAGCGTAAATCTAATTTAATTGATAAATCTCGTTTTTCGTAATACTCTCCATGAACTTCACGCACTTTATCTAGTATTTCTTTCCCTTGGTAGCGTCTAATTAAAGAGTAAGTTCCATCGTTGCCAGAAATGTCATGGTGATCGTATTTCCAGTACTCTAGCATATCCTCTATAAATTCTATGCCAATCCATTGGCAAATGGTTTGAATGGTTTGGTGTGGTTGACTGGCCAAGTCTTCATAGGCAATTTCTATTTTTTTATCTTCTTTAAATGAATGAAAATAAGCCTGCCTTCCCTTCGTCTTTTGTACCCAACCCTCAGTAAAGTCTACAACGTCCATATCTTGGAATCTGCGTAGGAAAGAATTAAGGACTGCTCTTCCATCTCTAACTAAATGTAATAAATAGGCTTCAACTTCCCCAGATCTAAATTCTCTAGCCTTAAGCTTCTTTTCCACAAAGGGGTAAAATTTAGTGGCATCGATTATTACTTCTTCATTAAGTTTAGAAAACATTAAGCTATAGGGATTAAAGACTTGGTCGTTGCCTAAGAATTCTCGAACTCTTTTTTCTATTTTTAAAGGAATATAGGGTGTTGCACGAGTGTCCCCTAAGCCAATAGAGAGTTGCTTTATACCTTCTTTGCCAAAGGTTTCTTCCCAAAAATCTGAATTACGGTTAATACAGTCTAGGAAAGCTCCGTTTCTGTAGCGGTTAGGCAGATTTCCAAATTCTCCAGCAGAAAAGCACTGAGGATGACTCCCCAGAATGACGGAAAGAAGGCTAGAGCCAGAGTGTCCTGCTGAGATGATAAACAAAACTTTTTTGGTATTCATTAAACTTAAGTTTAGAGAAAATTATGATTATAGATTTTTTTGATGCAAGTTGTTGCTTGACATAAATCAAACAAACAAATAGTAACATAACATTTATATCTTTATTTGTCAATAATTTTGATTTTGTATATGGAGTGATCCTAATAATTGTATAATTGATCTAATTTATTAGGGATCAGACGAGCTGGAGTTAACTTTGATGATCGAGAACCTACCTAAAATATACTTTTATATTCCTCGCAGAGATTGGCCAAAAATCATTCCTGATAGAGCAGAAGAGCTGCGTCCAGCAAATGTTCTAGGGAGTTGGATTTTACAAACTTATTTGCGTTTGTACGAAAGTGGATTTTCTTGCCAGTTGGTTTCAGAAATGCCAAAGGAGGGGATCGTAGTTGCTTATCGGTACTCTTTGCCTTATGAAGCAAAACCTCCTGCCGATCTCCTTTGGGTGTGTGTGAAGGGAGATCAAAATTCTCATCCTTACGCACCAATTCATGTGGTTCAGAATGCTTGTGAAGTTGATTCCCCTCCTTTACAGATCCAATCTGTGGATGAAGATAGATACTTGTTACCAAGTAAGCGATTTTACTTGCCCCATTGGCCTCAAGCTGGCGTTATTCCGAGAAACCCCGAAAGAGGCGATCGCTTTGAGAATGTGGCTTACTTTGGTATTACTTATAACTTAGCTCCTGAACTTTGTCAACCCCAATGGCAGGAACAGCTCAAGAAAATGGGGTTAAACTGGCGACGAGAGAAAGAGCGCGATCGCTGGCACGACTATAGTGAAGTAGACGCTATCCTTGCTGTGCGCTCATTTAACGATAACACAGATTATCCTTGGAAACCAGCATCAAAACTCTTCAACGCTTGGAACGCAGGAGTTCCAGCGATTTTAGGACGTGAGTCTGCCTTTCAGGGAGAGAGAAAAAGTGAGCTGGACTACATCGAAGTCAATAGCTATGAAGATACCGTGAATGCGCTGAAACGTCTGCGAGATGATATGCAATTTCGCCAAGCGATGATGAACAATTGTAAACAACGGGCGCAAGAAATCACTCCAGAGAATATTACTAAGAAATGGCAAGATTTTTTACTCGAAACTTGCGTTCCTGCCTATGAAGAATGGCGAAATTTATCCAATTGGCAACGTCAAAAATTTTTCATGGGTCGTTATCTAGCCCTCAAGTTGAATAATTTACAGCGACGAATTCTATCTTTGAAGAGATAAAAAAATCACGAATGATAAAAAACTGATTGTCTTTATCTTTGTTTTTAGACAGGTTGTAAACCCTACAAACCTTGCCAAAGGAAGAATCTATCAGTCATAATGGAGACGAATCTATTTTTGCGTCATGTCTGTGACCTACAGATCGTAAGCTTATGACTGATGGAATTTACACCCTTGCCAATGATGTTGTCTACGATCAAGTTGTAGCTCTTTTAAACAGTATTGAAGTTAATCTCAGTCCAGAGTTTCCCGTTTGGATTATTCCCTACGATAACCGCTTAGATCGAATTCAGGAGTTAGTCAAAAGTCGAAACAATGTCGAGCTTCTTTCTGATGAGGCTATTCTTTCTCGATGGGAAGATTTTGCGTATGAAATTTGGAAGAGACATCCTTCAGCCTTAGCAAATTGGCAATCAAGAGGAATTGAAGGAGTCAATCGTTTAGGGATGCATCGGAGATTTTGTGCTTTTGATGAAGACAGTCCTTTAGAAAACTTCATTTATTGTG
Organism: Roseofilum acuticapitatum BLCC-M154; assembly: GCF_030068475.1. Lineage (GTDB taxonomy): Bacteria > Cyanobacteriota > Cyanobacteriia > Cyanobacteriales > Desertifilaceae > Roseofilum > Roseofilum acuticapitatum. Next base: position 20,357 of record NZ_JAQOSP010000059.1, on the reverse strand, counting down.
ATGGTGATGTTCTGGTTCTCAATCAGTTAGATTTTGTTTTCGATCGCATCCATGATAAAGATTTCGTGGTCTATGATTTCCAATACAAAGATCTTAGCCATGTTTACAATATTCACTCTGAAAAAGTCGGGGAGATTTTTCCACAAGAGCGTTTAAGTTCAGAAATTTTTTGTGCAGGTTTTTATGCATCTAAACGGGGATTATTTCCCCAAGAAACGCGAGAGTGGTTACTCCAGCAATTGGAATCAGGTGAAGCAGAAATCTTATACCCCAATGGGCCGGATCAGTCTATCCTTAACTATATGACCATGCGTTGCGATCGCCCAGCCTACAACTTTTCTCTGCAACTTCCCAAAGAGCAAACGACTGGATGTTCTGTCACTTCTCCTCACTTTGAGCAACGGGGTCATTTGCTCTATGATAAAGGAGTACAGCTCACTTACCTACACTATATCGGTATATCCTCTAAGGTATTCACTAGACTCTGTGCGGGAGAAAACTTAGACTTTCCCTATCGAGATATCTTCTTGCACTATCGCTATTTGCACGAACCAGAAAAGCGACCCCAGTTTGTGGGTAAACCTAAACCTTATAATGCACCCCCTACGTTTATAGATAAAGTGTTGCGTAAATTAGGAATGAAGACCTCTAGGAAATAATCATGAACCAAGGAATTTACATTGTAGCGAACAATAAAGTTAAAGAGAATGCGATCGCCCTCTTAAACAGTATTCGCATGTACGATCCTGGCATTACAGTTTACATGATACCCTTCAATGAGGAATATCAAGAAACCGCCCAAATCCTGGGAGAGAAACATAATGTTCAGGTTTTTCCAGATTTAGATCTTGTAGAAGAATTTACTAGCAAAATTGGCGAGATATTCGATCGGGACTTTCTGGCCTTACCCAACAAAATGCGAAAGCTCGTTGCGTGGTTCGGCCCCCTAGACGACTTTCTCTATATCGATACGGATATCATCGTCTTTGAAAAGATGTCCGATATCCTCTCTTACTTATCAGACTATGGGTTTATCTGTTGCGATTATCATCACTCTGGACGAGGATTACAAGATATTTTTTCGCCCTTAGTCAAAGAACAAAATCTCTTTACGGAAGCAGAATTACAAGATGTTTTTAATAGTGGCTTTTGGGCCTCTAAAAAAACGGCTTTTTCTCAAGAGCAGATGTATACTCTTCTGCAAGAATGTGCCCAACATCGAGAATACTTTGATTTTTCCTCCCAAGTCACTGACCAACCCATTCTCAACTACCTGGTTCTCAAATCAATTCCTAAACGTTTAAACTTGGTGAAACTACCAGAAGGAGTGCCGGGAAGTTGGGCAGGATCAAGCCATTTTGAAGAAAAAGATCATGTTTTGTATGATAAAGGCAAGCGATTAATGTATCTGCATTGGGCTGGAAGTCCCATGAGACAAGGTGGCCCTTATAGGCAATTATGGAGATATTACCGCTATCTCGGAGATCCCAATCCTCCGGCTGACCCTCCAGCACCTAAACCGGAACCGCAATGGAGACAAAAACTGAGAAACATTAAGAAAACCATCCTCGGTTAATTCATCTCTTATAATTGTGCAGGAATGAGATCTAAAATTTATCTTTGAAATGACTAAAGTAATTGTAACCGGTGTAGCTGGTTTTATTGGTTCTACCTTAGCCGAAACCTTACTCAATCAAGGTCAAGAAGTCATTGGTATCGATCAATTTAATGATTATTATGACCCTACACTGAAACGTCGGAATGTTAGCAGTTTTGAAAATCATCCGCAGTTCACCCTGGTAGAGGGAGATATTCAAACTTTAGACTGGAATTCCCTGCTGACGGATGTAGAGGTGGTTTATCACCAAGCAGCGCAAGCGGGAGTGCGTGCGAGTTGGGGGGAAGGGTTTCGCTCCTATACGGAACGGAATATTAACGCGACTCAAATTATGCTGGAAGCGGCGAAACAGTTCACGACGTTAAAACGGTTTGTCTATGCTTCCACGTCTTCGGTGTATGGGAATGCGGAAACCTTTCCCACTTCAGAGATGATTCCTCCCCAACCGGTTTCTCCCTATGGCATTACCAAGTTGGCGGCGGAACGATTATGTGTGTTATATCACCAAAATTTTCAGGTTCCCTTTACGGCACTCCGCTATTTTACGGTCTATGGCCCCCGTCAGCGCCCGGATATGGCGTTTCATAAATTTTACAAGGCGGTATTGGAAGATCGGGCGATCGACATCTATGGAGATGGTCAGCAGACCAGGGATTTTACCTTTATTAAAGATGCTGTAGCTGCCAATATTGCGGCGGCAACGGCTCCTGACGCAGTTGGGGAAATTTTTAATATTGGTGGCGGCAGTCGGGTGGTACTGACAGATGTGTTGGATACGATGGAAAAAATTGTAGGTCAGCCTATCCGTAGAAATCACATCGATCGCGCCATGGGAGATGCTCGCCATACCAGTGCTGATGTTTCCAAAGCCAATCAGCTCATTGGATATCAGCCGCAAGTTTCCCTAGAGCAGGGCTTAACGGAGGAGTGGAAATGGGTTCAGGAACTTTATCGTTGAGAGCGTGAGGGAAAACGGCTGTAATGATTTTTACGGCGTTTCGCGCTGTTATGAGGTACAGCATTAATCTATGGGTTAGAATTGTCATTGCGACCGCAGGGAAGCATTCGCGCTTCGCGTTTCACGCAAGCTTCGCTTTTCATGTCCGCGAAGCGGAAACACGCAAGCTTCGCTTTCATGTCCGCGAAGCCCAAACGCCAAGATTGGGGGATTTTGCGATTGCTTCATTCCACTTCGTTCCATTCGCAATGACTTAATCTTAATAATACTGTACTACAACCCTATTCCCTATTCCCTATTCCCTATTCCCTAGCGCGAAGCGCTATATCTGCGAAGCAGAAATTTAGAAGACCGTACCTCACTACAGCGCGAAGCGCTGTATCGATGGGGTGGGGCGGGTTTTGGGAATTGATCGTTCTTTTCCTAGTTGTTGGTGAACCCGCCCCTACAAAATTCGTAAATCATGATCAATTTGGGGGCAAGAAACCGGGTTTCTGGATTGACGACCATTAATCCAGTTTTTCCCCACTAATAATAAACATGGGATTGACGGCGGCAAAAACCTGATACATGCCCCGTTTTTCCAGACGGTTAACCCCAGATTGAACCACTTCGATGTTGCGGACTTGGAGCTGGGCAAAGCCTTCGGAGAGGGCATATAGACTTTCTAAAGATGCAGCAGTGGCGACAATGCGCCCTTGTGGAAGTAACAAATTCCAGACGGCTTCTAAAATGGGTTTAACAGAGCGTCCCCCTTCCATACAAACGCGATGGGGACGCATGGGAATATCCTCTAAACATTCGGGGGCGCTGCCTTCAATAATTTCTACATTATTGACTTCAAAGCGATCGCAATTTCGACGAATGAGACTAGCCACCTCACGATCGCGCTCCACCGCAAAAATCCGTCCTTCTGGACACAATAACCCGGTTTCCACCGGAATCGTTCCCGTTCCTGCGCCAATGTCCCACAAAACCGAATCCTTACGCAACCGTAGAGCGGAAATCAACAAAAGTCGGATCTCCCGCTTACTTAAGGGAATACCCGGTAACCGCTCAAAAAGATCGTCAGGGATACCAGGAGTAATAAAAGGCCAAAGGGACATAAGATCAATTAAAAATTAGAAATTAAAAATTAAAAATGGGTCTGGCTTGGGGTCACCATTGCCTATTTCACCCAACGTCCTATTGTCTCACGACTTTTAAAGTTTTTAGAGTAGGATCGCTACATCCGGTAATTGTACCTCCTAGGGAGAGAACCTGTTGTAGATAGTCTAAGGCGGACATATTAATCATTTCACCGGGCATGATCGCCGGAATTCCAGGAGGATAAGGGCAAATGATTTCCGCACAAATGCGCTCATCGGTTTGTTCGAGGGGTAAGGTTTCTGTTTCTGAGAAAAAGGCTTCACGGGGAGAAAGAGCCGGAGTAATCAGAAAGGAGGACGGATGGACAAATAAACATTCTTCTTGCCATCGTTGTAAGACAGTAGGAGGGCAGTTAAATTGATGAGTGCCTGGGGTTTGGCAAACCTGGGATAACCCTTGAATTAATTGATCGATATCGCTTTGGGTATTACCCAAGCTGATAATAAAAGTTAAATATTGGGCTGAGGGTAATTCAGCAATGACTCCATGGCAATCGTGTAAAAGCCGATCCACTTGATAACCCGTTAAGCCACAAGCGCTCACTTTCACACTTAAGCGAGTGGGATCTAAAGCCAGAAATCCCTTACTCATTTTGGCCTCTAAAACCGCCAATTGGGGAAGTGTTTTCAGATTTTGTTTGGCTCGTTCTGCTAATTCTAAAGTGTGGGAAATTAATGCTTCTCCCTGGAGAGCCATTTGCTGACGTGCGGCATCTAGAGAAGCGAGGAGTAAATAACTGGGACTGGTAGACTGGAGTAATTGGAGCGATCGCCCAATGGCTTGGGGATCGACCCGCGATCCCTTCAGATGGAGCATGGAAGCTTGCGTCATCGCCCCCAAAACCTTATGAATCGATTGAATGGTGACATCAGCACCACAGGAGAGGGCTGAAGGGGGTAAATCCTGATGGAAGTGAAAATGGGGGCCATGGGCCTCATCCACAATCAGAGGAATATTATGCTCATGACATAAATTGGCGATCGCCTCCACATCCCCACAAACCCCCTGATAGGTCGGATAGACCATCATCACCGCCTTCGCATCCGGATGTTTAGTCAACGCCTTCTCAATCGACATCGGCGTAACACTATTGACCATATCCCAGTCTGGGTCGTACTCCGGATTCACAAAAATCGGCATCGCTCCAGAGAGAATTAACCCAGAAATCGCCGAACTATGGATATTTCGCGGTAAAATAATCTTCTGTCCACTGGTGCAAGTTGCCAAAATTGCAGCGATCGCACCGACGGTCGAACCATTGACCAAAAACCAAGTCCGATCGGCTCCAAATGCTTGGGCCGCCAAGTCTTGCGCTTCTCGGATCGCCCCATCTGGAGCATATAAATTATCCAGATCCGGCAGTTCCGGTAAATCCGATTGAAACACCAAACTCCCGAATAAATCCGCCAAAGGGCGAGAAATACCCACTCCCCGTTTATGGCCTGGAGTATAAAACGGAGCGTGAGCGTGAGTCGCATAGTGCCGGAGTGCATCTAGAATTGGGGTTTTGGCTTGAGACACTTTGGTAAATCCTATAACTTTCAATCAACCCAGTTGGCGATTCGGTACACACTATAAATCAACTTGACAACCTCAAACTTCATTAACAAACTCCACTAATGCTCAGAGCTGGAATTGTTGGACTGCCTAATGTGGGCAAATCAACCTTATTTAACGCCTTAGTCGCCAATGCTAAAGCACAAGCGGCTAATTTTCCATTTTGTACGATCGAACCCAATGTTGGAGTGGTTGCCGTCCCCGATGAACGCCTCTCTGTGTTGGCTAAACTTTCCCAATCTGAACAAATCGTTCCCACGCGGATGGAATTTGTGGATATTGCCGGTTTAGTCAAAGGAGCCAGTCAAGGCGAAGGCCTCGGTAACCAGTTTTTAGCCAATATTCGAGAAGTAGATGCCATTGTGCATGTGGTTCGATGCTTTGAAGATGATGATATCATTCATGTTTCCGGTTCTGTTGACCCTAGTCGGGATATTGAGGTGATTAATCTAGAATTAGCCCTAGCTGACCTGAGTCAGGTAGAACGCCGATTAGACCGCGCTCGTAAGCAAGCTAGGGGCAATAAGGATGCTCTGGTAGAAGTGAGCGCCCTAGAAAAACTAATTCCGGTATTGAATGAAGGCCAATCTGCCCGTTTAGCCCCCTTGAACGAGGAAGAACTCGACAGCATTAAAGGTCTGGGATTATTAACGGCTAAACCGATTATTTACGCGGCTAATGTGTCTGAGGATGATTTAGCCGAGGGCAATGAATGGGTGGAGCAGGTCAAACAAATTGCCGCCCAAGAAACGGCCCAAGTCGTCACCATTTCCGCTCAGGTAGAATCAGAGTTAATCGAGTTGCCTCCAGAAGACCGGGCTGATTTTTTGGCCAGTTTGGGAGTAGAGGAAGGCGGTTTGCAGTCCTTGATTCGCGCAACCTATACCCTGTTAGGATTACGCACTTATTTGACCACCGGGCCCAAGGAAACCCGCGCTTGGACAATTACAGCCGGGATGACCGCTCCCCAAGCAGCAGGGGTGATTCATTCCGATTTTGAGCGGGGTTTTATTCGTTCTGAAACCGTGGCTTACTCTGATTTGGTCACCAGTGGCTCGATGAATGCAGCCAAGGAAAAAGGACTGGTACGCAGTGAGGGTAAAGAGTATGTGGTACAGGAAGGGGATGTGATGCTCTTCCGGTTTAATGTTTAAGTGGGGCGAAAAAAACATTACCCATGACCAGCGCCTAGCGCTATAGGATAGATCACAAGTGTGCTTCTGTTGCATTTTCCCCGTTTAAAGATGACTAAATCTAATTCTAGCGATCGCCAGCCCTCCGAGTCTAAACCTGAATCCCAACCCGAACTCTCCTTAACTCCCCCTAGGGTTCAACGGCCCAAACGGCCGGAAATCGTCCAAAAACCCCAAAGACCCCAACCCATTACCCAGACCACTCCATCTGAACGGGTCTCCAAAGTCCCCAAACCCCGTAAAGCCCATGATGCTCCCCGACTGCCGAGACTAGAACAACCGGAGCCAGTACCAGAGTACGAAGGACGGAAAGCAGGCGATCTCATTGTGCTGCCCTATAGTGGTAAAACCGTCGAGATTAGCCACTTCTATGAAAGCGCCAGCCATTGGTACGCTGCCTTTGAAATGGGCTGTGTTCGGGTCGATTTATTAGAAAAATTGTCTTAGCTCTTGACACATGCTCAAGATGTGATAGACTGTGGTTGGTGGTGAGGAGTAAAGTGAAAGGAAAACGCGCTTGGGGTCGAAACACGGCCAGACTCCCAGGCGCTTTTCCTTTTTCTTCAAGATTTAAAACACAGAAAAAATATCTTAAGTCTGAATAGGTAAAGGGAATTCATCGATTAGAATCCAGTATGACGACTAGATGATGTTGGTGGCGATCGCCCTATGACTGAAACAACCCAAAGCCTACCCCCTAACTTAGAGAAAATTGTCAAACGCTTCCAACGCTGTCAAGACCCGAAGCGTCGCATCGAACAATTAATCGACTACGCCAAGAAACTCCCCGCCTTTCCAGACACAGATAAGGTAGAGGAAAATAAAGTCCCTGGTTGTGTTTCCCAAGTTTATGTGACGGCAACCCTAGAAGAGGGGAAACTGCACTATCAAGCGGATTCTGATGCTCAACTCACTAAAGGCCTAGTCGCGCTACTCGTAAGAGGACTCGATGGCTTAACCCCCGAAGAAGTAGCCCATCTCTCCGCCGAGTTTATCAAAGACACTGGTTTAGAAGTGAACCTAACGCCATCTAGGGCTAATGGATTTTACAATATCTTCGAGACGATGAAGAAAAAGGCGATCGCAGCTAGTACAACCTAGTGCCGTGACACAGCTACAATAGTGCATTAGCGTAGGGGGGGTTAGGCGGCTAAAACCTAGACTCTGACAGCAATCTCTCAATCCGCCGTAACCCACCATTTTAGGGTTGTCTCAAACCTAGCACCCATTCCCCATTCCCCATTCCCCATGAACACCCGTATTGGAATCCTGACGGCCTCAGACCGGGCCAGTGCAGGAGTCTATGAAGACCTGTCCGGAAAAGCCATTATTGACCGTCTCACCGAATACCTCACCAGTCCCTGGGAACCCGTCTATGAGGTCATCCCAGACGACTATGAGACAATCAAAACCACCCTCATCTCCCTGATTGACGAGCATCAATGCTCCCTCGTCGTCACCACCGGAGGAACCGGCCCCGCTCCCAGGGACGTAACCCCCGAAGCCACAGAAGCCGTCTGTGACAAAATGCTCCCCGGATTTGGGGAGCTGATGCGCTCCGTTTCCCTGCAATACGTTCCCACCGCCATCTTGTCCCGACAAACCGCAGGCATTCGCGGCAGCGCCTTAATTGTCAATCTTCCCGGTAAACCGAAATCCATTCGAGAATGTCTAGATGCCGTCTTTCCGGCCATTCCCTACTGCTTAGACTTAATTGGCGCACCCTATTTAGAATGTAATCCGGACGTGATTCAAGTTTTTCGACCCAAGAAAAAGTAAGTTATATCAAGTCCGGATAAAGGGTGAAGAAGCGGGCAAGATGCCCGCACTCCTCTAATCCCTTGATATTACTGGAGTGGGAGCGTCTCGCTCCCTAAATTTTTAATCATGGTATTGAGATCAGCCAATAACAAATCCGATTCTAGACCCACCTCTACAATGAACTTGAGCAACTCTGGAGTGGGCTGAAAACTATTATGGCCTTCCTCCCATTAGGGCAAAGCGGATATATTAAACAGAGCATCAAGATAGACCCGCGCTGCCTTCCGATAGCTCGATTCATGGCTCTGGGAAGTCTGACCATTTCCATTTTGCAGCAAAAATAGGGACAAGGCCGCAGAAAATACCCGCTCTTGATCCCAATCCGGATGATTTTCTAAATAGCATTGGATGGATTCGTGGAGATCTTCAGGTATTTCTGCCAGAATACTCACAGTTGTAGTATGCATATGCAGCCCTCTAGGGTTGGGTTGAGTGGATATCGGCAAGATGCCTTGTGGCTCTATTGTGTGCTACCAATAGGTGGTCTTGTCAATGTTGCGAAACGTAAAAAAAAACGATCATTTTTTGTTAGGTCAACGAAAAACCGATACTTTCAGCCCAATTTTCGTTACATAACTTTATTTTTTTGGGATAGGGAATCGAGATTAAAGGGCCAGTGGGGAAATCCCCAAGCCAGACCTAGGGATGGGGCTACAGGGCAGTTTTGTCCGGTTAAGGTTGTGTAAAATTCAGGAGAAGTTGTGGAAAAGACGAGGGTAAATTGTGGAAAGGTTGTGGAAGGTGTGGGGAAAAGAGGGGGAAATGATAAGAATTACGAATTTGGGGATGGGGAGACAGGGAAGGATGGCCCGCTCCCCACTCATAACTCATGGCTTACTGACTCTCAGGCAGCCGAAACGGTCTCTTTTGGCCAGGTATGGCCGAGAGCGGTAAAGACTTGGCGCTGTTCAAAGAGGAGAACGAGATCGGGGTTGATTTTGCCGTTGTCGGCTTCTTCATGGAGGATTTTGATGACGATATCGATGGGGAGACGGCGTTTATAGGGGCGATCGGCGGCCGTGAGCGCGTCGTAGATGTCCGCAACGCTCATCATTTGAGTTTGCATGGGGATGTCTTGTTGATGGAGTCCTTGGGGATATCCCGTACCGTCGAGTTTTTCATGGTGTCCGTAGGCGATCGCCGGAATATCTCCTAAACCCTTTGTCCAGGGAATGCGCTTGAGAAACTCATAGGAATGGGTAACATGGGCCTCGATCGCCAGCCGCTCTTGGGGGGTTAAATTGCCTCGAACCACCAGTAACTGGGCAATTTCGTCGGGTTTGAGCAAGGGTTTTTGCTGACCATCCACATCCCGATAAGTAAATTGGGCTATCTTTTGTAATTGCTTCTCAAAGCTCTGATAATGGGTTTTGAGTTCTTGGGTTTCAATGGCCAAAGGACGCTTGAGGTCTTCAATTAAGGCTAAAGATTCTTTTAAGTAGGCGATCGCCCGATCGAGTTCCTGGTCTAACTGAGCCAAGCGATCGCAATGGGGACAATTTTCCCCTTGATGCTGATGGCTAGGATGTTCCACCAAAACCTTAAACTTGCTTTGATAACACTCCATTTCTAACGTCCGTTGCGCCAAGGCAAACCGATGGCGAATCACTTCCAACTGTTCTGGATACAGCTTTTCCCGTTTGCCTAAAATCGTTTCCGGAACCAACACTTTACCAAAATCATGCAGTAAAGAAGCATAGCGAATTTCTTTAAGTTGTCGGTCATTAAACCAGATTAAATTAAGCGGCCCCGCGTGAACATCATTCACTTCTTGCGCGAGTCTCACCGTTAATTCCGCCACCCGTTCCGAATGTCCCGAAGTCGTCGGATCGCGGGCTTCAATCACCTGTACAGACGCTTTAACGAAGCCTTCAAACAGAGTTTCAATGCTCTCTTGTAGATGATTGCGTTCAATGGAAATTGCCGCTTGGGAAGCCAGCGATCGCACAATGCGTTCTTGAAACTGACTAAACGGTAGAGTCAGCTCCAGAGCGTTATCAGCCGTAACCTTCTCCTCTGAGTGACGTTTACGATTAATGAGCTGTAAAACTCCGATCGCCGTTCCTTCATGGTTTTGCATCGGTAATACCAAAACAGAACAAGTCCGATAGGCAAAATCTTGGTCAAAACTGCGATCGAGTTGATAAGGAACAGAGGAGGGTAACTGATAAGCATCAACAATATTTAAGCTATCCCCAGTTAGGGCCACATAACCGGCTAAACTTTTTGGAGTTAAAGGAATAGCAAACTCTTGAAACAGGTGAGTCGAGATCGAATCATTTTGGGCCGTCTTAAAAATCAATTCTTGGGTATCTTCTTTGCGATTGACTAAATAGACACTTCCAGCATCACTAGAGGTGATTTCACGACTTTTGGATAAAATCAAATCTAGTAACTGTTGTAAATCCTGACTCCCGGATAGCGCTGTCCCAATAGCAAGCAATTCTTCCACTAATTTCGCTCGTTTAGCGACTTCTTTTAAATCCTTTTGATCGAGTAAACAGGCTAATTCGGGATGCTGGTACTGTTCATCCATAATCCTAAGTTCTCATTGGCTTTAGCTGAACTGATGCACCCGATATAGTAAACCTAAATGAGTTGTGTAACGATTGCCCCTCATCCCCCTACCCCCTTCTCCGGATGGAGAAGGGGGAAAGTCAAGAATCCCGTGGGAGAGGGATTTTCCTTCGGACATGAAAGGGAGAGGGCATTTCCTATGGCACAACTCATTTAGACTAGCTATAGAGGAGTGGAGAGTTAAAAGGTATAATTTTCACTCCTCTATCCCTGTCTTAAGTCAGGGGTAAGTGTTTAACACCCAAATTAAAATACTATATCTATTAATCACCCAATTGTGGACAGGTTTTTGCCTTCCAGCTACACTTATAGACATAGGGTTTTTGCCAATCCAGGGGAAGTTCGAGTAAGTCACGGGAACCGGTGAAACCTTGGCCGACAAAGAGTAAAATGGCGACACAGTTAATGATGGTATGGGCAATGCGCCATTTGTGGGAGCGATCGCGGTAAATATCTTGTACGATCGCCAAAGAGAAAATCATTAATAGGGCCGCAACAATACCATAATAATAGTGAGAAATATACCATTCATTGGTGCGTCGAAAAACCCCATCTTGGCAGCCAAGAATGACTATCCCCATTCCTGCACCGGTAGCAAATACACCTCGCCATAATTTCGAGCCGCTTTTACTGACGCGAAAGAGGAAGACTAAGGAGCCAATCGTAGCGGCAAATAATAGGGCAACTAAAATACTTTCAACGGCACTAGAGCGGGGTTTGTCAATGAAGAGAACATAAGCAAGGGCAACTAAGCTAATACCAACCACGGAGCCAGTGAGCCATTGACCCATTTTGACATGATCGGGGCCAACCATGGGGGTAATTTTGCTTTTTTCTCCCGCAGCAGTTGCTAGTCGTCGTTGACGAGTTTGCCAGGCAAAATGAACGACGATACCAATCAGGGGATAAACTAAGGCTACGGCGAGGGTAGGATGTAGGATAGCGAGGAGATCTTTGGTGTCCATCATAGGGGTTACAACGGTATAAGGAAGAAAGGGGAATATGGATGGATATTAACAAACTCTTAAATCAACTGACACAGCAGGAAAAAGAATTACAAGAACAGGAGTTTCTCGCGCCTTGTGTAGCGGGAGGAGGGCTGAAAACGGCGATAAAACTCCGTTTCGCTGGCGCGATCTCCTCTATTGCGTATTCTTTCCAACCTCAACCCGCCGATTTTGAAGGCTGGGGAATTTTCAAACCTCTGGATACGCGCACAGCTCAATGGGTTGATGAGCCAACTTTGCCCCAAATTAGCGAGTATTTAAGTTTGCTCAAACCCCTGAGATTTTGGCTCGGTTATCGCCTTAAAGGACAAACTTGGTTAGCTTATCCGGTGAATGGGGATGAAGCGAAAAGACGCTATGGAATTACTCAACCGACTCCTGTTCATTTAGTGACTGAAGGCGGAGCGTTTGAAACGATTATCGCCCGTGGAGATGGCTCTAGCTGGTGGTTTGAGAGTGTCGATCGCCGCGCCGATCCGCAAATGATCGATACTCTTAAGCATCACTTAAAACAGTTGACTGAGCCGGAAACTCTCCAGTTTTCGGGCATGACTCCGGAAGCGAAAATTACTTATGAGTTAGTGGCTGGGCAACAGGAAGAATTTAGTAGCGAAAAACGCGATCGCCGTCGCTTAAATCAAGCACTCCAACAAGGGGGAGGAGCGCTGCAAGACTTTGGCGATCGAGGAGACTATTGGCACGTCGAATGGACAACGGCGGATGGAGAACAGCATGTTTCTGCCATTAGTAAAGGAGATTTAACGGTGATGAGTTCGGGGATTTGTTTAAGTGGGCGCGATCGCGACTTTGATTTACAATCTCTCGTAGGCGTTATGGAAAACCGGGATTAGTCTAGTTTAAACCTCTGTAATTGTTCCTTGTTAATTAACTCCAACCGAGCCAATGCAACAAACGACTGACTTCTATTCGCTCCCATAAACTGCCTGGAAGGGACTGATTTAAGCGCAGGGGTATTTGAGGAGTGGAAAAAGATTGGGCATAAGTGGGACTGAGGAAGACTTGATAGTTCTCTTTTTCTGGGGTTAATTGTTTGATAAAGGCTAAGGAAACGCCATTAAGCAAGTGTTGCAAGGGTTGAAAGGGGGAAGCCACTGAATTGGAATATCTCAGATTACCAATACTTAAATGGGGGGTTCCAATGGCAGTCAGGAGATATTTGGGCCCGGTTAAGTGGTTGAAGGGGCGAATTTGATGTTCGAGGGCAGGGGTAACGGCATCATTGGTATTGGCTAAGATTAAGGTAGGAATTTTGACTTTGCTGATGCCGGTTTCGCCAAATAAACGGCCGATGACGGGACTAATGGCGATTACTTGTGCAATGCGGTCATCCTTGAGAGACTGGGGAACAGTGGTGAGATCGGCTGCTGCACATTGCAACCAGTCAGCCGGAGAACGACCCAGGGGGAGGCGATCGCGGCAAAAATGGCGTAAACTGGCTAAATCTAGCTCTGCACCGGCTAAAACGAAGGCGGTATATCCCCCCAAGGAATGACCCACCATTGTCACTTTATTGGTGTTCAGTTTGCTGTAAAAGGGGCCGGGTTGATGATTGACGGTTTCTAGATAATCGAGCATAAACCGGATATCTTGGGGGCGATCGATAAATTCTTCCGGGGGAACTAAGGTGGCTAAATGGCTAAATTTTGACCCTTTCATTAACCATCTGAGGCTACTTCCAGGATGCTCGATCGCCGCTACGGTTAGGCCATGGGAGGCTAAATGATACGCTAAACCGGATAAATAATTGCGATCGGAACCAAAGCCATGGGAGATGACCACTAGGGGGGCAGAATCTAGCGATCCAGGAACTGTGTAGAGATCTACGGGAATGATTCGATTTCTCTGGCTATCTCGCAGGATTAAGGATGTTTTTTCTACTGGCCCATCCGCCGGTTGACTCGGATCGATTTCCCCGACAAGATCCTCTGGGGAATTAACTAACAAATCCCGCACCAGTAAGGGTTCTAGAAGCCGACTTTGCCAATAATCATGGTTGAATTGGAGCGCAAAAGATAAAGCGGCGGACAGATTAAGGGTAATTTCTTTACCGGGATAGGCTTTGAGAATGGAGAGAACACTGAAATGGTTGTTTTTCAGGGTAGTGGTTACGGCTTGCTCTAGATAGTCGAGGCGACTATCGGGCAACATGGGAACAATGCTTTGGTAAATTTGTAGACTTAGGGGGGAGTGGAAAATATTTCTGAGGATGCGATCGCCCAGTTGGGTATCGATGGGAAAGCGATAATCTAAGAGCTGCTGCACCTTGGGAGTAAGGACAGAGCGGTAGGGTTGTAAGGCTGGGGATAGGGTTCCGGTTTCGCTAAAGTCTTCTAAGTCGGCGATCGCAATTTGGCTCTGCCATAATCCTAAGCGGAGATTAATGCGATCGGCTCCATAGGCAGCTTGTGCTAAGGCACACCACCCGGTCAGCAAAGCTAAGACACATCTTAAACCCCATCGCTGGTGCGATCGCTTCATGATCCTCATACTTTACTCAAAACTCAACCATCCTAGGCATACTCCTTAAGGAGCTTCTTCTTGTACCTCTCTCAGTAATAACACAAACTGATAAGTTCCTACCGGCATATCCCTCTCAGGATTCCAATTCCCATTCACCCAATCCCAAATATAAAGCTGTTTATTCAGAATTGTTACATAAGATATTTCTCCTAAATTTCCAGTTACCAAATACATCGGCACACCCAACCGATAAGTATTATTACAATTTTCAGAACTCGATTGAATTTGATTACAAATCTGGCGGTATAACGTGGGATTTAAATCAATCAGTTCATGGAAATTTCGGCGGTGTTGCGCCCAAGCGGCTTCCGAAATTCCCATAGATCCTAAAAACGCTGTTAAACCCGTTAACAGGCTGGCAACTATACGAGTTTTCATCATCTAGACTCCATTTGGGAATTTGGCTTTGATTATATAGCGCTACAGGCTGGTAATGGGTAATGAAGATGCTCCCAACCTCTGATTGATTGAGAGCATCCCGATCCAGCGTTAAGTTTGGGGTTCACTCACTCCTATGGTTATTCGTTCTCTGTCGTAAATTGTCTGAGTAACTCTTCACGAGACAATTGTAGAACCAGAGGGGTAAATTCTTCTGAAGGCAGGGCGGCTATTCGCCCTACAATAGCTCTCAGTTCCTCATCCAGTTCTCCAAACCGAACTCGTAAGAGATTGGTTATGAAGCGCACAGTGGCTTGCTCTTCCCCCTCTTGTCGTCCTTCTTGTCGTCCCTCTTGCCGTCCCTCTTGTCGTCCTTCTTGCCGTCCCTCTTGTTGTCCTTCTTGTCGTCCTTCTTCACGCAGTTGGGCGATCGCTTCTTCATAGAGTTGAGTTAAAGTCACGATGAGCCACTCCTCTGACACTTAGTCCTGTTCTACCCTAAATCGCAGGAGTAACTCTTCACGAGACAATTGTAGAAGTAGAGGGGTAAATTCTTCTGAAGGCAGGGCGGCTATTCGCCCTATAATGGCGGCAAGCTCCTCATCCACTTCTCCAAACCGAACTCGTAAGAGATTGGTTATGAAGCGTACAGTGGCTTGCTCTTCCCCCTCTTGCCGTCCTTCTTGCCGTCCCTCTTGCCGTCCCTCTTGTCGTCCCTCTTGTCGTCCTTCTTCACGCAGTTGGGCGATCGCTTCTTCATAGAGTTGAGTTAAAGTCACGATTAGCTCCTCATCATCTCGATCTGCTTCTTGGTTTTGCCTAGTGGCTAGAATGGTTAAAAGTTCGTAGACCAATTTTATCACATTCGCTCGCCAGCGATTTCCTTTAGGTAACGCTTCGAGTTCTCGAATGGCTTGCTGTTGGATTCTTCCGCGTCCTAAGAGTCTCAACCATAGCGTCTCTGGTGTGCGAGGGAGTTGATGGATAACGATAATGGCACTTTTGTAGAGCGCTGGACAATAATAGACTCCTGTCGGTTCATTGGCTAACTCTTTTGCACCAGCGCTCTCTAGTAAGTTTTCTGATGCTGTGGGAGTTAATATCCATAGTTTCGGTGGCTCAGTATTGGTCTGTTGTGTATTGTCTCTTTCCCGTTCCTCTTTGGCTTGCAGTACCAATAATTTCAACAGACAGGTGCGAATGTCCTTAGCTGTGATGGGATTACGAAAGGGTTCAAAGATTGCCGGAGTTTCCGTGAGTTTCCCTAACAACCCAAGTTCGCTGCTATCAAGTTCGGAAGAAGATGGGGTAAAGTACACATCAACTTGGCGGACTTCTGAGGCAACATCTTTGCTGGTTTCTACTGTGCCAAAAGAGGAGAGCATTTCGCTCAGATATTGTTTGGCAAACTGGTCATGGATAAATCTAGTCACGATCGCCGATTATGCAACTGCAATAATTTTACCCGCAATAGGGCCCATCTCCCATAGCCAGGGTTCAGGGGCGATCGTAGACTGATTAAGGTTTAACATTCAACCCCCTCAACTCATATGACCTTACCCGCAGATTTAATCGGGCAACTCAAACAGAACCAAAGCCGTTTAAATGAACTGATCGATCGCTTCCCGACTGCTAAAGTGCTAGTGGTTGGCGATCTAACCCTCGATGAATTCCTCACCGGTCAAGTAGAACGACTCTCCAGAGAAGCGCCCGTTCTGATTTTACGCCATGAGGAAACTCGCCAAATTCCTGGAGGGGGAGCCAACGCGGTTTATAATTTGGCGAAATTGGGGGGACAAATTAAAGCGGTGGGTATTGTGGGAAAAGATGACCAAGGGCAAGCCCTGCGGCGGATTTTTGAGGAAGCGGGAATTAATACCCAAGGCATTCTGATCGATGAAACCCGACCAACCGTGACCAAAACCCGCATTTCTGGCCATGCTCGTCAGTCGGTGACTCAGCAAATTGTGCGGGTCGATCGCAAGTCGGATCGGTTGCCAGAGTTATCTTTACAACAGGCGTTAGCAGATTATGTTCAATCCCAATTAGACCAAGTAGACGGGATAATTTGTTCGGACTATGGGGATGGAGCTTTTTGCACTCGACCGGATGGGCAACTCTCTCCAGTAATTTCTACAAGTTTAAAACACAAGCGAGTGATGGTGGATACTCAGAAGGATTTGCCGCGCTACCAGGGAGCGACCTTGTTTACTCCCAATTTACCGGAGGCAGAACAGGCAGTGGGTTATGCCATTGATGACGATGAGCGGTTAATGCAAGCGGGGAAAGATTTGTTAAAAATGACTCAAGCTGGTCATCTTCTGATTACTCGCGGGGATGAGGGTATGAGCTTATTTACACCTGAAAAGCCCATGGTTCACATTCCTGCCTTTAACCGTCGTCAGGTGTTTGATGTGACCGGAGCGGGGGATACGGTGATTGCAGCGATTTCTTTGGCGTTGTGTGTGGGGGCTTCGTTCTGGGAGGCGACGGTGTTGGGTAATTTGGCGGCTTCTCTGGTGGTGCGCCACTTCGGAACAGCAACGACTAATGGTGAAGAGATGAAACAGGCTTTAGCGGATATGCTGGACAATGAGTAGGGAGTAGGCAGTGGGGAATAGATTCTGTCTTTCTCAAAGCAAGGAGTGCGAGCATCTTGCTCGCTACCTTTCTCAAAGCAAGGAGTGCGAGCATCTTGCTCGCTACCTTTCTCAAAGTAAGGAGTGCGAGCATCTTGCTCGCTACCTTTCTCAAAGTAAGGAGTGCGAGCATCTTGCTCGCTACCTTTCTCAAAGTAAGGAGGAGTGCGAGCATCTTGCTCGCTACCTTTCTCTCAAAAGGAGGAGTGCGAGCATCTTGCTCGCTGCCTTTCCCTAGCGAGCGAGACGCTCGCATTCCTCCAGCACCAAATTAGCTGAGACAGTCCACTAGGTTAAGGATATTTAAGGTGATGGAAAATCGTAGTTCTCGTCGTGTTTTGGTTACGGGTGGTGCGGGGTTTATTGGCTCGAATTTTGTGCAATACTGGTGCGATCGCCACCCTCAAGACCGTATAGTGGTCTTAGATGCGCTCACCTATGCGGGAAATTTGGCTAATTTACAGCCGGTGAAGGATCGTCTTCAGTTTCGATTTGTACAGGGAGATATCGGCGATCGCCCCCTCATTGACCAACTCTTAGCCGAAGAACAGATTGATACCCTTGCCCACTTCGCCGCCGAATCCCATGTAGACCGCTCTATCCTCGGCCCTGGGGCATTTGTACAAACCAATGTCGTCGGTACATTCACCCTCTTAGAAGCCTTCCGCCAGCATTATCCCACCCTATCCGATAAGGGCTTATTTTTGCATGTCTCTACCGATGAAGTTTATGGCTCTTTAGGGCCCAATGATCCCGCATTTCAAGAAACCACACCCTACGCGCCTAACAGTCCCTATTCTGCCTCCAAAGCAGGCAGCGATCACCTGGTTCGCGCCTATTATCATACCTATAATTTACCCACGATTATTACCAATTGCTCCAATAATTATGGCCCCTATCAATTTCCTGAAAAGCTGATTCCCTTGATGACAATTAACACCTTAATCGGCAAAAATTTACCCGTTTACGGCGATGGTCAAAATATCCGGGATTGGCTCTATGTGATTGACCATTGCAGCGCTCTAGATGTGGTTATTCATAAGGGAAAACCAGGGGAAACTTACAATGTAGGGGGAAATAATGAAGTTAAAAATATTGACTTAGTAACCCTTTTATGCGACCTGATGGATGAACTCGCGCCCCAGCTCCCCGTCCGTCCTTGTCGTAACCTGATTACGTTTGTTAAGGATAGACTCGGACACGATCGCCGCTACGCGATCGATTCGACTAAAATTCAAACCGAACTCGGTTGGCAACCCTCGGTTACCGTAGAGGAAGGACTACGCCAAACCCTGAAATGGTACTTAGATCATCAAGATTGGTGGCAACCCTTACTTTCTCAAGAATATCAGGACTATTACCGCCAAGTTTATGAAGGGTAAGGTGCTTTTAGAAACCCGGTTTCTGGAAGAAACCGGGTTTCTAAGTCCCAATTTTTAACTATTGACTGCTCATCGTAAGAAAAGCATAGAAACAAAAATCGTAGAAGTTATGTTAGAGGGTGAATCTTACTATTCCCTTGAAGCATAAAATCAACCAGTTGCTGGCGATCGCCCAACCGGATCTGATTCGATTGAGCTAAATTATAGGCACTCTGGGTAAACCTTGGCTGCTACTACCCCCCCCTCGCAGCACCGACTTCCAACCCATAACCCCTACTCCAGCTAAAAACGACACATACATCTAAGATAACGAAAAAACTGCCATAGACTCTCAAACTCTGCTACTATTGACGCGAGTAGTAATGGCCAAAAAAACCGAACCTGAGCGGCCATTGTCTGTCTCACCCCTCCTTGTCCAAGTTCATCCGGTTCAGGGTACTCAGCGCCATGGCACAACCTAATCCAGCAGAGATCACCGATGCTCTAAACAGTGTCTTACAACCCCAAGGGGTTACCGCTAAAGCACTGATCAAAGAAGGCTGTTTACATATCCTCCTCGAAGGGGAAACCATACCCGAAAAGGAACAATATGTGGCGATCGTTCATGATGAAATCCTTAATATGGGTATTGACTCCTTCCCTACCCTACAAATTTATGGCCGCCAAATAGGAGCGAAAAAGCCGAGTTGGAGTGAAACCCTTGACCTCTTGCAAGGGAAAGATGAGGAGGACGATTTACCCAATTTTGCCCTTGACGATCCTGATGATGATATGAATTCTTATAACGATAACGATCTCGATGGTGCGGAGCCTTTAGACTCCGAGTCTGATGAATCGGGAGAGCAGAAGAAATCAGGGGCGAATAAGTTCCTGCCCTTGTTAGCTATCCCCATTGTTGCTCTAATTGGTGGTGCGGTTTGGTGGTTTTTCCTTCGTCCCGCTCCAGCTCCTATGATTCCTGCTACCGCTCCAGAGGCTGCCCCTGAACAAACTGCCGCAGAAGTACCCGCAGAAGCTCCTCCTGAAGCCCCCGCAGAAGCTGTTCCTGAAACTCCGGCATCGGTTCCCCCAGCATCCTCTAACCCTTGGAGAGATGGGATTAATATCGCTATGAGTGCGGCTGAACTCGCACAAACGGCAAGCACCCGTGCTGAGTGGGAAGAAGTGGCGAGTCAATGGCAGCAAGCGCGAGATTTAATGGCTCAAGTACCCCAAGATAGTGAAAATTATGGGGCGGCTCAAGAGCGAGTAGCGACTTATGATGAGAATGCTAGTTCAGCACTAATCTGGGCAGATCGCAGTAATTGAAGTTGATCGACCTAAATGTAGGTGCTTTCGGGGTGGAAAGCCCCCTCTCCCGTGGGAGAGGGGGTTGGGGGTGAGGGCGATACCTCGATATTATATCAAGTCCGATTGTTCATGTCCGCGAAGCGGAAATACCATGATTAAAAATTTAGGGAGCGAGACGCTCCCACTCCAGTAATATCAAGGGATTAGAGGAGTGCGGGCATCTTGCCCGCTTCTTCACCCTTTATCC
>NZ_JAQOSP010000058.1 GCF_030068475.1 Roseofilum acuticapitatum BLCC-M154 | reverse complement strand
CATGAAAATTTGTTAAGAAGCGGGCAAGATGCCCGCACTCCTCGAATTCTTTGATATGACTGGAGTGGGAGCATCTTGCTCCCTGGATTTTTAATTAGGGTATTTCCGCTTCGCGGACATGAATAAGCGAACTTGATATGAGTGATTATTAATGGTTGTTAAGGGGCAAGGGGTTTCAGCCCCTTGCGATCGTTATATCGAGTGGGGCATCATAGGGGGACGGTCTTATATTTTCTCCAGAAGGGTGACTGCATAGGCGGCAATCCCTTCTTCTCGACCCACTGGGCCGAGTTTTTCATTGGTGGTAGCTTTGATGCTAATTCGATCGGGTTGTAGATTTAAAACGTTCGAGAGGCGATCGCCCATTGCTGATAAATGAGGCTTTAATTTCGGGCGTTCTGCGACGATCACAGAATCAATATTTACCACTTGCCAACCCCGGTCAATGAGTAAACCATTGACCTGATAGAGGAGTTTCAGGCTATCAGCTCCTTTCCATTGGGGGTCACTGGGGGGAAAATAATGGCCAATGTCTCCTAAGCTTAAGGCTCCGAGCATGGCATCCATAATCGCATGGGTTAACACATCAGCATCACTATGACCGACTAACCCAAGTTCATGGGGAATATTTACCCCTCCTAGAATCAAGGGGCGGTTTGGGCCGAGTTGATGGATATCATAACCGTTACCGATGCGAATATTCATGACCATGAGAAAGGCGATCGCCAGCTATTTGCTTCGATCATACCCCAAATTCATGGGAATCTAGTTGGCAATTCTCAGCCATCCGCGACGAGTTGCGTAGATCAGGCGATCGATTGCCGAGCGTTCTTCTTCACTAATGGACTGTTGCAGTAGTACGGATTGGAGTTGTTTGCGGTTTTCCGAGGTTAATTCCCCAGTATGGCAAGCCTGAAACACCAATTCGGCGATATTGAAACCAGAAGATATGGTATGAGGTTGAAACATGATGCTATTAAAGTCGAGATTTTAAGAAATTGTCAAAAGAGCTAGAACCTTCAGCACTGGCGCTTTAGACCTTTTATGTTATAGTTGACCTTCGCCGCCGATCTGAATGTATAAGACTAAGGTAATTCAAAAAAACCCTAGCTAGTGTGAGACCCCTCCAGATTTATCGTGATGTGCATCACAAAGGGAAACCCCTCCCTCAAGGATAGCACTTGACAAAAAACACAAAATATAATATAGAAACTCTCTGTTCCCAAACCTAAGCCTGAAGGCAAGCACCCTGACACCATACTCAGAAGACAATAGGGTAAACTGAGTCTTAGCTTTATAAAATTCTAGGCTCTTTTATACTACTATGCCCCACTTAAAGACTGTCCAGCAATTTTTGAAACAATTCTTGATTATTGCCGTAATTTCATTTATCTTCACCGAGATTGGATTTAGAATTTACAATCAGATTAATCCCAGTTTCATCTTTTATGATAAATCCTATGGTCGTTTTCGAGGAAAACCCTTTTCTAAGCATTATGATTTTACTTTAAATTCCCAAGGATATAAAGATCTAGAGTTTGAACCTCAAAAAGCAGAAGGTATTTACAGAATCATCGGCATCGGAGATTCTTTTGCCTTTGGTGTAGTCCCCTATGAAGAAAATTATTACACCTTGGTTGAAGAGCAACTAAAAGCGCAAAATAAATCCGTAGAACTCTATAATTTTGGCATTCCTAACCTCAATCCTAAAGATTATCTAGCCGTATTAGTCACTGAAGGACTAAATTACAATCCTGATATGATTGTCGTTTCCTTTTTTATGGGGAATGATTTCTTAGATAGCCAAGATCGAAATCTGTCTCAGCCCCTCTATACTTATTCTTATGTTGTATCACTTTTTAAGTTCCTGTGGGAGATCCAAAAAAGTTATGAAGGGGAGTGGGAGCTACCGGAAAATATGCTTTATGATGATAATATGAAGGTCTTTACCGATGAAAATTATCTCAGTATGGAGATGCGTCGGAGTAAGATTTTCATTAAAGATAATCCTGAATTTGGTCAAACTTTTGACTATGCCATAGATTTTATCAATCAGATGCATGAGAGAGCTAAACAGCGCAATATAGAGTTTTTAGTGGTGATTATTCCCGATGAAGTACAGGTGAATATGGAGCTGCAAAATCAAGTGGTTTCGGGTCTTGAGATGCAGCCAGAAGAATTGGATTTCTCCTTGCCTAATCGATTGCTTGCAGAAAAACTATCTGCGCTGAATATTGATTATCTAGATTTATTAGAACCCTTTCAACAATCAGGACAAAATACTCGCCTATATCGTCCCAATGATAGCCATTGGAATATTGCCGGAAATCGATTAGCTGCTACAGAAATTGTTAAAACTATTTTACCCAAGTTATCTGAAGTTAGGACTGCTCCCCAACCTTAATTGATCTGTATCTGAGCCGTTGAATTCTGAGTTGAACGGGATATAATCCTGTGGTTAATCTCGTAACTTACCTTAAGGTAAGCATGAGCCATTACTGATTCAAGTGTAAAAATCATGAAAAAATTGGCAGTTCAGTGACCAGTCGAGCGATCCCAGATGGCGATCGCCCTCAAGTTATGCTCAACCTTCAACGTGGGATTTCATACTTTACATCGATAATTCTGAAGAATCTCCAGTTTACAGAGGATAGGGTTTATTGTTAAGTTGTTTGAACAGTTATTTATACAGGTTTTGAGTCATGGTTGTCATGGAAGACATGGGAACCCCTATCGGTAGCTATGCCCCAGATTTTGAAGTGCCAGGTGTGGACGATCGAGTGCATCACCTAGCCCGCTATATGGAAAAATATCAGGTGATTGGTGTGGTCTTTATGGGTAATCAATGCCCGTATGTTGCCGAGCTTCTTGAGGCTCTAAAGCAACTACAAGCTCAAGGGGAAGCTCAAGGGGTGATGTTGGTCGGGATGAATGGGAATAAGGGTTCGGAGGAGTCGGGGGAGAGTTTTGCCCAAATGAAGCAATTTGCCCAAGAGCATGAGCTGAATTTTCCCTATCTGCGAGATGTGACCCAAGATGTGGCCCAATGTTTTGGTGCAACCCAAACTCCGGAAATATTTTTGCTCAATCATGAAGGGAAACTCTGTTATCGTCGGGGTTTGGCAGAGGAGGAGAAGGCGATAGAGCGATGGGTAGAAGATGTCCAGGGGGCGATCGCCCAAATGCTTCAAAGAGAAGAGGTCACCTATCCCATTCCAGCACTCTTGGTCGGCACTCCCATTCAATGGCGCTCCTGAGCTAAATCCTAGACCTTGAGAAAACCATTCGGGAAGAGGGTCAACATTCTGCTATCTTAGGTGAGAGCAATTCGTACTTAAAATCATCGATCTGGAGATTACAGAGGCTGGCCATGGGTACAGGTTATCAGCGCATATTACTTAAACTCAGTGGTGAGGCCTTAATGGGAAGCCTGGCCTATGGCATCGATCCCGCGATCGTGCATACTATTGCCGAGGAAGTGTCGGAAGTGGTCTCTGGCGGAGTACAAGTGGCCATTGTTGTGGGTGGCGGAAATATTTTTCGGGGCGTGAAAGGGGCGGCCGCTGGTATGGATCGGGCAACAGCCGACTATATTGGCATGATTGCCACGGTGATGAATGCCATGACCTTACAAGATGCCTTGGAACAAATCAATGTCCCCACTAGGGTACAAACGGCGATCGCCATGCAGGAAGTGGCAGAACCCTATATTCGTCGTCGGGCCATGCGTCACTTGGAAAAGGGACGGGTGGTCATTTTTGGCGCAGGATCGGGGAATCCTTTCTTTACCACCGATACCACGGCCGCTTTACGGGCCGCAGAAATCAGTGCGGACGTGATTTTTAAGGCGACTAAGGTGGATGGGGTCTATGATAGCGACCCCAAAACGAATCCAGATGCTAAACGCTATGAGAGCTTAACCTATCAGCATGTTTTGGCCCATGAATTGCAAGTGATGGATAGTACGGCGATCGCTTTGTGTAAAGATAATGATATTCCCATTTTGGTCTTTGACCTGTCGGTGAAAGGCAATATTCGTCGCGCCGTCATGGGAGAGTCAGTTGGAACAGTTGTAGGAGGTTCCTGTGAAATTAAATGATGTAGAAGAGTTAATGCAGAAGGCCGTTGAGTCTACTCGCCATTCTTTTAACACCATTCGGACGGGAAGGGCCAATTCTGCCCTCCTAGACCGAGTAATGGTTGAATATTATGGTACGCCGACTCCTCTCAAATCTCTGGCGACTATTAGTACCCCGGATTCCAGTACCATTTTGATTCAACCCTACGATAAAACGACGTTAACTCCGATCGAAAAGGCGATTTCTCAATCCGATGTGGGATTAACCCCCAATAATGATGGTCAGGTTGTGCGATTGAATATTCCTCCCTTAACGGAAGAACGGCGTAAAGAGTTCGCCAAACAGGCGGCCAAGTTAGCAGAAGAAGGTCGCGTTTCCGTGCGGAATAATCGCCGTCAAGGCATTGATGATGCTCGCAAAAAAGAGAAAAGTGGAGACCTGACTGAGGACGAATCTCGGACTTTGCAAGATGATATTCAAAAGCTCACAGATAAGTATATTAAGAAAATTGATGACCTGTTAGCTGAAAAAGAGAAAGATATCACCACAGTCTAAGATTGTGGACTCTTACTCCCCGCTTACCCAACCGGTTAAGCGGGCAAAGCAAAACTGACAGCCGCCTGGGTTTGGCTCGGACGCACGATATAGGCAACATGCATGGGGTAGCCATAAGTGGCATAAATCAGATCGATATGTTCGAGTGCCGTTTCTTGGTAATTATAGGTCTTGAGTATGATTTGATGTCCGTTGGCATATTCAAGGCAAACATCCCAAGTTATGATTATTTTCTCGTTTGATTCTAAGTTGTCTGAGAGTTTCATCGTCTTTGTAAAGTTGTGGTGCAGTGGTAATTTCCCTCGTAATAATAAAACACAAGTATGGTTTTTGACTTCAGTGGATATACGTATTTTTGGTAAAAACTCAAAAAAATTGCCTAAAATCTAAGTAAAGCTAGATCGTAAAAACCACAGGAATCAAGCAGAAATTACCAGAAAGACCACCAAAAAAACGGTTAAGGAGTGTTATCGTACAGTTGTCAAAATCTGGAAGAAAGTTATCCTATGTTTGATTGCATGATTGTTGGAGCAGGGCCGGCTGGGGCAACAGCGGCTTATCATTTGGCTAAACAGGGCCGTTCTGTGGCGATCGTGGAACAAGCGGCTTTTCCCCGGTATAAGCCCTGTGGTGGGGGAGTGTCTCCAGCGATCGCCGAATATTTTGATTTTGATCTCGACCCAGTGATTAGCTTGAAAGTAAACCAACTGCGCTACACCTGGCAACTCGACGATCCAGTGGATGTCAAGCTGAAAGAACAAGAGATGCTCATCGTCCGTCGGGATAGTTTCGATCAGTTTCTCGTGCAACAAGCTCAAAATCAAGGGGCAACTCTCAAGGATAATACTCCCGTAACCGGTATTGAGTGGAAAAGCGATCGCTGGGAACTGAAAACGGCCCAAGGTATAATTGAAGGCCGCTATCTGATCGCTGCGGATGGAGCTAAAGGCCCCATGGCCAAATGGCTGAAAATCAAACAAGGTAAGGAAAAACTAGCAGGCATTTTACAGATCTCTGGCCTATCTACCGAGGAAACCCCATCCCTACATTTTGATTTTGGCAACCTCAAAAATGGCTTTATTTGGAACTTTCCTCAGAGTGATGGCTATGGGATCAGTGCCACCACGTTCCAGGGAGGAGATGCCAAAAATCTCCAGGAGACCTTGCAGAGCTATTATCAATCTAGTGGACTTCCAGGGGGAACCGTTCAATACCATGAGCATTCAGTGCGCTTGTGGGATGGCGATCGCCCCTTACATACCCAAAACGCCCTAGTTGCTGGCGAAGCCGCCCAAATCGTCGATCCCCTCTCTGGTGAAGGTATCCGTCCCTCGATTTTTAGCGGAGTCAAAGCAGCAGAGGCGATCGACGCAGCCCTTGGTGGCAACAGCAACGCCCTAGAAACCTATAGCCAAACCCTTTCAGAAGTTTGGGGCGCTGACATGAAATGGGCTGCCCGCATTAGTGGGGTATTTTATAAACTGCCCAAAGTCAGTTATCGAGTCGGCGTTAAACGACCAGCCGCCAGTAAAGTGATGAGTAAAATCCTCTGTGGACAACTCAGCTATGCAGAAGTTGCCGGAGCTGCCATCAAACAACTCGGAAGCGGACTGTTTAATTGACACTCCCCGACCTAAAGGTACGGGGATTCTTGGTTCACGGAGATTACTTGCTTAGACAGAATTACTTCTGAGAAAGTAGAGGTCTTCTCTCCCCAAGCGTTTATTGGGTCTAGCCCAAGAGTTCCCGTATGCCCTAC
>NZ_JAQOSP010000057.1 GCF_030068475.1 Roseofilum acuticapitatum BLCC-M154 | reverse complement strand
AATGCAGGAATATTTGAACAGTGGTTTAAGGCTCGGTTGGCTCATCGATCCTCAAAACCAGCAAGTAGAAATCTATCGTCAAAATCAGCAAGTAGAAATCATCTCGTTACCCACCACTTTATCGGGAGAATCCGTCTTACCCGGCTTTTTTTTAGAGCTTCCGCGCTATTAGAGCGATTCGCGCAGTAATCGGTAATCGGTAATCGGTAATCGGTAATAATATCAAGTCCGATTGTTCATGTCCGCGAAGCGGAAATACCATGATTAAAAATTTAGGGAGCGAGACGCTCCCACTCCAGTAATACAGCGCTTGGCGCTGTTATGGTGTACAGTCTTAAAGGCTCAAAGCCATGTACCACAACCCTATTCCCTATTCCCTATTCCCTAGCGCGTTCATGTCCGCGAAGCGGAAAGCGCTATATCAAGGGATTAGAGGAGTGCGGGCATCTTGCCCGCTTCTTCACCCTTTATCCGGACTTGATATAAAAATCCAGGGAGCGAGACGCTCCCACTCCAGATCAAGCCAGCATTTCGGTTGTGCCCTATTCCCTGGTGGGGCACTATATGTTAATATTTTTTTCAATTCTGAAAATCATGCCCCGTACTGTTGGAGAGGAAAACACACCTATGGAAGCAGCACTGCTGTTGGCAAAACTACCTGAAGCCTATTCAGCGTTTGGCCCACTAATCGATGTTTTGCCTGTAATTCCTATCTTTTTCCTACTGCTGGCCTTTGTTTGGCAAGCAGCAGTTGGGTTTAAATAGATCTTAAGGTAAATGTAACATTAGAAGCATTTATTTTACAGGAGACAGGCTTAAGGCCTGTCTCATTTTTGGTGAATCTAGCGTTTGCCGAGGGTATTTTGGAAGGCAGGACGTTGGGACAAGCGCTGAATATAGTCGGTAATGGCGGGATACTCGCTTAAGTCGAGTTGGAGCATCACCGGCATGTAGAAGAGAAAGGAGCCGACAGCTACATCCGCAACGGTAAACCGATCGCCGAGTAAAAAGGGCTGATCTTGGAGCCGTTGGTTCAGGGGAGGCATAAAATCGGCTAAGGCGCGATCGCGGGACGCTTCAATAAACACCCCAGGGCCTAAACTAGCATTAGCAAAAATCACCCACTGATTCATCTCGGCAATCTCTTGTACCGATCCCTGAGCATTACCATACTGAAGAGCCAGATACATCAAAATTGCCCCAGATTCCCAGATAGTAAACTCTCCATCCACCAAAGCGGGAACCTTCCCCATGGGATGAATCGCTAAATATTCCGGCTGCTTATGGGCTTGTCCTTGGATGTCCACAGCAATCAATTCGTAGGGAACCTCAAGTTCCTCCAAATACCACTGAACCAAAGTTCCGCGAGTGCGGGGGCCACCATAGAGTTTAATCATTACAGCACCTTATGGGTATATTCGTGTTGTTTAACATTGTCTTCAGTGCGAACCACATTGGTCGTATTCAAGACGCGCTTGCGCTCCGTGGAAAAGTTGAAATCTTGGCGACAAGTGCCGATCGCAATTTCAGCTTTAACTGGTTCATGGCTGGGAACCTTATAACTGCGGACTGCGGCGATCGCCCGTTCCACAAACTCGTCACAGAATTGGGCATTCTCAGGGAACTCCCTGGGTTTTTGGGGGGCCTCCTGGATGAGGGTCGCCCCTAACGTGGTTCCCAAAGCCATTTCATAGGAAGTGGGAATACCCTTAAGCAGAGCTTCCAGAGCGGCTGAAGGAATAGGTTCTATTATTTTCACCGCATAGACCTCTCCATCTTCCTTAATAAAGCAAGTGGCCAAGCCAACCACTAAATAATCTTCTGGAGATACATCGGGAGCGTTGGGATAGATTTGTTCAACAGTCATAAGGGTGAGGGATATAAATCAATGGGAGGGATATCAACTGAACTGAGAGGAAGCGAGGATTTAGGCGATAATACGACCCATCGCTGCCGCGATCGCCAAAATCGAGAGTAACGGATACCTCGATTCGGCGCACCGCACCATTCAATATGTTGTATCTTACCATCAGCTACACCTGGGTAACTGGTACATGAGCGCTTTTTCCCTATAGTCGAAAATGTAGTCATAAAATAGAATCGCTGTGCTAAAAACCAGTTATAGATTCAATTCATGAACAGTATTTCCATCCGTCAAGCAGAAGAACAAGACCTATCCTTGCTCGATCGCGCCTTCCAGAGCGCATTTAAACGAACGCACAGGGACGATATCATAGACCAGCAAGCTCAAATTCTCTCATTCTACGTTGCCTGGCTAGATAGTACGCCTGTTGGTCACGGTTTCGTGCGATGGATCAGTCCGCGCCACAGTACCGTAAGAGCTACTTTTCCCCATTGCCCTGAAATCTACCGCCTAGAAGTTCTCGAAGAGTTTCGCGGTCGTTCGATAGGAACTCAAATCATCTCCCATTGTGAAGGAGAAGCAATCTCGCGAGGGTTCAACACCATCGGCCTCGGGGTGAGCTTGAATAATCCGAAAGCATCCAAGCTATACCACCGCCTCGGGTATAAGCAGCTAACAGTTATCGAATACCTCGATGAGTACAAACGTCAACGGAATGATGGCACGATCGAACAAGTTCGAGATCCCCTTATCTGGCTCACCAAGTTCCTTGATGTCTCAGATCGATCAACCATTAACCATTAACAATTAGCAATTGACTCCAAGGGTCTCAAAAATCAGCAACTGTAATGACAGAACAATTACAATTAACTGCACAATCAACAGCAAAACGAGAGATCAAACTGGCTTTCTGCGCCCTATTTATTGTCCTGTTTCTCGTTGCTTTCATCCCCATCTTAGTCAAGGTAAGCGAATACGAAATTAGTCCCAACGCTACAGTATTTCATCCTCGCTGGATCGGTGCTGTTGTTTTGACATTCTGGAATTTACCATCCATCCTCAAGCAAGGGCGATCGGAAAATTATCTGACTGGAAAACGCTTCCCTAACCTCCATAACCTATTACTCCTGTTGCTAATTCTGGGGATATTTTCTACACTTCACACCCTACTCTACGTTTGGTCTCTGACTCAAACTAGCATTGCTAACTCTGAAGTGCTACATAGTCTAAATCCAATATTTACTACCTTGGTTGCATGGGTATTCTTGGGTCAGAAGTTCGATCGCCTATTTCTAACAGGAATAGGGATATCTATTGTCGGTTCGATTTCTATAGTAGCTAATGACTTTTCCATAACCATTGACAAATTACAAGGTGATGGACTGGCTTTAGTTTCTACTGTGCTTTTGGCCGGGTGTCTGCTGATTATGGAAAAACTGCAAACTCAGTTAAGTCCCACTGCAATTACAACCTGTAACTACTTGCTAGGAACGTTTTTTTTACTGCCATTTCTCTTCGTAGCAGGCGACGATCTGTTTCCCCATTCTTGGGGA
The DNA here is from genome assembly GCF_030068475.1 of Roseofilum acuticapitatum BLCC-M154. Lineage (GTDB taxonomy): Bacteria > Cyanobacteriota > Cyanobacteriia > Cyanobacteriales > Desertifilaceae > Roseofilum > Roseofilum acuticapitatum. Next base: position 13,363 of record NZ_JAQOSP010000057.1, on the reverse strand, counting down.
GTATGGCTAATTGTAACTGCTATAGGTACAGTAGGAATTATCCAGCAAATTTTGGTAACTTATAGCCTCAAATGGTTATCTTCGGCATTGGTGGCGACGGTCTTACTGCTCCATCCCGCGATTACTGCTATCCTTGCTTGGGTAATCTTCTCAGAAACTTTAACTTGGCTGAACTTGTTAGGATTTACGGTTATTTTACTTGGCGCGTACTTGACAACATCCAGCAAAGGAGGAGTAAAAACAACGTAAAACAGACATCTTGTCTGTTCCAGACCTAATTAATTTTCGTAAACACTTATGCATCAACTAAACATCGCAATCTTAAGCATACATTCAAGCCCGGTTGGAGAGTTAGGAACAGAAAACACGGGGGGCATGAGCGTATATATCTTGGAATTGTCAAAAGAAATTGGCAAACAAGGACACTCGGTCGATATTTTTACCGCTCAAACTCATCTTCAGTCTCAAAAGATTATTAGTGTAGCCCAGAACATCCGAGTTATCTGCCTGCCAGTTCGATCGCTAAAGCCCCTCAGCAAATTAGAACTGTTCGATTATCTTCCCGATATTTTCAACTCTATAGAAGAGTTTCGACGCTCTCAAAACATTCAATACAATTTCATTCACAGCCACTATTGGCTATCGGGCATTGTCGGTAATTATGCACGACAAAAATGGAACGTACCTCATGTTACCACCTTTCATACTCTTGCTGCTTGCAAGAATCTCACAAAGTCGGGTCAGCCCGATCCCGACCTGCGGGTTAACTCTGAAAATGAAATTGCTCGAACCGCCGATCGCATTATTGTGGCCTGTCAGCGAGAAAAAGAAAATGTCAGACTTCATTTCCAGGTCAACCCAAGTAAGATCGAGGTTATCCCTTGCGGGGTCAATTTTGATTTATTCCGCCCAGAAAGTAAGGAATTAAGCATTCAGAAGTTAGGATTGCAGAAGGGGAAGCGCTATATTCTCTATATTGGTCGATTCTCCCCAGTCAAAGGGCTAGATCGCTTAATTTCTGCCTTGAGCTTATTAAAAGGCGATCGAGAACTGCAATTGCTCGTCGTTGGCGGAGATGGGGAAGCGTCCCCGGAAACTCAGAAACTCCTAGCCCTAGCAAAAAAGCTCGACGTACAGCAGATGCTAAATCCGATCGGCAGAGTCGAACAACCCAATCTGGCAACTTACTATAATGCGGTAGATTTGCTAGTTGTGCCTTCTTACTATGAAAGTTTTTGTCTGGTTGTCTTAGAAGCACTGGCCTGTGGAACCCCTGTTGTTGCAGCTCGGGTTGGTGCGGTCGATAGTATTATCTTAGAAGGGAAAACCGGGTTTGTTGTTGATGATAATAGTCCCGAATTACTGGCGCGGGGCATACAAAATTTCTTTGCCTCACCAATGTACCGCAGTCTGGATCGAGAGATGCTGCGATCGTCAATCTTCAACTACTCCTGGCCTAACATCGGAAAAGCGATCGTAGAGGAATATAACTCTTTGGTAATATCGAAGAGACACGAAATCTAGAGAGTCGGTCAAGAAACCCGGTTTTTTCAAAAAACCGGGTTTCTGAGACACCAAAAAACCGGGTTTTTTGAACAATACCTTCGCCATTTTTGGGCAAAAATCGTTCTGCATCAGGTACAGTATGATTTCTGCGCTGGATTTCAAAAAGGATTTAGATAGAGTAGCTAAAAAGTCGCGACTGTCAGGAGAGCAGACATAAGGAACGTCCTCGTAGTAAATAACATCCGTACTATTGTCGCTGCCCGATCGCCAGATACTCCTTTCTAACGCCTCCCTGACCAAAATATGATCGATATGATGACCTATGCCTAATGGCACATACACCTCCGATGGTCGTACTTCTTTCAGCACCCGACAGAGATAAGTAACTAAATCCTTAAGCGTGTCTGCATCGACTTCTAGATCGGGACGAACCGGAAAAATACCTTTTTTAGTTTGATATCGCGACCTCCCAGCAGGATCGGTTCGATAAATGCAGTCCAGAAAATCTGCATAAGTAAACTTTACACCCAGATACTGCATGGCAACTCGATCTTCCTCTCTGCGTCTGAGCATCCCATCGCTTTCCAGTCCCCCCTCTAAATGAATTGCTTTGGCCAATGGTGAGAGTTCCTCTATTTTAGGGATACCTGAGAAGAGGGTGTGGACGCGAACATCAATCGATCGCTCTACCAGCATACTGATATAAGCCCCACAAGAAAGAGCCGCATCGTCTAAGTGTGGTGAAAGAAAAATTACTGGACTCATTTTCAGTTACTCCGATTTTTTTAACCCCGGTACGGGTACAATCGATTAAAGTTTACCTAAATTTTTGGGAGTCTAATGTTATCTGTTAAGAAAGAAGCATTCGATCGCCTTGATTTCTATTGGTCTAATTATCGCGATCGACTGCGATGGAACTGTATCTTTACCTTTCCGGCCTTTATTCGACCGTGGAGCCTTGTATTTAATAGTGGCTCTTTGCCTTCTATTTATTCTGTATGGCAAGGTGATGAACCGATCGGAATTGCCCCAATTATTATCAAAAATGAAAAGGCGACATTTATAGGCGATCCAGAAGTTTTTGACTTTATGGACTTTATGATCAGTCCGGGAAAGTCTCAAGATTTCGCGAGCATTTTGCTTGAATGCTTGAAAACAGAGGGAGTGCAATATCTGGAGCTAAACTCCGTTCGTGCAGACTCCTTAGTATTTACTGAGATGATGCCTGCGACAGAGCAGCTTGGTTACTCTACTGCTACTGAAAATGCAGAGGTCTCTTACGAGATAGAACTTCCTTCTCAATGGGAGACTTATCTGGATCGGGTAACAATAAAGAAGCAGAAAGAATTTCGCCGTCAATTCCGCAGGTTAAACGAAGCTGGAAATATTACCCATCGAATAGTTAGCGATGCAGGTGAGATCGAGCATTGGTGTAATAACTTCTTAAATCTGCATGTAGCGAGCCGACAGGATAAAGCCGAATTTATGACGGAACAAATGGCATCATATTTTCGCTTACTGATGAAGGAGATGGCCGCGATCGGGAAGATTAAACTTTGTTTTTTAGAGATCGAGCAAACCCCAATAGCATCTACCCTCAATTTCGAGCATGATGCCACTGTCTATCTTTACAACACCGGCTACGACCCGCATTATAAATCTTTGAGCGTTGGTTTTATCTCGCAAATGGCGATCGTCAAGAATAGTATTGAGAATCAAGCGATTAAATATAGCTTTCTCAAAGGTGAAGAAGCTTACAAGGAGAGAATGGGAGGGAAAAAACATCAGCTACATAACTGTATTGTTTATTTATAGACAGTTGTAGGGTGTGTTAGGCGAAGCCGTAACGCACCATTTCCTATGCTTTTGGTGCGTTACGCTGTCGCTAACGCAGCCTACTGCCGTGACACAGCTAAAATAGTGCATTAGTGTAGGGTGGGTTAGGCGGCTAAAACCTAGACTCTGACAGCAATCATCAATCCGCCGTAACCCACCATTTTAGGGTTGTCACGGCACTACAAAAATCCTTGGTTGGTGCTTTTTTTAGGTTTTGGTGCGTTACGCTGTCGCTAACGCACCCTACCAAATTGCTACAAAAATGCTCGTTTCATTACCCCCCAATAAAAACTTCCGTCATCTGGTAAGCTTCCTCATCGCTATATTGTTGGGGCGGATGCTTCATAAAGAAAGCCGAAGGCCAATGTAGAATCCCGCCTTTGCCCTTATCTAAAGCCAACTTGCAACAACGAATGGCATCGATCGCTACTCCAGCAGAATTAGGAGAATCCTCCACCGACAATCGCAATTCTAAATTCATAGGAACACCGCCAAAGAGTTTTCCTTCCATGCGGATAAAAGCAACTTTATTATCTTTTTGCCAAGGAACGTAATCGCTCGGCCCCACATGGATATTGTCCTCTTCCAACCTTTCTGCTGTCACCGCTTGTACCGCCTCTGTCTTAGATTCCTTCTTAGAAGCCAACCGAGTGCGGTTTAACATATTGAGAAAATCCGTATTGCCCCCAGTATTAAGCTGGTAAGTCCGATCCAACTTTACCCCCCGCTTTTTAAATAATTCCGTTAGCGCTCGATGGGTAATCGTTGCCCCCAGTTGAGCTTTAATATCGTCGCCGATTATCGGCAAATTCTTTTCTTCAAATCGTTGGGCAAACTCTGGGTTGCTGGCAATAAATACAGGGATATTATTAATGAATCCTATTTCTGCCTTTCAAACACTCTTCCCAATAAGGGAGGAACAGATAGTTTTTGCACAGCGTCAAAGCTATTGGCTATATCCATTATTTAGCAATATACCAGGATAGAACCCCTGTCGGCAAAGCCAAACCATCAGCCACCTGAGTAACTGGTACATTCCGACTTTTTCCCTGGGGATTTTCCCCTTACAGTGAAGGTATCAAACATCAAGTCCAGTCAGTCATTGAGGTACAGTCCATGGCTATGCATCTTTCACCTTCTAGTTATGATTCTGGCATGGGTTTATGCCCAGCACAGCATACACCGATTGAGAACATTATCCCCATCGATCGCCAATTGAGCCGCCAAGCTCAAGCTTGCTTAGAGCAAGGGGACTATAGAAGAGCCATTGATCTATATACTCGTCTGATTGAGGCCGATCCCACCTGTGCCAATTATTATCATAATCGCGGCTATGGCTATTTTCAGGAGGGAGAAGTGGAGCTGGCGATCGCCGACTATAGCCAAGCCATCGAACTCAATCCCCAATTGGATAAAGCTTACAACAATCGCGCCAATGCCTACGCCCGTCTAGGGGATCTCTATGCTGCTCTACTCGATTACGATCAAAGTTTAGATTTAAATCCCCTCAATCTTCAAGCCTGGATTAACCGAGGCATCACTTTCCGGCAACTCCAGATCTATGAACTCGCCCTCGATAACCTCGATTTTGCCCTACGGATGGGGCGTTTAGAAGGCTATATTTATGCCGAACGGGGACGCACCTACCATCTGATGGGAGATTGGAATTGGGCGATCGCCGATTACCAAAGAGCGATCGACCATTTCCAAAATTCCCCCCACCTCTCCGGAGCTGAACAACGGCAATACCAACGGGTTGTGCATTGGAAAGATCAACTGCTGCAACCCATTGGAGGATAAACCCGATCTCCTCTCTTCTATCAATCTGCGGCTTCCTTTTTCCAAACCACAGAACGCCTTTTCGGATCGATCCGGTGACTTTGTTCTGCCATCACCTGTTTTGCTTGCTCTGGATCAAACGAGCGGTCAAAATCCTGTTGTAGCTCTGTGACCCGATCTTGTGTTTGCTGAACTTCAATTTCAATACTGTTTAACTTTTCTTCTACCGACTGATAATTAGGAATCAGACGCATCACAGCCCCCATTCCTACGGTAGCTAAAACCAAATTTACACTTAACTTCATCATCGTTTCCCAGGCGATCGCCCCAGCCAAAGGAGGAGAGTGACGACGCGCTCGCTGGCGCTGGTTACGAATTCGACGAGGATCGCGAGGTTTAATCGCATGAGGATTTCTCTGGGGGGTTGGCTCACTAGCAAGCATGGGCGTTTTAGATGATGACAGCGCAACACAATTTATGCCCTGATAATACACCTTCGAGCTAACCCTAACCGCCCATTCTTAAAAGTTTTTCCCGTCTTCCCCCCCAGAATACTCAAAGGCTTCTCGATCAAAGCCGACTGCAACTTTACTTATACAGTTCGGTAGACAGGCGGAAAGCCAAGATCCCTGGGATTAAAGCCAGCACTAGAGCCACAAATACTTGGGTATCCGATAAAGCCATAATCAAAAACTCCGCTTAATAATAGGTTTGTTCAACACTGTTGCTCAAATTGCCCCCTAGGGGAATAGGTTTGTTACATACCGTAATATTTGCCTTCACAAAGAGTAATTCGGTAATGAGAAACTCAGGTGTTGGGTTAAGCTTCAATTAAATCCGGCCGTTGTCAGAGCAAGTCGCTATACTGATGGAATTCGAGCGCAATCATTCAGCATTTAGTTGGGAGAGGATAGCTGGTGGATATCCCAACATCAACCTCAAGTCTAACAAGAACCTATTTTCAACGGCAGTTACGGAGTTTGCAGCGAGATGTTCTGCGTATGGGCGCTCTCGTGGAAAACTCGTGCTGTTTAGCACGTCAAGCCCTATTTGAGCAAGATCTAGAAGCCGCCAATCAGATTAAACCCCAAGACAAACGCATCGATCAACTCTATCGCCAAATCGAACTCGACTGTGTGACGACCATCGCTCTTCAGTCCCCCGTCACCCAAGATTTAAGGCTCCTGAGTTCAATGATGCAGTTAGTCCGGGATCTAGAGCGCATTGGGGACTATGCCAAAGACTTAGGAGAGATTGCCATTAAGCTCTTTGCTTATCCTCCTCAGCCCATGATTAGCGACATACAACTGATGTACGATCGCTGTCAATCCATGTTAGCCATGAGTTTAGTCGCCTTATCTAATCTGGATGCTCAGGGCGGATTAGAAATTAAAGTCAAAGATGATTTAGTCGATGCAGACTATGAACACCTGTACCAAAAATTAGCCAATCAACGCAACATTCAAGGGGAAATCGAACCGATTTTATTATTGGTTTTAGTGATTCGCCATTTAGAGCGCATGGCAGATCACGCGACTAATATTGGCCAGCGCGTAGCTTATATTGTGACGGGTGAGCGCCATTAAGTGTCAACTCGATCCCGATTAATGATAAACTAAAAAATAGTCAATTTAATCCTCGGATCAATTGACCAGCAATTTGCCAAACGTTAGCAGGTGGCAGCCAGTTAAGGGAAGCGCTCCGGGTCTACTCTTTCCGGTCTCCCCTAACCTGAGCCATATTCCCAAAGAGTAGCTCCTACTATGCTCTCCTCCCTAGGGGTCTTAGCGAAGACCATTGGCCGCAACTAATCATCTCCGTTGGTGCGGGTAAGTCCGAGCAAAAAAACCTAGGCAGATCCACCTGATTCCCGATGGGGTTGCCCTGAGATGAGGACTGAATCGTTTCAATACGGGGTTTGTTTCTGTACAGATTCAGACTCTTGTTAAGCAACAGCCCCACCCTAAAGGCAATCCCTTGGATTAAGATCATCCCCATTAGACCGGATCTAATCCAGACTTTAGCTTCAGGCTGGTTCAATCTCCATGAACCGCCTCGCCCTATCCAGATAGCCAACTGGCTGTAAAGACACAGATAACCCAAGGACGTATCGCTACATGGAATTCACGATCGCCAATTTGCTCTCCAATTTCACTGATGATAAATTGATCGCGCCCAAAGTCCTAGAAAAAAAACTAGGCCTAACCAGTGAGATCAGTCTACGTCAACTCCAAATCGCTCTGGATGCCCTAGAGAAAATGGGGATACTGGTCAAAGACCGAGGACGGTATCGCCGGGCCCCAGAAAATGGACTGGTAGAAGGAAAACTGCGCTGTTCTAGTAAGGGATTTTGCTTTGCCATTCAGGATGATGAAGAAGCTGAGGATATTTATATCCGAGAAAGCAATCTATCAACGGCTTGGAATGGCGATCGCGTCTTAGTGCGCGTCCTCAAAGAAGGTTCTAGACGGCGCTCTCCAGAAGGAGAAGTTTATTTGATTATTGACCGGGCGATTAGCTCGGTGCTGGCTCGGATCAAATGGCAAGAGGGAGAGTATAAAGCTGTTCCTCTGGATGACCGGCTGCTGTTTGAACTGAGTTTGCCGAAAAATGAGACCTTAGAATCGGCGATCGAGCATCTGGTTCATGTGGCCATTCAGCGCTATCCCCTCGGCCCCTATCCCCCCATTGGGGAAGTCACCCAAGTGCTAGGACTGAATGCTGAAGAAGCGGCAGATACGGAAATTGTACGCTGTAAACATGACCTGCCCAAGGTGTTTATGCCTGCGGTTCTCGAAGAAGCCGCCCGCTTACAACCGCAAGGAATGGTGAGGTCGGAAAATCGTCAAGACCTGCGCTCTGTCCTCACCTTCACCATTAAACCAGGGGAATATGCTCATCATGCTGATACCTTTGATGATGCCATTAGTCTAGAACCCTTAGAAGGGAACAAGTGGCGCTTAGGGATTCATATTGCTGATGTGGCTAATCTGATTCCCCCGAACTCGGCGATCGATCAAGCCGCAGCCAAACGGGGAGTATCTGTGTATTTGGGGCCAAAAGTGCTACCGATGCTTCCTCCGGAAGTGACCCAACATTGCGCCCTGATCAAAGGGGAAGATCGCCCTAGTCTCTCCGTATTGATTGTCCTAGACCGGCAGTTCAATGTAGAAGAATATACGATTGAGCCGACCATGATTTGCGTCGATCATCATCTGAATTATCAACAAACTCAAGCTCTACTGGTGGCAGAAGAGGCGATCGCAGACCTACCCGCAGCCCTGGGAGAAACGGTGAAACAACTCTACACTGCGACTCAAAATCTGCGTCAACATCGTCTAGGGCGGGGGTCTTTTGAGCTGAATTTACCGGATCAAAAATACTACTATGATGATGAAGGCTCGTTAGGCGCTCTGGTGGTTCCTTTCTCCTTACCGGCTAGAGGTATGGTAACGGAACTGATGATCTTAGCGAATCAATTGGTGGCTAAACACCTGAGAGAGCTACAAGTGCCTGCTTTGTATCGGGTTCATCAAGCGCCTCATGGGGAAGAAGTCCAGGAATTGGTGAAACTGGCGGCGAATTTAGGGATTAATTTAGAACTCGAAGATGAGGAAGATATTAAACCTCAAGATTATCAGAACTTTACTCGCCAGTTTGATGGGACATCAGCACAGAAAGTTCTGACCTATTTGTTGCTAGGGGCCCTCAAACCGGCTTTCTATAGTCTGACCCCTAAACCTCATTTTGGTTTGGCTCTGGATGAAGGGTATACCCATTTTACAGCGCCTTTACATCGCTATTCTGACCTGTTGATTCATCGGGTTCTGCATGAAGTGTTTACTCAAGGACGCGATCGCCGTAATGCTCGTGCGAAGGAAGGGGTAGAGTTAAATAGCAGTAGCTGTCATGGCAAAATTAACTGGAATGTACTCCCCCCAGATACCCAAACTGAATTAGAAGAGCAATTTAGCCATATTGTCGTCCATCTGAGCGAAACTGAACGGATTGCCCAAGAAGCGATAGATGACTTAGATGGCCTGCAAAAAGCCGAGTTTATGAAATCCCACACTGGGGAAATTTTCCATGGAGTGATTACTGGGGTTCAATCCTATGGATTTTTTGTGGAACTTGAAGATGTGCTAGTGGAAGGTTTGGTGCATGTCAGCTCCCTGAAAGATGACTGGTATGAATATCGCGGCCGTCAACAGATGCTGATTGGACGTAAAAATCGCAATCATTATCGATTAGGCGATCGCGTAGAAGTTCAAGTCAAGAGTGTAGACTACTATCGTCAGCAAATTGACTTAGTAGCCATTAGTGGCGGTAGCTATAGTCCTGATGGCTTCGAGGATGAAGAAGAAGAGGAAGAAGATTACTATAGCTAGGGAATGGGGGAATAGGGAATAGGTAATAGGCTATGTGCCCGATCTTTCCCCCTCCCCCATCCCCCTGTCCCCATGTCCCCCCATCCCCCCATCCCCCCATCCCCCCGTGTCCCCCATTCCCTTAATCCTCGGAGTCTCTGGAGCCTCTGGCCTGATCTATGCCGTTCGCGCTCTCAAGTACCTGTTAGCAGCAGACTATACCATTGAGTTAGTGGCCTCCAAGGCCACTTATCAGGTGTGGCAAGCGGAACAGCAGATTACGATGCCTGGAGACCCCGAAAAACAAAGTCAATTTTGGCGAGAGCAAGCTGGCGAAATGGACAAGGGACAGTTAACCTGTCATGCTTGGCAAAATGTCGGGGCGGCGATCGCCAGTGGTTCCTTCCGAACTCAAGGTATGCTAGTGATGCCCTGTAGTATGTCTACAGTGGCAAAACTCGCAGTAGGCTTAAGTTCAGATTTACTAGAAAGAGCGGCTGATGTGCAAATTAAAGAAGGGCGTAAACTGGTCGTCGTTCCCAGGGAAACCCCATTGAGTGTGATCCACCTGCAAAATTTAACCACCTTAGCCCAAGCTGGTGTTAAAATTGTTCCCGCCATTCCCGCTTGGTATCATCAGCCTCAAACCATTGAGGACTTAGTAGATTTTGTTGTAGCTAGAGCCTTAGATCAATTTGCCATTGATTGCATTCCTCTTAACCGTTGGCAAGGTGGGCGCAAAGGTTAGATAGAATAAACAGATGAATCAAAAAACAGTGCTATTGGGAGTTCTAGGGGTCAGCCTTCTAGTGGTGGCGCAAAACTTGACTCCGTTAATGTCCGTGGTGTTTCTGGGCGGGCGATCGCCTTCTCTACCCCTCGGTATTTGGCTCTTCATTGCCTTCACCCTGGGATTGATCAGCTCTCGTCTGATTACCCTAATTTTACAAGGATCGAATTCAGTCAGAGACTATACCAGCGATCCAGAAACCGACTCAACCCCGGTCGAGCGCCCGGTCACTGAGCGGAGTCGAAGTGACCGCTCTCCAGGTAAGACTTTCTTTTCTAAATCGAAGCGCCCAATTGATTCAGGAGAGGATTGGGAACAGGCTTCTAAACCTCCAGGAGAATGGCAAGAAGAGCGACCTAATTCCGTGAGTTGGGGCAATGGAGAACCCGAAAACCAGAATACTTATCGCAGTCGTCCCCAACCCTCAGAGCGCCCTACGGAAAAACCGAAGGATACGGTTTATGATGCTGACTACCGGGTGATTATTCCCCCCTATGGCAGCCCAACCCCATCCCCGGCTCCTGCCCCTCGACCCGAAACAACGGACTGGGATGCTCAGAGCGCTAAGTCCTCGGAAGATGAAGATTGGGTTTAGAGCTTGATAGGGATGATATCAAGTTCGCTTAAATACCCTAATTAAAAATCCAGGGAGCGAGACGCTCCCACTCCAGTCATATCAAAGAATTCGAGGAGTGCGGGCATCTTGCCCGCTTCTTAACAAATTAACCGGACTTGATATGACCTGTATCTCCAGTTCCTCTTAATATCGGTCTAATAACATCTTGACCTCAGTAGATAAATCCCAGTCTTTCATGATTTCCCATTCCGCTTGGCGCACGGCTAGATAGGCTTGGGCTAGGGGGGGACTTAAGGCTTTGAGTAAGACTTGATTTTCTTGTAAAGCGGTTATGGCTTCGAGAAGGGTTGCTGGTAGCCATTGAATGCCGCGATGTTGGCGTTCCTCTTCTGGTAATATGCCCGGATCGCAATCGACGGGTTCGGGGGGTTCGAGCTGGTTGCGGATTCCGTCCAAACCGGCGGCAATGATTGCTCCTAGGGCTAAATAGGGGTTGGCGGCGGCATCGATAGTTTTAAACTCAAAATGGCTGGAACCTGTGCCTTCTGGGTTACTGATGACGCGAATGGCGGCTTCTTTGTTGTCCAACCCCCAACAGCAAAAGGCTCCGCTCCAGGAGTGGGGTTGGAGACGGCGATAGGAGTTGGGGATGGGGTTGGTGATGGCCATGAGGGCGCGATGGTGATGGAGGATACCGCCAATAAACCAGCGACTGCGATCGGATAAGCCTAAGAGTCCGGAGGGGTTGGGGAGTAAATTTTCGCCCTTATGCCATAAACTGAGATGGAGATGAGCGCCACTTCCGGCTTGATCGGGGAAAATTTTGGGTAAAAAAGAGGCAATACGATGATGATAATGGGCGATCGCCTTTACTGTTTCCCGAAACACTACCTGCTGGTCAGCGGCCGCTAAAGCCTGAGTATACAATACCGAAATTTCATGCTGTCCCGGCCCCGACTCCGGATAATACTGCTCGACTAATACCCCTTGCTCATTCAAGGCTGTGGCAATATCATCAATAATTCGTTGTTGAATATCCATGCCATAGGTGGAACAATAGGGCGTTTGGTCAGTGGGAATAATTTCCCCATTTTCCCTGCGCTCTAGTAAATAAAATTCATTTTCAAAGGAAGCAATAATTTCTAACCCTTCCAGCTTCGCATCAGCGGCCATATCGCGTAAAAACCGGCGAGGACAAACTGGCCAAGGTTCTCCATCTTTAACCATATTGCCCATGACCCGCGCATGACTGGGGGTATAGGGCAGAGCCATCAGGGTAGACCAATCGGGAATCAGTTGCACCTCTCCCACGGGCCCCAAACCACTCCCAAAAGCTGGGGTACTGCCAATGATGGGCATCCCTTGTTGAGCCATGGCCAGAGATACGCCCTGTTCTCGATAATCCGCTAACATCCCCCGATGAATGGCTTTGGCTCGGATCGCATTGCCATTATCACACCAGAGAACGCGGATAAATTGGACTCCAGCTTTTTTGAGGGATGCTTCAATATCACGATCCATGGCCATTGGGTTCGGGGTTAGGGGCGATCCCGATCATAGGATAAAGAGGGGAATGAGGGGAATGAATCGTATCGCGTTTCAGCACCTTCTGGCTAGTCGTCAAATTTCCATTTACGATCTAGAAGATTTTGAGAAAGATATTAAAAACCTACAGGAAATCGGTCGGCTATGATTGTTATCAGTGACACATCACCGATCAACAATGAGATACAAATTTAGAGTTTTGTAGGGGCGGGTTAACCAAGATTTAGAAGAAAAACGATCGCTCTCCTAAACCCGCCCCCGCCAGGGTAAAAAGGGGTATGGGGCAGGTTCACTCATCGAGTGGTGGGGATTTCTAAATCTGGGTGTTTCATGTCCACGAAGTGGAAACCTGCCCCTACGGTAGATATTGAACAATGGGTTATCTTTTAATAAATTCAACACTCAAAATATGCTTGTCGATATATCTGTACTCGAACCTTCCATTATTAGGGTTAATGAATGAATATGGAGTTACCCGCCCTCATCAGCTTCAGCTTTTTCGGCCAAAGCGCAAAACCATGTGGATGATCGTTGAGGAAAGGTACATCCCGACTAATTCTGATTGGATTATGAAGAGTCATGGCAGAAACGCCCGGTTTGATGGGACGTAGGTTCTTTTTAGTGAATACAAAAACTTCAATTGCTCGATCATACTTTCTGTGAGACTCATCATCATCTTCATACAGCGCAAAGCGCTGTAAGTAATGAGTAATGAGTAATGAGTAATAAGTAATGAGTAATGAGTAAGAAAGTCCCTCTGAGTCTTGTATAAGGGCAGATTGAGGGCGATTCAAATGTACCCCATAGCAGCGAAAACTGCTGTATATCAAGTTCGCTTATTCATGTCCGCGAAGCGGAAATACCCTAATTAAAAATCCAGGGAGCAAGATGCTCCCACTCCAGTCATATCAAAGAATTCGAGGAGTGCGGGCATCTTGCCCGCTTCTTAACAAATTTTCATGT
>NZ_JAQOSP010000056.1 GCF_030068475.1 Roseofilum acuticapitatum BLCC-M154 | reverse complement strand
GGTGGACAGTAGGAAAAGATCCCCCCTTGCCCCCCTTAAAAAGGGGGGAATAGGAAAGTCCCCCTTTTTAAGGGGGATTTTCCGCAAGCGGACATGAAAGGGGGATCAAGATGTCCCACATAAAGCGCGAAAACTGCTGTAACAGCGCAAAGTGCTGTATCCCCGTTCCTACTCCCCTGGCTGAGAGCGCAAGGTTTGTAGCAGTTTCACCATCTCCGTCTGTTTTTCTGCGGAAGCCCAAATCAAAGCTGTCCAACTGTTCTTATCCTTGGCTTTTAAGTCCGCTCCCTGCTCAACCAGGAGCGTCACTACTCCAGTGTGACCTTTAGCCGCAGCAGCCATTAGGGGGGTGATGCCATCGTTACTTTGGGTATTGACATTCGCTCCAGCAGTTAGGAGTTGTTTTACCAGGTCTAAATGACCCCCGGCACTGGCTTCCATTAAGGCTGTCCATCCATCCTCATCTCCTTGATTAACATCAAAGTTGGCGGCAATTAAAACTTGTAAGATCTCCCCATTGCCTGTTTCAGCCGCAGCAATCAAGGCCAGATTTCCCTGGTCACTTAATGCAGTTTTATCGCCAGTTTGAGTTAATGTTTCTACTGTAGGGCGATCGCCAGCTTGGATCGCTTCAATTAACGAGGTTATATCCATATCTGTGTCTGAATCTATGATTGATATTTTGATTCTCTCCAATGGGCCGGGAGAATTAACCACTTGGGTGCGTCCAGTGGTCAAAGAAATTCGCCAGGCTTTAGGAGGCAACAATGACAAGTTTCGCATCTCGGTTGTCTTGTCTCCATGTCCCCATGCGAGTGGTTCGGAAACCCAGATGGCAGCAGCTTTGCCAGGAGTAAACCGAGTTCAAGGGCCGGAAGATTTTATTCCTTTTTTATTGTGGGGCAAAACGGCCCAAAATTGGGAATGGAGCGATCGCGGTCTGGTTATCTTTCTCGGTGGCGATCAATTTTTTACCCTCATGTTGGGCAAGCGGTTGGGTTATCGCACCCTAGTTTATGCGGAATGGGCAGCCCGATGGCAGCCTTGGATCGATCGCTTTGCCATCATGAATCGGCAAATTTTGGACAAGGTAAAGCCGAGTTTAGCCCATAAATTTACCGTTGTGGGGGATTTAATGGCAGACTCAGCCCAGTATAATCCACCCTCAGAGTCTGCCATTAAAGGGGACTTAATTGCCTTATTACCGGGGTCAAAACCGGATAAGTTACGGCCGGGAGTACCCTTTGCTTTGGCGATCGCCCAACTCATCCATCAACAGCGCCCGCAAACCCAATTTATCATTCCCGTTGCCCCCACCCTCGATATCCAGACCTTAGCCCAATTTGGCGATCCCCAATTCAATCCCAGTTTGCACTATTGGCCCACCGGAGAAGCAGAATTAATCGAAACCGGAACTAAGCCGCGCCTAAAAACCACCAGTGGCTTAGAAATTGACCTCTGGACGACTTTTCCCGCCTATGATCTCCTGACTCAATGTCAACTATGCATCACAACTGTGGGGGCAAATACCGCCGAATTGGGGTCTTTAGGCATTCCCATGATCGTCTTATTACCCACCCAACAGCTTGACGCAATGCGGAGTTGGGATGGCATTTGGGGACTATTGGCTCATTTACCGGCTATAGGTTCGAGTATTGCTAAGGCAATTAATAAAGTGATTATCTTTTGGAAACAAAAGCGAGGAGAATTTTTTGCTTGGCCCAATATTTGGGCAAAAGAGATGATTGTGCCGGAATGGGTGGGACATTTAGAGGCTGAAGACGTTGCCCAGCAAGTGATTGAGTATTTAGAGCATCCAGAACAATTACAGGCAATGCGCGATCGCCTCATGAGGGTGCGCGGACAACAGGGAGCGGCTGCACAACTGGCTCGGATGGCGATCGAGGAATTAAATTTAATCAATCTATCTAGAGCCATAACACCCATGAGAAAAAGCCCGTAGTGCGTTTGGATCTCCATTCCCCATTTCTACTAATGATTAACTCAGATCGGGCTTTTTCATATCAAGTCCGGTTTCCGCAAGCGGACATGAAAATTTGTTAAGAAGCGGGCAAGATGCCCACACTCCTCGAATTCTTTGATCTGACTGGAGTGGGAGCATCTTGCTCCCTGGATTTTTAATTAGGGTATTTCCGCTTCTCGGACATGAAAATTTGTTAAGAAGCGGGCAAGATGCCCGCACTCCTCGAATTCTTTGATATGACTGGAGTGGGAGCATCTTGCTCCCTAGATTTTTAATTCCTGAAAGCTTCCTTAACTTTAGTGATAAGACATAATCAATTAAAAATTAAAAATCTGTAATCGTTCAGGGGTGAGCGGTTAGTCTTCAACTGCTGGAGACCAATTCAGAGACCGTCGCACTCCTTAGCCGTTCTAATTCTTGTTCGCGCTGCTTATTTTCAATTAACTGCTGGCTAAAATATTTATACCCTTTTAGATCCAATTTGGGATCAATCTTAGCCAGCCGCTCGGCAGCATAGCGGCTGCGTTTTCGACAGAGGATTTTCTCTAAGGTCAAGGCAGCTTTTTCAATCGATAAAATGGGTTTCTGAATATCAGAAAGATGTTTTTCTTGTAAATACAATAAGGGATGAAATTGATCGCTGTAATTCGGAAAGTGCCCTACCTCATCTTGCAGTTTAGAGACTAACTTGACAGAATCTATGGGTAAAGTTTCTCGTAAACTTTCAATCTGTGACCAGAGGAACCGATGGGGAGCGCATTGGAAGGTGAGATGCCGATCGCCCATAATCTGTAAAAAATACTCACGCGCTTCCGGTGCATGGAGATAAATCCGCAAAATCAGGCTTTCAGTCTCCAACAATAGCCGGTCTTCTGGGGTAATCTTGACCTCAATTTTGGGAACTTTGGGATTATGCTTGGTTTTGGGAATGCGACGCAGACGCTGTATCTGTTTTGCCAAGTCTTCGGCGATGAATTTGAGGCGATCGCCATTTCCTTGGCTCAGATGTTCCGCACAGATATTGATATAGTAGGTGCGCGTCGTCGGATCTTCAATTTTGCTCAGGAGTTTCACCCAAGCTTGCGCCACTTGTTGAAAACCATCAGCCGATCTAAGTTCTTTGCCCTTCAAGGTTTGTTCAATTTGCCAGTCGAGCCATAGGGGAGCATTTTGTATTAAGTCTAGATAAGGCTCTGGACTTCCGGCGGACTTGAGAAACTCATCCGCATCTTTACCCTGGGGAAGATTGAGAATTCTGAGTTGAATTTGCCCTTGATACACTAAATTGGCGACTTCAGAAATGGCTCGTTCCGTCGCAGTAGTTCCGGCTCGATCGGCATCAAAATTGAGGATAATCGATTTTGATGGCGTATAACGCACCAGCTTCTTCACCTGAGACGCACTTAACGCCGTCCCCAAAGATGCGACAACTTCGGAAATACCGGCCGCATGGAGGGCGATCGCATCAAAATACCCCTCCACCACGATCGCCCGATCCTGTTTAGAAATAGCCTTTTTCGCCCGATCTAAACCAAATAACAGATTTCCCTTATCAAAAATTGGCGTTTCTGGAGAATTCAGATACTTCGGTTGCGCGTCGCCAAGCGATCGCCCCCCAAACCCTACGACTCGTCCCTGAGCATCATGAATGGGAATCATCAGGCGATCGCGAAACCGATCATAATAACTCGCTCCTGACTTGCGCTCGATCGCTAACCCCGCTTGCTCCACCACCTTCACCGAATACCCTTTTACCTCTACTAGATAGCGATATAAGGACTGCCATCCGCTCGGTGCATATCCCAACCCGAATCCCTGGATCGTCTCCTTAGCCAAGCCTCGCTGCTCCTTTAAGTAGTTCAACGCCTCCTCCGCTTCCGGTTGCTGGAGGGCATGTTGGAAAAAACTGGCGGCGATCGCCACCACCTCATACAATTGCTCTTGAAGCGATAATTGGCGCTGAAACTCCTCCCTCTCTTCAACATCCAACGTGCGGATCGGCACTTCATAGCGCCGTGCCAGATCTAAAACCACCTCCCCAAACGAGCGACTATCCAACTGTTTCAGGAAACTAATCGCATTTCCCCCCATCCCACAGCCAAAGCAGTAAAACATCTGCTTCGTCGGACTCACCGTAAAACTAGGGCTTTTTTCCTCATGGAATGGACACAACCCCACAAACTCCCGTCCCCGTTTCTTCAGCACCACCCGTTCCGAGATCACCTCGACAATATCAACCCGTTGCTTAATCTCTTCAATAGTATCCGGATGCAGTCTTGGGGTACTCATGGCTGGCAAAACCAAGGATAATATTCACAGTTTATACAGTTTGTAGGCAATTAGAGAATTCAATATGGGCAGGATCTTTCTATCGGCAGGTCATGGAGGATTAGAAAACGGAATGCGCGATCCAGGGGCGATCGCCGGAGGAACCACGGAAGCCAAGGAGATGATCCAACTGCGGGATTTAGTGGTGGCCGAGTTGCGATCGCGCAATATCGAAGTTCTCAGCGTTCCCGACGACCTCAGCGAAGCCCAAACCATCACCTGGATCAACAGTCGCGTTCGCTCTGGAGATATCGCCCTTGAACTCCATGCTAACGCCTTTTATAATCCATCCGTGCGCGGAGCCAGCGTCTTTTACATCGCCAACAATGACGAACGCCGCGCCCATGCCGAATTATTACTCTTAGCCCTTTTGCGTCGCGTTCCCCAACTGCCCACCAGAGGAGCTAAACCCGATAGCAATAGTGGTCTCGGAAAACTGGTTTTTATTCGTAATATTTATATTCCTTCCCTACTGATGGAAGTCGGATTAATCACCAACCCTGATGACCGATCTCTAATCCAAGATCGTCGCCGCGATATGGCCTTGGGGATCGCCGATGGACTCTCCGCTTGGAACCGTAGTCTTAATTCCTCTCCAAGTCCCTCTCCTACTCCTTCTCCCACCCCAAATTATCCTCCCATTAATATTAATATCAATGGTCAAATTTACGGGGAACAAGGCATGATTATCAACGGTAATTCCTATATTCCCATTGATTTGGTTGACCAACTCGGCATTGATTTAAGCCAAGATCCCAATGTGCGCCGGATTAATTATCGCAACATTGTTTATATTAAGGCGATCGAGCTACGGGATTATAACATTTCTGTCGGCTGGGAAAATGCCACTCGGACAGTCGTTTTGCGATCGATTTTGAAACTCTGCCCCGGTGACCTAGACCGAATTATGGGTCACGGGAAAACAACCGAAGTGCAATTGATGATGTTCCTCAAAGCCAATGATGAAAAAGGACTACAGCAATTTCCCGATCTCCCCCGTCTCTACCGCGAGGAAGGAGCCATTGAAGGGATCAATTATGATATTGCCTTTGCCCAAATGTGTTTAGAAACCGGTTTCTTAAGATTTGGGGGCGAAATTCAATCCAATCAGAATAATTTTGCCGGTTTAGGAGATGTAGGGGGCAATGCAGCCGGTGCATCCTTTCCCAGCGCTCGCCTTGGGGTACGCGCCCAAATTCAACAACTTAAAGCCTATGCCAGTACGGAACCTTTAGTTCAAGAATTAGTCGCACCTCGATTTCGATTCGTTACCCGTGGAATTGCTCCTTTAGTCGGTCAACTCAGTGGCCGTTGGTCAGCCGATCCCCAATATGGAGACAGAATTCTAGCGATTTTGCGTCGGTTGTATGAGTCAGCAGGATTGATTTAAATCACAGATAAAAATTGATTAAATCACAGCGAAATTGAAGAGGCGTTCACAAAAATCTCCGAAAGATTAAGAAGATCTAAATAAATCGGTTCATAGCTGAATTGAGCGCAATAATTGGGAAATTCAGGGGATCATAACACTTGAGGAAAATAGTAGTAACAAACACAACTCTTATAAAGTTAAATTGCTAGGATAATACAAAAGTTAACAATCTGTAAAATTGCTCAATCAAAAAGTAACATCGCTCAATGAGGTGTGATTATGTTAAGTGCTGATGATCAAGACAAGCTACAGATTCTAGGGCGTAAATTTAAAGCGTCTAAAGCCCCCTATCACATGATGATCGACAGTTTGCTCAGTCCGGATACGACCTTGCTCTATATGGCTTGTTTACATGATGATGGCCGAATAACGGAAGATGAAAGAGAGCTGCTAGATTGGTTTAAGCAGTTTTCAGCACAATCAGCTCAATTATCTCTTTCCGATCAAAGAGAAATGATAAATGCCGCCTTCCATGGTTATTATTCCTATCGTCATCAGGGACATAAGAGTAAGGCAGTTATGCTGGAAAACAGTGAAGCCGAATCGAGTCAAACTTCTGTGGCTTAAGGCTGCCCTAAATTTAAGATAGATGAGTGTGATAACCGGCGATGACTATCCGCATCACGGGGGAGTTTTGCTGCGCGATTTTCTAGACAGTTGCCGATAGAGGAATGGGAAATCCCTGGGTCTGACCATTTCTCTATCCCCATCTTTAAGTGTTTAGGGGCATAGCTTTGTTGTAGACTAAAGCGTACACCACCCAAGCTTTGATGATGAACCCAGAGCTAATTATTCGTGGCGCGATCGCTATAACATAACATTTCCATGATCCATATCCTCAAGTCCTTATTAAAGACAACCTTAGTTTTCCTCCTGGTCTTAACCTGCTCGGTAGCCCTCAGTGCGCCAACCCAAGCCACTCCTAACCGAGAAAGCCGCCTCCCTGGAGGAGATGCCATTACCGAAGGCGATGCCATTCTCCGCTATGCTCTCCCCATTGATAATCCGACCATTTTTAAGATCCAAGGGGATATAGAATCCATTATTGCCCCCATTCGTGGCAGACGTTGGAGTGCTGCCAGCTCTAGCCTCAGCGAAGCCAGTTTCTTATTGTCTACCCGCAGTGAAGACATTTTAGCCAGTATTTCCGAATCTCGCCGCTCTGAAGCTCAAGGAATTTTAGAACAACTGACCAGCGATCTCAATACCCTTCGGGATCGAGTCGCCGAACAAGACAAAACCGCCGCATTTCCTATACAAGAGACTTGCCTCTCTGAAGTCGAGACATTAGAAAATCTGATGGTGCAAGGGTTTCCCTATGAAGTGCCCTCTGAATATAGTGCCCTACCCCAATTGAAAGGCCGGGCAACCGTAGAAATTGAAACGGAACAAGGAACCTTAACAGCCGTTATCGATGGTTATAATGCTCCAGTAACGGCGGGCAATTTCGTGGATTTAGTTGCTAAAGGATTTTATGATGGCTTACCCATCACCCGTGCAGAAGAATCCTATGTGCTGCAACTCGGAGATCCTCCTGGCCCAGAAGATGGGTTTGTCGATCCCCAGACAGGGGAAGATCGGACAATTCCCTTAGAAATTCGGGTTCAAGGTGAAGTAGAGCCGATTTATGGGTTTACCTTAGAAGAAATTGGCCTCTACCGTGAAGACCCAGTTTTACCCTTTTCTGCCTATGGAACCCTAGGCATGGCTCGCCCGGATAATGATCCCAATGGAGGTTCCTCTCAGTTTTTCTTCTTCCTGTTTGAACCGGAATTGACTCCTGCGGGCTTAAATTTGTTAGATGGCCGCTATGCCGTGTTCGGTTATGTGGTTGAGGGTAAGGAAGTTTTGCGAGAGCTGAAAAAAGGCGATCGCATTACCTCGATGAAAGTGGTTAAAGGTGCGGAAAATTTAGTCCCTGGGCAGACAAGTTAGGGAGATAGGGAGATAGGGAGATAGGGAGATAGGGAGATTATTCCCCATTCCCCCACTCCCCCATTCCCCCATTCCCCTACTCCCCCACTCCCCCACTCCCCCATGCCCTACAAAAACTTGGGTCGCTCTTGCTGGGTGTTCTGTAAGTACCCGTCGATGGCGGCCCAGTTTTCGTTTTCAATCCAGGTGAGGACTCGATCTAAATTTTGGCGATAACTGAGGAGAGAGTCTTTGAGAGCCTCTCGGTTATATTCGGCCATCATCCGCCCTAATTCTGGATTACCTCCCCCCACGCGGCTGGTATCGGCAAAGCCAGAACTGGCTAATTTTTGGGCTAAATCCCTTACGGTGTCTACTGGTTGATCGGCACAGGTAGCAATTAAGCTGGCACTGGCAAAAACGGGTAAATGAGAAATCAAGGCGACGGCGCGATCGTGGTCTTGGGGAGAACAATGATAGACTCTTGATTGTAGCGATCGCACCACTTGGGTCAGTCGCTCTAAAGATTCGGGTGGGGTAGTCTCCACGGTCGTGAGAACATAGGGACGATTTTCAAATAATCCCAACTGAGCTGCACCTAACCCTTGTTCTGCCGTTCCTGCCATGGGATGGCCGCCCACAAAATTGGGCCAAACTGGGGCCAGGGACTCGACAATTGGGGTTTTAACTGACCCGACATCCGTTACAATTGTGGCTGGAGAGAGCCAAGGAAATAACTGTTGGGCGATCGGAACAATTAAACCAATGGGAGTACAAATAAAAATGATCCCCGCCGATTTTAATTGGCTCAACTCAACACTGGCTCGATCCACAACTCCTTGTTCAACGGCTGCCTCACAGGTATGGGGATTACGGCTAACTCCTAAAACTTGCCAACCGAGCGATCGCAAGGTCAACCCTAACGACCCGCCTATTAACCCTAAACCAACAATGCCTATTTTCATCGACTTATCCATTCCACCCCCTTGGGGATGCTGACGACCCACTCCCAACTCCCCATCATCACAGCTATCATACCCGATGGGAAACCTATACTAAAGCCAGTGTAACTCAACCAATCTGTAGGAAACCGCCATGGACGAAGAGGAAGTGCTTAATCGGTACGAAGCCGGAGAAAGAGATTTCATGGGCATCTTGCTCACGGAAGCCAACTTGAGTGGGGTTAACTTGAGTGAAGCTAACTTTAGTGGAGCTAATCTCTGTGTAGCTAACCTCAGTGGGGCTAACCTACAAGGGGCTGATTTGAGTAAAGCAAAACTCAATGTCGCTCGGCTCAGTGGATGTAATCTCACTAAAGCCAATTTTAACCGAGCTATTCTGAATGTAGCCAACTTAGTGCGAGCCGATCTCAGTGGTGCGAGTTTGATTCAAGCGGGACTGATTCGGGCTGAACTGATTCGCGCTCAACTGAGTAATGCGAACCTCAGCAGAGCTAACCTGACAGGGGCGGATTTACGAGAAGCAACCCTGCGTCAAGCCAATCTCAGTGGGGCAAATCTGAGTGAAGTGGATTTGCGGGGGACATCGATGATTGCCGCGAATCTGGAAGGAGCCAATCTCCATGGAACCGACTTGGGACGGGCAGATTTGAGTGGTTCAGATTTGCGGGATGCAGATTTACGCCATGCGAATCTCAGTCGAGCGAATTTGAGTGGAGCGAATTTAAGTGGGGCGAATTTGAGATGGGTAGATCTCAGTGGAACGAATCTCAGTTGGGCCGATTTGAGTGAGGCGAAGTTGAGTGGAACTAATTTGATTGGTGCAGATTTAAGTAATGCGAATTTGGTCAATTGTAGTTTGGTTCATGCGGATTTGACCCAAGCGAATTTAATCCAAGTGGAATGGAGTGGAGCGGATTTGAGTGGGGCAACGCTAACGGGGGCCAAGCTCCATGGGGTGTCCCGTTTTGGCTTAAAAACCGATGGTATGGCTTGCGAATGGGTGGATTTAAGTCCGGATGGGGATCATACCCAGGTTTATCATTTTACGCCGGATGAGTTTAAGCAGTTTTTTAATCCGACTCCGCCTACGGTGAGTATTACGGTGGATGCCCAACTCGATCATGGGGCAGCGTTTGTGTTGTCGGCGTTTTATTATCATATTGCCCAGCAATATCCGGGGATGAATCATCCGCCGAGTGTGAAGGTGGGCTATCGTCGGACGACGTTGGTTTTTCGTTTAGACCGGGATGAGGAGCTGTTACCGATCGCCTATTTAGCGATTTTACCGTTTAAGGATTCTACGGCAACTCAACGTAATATTACGGAAGTGATGGAAATTATTCGCTCTCCAGATATGGAAGATTATTTGACCATTCGAGACCACAAACGCATTAAGCAAATTAGTAAGGCTCTCAGTCAGGTGATGAGTCGAGTGGCACGGGTGAAAGTGGGTGCAGATCTGCCGAAACCAGCCGGTTCGGACGAGTTTTTCTCTGTGCCCACTCAGGTGAGTTTAACCAATTCTAGCGATCGCTCCCTGAATGTTTATTATCATCCGTCTTTTGGTAAGCGCTTGATTAATTCGGCGGCTTATTTTCAGACGAGTGAAACCACGACTCTGAAAATGCAACAGTTATCTGTACCGACGGCGGAAGTGGTGGCGGATTTTATTCGTGGATTTTATATTTTGGAGAAGTTAGGGAATAGTTAAGATCAATTAAAAATTAAAAATTAAAAATTAAAAATTTTCATGTCGGCGACAGCCGAAAAAATTAAAAATGGGGGTGCGGTTGGGGACGAGTGGGGTTGCTCCGATGCTAATACTGACTCGACATTCCACCCCCATTGAATCAGTGTAAACATTTACAGATTGGATTAATATGAGTTCTCAACGTAAGTCAAAGTCGGGCGATCGCTTTGTTTATCAAGAATTTGGGTATGATGGGGAAACCGAGGATCGAGACTCGGTAGATCTTGATGTACCGCCTAATCAACAAAACCTCAAGGTTGAGGTCTCTCGTAAGGGACGCAAGGGAAAAACGGTGACGGTGGTGCAAGGGTTTCAACAGTCTCAGGACACCTTGTCTGCTCTGTTGAAAGAGTTGAAAACCCACTGTGGAGCGGGAGGAACTCTGAAGGAGCAAACCTTGGAAATTCAAGGGGATCATGGGCAAAAAATGGTTACTTTCTTATCACAAAAAGGCTATAAAGTCAAGCGCTCTGGGGGCTGATATCAATTAAAAATTAAAAATTAACAATTAAAAATTTTTAGGTCGGCGACAGCCGAAAAAATTAAAACTTGATTTGGGTCAGAATGTCAGGTTTTCTAGGGCTAAGGTAGCAGCTTCGGCCACATTGGGGTGAGCGTCTTTACTGAGGTATTTGAGGGCGGATTGGCTTTGGCTACAGGGCAAATGACCCAAGGCTTCCGCTAAACGCTGACGTACTAGCCAATCGTCCGATCCAGCAAATTTCAAAATAGCAGAGACGGCGCTGAGGTCTTGGATTTCCCCTAAAGCGGCGATCGCCGCCTGTTGAATCACAACTTCTGCACTATCTAGGGCTTGTAGTAGGACATCATGGGCCCGTTGATCCCGTAGGTTTCCGAGGGAAACGGCGGCGCTAAAGCGTACCAACCAATCGGGATCTTCATAAAACGCCCGCACCAGGGGTTCAAAGGCGCGAAGATCTCGCAAGTAGCCCAACGCACCAGCCGCATCCGCTCGAATGCCATAATCGGGATCGGCTTCTAAAAGCTTGACCAACAGGGGAAAGGATTCTTCTGTGGCTTTGACTCCTAGGGCAAAAATAGCCATGGATCGCACTTGTTGATTGGGGTCATGAAGTGCTTTTTTGATCAAAGGCATGGCTTCAGTTGGGGAGAAATCGCGCAGAGCTAACAGAGCCAGCTTGCGATCGCGAAGATTGTCACTATCGAGTTGGATCTTCAGTTCTTGTAAGCTGGAAGCAGTCATGATTTTAAGAGGCAATAATGATAAATTAACGGGAAACGATTAAGCTATCTAAGCAAATTATAAAGCACTCTTAACCAAACGAATGAGAGAGATCGGCTGGCACTCCCAGACTAAAAGCCTCGTCAGAAACAGACAATGTTAAAATCAACTCGCATTCTATAAATTATGTTGATTAACCCAACTATGCGTCGAGTCTTGCAATCTTGTCTTACTGCGGCCCTCTCCTCTGGTGTAATGGTGGGCATAAGCACGCTTAACCCGCAACCAGCTAACGCTCAAGTTCAATCGGTGCGCTGCGAGAGTCGCGATGCACAGCCAGCCAACTGCCCCATGGATACTCGCAATGGGGCGATCTTAGTTGAACAATATTCTACTGCCCCTTGTGTTGGGAACTGGGGGTTTGGCAATGGGTTTGTTTGGGTGAAAAATGGCTGTCGCGCCCGGTTTGAAAGCAATTATGCCCAAAATCCTGGAGGTGGCGGTTTTTTTGGCCCTCCAGGAATTGATTTTAACGATCCGGTGCGTGGGGGTTCCCGCGAACGAGTGGGGGTTACGTCAGGGATTTATAATAATCAGGGCGATCGCGTCCGCACCGTTTACCGAGGAGAACCCATAATTGTGAACTGGAATAATAGATTCTTCTACGGTGGACGGCAATATGTCCGAGTTCGCACTCAAGATGGCTTAGTGGGTTGGATGATGGCGATCGATGGTAGAAATTAAGACCATTTTGACGGATGATAATTTTAACGAATGATGATGGAATTGATGCTCCGGGTATCCGCGCTCTCCAGAATGCTCTTGGGGGTGAGGGTATCCTTGTTGCACCGACGGTTCAGTATTCTGGCTGTGGGCATCAAACGACCACCCATAAACCCCTGAAGATGGAGGAGCGATCGCCAACTGAATATGCAGTCCATGGTACTCCTGCTGATTGTACTCGCTTGGCGATCGCCCAATTACAGCCCCAACTGGATCAGGAAATTGATTGGGTACTCTCTGGAGTCAATGCTGGCGGCAACATGGGCATTGATGTCTATATGTCCGGAACCGTAGCTGCGGCAAGGGAAGCCGCCATTCATGGCATTCCCGGTATAGCCATTTCCCACTGGATCAAGCGCCCTCTAGAAATCGACTGGGAGAGAACCAGCCAATGGACAGCCCATATTTTATCTAAGCTGTTTTCCCATCCCCTAGAGCCGAGATGCTTCTGGAATGTGAATATCCCCCATCTAGAACCGGGTTCTCCAGAACCGGAAATGGTCTTTTGTCCCTTGAGTACCCAACCCTTACCCCTCCAGTATCGGGTAGAAGCAGGTGAGTATATTTACTGCGGAAATTACGATCGCCGCGATCGTACTCCGGGAACCGATGTCGATATCTGTTTTTCCGGCAAGATTTCCGTCACTCAAGTGCCGATCTGATTGACATCTTCTGCGCCCATATTGAGAATAATACTAATCATAGAGAGCGATCGAGGTATCCTATCGAGTTGGCGATCGCTCTTTGTGATCGGATAGAACTCTTTTCGGATCAGTCACAAATTCAGTCATGATCGATATTCCTGGTTATCAAATCCTCACTCAAATTTACGATAGCTTCAACTCACAAGTCTATCGTGGCATCCGTCAGAGCGATCGAACCCCCGTCATTATCAAAATCCTCAAACAAGATTACCCCACTGCCGCCGAACTCACCCGCTACAAACAAGAATACGAACTCACCCATAGTCTCAATTTAGAAGGCACAATCAGAGCCTACAGCTTACAACCCTATCAAAGAACCCTGGCGATCGTCCTAGAAGACTTTGGCGGCATCCCATTAGCCAACCTCCTCAACCCATCGTCACTCAACTTAGAGCAATCTCT
Source organism: Roseofilum acuticapitatum BLCC-M154 (assembly GCF_030068475.1). Lineage (GTDB taxonomy): Bacteria > Cyanobacteriota > Cyanobacteriia > Cyanobacteriales > Desertifilaceae > Roseofilum > Roseofilum acuticapitatum. The sequence continues at coordinate 11,652 of NZ_JAQOSP010000056.1, read as the reverse complement.
AGAAATCATGATTAAAATTGCTCAGAGCTTAGGAGAACTACACGCCCAAAATATTATTCATAAAGATATAAATCCAGCCAATATCGTCATCAACCCTGAAACCCAACAACTCAAACTCATTGATTTAGGCATCGCCACACCCCTAAGTCGAGAAAATCCCACCCTCAAAAATCCCAACACCCTAGAAGGCACATTACCCTACATTTCACCCGAACAAACCGGGAGAATGAACCGCTCCCTAGATTATCGCACCGACTTTTACTCCCTAGGAGTCCTATTTTATCAACTCCTCACCCATCAACTCCCTTTTCAGACGATAGACCCATTAGAACTGGTTCATGCTCACATTGCCAAAGCCCCCCAACCTCCCCATCAAATAAACCCATCCCTTCCTCCCATCCTCTCCGATATCGCCATGAAACTCATGGCCAAAAATGCCGAAGATAGGTATCAAAGTGCCTGGGGATTAGAATCCGATCTAAAAACTGCACTTAATCAACTTCAACAAACCGGTACAATCCTCTCATTTGACCTAGGTCAAAATGATGTTTCCGATCATTTTTCTATTCCTCAAAAGCTCTATGGTAGAGAAAGAGAAATTGAAACCCTACTGAGTTCCTTCGAGGGAGCAAAAGACCAAAGCGAATTCATCTTAGTAGCCGGATACTCAGGGATTGGCAAATCCTGTTTAGTTCAAGAAATTCACAAACCAATTACCGAAAAAAAAGGATATTTTGTTTCCGGTAAATTTGACCAATTTAAGCGCAATATTCCCTACTCAGCAATCTTAACTGCCTTCAGTCAATTCATCGAGCAAATTTTAACCGAAAGTGAAAGAGAATTACAAGCATGGAAACATAAGTTTCTGCAAGCCCTAGGAAGCAATGGCAACGTATTAATTGATGTCATCCCCGAAATCGAACTCATTATTGGTGAGCAACCGCCAGTAGCCGAATTAGGAGCCACAGAGAGCCAGAACCGATTTAACTTAGTATTTCAAAATTTTATTCATGCGACTTGTAGTCGCGAACATCCCTTAGTCGTTTTTCTAGATGATTTACAATGGGCAGATGCCGCCACACTCAAATTGATTAAATTAATGATGTCCGATGTTAATTTGCAAAATCTTTTACTCATTGGAGCCTATCGAGATAATGAAGTGAATCCAGGTCACCCCCTGGAGATGATGGTCAATGAATTAAGAGAGACTCAAGCCATAATTAAAGAAATAAACCTAAACAATCTGTCTCTACACCATGTGAATCAAATTCTGAGTGAAACCTTAAAGTCTAGTTTAGAAAAAAGCAATTCTTTGGCTGAATTGGTCTTTCAAAAAACAGATGGAAATCCATTTTTTGTTAATCAATTTTTGCTTAACTTATATTCTGAAAAATTAATCAACTTTGATTATGAACAGAAAAAATGGCAGTGGAATCAGCAGGAGATAGAAAGCTGCAACATTACAGATAATGTTGTCGATTTAATGATTCAAAGCTTGAGAAAACTACCGATAGCCACTCAAGACGTTTTGAAATTAGCCGCTTGTATCGGTGCTAATTTTGATTTATCCACGTTATCTATTATTGCCCAAACATCACCTAAAGATACATTTTTAGCTTTAGTCAAAGCCATTCAATCTAGGCTAATTTTAACGGTATCCGAATTAGATCAAGAACTGCTCATTCAAGATTACAAGTTTTTGCACGATCGCGTGCAACAAGCTGCCTATAGCTTAATTGCTGAAGATGACAAAGCTGCTCTGCATTTGAAAATTGGCCGCTTACTCCTGGGTAACTCATCTGAAGAACAGAAAGAAGAAAGGCTCTTTGATTTCCTCGGTCACTTAAATTTAGGCCAAGCACTCATTGAACAAGACTCCGAAAAAGAAGAGTTAGCTCAACTCAACTTACAAGCTGGGGAAAAAGCCAAAAAATCAACGGCCTACAGTGCGGGTATTTTGTATGTGCAAACTGGGATTGGTTTGCTCAACTCTCATTCTTGGGACAGTCAATATCATTTAACTTTAAAGCTTTATATCACAGGCACTGAGTTAGCCTATTTAAATGCCGATTTAGATCGGATGCAAGAGAGAGCCAATCAAGTCTTACACCACGGCCAGACAATTCTCGACAAAATCCCGGTCTATGAAGTGCTAATTAGTTCATATACCGGTCAAGGTAAAATGCAGGAATCTGTGGATTTGGGTAGACAAGTCTTACAGGAATTGGGGGTGGATGTACCCGCTTCTATGAATGCCACGCAAAATAATGAGGCGCTACAAGCTCTCAATCAACAACTCGAAGGCAGAACCATTGAGGAGTTAATCGATCTGCCGATCATGAGCGATCGCCATATCCAGGCCTCCATGAACATATTACATATGCTACTGGCTCCTGTTTTCCAAGGTAAGCCCGATTTACTGCCAATGGTGGGGATCACCATGGTTCGCCTATCCCTTGAATTTGGCAATTCCCCTGCCTCAGTCGTCGGCTATGTTCTCCATGGCTTGGTACTCTGTTCAGTTTGGCAAGAATTAGAAGAGGGTTATGCCTTTGGTCGATTATCCCTGAATTTGCTGGATCGTTTTCATTGGCATAACTTTAAATCTATTGTCCTGAATATGTTTGGCAACCATATTCAACACTTTAAAGATCACTTTCGAGAGACCAGTGCCACTTTATATGAAGGACATAAGTCAGGCTTGGAAACCGGTGATTTTTTGTTTTGTGGATATAGTATCTCCAATTCTTATTTACAAAGATTCTTATTCGGGACTGAACTTGAACCGATGATCCGTGAACTGTTAGACTATCGTCATTTAATGATCTCAATTAAACAGTTTTCTCCATTAGGGTATTTGGATCTCCTGCAACAAACCGGGATAAACCTGAGAGAAACATTTCCTGAACCCCATCGACTGCTGGGAGAAGTCTACAATGAAATCGAGAGAATCCCCAAACACGAAGAGGATCAAGAATTAACAGCGTTGAGCTTACTTTATCTCTACAAGTTGCTTTTAGCCTATTTATTTGAAGATTATCAGTCTGCATTAGAGTATATCAAAATTGCAGAAGAAAATAATTATGAAAATGCAGTGACAGGTATGGTGTGTATTCCCTGTTTTCATTTCTATGCTGCATTAACCTATCTAGCTATTTTGTCATTGGATTCAGACGGAAATAAAAATAGTTACTTAGAACGGCTGGATGTTCACGAAAAAACGGTGAATCAATGGGCGCAGTGTTCTCCCAGTAATCATCTACATAAATGGTATTTGTTGCAAGCTGAAAAACATAGAGTGTATGGCAACAAAGCGGAAGCGATTGCAGATTATGACCGGGCAATATCGGCTGCCCATGAAAATCAATATATTCATGAAGAAGCCCTAGCGAATGAACTGGCTGCTAAGTTTTACTTAAACTGGGGAAAAGGTAAGATTGCCCAATCGTACATGCAGGACGCAAGCTATGCTTATATGCTTTGGGGTGCTTTAGCGAAAGTTAACTACTTAAATCGACAGTATTCAACCTTATTAAGTGCTGTTGCACAACAGAATTTAAATGTTACTAAGACTATAACTGAAACGTCTAGTGGAAAAAATCTATATAAGACCTTAGATATGAAAACCGTGTTTAAGGCGAATCAGATTATTTCTGGAGAGATTGTTTTAGATAAGCTATTGGTGGAGTTAATGAAAATTATCCTGCAAAATGCTGGGGCACAAACGGGCTGTTTGATGATTGTCGATCGAGGAAATTTAATCCTTCAAGCATCGGGAAACATTAACTCTGAAGAAATTGAGGTACTTCAACAATTGCCCATAGAAGAAGCGACGGAAGTTTGCCATGCTATTGTCAATTATGTAGCTAGAACTCAGGAAAGTGTGGTGTTGAATAATGTGTTACAATCCGGGAATTTCACTCAGGATAGTTATATTCAAACCCATCAACCTCAATCAATTCTCTGTGTGCCGTTGGTTAATCAAGGTCAACTTATTAGTATTGTTTATCTAGAAAATTACTTAATAACAGGGGCATTTACGGATAAACGAGTGAATCTTATACAAGTGATTTCTGGGCAAGCGGCGATCGCTCTAGAAAATGCATATCTATACCGCAACTTAGAACAAAAAGTTGAAGAGCGCACGGCGGAACTGGCTTTAGCGAATGCCGAAATTAAAACCTTAAATGAACAATTAACCTCGGAGAATCTCCGCTTGAGTTCCGAGTTGGATGTGGCAAAAAAGATTCAACAGATGGTGCTGCCAAAAGCTACAGAATTAGAGAGTGTGGAAGATTTGGAAATTGCTTGCTATATGGAACCTGCGGATGAAGTGGGGGGGGATTATTACGATATTTTGCAGGAAGGCGATCGCATCAAGATTACGATTGGGGATGTAACTGGCCATGGTTTGGAAAGTGGGGTTTTAATGCTGATGGCGCAAACGGTGGTGCGAACCCTGGAAAATATGCAGGAAACCCGTGCGATCCATTTTTTGGAAATGGTTAATAAAACTCTCTGTCAAAACTTAGAACGGATGAACTCGCATAAGAATATGAGTTTGGCTATTCTTAACTATAAAGAGGGTTTGATGAAAGTGAGTGGACAACATGAAGAAATTATTGTGGTGCGAGGGAATGGAGAGCTGGAGTTGATTGATACTCTTGATTTAGGATTTCCCATAGGTTTAGATTGGCAGATTGGTGAATTTATTCATGAACAAGAGCTGTTTTTAAATTCAGATGATGTGATTATCCTCTATACAGATGGAATTACGGAAGCGGAAAATCTGGAGAATCAGCAGTATGGGTTAGAGCGTTTAACTCAATTGGCTCAAGAGCATAGGCAACATTCAGCCACTCAAATTCGTGACCGGATTATTGAGGATGTACGCCAGTTTATTGGAGAACAGAAGGTTTTTGATGATATTACTTTGGTGGTCTTAAAACAAAAATAGAATAAAACGTCCGGATCGTACTTAGGGTCTCAGTAAAGAGAGTATAGAAGCGTTCTAAATCCTCTCTATGCAAACTCCAATCTCTCTACTGGTTTTCCCTCTACTCTTAGTCAACACGGTCGTCATGACTCCCGTTCCTTCCTCTGAATTACTGAGTCTCTCTGTGGCATCCGAATCCACAGAAGTGGTTTATGGATATGGATACGAGCGTAGAGGAGATGAAGCTCCTAGAGGAGGTACAGGACGACGGCGGATTATGGCGTAGCCTCTCCAGAAGAGGGTAATTGATCCAATTGATATTTTGCATCTTCATAGCACCCAACTCTACCCATACTCAGGCAGAGTTGGGCTGTTTTTTGGAAATCGGCAATCGCTTTATCAGCTTGCTGTCGTTTTAAGTGGGCTAATCCTCGATCGTAATAGGCTAGAGCAAAATCCGATTTATGCTCGATCGCCCGTGAAAAATCGGCGATCGCCCCTTGCAGATCTCCTAAATCCAACCGCGTTAAACCTCGATTATGATAGGGAACCGGATCGTCGGGATCGAGACGAATGGCAATATTATAGTCCTCGATCGCCCCTTGATAATCCAGTTTTTTCCGCCTGGCTAACCCTCGATTTTGATAGGCAAAGCCATCGGTGGGTTCTAGATTAATGGCTTGGGTGCAATCGGCGATCGCCCGATCCTGATCCCCCACATTCGACCAAGATAAACAACGATTCAAATACGCTGCGCCCAACGTTGGCTCAATTTCTAGGGCCTGAGTGTAATCCAGAATCGCCCCCTTATCATCCCCTAAATCCGACAAGACGCTACCCCGATTTACATAGGTAGGGGCAAAACTAGGGTCAAGCTCGATCGCTTCAGTATAATCCGCTTTGGCTCCTTGGCGATCGCCCAATTCAAATCGAATATTACCTCGTTGATAATAAGACTCAGTGAGGTGACTCTCCAGCAAAATCGCCTGGGTAAAATCCTCCAGAGCCAACTGAAGATTCTCCCGATCCTGATGAATCAAACCCCGTTGATAATAAGCCTCACCATTTTTTGGCTGTTTGGCGATCGCCTCATTATACCTCTCCAAAGCCTTCTCTAAATTGCCCTCTTCCACATAGACTTTGGCCTCCTTCAGTCCCGAATTTCTCAACCCCGATAACGATAAACGACTCGATCCCAGGGCGATACCCAACAACACCAAACTTCCTAACACCACACTTAACGGCAACAGATAACGCTTAGTATGTAACGGAGGCACAGGAATAACCGGAGTCGCTTCTTCATAAGCAGGATTTTTTTGCTCTTGGGGGATCGGGACAGGCTTATCGGATAGCACTAAGGGCGCACTACCCGCTTGCTGATTCGCCAAATCCTCCAAGACACTGGTCGCCAATTGATACCGTTCCTTCGTATCCGGAGCGATCATCCGATTCAAGATCCGAATCAAGTCTGGACTCCCCTTCACCCCATCGTACCAATCTTGGGTCGTTTTACCCCTGAGTGCCGATAATTCCAAAAGACTTTGGCCGCTCAGTAATTGAATGCCAACCATGCCTAAAGAATAGATATCACTATTAAAATGGGCTTGTCCTTGGTCTTGTTCTGGAGAAACATAGACCCCCGATCCATTTCTTTGGGCTTTCAACAGTTGTTGTTGAGAGCGCATCACTTGAGTGCCAATCTCCTTAAAAATCCCAAATCCCGTTAGCACCAGGCGATCGTCCGATTTTCGGCGAATTAAATTCGCTGGCTCAATTGAGCGATGGATCAACCCCCGACTATGGATAAACACTAATATTTGTAACACTTCCTCCAATAAACCGATCACTTGAGGTTCTGTCCATTGGGGCTGAGACTCTAATTGCTCGCGCAAGGAAGTACCAATAATAAACTCTTCGACCAAATAAAAACTTTGACTATCCTCAAAATAATCGAGCAGTTTAGGCAGTTGAGGATGAGCGCCAAGACTTTTAAGGGCTTCCGCCTTCTTGTTCAGTAAAATTAGACTGAATTCTAAGGTTTTGGGATTACTACCGGGAAGCTTCAATTGCTTGACCACACATCGAGGATGGCCCGGTAGATGGGTATCTCCCACCAGGTGAGTTTGGCCAAGCTGGTTGGAGCCAAGGGTTTTAATAAATTGATATCGTTGGTTAAGCAGCCGTTCCATTGTGGCTCAGTTCTGATGTTGCTGATTTGGGAAGATGTGAGTTCATTCTGACATACAGGATTATAAAGATCGGTGGGTATAACCCAGGAGTAAAATCTCGGCGAGGAAGCCGAGGGAAAATGGTGAATTTAAGTAAAGTGTAAGAGCATTTTGACGAATAATCCTCCATTGTCCGATAAAATGAATGAATATGAGCCTCTTACTAGGTAACTTGTGATCCATATTACAGTGACCTGACCGGTACAAGCTTGGCTCTCGGAACCATTGCCCAATCAAAACAGGGGAAGATAATTATGGCTGTTGAAAAAGTAAACTCTTCATCGAGTCTCGGAGAAGTCGTCGATCGCATCCTTGATAAAGGTATTGTCATTGATGCTTGGGTTCGAGTCTCCTTGGTGGGAATTGAACTGCTGGCCATTGAAGCGCGTGTGGTCATTGCTTCGGTTGAAACTTACCTCAAATATGCTGAAGCAGTCGGTCTAACCGCCCAAGCGGCTGTTCCTGCCGTCTAACATCAGCATTACACTGACTGGCAGTACATCTAGACTTAGGGGAAATAGAAAACCATTTTTATTTCCTCTGAGCGTGGGAACTGCGGTCTGGGAAAACGGAGTTTCACTAGGGGAGGGGATCAAAAGACTATGGCGCTTATAGATGAATGGCGATCGCAAAGAGAACAACGCCAAACCCAAACACGCGGGCGATCGGAAGCAGTTCAAATTCATATTAAGAACTTAACCGACCAACGTCAAGCAGCAGCAGTACAACTCCAAGAGCAACTGCGCCAGTTTCGCTCGGACTTAGGGCAAGCAGAAAAAGAACGGCGCTTCCAGGGTGAGCAACAACAGGCGAATCTACAAGCTTACACCCAAGAACTCAGAGAACAGATTGAAGATTTTCTAGAAACCTGCACCACGGAACGGTTTCTGATGAGCGATGAAGTCGCAACCCGTCTTCAGGAGACGATGGAGCGGCTGCAAACAGAAACCCAAACCTTTTTACAGACCGCTCGTCAGACTCGTAAACAACGCTACGATCAACTTCAGGAAGATCTAGCCGAGTACATCGAAGATCTCCATCTGCAAATGGAAAGCTATCGCCAAATCTTAGAGCAAAAACGCCAAGAGCGCATCGTAGAGATCGAAGAGAGGCAAAAGGCAGTAAAAAAAACCCTCTCTAGCACTTGTCAACAGCGCCAGGAAAATGCTCAAGTGCTGCAACTAGAACTCGATAGCTTTATCCACAGCTTAAAAGAATATCGCCAGAACCTTTACCAATGGGTTTGGGGAGATACTCCCGTTGCTATTCCCGCACCATCCGCCCCAAAACCTGCCTTTAAATCTAAGCCATCAAAAGCGGCCAAAAAACCAACACCAACGCCTAAACCAGCCCTGGTTGCACCGAAACCTGCCCCGGCAACTCTTCCCACTCCATCCCCAGCTCCCGTACCAGAGGCGGCAACAGGAGATAAAAAAAATGGAAAGAATCTGTCCACGGAAGAAGAACAGGTTTATAATTTCTTACGGAAATCTCCCTCATCGCGATTAACGGCGATCGAAGAAGCCCTAGGGATTAACCGCGTACAAGCAGTAGATACTCTGAGATCGCTGATAAAAAAAGGCATGGTGACTCAGCGCGATCGCCTGTATTCCGTACTCTAACTTAACACCCCATGCCCACCTTACTCAATGCCCGTTCTAGGGGCTTTGTCAATACGCCCACCATTGAGCGACTGACGACTCGCGCCCTGCGCTATCTCCAGTCCGGCTTCTCCGTCCATTTACGCGGCCCCGCAGGAACAGGAAAAACAACCATCGCCTTACACCTCGCAGATTTACTCAGTCGCCCCATCATGCTCATTTTCGGGGACGATGAACTGAAAACCTCCGATCTGATTGGCAACCAATCCGGATATACCCGAAAAAAAGTGGTTGATAATTATATTCACAGTGTGATCAAACTCGAAGATGAACTGCGAAAAAATTGGGTAGATTCACGGTTGACTTTAGCCGCCAAAGAAGGATTTACCCTAGTTTACGATGAGTTTAATCGCTCCCGTCCAGAGGTCAATAATGTGCTGTTATCGACCTTAGAAGAAAAATTGCTGGTACTTCCTCCCAACAACAGCCGATCCGAATATATCCGGGTTCATCCCCAATTTCGGGCCATTTTTACCAGTAACCCGGAAGAATACTGTGGCGTTCATGCCACTCAGGATGCCCTTTTAGACCGCCTGGTAACCTTAAATATGCCCGATCCAGAAGCGGAAACCCAGACGGCTATTTTAGTGGAGAAAATCGGTATTACCCCAGAAGAGGCGCAAACTATTGTGGATATTGTCATGGAGTTTCAGCAGAAAACCGGAACCCAGAAAACCTTGGGTTTGCGATCGGGCCTGATGATCGCTAAAATCTGTCATGAACATCAAATTGCGATCGCCCTTAATCAAGAAGCCTTTCGCGAAGTCTGCGAAGATATCCTTCTCTCCCGCACCGACTTAGACCTTTCAGCCGCTCACCTGGTTCTCAATACCCTCTTCGATCCTGAAATAGCTCCTCCCCCTACCGTGACTGCTCCCCAACCCCCCCAACCCGCACAACAAGTTTATAGCTTCTTACACCAAAGCCAAGGAGCCAAACTATCGGATATCGAAAGTGCAGTTGGACTCAATCGGATAGAAACCGTAAATATTTTGCGCCATTTAATGGAACAAGGCAAAATTCGGCTCAATGAAGAGCGCAAATACATCGCCCAGTAACTCATGGAAGGAAAGGGCAAAACCAAGTTTTTTCCCCATTCCCCCATTCCCCCACTCCCCCATTCCCCCATTCCCGTGCCTGCAAACTCCCGTCCCCTACCCTCAAGCCAAAGTTCCACCCTTGCCGATGTCCTGGAAAGAGTCCTCGATAAAGGAGTCGTCATTGCTGGCGACATCTCTGTTTCCGTGGGTTCTACGGAACTCCTCAACGTCCGCATTCGCCTCTTAATTGCCTCAGTAGATAAAGCCAAAGAAATTGGTATTAACTGGTGGGAGAGCGACCCTTATTTAAGCAGTCAACACAAGCAACTGCAAGAAACCAATCAACGGTTACTAGAGCGCATTGAACAACTCGAAACCCAATTGAAAACTTTACAAGGAACATCTGAAGTTGAACTTCAAACCGGGGAATAATCAGCCCTTGGCTATAGTATTTACTATAAAAAATCCCCTTTCTCTTTATACTTTGCACCTATTCTACTATGGTCGATGTTCCCAAACCCAATCAGCCAGAGCAGATATCCTCTGGGGAAACACTTAAGGAGAAGTTCAAAAAAAATTTATACTATATGGGCTTAGGGGCGATCGCCTCAGCTATAGCTTTCCTGTTCAACACTCTCCATATTCCCGTATCCTGGCTCGTTGGCCCCATGATCTTTGGTCTCATCTGGGCCCTATTTCGAGGTGAAGCACAATCGCTCCCCTCGATTCTATCCATCATCGGTCAAGCCATTATTGCCCTGACCACAGCCACCCGCTTCTCCCTAGACACCCTGGTTTTAGCTCAAACCTATGCCCTGCCCCTCCTCGGTTGTATCCTTATTACCGGAAGCTTAAGCATCTTGAATGGTTATCTGCTGAGTCGTTGGGCTGGAATAGACAAAGCCACCGGTTTTTTAGGCTGCATTCCCGGAGCAGGGCCGAGTTTAGTGGCACTGAGTGAAGATTTAGGAGGAGATGCGATCGCCGTCGCTTTTCTGCAATATCTACGCATTGTCCTAGTATCCGTGATTGTCCCTTCCCTAGTTACCTTCTGGTCGAGTGAAACCATTAGTCAACCGATCCCTTCTCCGGATCTGAGCTACCCCTCCACTCCCCTTAATCCCATTCTCAACCTCAGTATTTTAGCTCTCTGTGGCATTTTGGGTGTCGTCCTAGGAAGGATCGTAAAATTGCCTGCCGCCGTCTTTCTAGGCCCCTTTTTCCTGGGCTTAATCACCTTCTGGACACTCCCCTATCCCCTGCATGTCCCCGCCCCAATTTTTGCTCTCGGTTTGTTACTTTTCGGATTATCCATTGGTCTTAAATTTGATCGACAAGTTGCCCAAACCCTACTTAAATCCATGGTGATTCAATTGGGTTTAGTGATAATTTTGATCGCCATCTGTTTAGGCGTTGGCTATCAATTTCATCAACTCACCCAGATTGACACCTTAACGGCTATTTTAGGCACAACACCAGGGGGAATCAGTTCGATGACAGCAACCGTGATCGAAATCGGAGGTAATACGGGCTTAGTGGTTGCCATGCAAATGACCCGCATGTTCCTGATTTTATTACTGAGTCCCTGGTTAGCAACATCCTTGCTGTCTTCTAAACCCGGTCAATAATTATCGAGTGATATCAAATTCGCTTAAATACCCTAATTAAAAATCCAGGGAGCAAGATGCTCCCACTCCAGTCATATCAAAGAATTCGAGGAGTGCGGGCATCTTGCCCGCTTCTTAACAAATTTTCATGTCCGCTTGCGGAAACCGGACTTGATATGA